>ONCM01000010.1 GCA_900316305.1 uncultured Bacteroidales bacterium | reverse complement strand
CGCCTCGCAGAACTTTTTAACGATTGCCGTATTTGAAACGGTCATCACCTTTTTGAACTCCTCGCGGTTTAAACCGTCTTTCGTGAAGCGTTCAAAGGAGAGGCGGCAGATACTCGTTTCAAATTCTTCTTCGTCCTCCAGTTCGCCGATATAGTTTTCTATATCTTCGCGGCATTTGATGAACATTTCCCGCTTTTCTGCAATTTCGCGCTTGTGGTTGAGTTTTTCAAGTTCTTCGTCAAGTCGTTTTTGCATTTCCGCGAGGGATTCGCGGCGTTTGCGGTCGGCTTCCTCGGCGGCGCGTATCGCGGCGGCGGCGGCTTCCTCCGCGCTCATCGGCGCGGGCGCTGGGGCTGGTGTCGGTTCTGCGGGCTTCTGCTCCGTCTCGGCGGCTGGTGCGGGTGTTGCCTCTTTCGGGGTCTCCTTGGCGGGCTGTTCCTGCGGGGTCTCCGTCTTGGGGGCTTCCTTGGCTGCCTCGGTCGGTTTCTCCTGCTTGGTCTCCGCTGCGGGTTTCGTCTCCACCTTTGCAGGGGCGGCGGGCTTGGTTTCCGTCTTGGCAGGTGTCGCGGGCTTCGCCTCTGCGGGTGTTCCTCCAATCGGGGGGACGATTACCGACTTAACAAGCCTTAACGCGGGGGCTGCGGGTGTTGCGGCGGCTGGTGCTGCCGTGGCGGTCGGGGTTGTGGTTTTCGCTGCGCTCTTGGCGGTTGCGGTTGCGGTTTTCGTTGCGCTTGCTGCGCTCTTAGTGTTTTTTTCCATTTTTTTGAAATTTTGATTGTGAAAAAATAAGGTTATTTAATGCGGGCGGGGTCTGTCCTGCCCTTTCTTTGTCGCTTATATTATGCCCTCTTCGGCAAATGAAAAATAATTGTCGGCGGTTATTATTACGCTGTCGGTCAGTCGGATGTCGAAAAGTTCGGCGGCTTTCCGTATCTTGTCCGTCAGTAGTTTGTCGTTTCGGCTGGGGCTTGTGCTGCCGCTCGGGTGGTTGTGGCAAACTATCAGCGCGGCGGCGTTGGTCATTATTGCGCCTTGCATTATGAACTTGACATCTACGGGGGCGGCGGTGGTCGTTCCCTCGCCTATTTTGTGGAGTGCCAGGAGTTTGTTCGCCTGGTTCAGATATAGGGCGTAGAAAAGTTCTTTATACTCCATATTCCGCGCCATTTCGCCGTTCTCGGTCATTGTGTTGTAAACATCGGGCGCGCTCTGGATTTGGGGGCGTTGCGCCGGCCTTACGGCGGTTTTGTAGTGGATTTCGATTTCGGGGGCTTTCGCCGTTTCCGGCTCTCTGTAAATTGTTGCTTGTTTCATTGCTTTGAAATTTTGATTGTGAAAAGGGGGGCGGCTCTGCTGCTTGTTTTTCCGTTTATCAACGGCGGGCGGGTCTGAATCGCCGCGCCGTTTGGCTGTGTAGTTTTATTTTTCGTTTCTTGTTGCTAATCAGTTTTTTGCACGCTTTTTTTTTGAAAAAAAGCCGTTAAAGTGTAACGTGTCCCGCCTCTCGCCCTGCCCGCGCCGTTGATAAACGTTTCATCTTTTGCACGAAATATGAACGAGGGCGGCGGGGCTGGGTCATAGTGAAATTAAGTTGTCAATCACTTGTGTGTAGGTGTCCGCGCTCATTCGGGATTCAACGCGGCAAATATCCGCGTAAACGTCATTTTTGCGGTCATCGGGAACAATGGCGTATAATCTCCAAAGGTTTTTCAATAGGTTCGTGAATCTCAAAACGTCATCAACTTGCATAATCTCTATTTTTTAGGGTTAGTAAATTGGGGTGGTTTGTTATCCCCTTTGTTTTATGTCGCTAATATACAACTTTTTACGGAAACCACCAAATAAAAATGCACTTTTTTTGAAAATTATTTCATTGATTATCAGGCGGTTAGAAAAAAAGTTTGAGAAAAATTTGCTGATTTACAATAAATTAACGGAAATTTTCGCAGATTTTCGGCACTTTTGGCGCATACTTATTCTATTGATATTCAGTTGTTTACACATAAAAAGCAGCACAAAAACAGCATACCGACAGCACGCGGGCGGCAAAGGTCAGTTTTTAATTGTAAATAAAAAATTAAGAACCACGGCGGCACGCGCCGCCGTCCACGTTGTAAATATCAAGCCGTCCACATTCAATTATCATTTGTTCCTTTACGGCGGTTCAGCCGTTGGGAAACGGCATCATCACCGCCGCCGTCCACCGCTTGCAAAAGCGGTGTTCATAAACGTTTATCAACGACTTGAAACGGCTTGTTTTGGGCGCAAAACAGCCCGTTTTGGTGGCTTTTCAGCCGCCAATGATCCATTGTGTTGTAAATATGTAAACGTCCGAAATTCCCGATATTTAGGCCTTTTCGAGAAGAAGCCGTCCACGATGGATGTTGCGAAATAGCCGCGTTAGGGATTGGAGCACGTTACCGCAAAGGGGATGATGCTTCAGAATTTTCAACACAAAAAGAGGCGACTGAAAGAAGCCGCCTTTGGTGTTAGAAAATTGAATCAGCAACCCTTGCGGTTAAGGCGTAAAGCCCGACCCGAAAGGGGAACACCCAAAAAGAAATTACATATCATCTAAAACATTCTCCCTGCTTTTTTCAACAGAAGAATTATTACTGATGTCGACTCTGACACTTGCAAAATAAATAAAATCCATCTCTTCGACTGTTATCATAAGAGAAATCCGATTTAGTCCCTCATCAGTCCAACCACATCCATACACGTCCATTTCGGCAATCTTACGGAGTTCCCCTCCGTGATAAGTGTTTATTTCGTTTTCATGTATAACAACGGGACTGCCATATTTTTCGATCATTTTAGACTTGACATCAAGATACATTGACCGCACATCTTTATAATTATCACTAAATCCATCAAAACTTTCGCCATATTTATAACATTTTAGAGGCATAATAACTCGCACACTCTCTATTTCTTTGCCCTGCCCATCAGCAAATAAGATAATTTGACAATTTTGATAGCCAGCATAGCTTCCTTTCATCCTGATAACCTCACTTCCCGTATCAGAGGCTTTAGTTCTTTCCTCAAACACACATCCTTTTGCTTTCAACTTTGTCATAAAATCGTTGATGTTACCTTCTATGGCCACTCCCTTAAACAGAGGAGCTTGTGCAAAGAGCGATACCGAAGCTATGACTAATACCAATGCGACTATAATTTTCTTCATCTTTGATGTATTTACAACTGGGCGGCAAAACTACACAATATTTCATTTCCCAACCCTTGTCGGAACAAAACTTCCGCCTTTTCTTTTACTCCACCACCAAACTTCGTCCGAACAATCTCATCTGTTTCGTCCGAGAATTGTGTGGTCACTTCGGGAAGCACGACGAAACTCTCCGCTCTTCGTCTTTGTCCTCAACGAACTGGACACCCACGCATTTGATCATACCATAGTTCATCGAAAGAAACATGAAGCAAGGTTGTTGACGCTTGCACATAAATCCGTCCACCGTTCATTGTTTCAAGACGGCATTGACAAGATGATATGCAACAGCGAAACGCATTCATGCTGGTCGAATGCGTTTCGCTGTTTCCACAATACCGCGACAACGATTGGAACGGTTATGAGCACGGAGTGCGAAATTCGAGTGGAAAGCGTGCTCGGTCGCCCAAAAAGAGAAGAAAGAAGCCGTTGTAACATTTAAATATATTGTATTGAAAAAAAGCATACTTTTGCCACCGATATGCCGAGGCATATTCACTTTAAATCACGGCACCGCCAAGCCATTTTTGACGGTGCTTTTTGAACCCAATTTGTACCCCGCGTATGACAAAAATCGCGTATCAATATGAATATCAAACAGATGTGAAAGATATAGAATTTACCCCATACAAGCGAAGCGCAGTGTGGGGCCAGACAAGAACAAGTGACCAATTATGAACATAAGAACCCTACTATCAACCCTGCTGCTGTGCCTCGGCATGGCGGCGATGGCGCAGGAAACCGACCCCTACGCCGGTTATGACCGCGTGACCCTCTATGACAGCATGACCGTGCGCATGGAGGAGAACGGTCTCAGCCACTACGTCAACCACCAGCGTTACAGAGTGTTGACCGATGCCGGCTGCCGCGACAACAACACCATCATCGTCGATTACGACCCGCTGTCGGCCTATTGCGAGATCCGCGACGTAATCCTCTACCGTCATGACGGCACGATAGAGCATCCAGAGCCCGACGTGCTCGACTACCCCGCACCTGCCCACATGATCTACTGGGGCGCGCGACAGAAGATGGTCGCCCTCGGCCGCCTCGAAATTGGCGACGAAGTGGAGTTCCTCACCTACAAGAAAGGCTTCACCTACGCGCTACTGCAGGGAGACGACCCCGACGCGAAGTACATTCCGCCCATGCGCGGCCACTTCTACGACATCGTCCCCTTCTGGAGCACTCAACCCGTAAAAGAGAAAGTGTATCAGGTCAGCGTGCTGACAAACAAGAACTTGCAGTATATAGTTTACAACGGGAATCTTTCGGTGACCGCGAAGAAGGACGGCGACCGCACGGTTTACACTTTCGAGAACAAGGATTACTTCCCGTTGAAGACCCCGCGCTATACCGTGGCCAACAACGACATCGAGCCGAAGCTCATCGTGACCACCGCGCAGAACTGGGAGGCCAAGTCGATGTGGTTCTACGGTGTGAACGAGGACTTCGGCAGCTTTGAGGCGACCCCTGAAATCCAGCAAAAGGTGAACGAGTTGCTGAAGCCGGCGAAAACCGAGAATGACAGTCTGGACATCCTCACGCACTGGGTGGCCGACAACGTGCGCTACTCCGGCATCTCGATGGGCGAGGGCGAAGGGTTCACGCTCCACAAGTGCGAGATGACCTTCCGCGACCGCTGCGGTGTCTGCAAGGACAAGGCCGGGATGCTCATCGGCATGTTGCGGGCGGCGGGCTTCAAGGCCTACGCGGCCATGACGATGGCCGGGGAGCGCATCGAGGACATCCCCGCCGACCAGTTCAACCACTGCATCACGGTGGTACAGCGGCGCAACGGAAACTACCAACTCCTTGATCCCACGTGGGTTCCGGGCGTTAGGGGCGAGCTTTGGTCCAGTGCGGAACAGCAGCAGAACTACCTCATGGGACTTCCCAATGGCGCGAAATTGGGACTCACGCCCGTCTCCGATCCGAAAAACCACTACGTCCGGATGACCGCCAACACGCAGGTCACCAAGAACGGCACACTGAAGGGCACCGTCACCATCACCGCCGACCGCCAATCCGACAGAACCGTCCGCTATCTCTTCGACGGTTTCCGCACCGAATGGCGAAACAACGTCGAAATGATGCTCTATCAACTATACCCCAACGCCAAGTTGAAATCGGTGAAATACACCAGCGAGGACGACTATCTGAAGCAACCCGTCAGCATTACCTATAAGTTCGAAATCCCTGATTACGCCATAGTTACCGACAAGGAAGTCATTGCCACACCGTTCTTAGCCAACGGATTCTACACCTTCGTCATGCGCCACCTCTTCTACGACGTCAGCCTCGAAAAGCGCGACTACCCCTTCACCGACCGTTGCTCCCGCTACGTGGCCATTTCGGAAACGATGACCGTCCCCTCGGGCTACACACGTGTAAGCACGCCCCAAACGCTACAGTTTGTCACCCCGAGCGTCTCATTCAGAGGCGGTTACCAAATCGGCTACAACATGGTCACCTTCTCCGAAAACATCTCCCTCGGCAAGCGCGTCTATGAGGCCTCCGAATGGCCCGCATTCCGCAAAGCCGTACTCTACCAACGAGAGTACATGGACAACCCGGTAGTATTCATCAAATAGTCAGCAGTTTGCAGTTAGTAGTTAGCAATTTATAACGAAAAGTCCCCATATATTGAAACATAATTCCTTGAACAGCCTCGGAGAGGCAAAACGCGCGAAGCGCAATTAACCCCACACAAGCGCAGCGCAGTGTGGGGTATAATAACGATAAAAACAACAAAATATGAAAAGATACGTACTCATAATCATCGCAATATGCGCCATGTCAACAGTCATGGCCAAAGCCCCCGAAAAGGACGCCGTATATCACCTCATCTCCGAGAGCTACACGTTGAACAAGGACGGCTCATCGGAATTTCGCAAGCGCGTGGAGTTGCAGATTTTCACACGGATGACCTTCGATGAATTCGGGGAGACGTTCATCACGTACAATCCTGATTTCCAGGAGCTCATCATCAACGAGGCCTACACCATCCGCAAGGACGGCAGCAAGGTGGAAACCCCTGCCAACGCCTTCAACCCGATGTTGCCGGAGGGTTGCACCAAATGCGAGCGGCTCAACGGCATCCGCACGATGGTGGTGACGCACACGGCGTTGGAGTATGATGCCATCATCGTTCTCGACTACACCATCCATTCCAAGAACTTCTTCTTCCAGGAACTGTTGGAAAAAGTCGATTTGCAGGAGGAGGTGCCGGTGGAGAAGTACGTGATTAGTGTGACCACGCCGGATTATAAACCTGCGGCATTTGTTTTGAAAGGAGACAATCTTCACTACACAACGAATGCTGAACAAAATCCGAAGACAACTGTATTTACCTTCACCGACCTGCCGGAACACCCTACAGACGAATATATCTTACCAAGCGAAATAGCCTTTTTGACCATCATTACATCGTTGCTTGATGAGAATTATCCTGTAGGTAAAATCATGCAGCAAAACGCTATGCAGAAGTTTGACAACCAAAAAATTACAGACTTCTTCCGCAGCCGTTTCACGGATGATATGAGCGATATGGACAAGGTTCTGTATGTCAGGGATTATATCCACGACAATATTCATACCAATCATCTGAACGCAAAAGTGTTGAACTATATGTTCGCCTCGCCGCAACAAGTATGGGAGAGCAACTGTGCGTTACCGATAGAAAAGAATATTCTGTTAAAAGGTGTGTTGAATAGTTTGGGGTATGAAGCTCACTTGGCTTTTGTCAGTTTTTCGTTTTTCACCGATCCAGAAGCGTTAGTCTCTGTCCAAGTGAATGGTTCATACTACGAGATTTCCGCCAACGAAACGGATGAGTTGGCAATTAATATGACCATGCTTGACGAAGATTTGGTTTTGGATAACGGGCAAACTTGGGAGTCGGAATATGTTCCTGTTACGGTGGATGTGGTCGCAGACATCACCTTAAATAAAGAGGATTTAGAAAATCCGCAAGTGGTGGTTTCGAAAAAGGATGTCCGTAATTCCCCAATGGTACAAAGACTTCAGCCTCAGAAAATTAGCGTAGCAAAAGCATACGTGTCCCAACTCAGCGGTAAATACTACGAACTGACCATCGACGACGGAAACTACGGTACGCAAATCCGTTCCGTGAACATCCACAATGATCGACAGTACGACATCAACACCGGCCAATCCGACGAGAAATACGCCTACACGGTCAAGTTGCCCGCCAACGTCCGTTGTCTGACGAAACCGGTACACAAAGAAATCACCGTCGAGAACGCCAAACTCCTGATCGATGTGCAGGTTGACGGTCAGACGGTGACCATAAATCGTCAATTAACCCTTCCCGCCGAGGGCATCTCCGCCAAATCGGTGAAGAAGTTCAAGGCGATGATGGGAGAGTGGGAAGCGCCGGTGAAGGTGGTGTTTTCCCTGTAGAGACGCACGGCCGTGCGTCTCTACAACGAAACAATCACGTTATTTGGTGATTTCCGCAGGCATTTCAACCTCCTCCTGCATCGGCATCTCTTCCTCGTCAACACCCTCGTACCCCTCACGGAGCTGCTCGTAGTATTTGGTGTAGGTCATGCATATATACGGGGCGAGCCATAGGTAGCCGATGCAAAACGTGAACATCGCCAGCACACCCCAACCGATGAAACTCAGCAACAGAATGAGAAGCTCCCCTTTGTGACCCTGCATCATCATGCGGCTCTTGGTAAGTATTTCTCTGGCTGAGAGTTCTGGATTATCGCGCAAAATGAATGGAAACATGGCGTAGGCAAGCGCTACCACATAGACTGGAATCATCAGCAACAACGAAAAGAACATAAAGAACCCGTTGTGCTCCTCCAACTGTCCATGCATCGTCATTATGACTAAAAAGACGATGTATGGAATCGCAGCGGCCATAACAACAAGCACCATCAGGATGTATGCACCCAACACACGTCTAAATTGTCCGTTACTGTATCCGTAAAACAGGTCGCCGATATCGGCGGGAAGATCCTGACGGGAAGCGTGCAGGTAGGCCACTATGTAACCATAGCCTATCGGGATGAACAGAACCATCAGTATGGAACCGATGAAGGAGAATGCAGAGGCCAAACCGGTGAACGAACTGCCCTCGAAAATAGCCCCGTACATGACAAAAAAAGTGGCTATCGAATAAAGCAGCAAATAGATGAAAGTAAGTCCCACAAAAGAGCCCCATTTCCCACGTAAGGAGGCCAATGCCTGGTCTTTTAAATCGTTGATTTGTCCCATAATGTTGTTATTTTAATAGTTGATAATTTTCACGGCAAAAGTAGTAATTATTTTGAAACAAACAACATCCTTAAAATCGGCAGCTTTCCCGCCGCCTGACATAACTGAATTTTTATTATTTTTGCACCTTCAAAATTTGATACGTTGGAAGAGTTAGATATTCAGAGAATTCAGGCCGCGCTGAAAGAGACGAAGACCATCGCCATTGTCTTCCATTTCAATCCCGACGGCGACGCTTTGGGCAGTGCTTTGGCCTTATACCAGTATTTTTATGACGAAGGTTTCGAGGTTTCCGTGATCTCACCCAACCCCTTCCCCAATTTCCTGCAGTGGATGCCCAATGCCGACAAGATCATCGTGGCACAGGAACATCTTGTGGAGGCCCGCAAGCTCATCCGCGACGCCGACATGCTCTTCGTCGTCGATATGAACGCGCCGCACCGCGCCGGTCAGGACTTGCAGAATACCATCGCCAAATCCACCCACTTCAAAGTGCTCATCGACCATCACGTACAGCCTGATATCCAGTGCGATGTGATGTACTCCACCCACCTCACCACCTCCGCGTCCGAACTGGTCTTCAACTTCCTCTACAAATACCTTACCCCGGAGAGACCCATCTCCAAACCGGTGGCCGAATGCCTCTATGTCGGCATCATCACCGACACCGGCTCCATGTCCTACACCTGCGATTTTCCGGAATCCTACGACGTGCTGCGCAGATTGATCGAGGCCGGCGTTAACGGGGAGGACATCCACCGCCGCGTCTATGACAATTACACGGAAAGCCGCATGAAGCTCCTCGGACTGGCCCTCTCCCAACGTCTGGTCGTCATGCCCGAATATGGAGCCTCCTACATGTACCTCACCAAACAGGATCTTCACAGCAACGGATTCCAAATCGGTGACACAGAGGGATTTGTTAACTATGGCTTGTCTTTGAACAACGTACACTACACCGCCTTCTTCACGGAGCGCGACAACCGTATCCGCGTGTCGTTCCGTTCCAAAGGCATCGTCGATGTGAACCTTTTCGCTCGCAAATACTTCGAAGGCGGAGGTCACGCCAACGCCGCCGGCGCCTTTTTCCACGGCTCAATGGAAGAAGCTATCGCCCATTTCAAAAACGCCGTTGTGGAGAACGCCCAACAACAATAAGTCATGCGTAAGATCCTCCTCTTTTTGATTATCACCGTTTCCGTGAGCGGTTTTTCAGCCTGTCGTGACCAAAAGGCCACCGGCAGTGTCGTTTCCACTTCCGAAACGCAGGAGGAGAAGGACTCGCCCTACATGGAGGGCAACAAGAACATCATGCGCCGCGAAAACGAGGAGATGCAGATGTTCATCAAACGTTACGGTTGGGAGATGCAACGCACCCCCACCGGCCTCTACATCCAAATCCTGGACCCCGGCAAAGGCGACCTCTTTCGCGAAAATGACCGAGTGGCCATGGAATACCGCACCTTCCTGCTCTCTGGCGAACAGGTTTACTGCTCCGACAGCACGGGCTTAAAAGTCTTCCTCGTGAACCGCTCCGAAGAGATTGACGCCCTCCACGAAGCCGCGCAAATGCTCCGCCCCGGCGCCCGCGCCCGACTCGTCATCCCCTCCTACCTCGGTTATGGCGTGGCCGGCGACGGCGACCGCATACAAGGACTGCAACCCTTCATGATGGAGGTCAGAATATTGGACAAAGACGAGAAAATCCCCGAAAACGAAAATCATATCCTCAACCCCTATAATATCACAAAATGATAAAAAAAAGACATCTTTTACTGCTCTTCGCTGCCACTTTGCTGTGCATACTCTTCTCCTCCTGCCATAAATACGACGGATTCAAGAAGCACTCCGGATTCTATTACAAATTCCACACCGTGAATCCGAACAACGAAATGCCCCAAACCGGTGACTTTGTTGTGGTGGACATGGCCCTGCGCGTCGGCGACTCCACCCTTACGCCCATGAACCACTACAACATGCTGATGGACGAGCTCTACAAGGGCGATATCTACAGCGCCCTGCGCACCATGCACCTCGGCGACAGCGCCACGTTCATCTTCGAAGGGAAAAAATTCTACGAAGAATTTTTGGGTTTGGGCGAATACCCGAACGGCAAAACACCTATCTTCGCAGATATCAAACTGCTGAAAATCATGTCGAAACAGAGTTTGGAAAACGCCGAAGAACAGTTTGAGGAACATAAAAAACAAATGGCCCACATCGAAGACTCCCTCATCATTGATTACGTGGACAAGTATCACATTGACAATAAGATATCGGGCATCTACTGCATCTACAAAAAAATCGGCTCCGGCGAGAAACCCGAACAGAACCAAGTCGTGGAAATTCTGTACAAATCTTACCGTCTGGACAACACCTTGTTCGACTGCTCCGTAGATCCCGACAATCCTCTTTCTTTCGAACTGGGCAAAGGCCAAATTGCCAGAGCTATTGACATCATGGTGTCGCAAATGAGTGTCGGCGACGAAATTCTGATGGTCGTGCCCTCATCGCTCGCTTTCGGCGACCGTGGCAACGAACAATTCAACATCCTGCCCTATACCCCTGTGGTGTTCGATGTCGAACTGCTCAACATCCTGCCTCCAAAACAGTAAACAAATCCAACGAATATCATATAAATCGAAAAAATAAAAGAAAAATGAAAAGAAATTTGACAAAATTAGCGTTAATCGCTTTAGCCGCAACCACAATCTTCGCCCTCGGCGCATGTAGCAAGTACAAAGGATTCAAAAAAGACAAATCTGGATTCTACTATCAATTCCACGGTGACATCCACGACACTGCCGACCAACCCCGCACCGGAGACTTGGTAGGTGTGCTCATGTCCCTGCGCGCCGGCGACTCCCTTCTGATCCCCATGATGCCCAATGAAATGCTCATGGACTCCCTCTACGAAGGCGACATGTTTGCTGCCCTGCGCACCATGCACGTGGGCGACAGCGCAACATTCATCCTCGACGGTCCGAAATTCTTCGACAAAATGATGAATCAGGAATACACCTTCGGCGAAGATCCGCTCTATCTGGATGTAAAACTCTACGGTATGATGAAAAAAGCCGATTTCGAAAAAGCCAAAGCTGAATTCGAAGCTCAACTGGACGAAAGAAGAGTGCAGGAAGTGACGGAAATTGACAAATATCTCCAAAATAATCCCGGACTGAAACAAGCTGAAACCGGCGTCTATGTGAAAACCATCAAGAAAGGCACCGGCGCAAAGGTGGAACCCCTGCAAACAGTGAAAGTGCACTACACCGGTCGCTTCACCGACGGCACCGTCTTCGACAGCTCCGTGGAACGCGGCGAACCCTTCACCTTCACGGTCGGCGCCGGCCAAGTGATCCCGGGTTGGGACGCCACCCTCTCCAACATGAAAGTGGGTGACAAGGTCACCGTCCTCATCCCCTCCGACCTGGCCTACGGCGAAGGCAGACAAGGCATTCCCCCTTACACCCCGCTGGTCTTTGACATCGAACTCCTGGAAATCGTTAAAGAATAACCTATTGGCCTTTAGCTATTGGCTATTACCTGTTGACCTCGGCTAAAAGCTAATAGCCAAAAGCCAACAGCCAACAGATAGCTCTACATTCGATACAAACACTGTTCTAACGATCATGCCTGAACAAAATTACGCCTCCCGCATCGCGCAAGCCTTGAATCTCACAGAGGAACAAGTCCAAAACACCCTGAATCTGCTGGAGACAGGGGCTACTATCCCTTTCATCTCCCGTTACCGCAAAGAGGCCACAGGTTCGCTGGATGAAGTACAGATCGGCAACATCAAAGACCTGTACGCCAAATGGTTGGAATTGGACAAACGTCGGGCTGCCATTCTGGACTCCATCGCCGAACAAGGTAAATTGACTCCCGAACTGCGCGAAAAAATCGAGCAGGCGGAGACGATGGGCGCTCTGGAAGACCTCTATCTCCCCTATCGCCCGAAACGCAAAACTCGCGCTTCAGTGGCGGTTGAAAAAGGACTGCAACCGCTGGCCAAACTGCTGCTGACGCAACGGCCAATCGACCTGGAACGCGAAGCCTCCAAGTACATCGACGAGGAGAAAGGCGTGAACACACCGGAGGAGGCACTGGCGGGTGCCCGCGACATCATCGCCGAACTCATCAGCGAGAACGCCAGCATCCGTGCGCGTCTGCGCAACACCTTCCTGCGCTACAGCCGCATCTCCACCCAACTGATTCCCGACAAAGTGGACGAGGATGAAAAATACCGCATCTACTACAATGCCAACGAGTTACTCGCCAAAGCCCCGTCGCACCGCATCCTGGCCATGCTCCGTGGCGAAGAGGAGGGCATCCTCCGCGTACACATCGCCCCCGACGAGACCCGCACCCTCGACGACCTGAAACACCGCATCATCAAGAACAACAGTAATAGCGCACAACAGGTCTGGATGGCCGCTACAGATGCCTATAAACGGCTCCTGCAACCCCAGATGGAGACCGAAATGCGCAAATACTACAAGGAAAAAGCCGACAAAGAGGCCATAGCCGTCTTCACCAAGAATGCCCGCCAACTGCTGCTGGCAGCCCCGCTGGGACAGGTCACGACGTTGGCCATCGACCCCGGCTTCCGCACCGGATGCAAGGTGGTCATCCTTGACCCGCAGGGGAAATTGCTCTACAACGAGACCATATACCCACATCCGCCCGTGGCGCAATACAAGCTCGCCTCCGACAAACTGAAACGTTTAGTACTTCAGTATCAAGTAGATGCCATCGCCATCGGCAATGGCACCGCCGGCCGTGAAACCGAGAACTTCGTCCGCCACATCCCCTTCGAACGCGAGGTGAAAGCCTTCATGGTGAACGAAAGCGGTGCCTCCGTCTATTCCGCTTCCCCCGTGGCACGGGAGGAGTTTCCCGACTATGACGTGACCGTCCGCGGCGCCGTCTCCATCGGCCGCCGACTCATGGACCCGCTCGCCGAACTGGTGAAAATCGACCCCAAATCCATCGGTGTGGGCCAATATCAGCACGATGTAAATCAGAAAATGCTGCAAGAAAGCCTGGAAACCACCGTGGAAAGCTGCGTCAACTACGTCGGCGTGGAACTCAATACCGCCAGCAAACAGCTGCTCTCCTACGTCTCCGGCGTCGGACCCGCCCTGGCACAAAACATCATCGACTACCGCAACGAGAACGGAGCCTTCTCCTCTCGCGAGGCCTTGAAGAAGGTGCCCCGATTCGGAGCCAAAGCCTTCCAACAGGCTGCCGGATTCCTTCGCATCCACGAAGCTGAAAATCCACTCGACAGCAGCGCCGTGCACCCCGAAAGCTACAAGGTGGTCGAAAAAATGGCGAAAGACTTGGATTGTTCCGTCTCGGATCTCATTAAAAACAAAGAACTTAGACAACAAATCATCCTAAAGAACTACATCACCGACAAAGTGGGAATGCCCACCTTGGAAGACATCATGAAGGAGCTGGCCAAACCCGGCCGCGACCCGCGCTCACAGTTCGAAATGTTTGAGTTCGACAAAAACGTGCATACCATCCACGACCTCACCATAGGCATGGTACTCCCCGGCATCATCACCAACATCACCAACTTCGGATGCTTCGTCGATATCGGCGTACACCAAGACGGCCTCATCCATATCAGCCGACTGAGCAAACGCCGCATCTCCGACCCCTCCGAAGTGGTCCACCTCAACCAAAAAGTCATGGTACAAGTGGAGAATGTAGAGGTCGATCGCAAACGTATCAGCTTGGCCTTAGTGGAAGATTAGCGTGTTAATATGGTTTTTTTTTAACACCTCACAAATGTATGGATTTTTTTGTTACTTTTGCTACGGCTTATGAAACTTGTATTTTATTTGTAAGTTGTTGATAATTAGTATAATAAAATAATTTCAAGTATGAAAAAATTGACAGACAACACCTCTTTGGGCAAGCTTATCATGCTTTGCAACGTAGTGGTTTTGGTTCTTTTCATCATTTCAATGC
This sequence comes from uncultured Bacteroidales bacterium, assembly GCA_900316305.1. GTDB lineage: Bacteria > Bacteroidota > Bacteroidia > Bacteroidales > WCHB1-69 > F23-D06. The sequence continues at coordinate 47,790 of ONCM01000010.1, read as the reverse complement.
TTTTTTTGTTGAAATTTGACAAGACCAACAAAGCCGTTATTCAAGAACGCGGTCATTACAACAAATTGTACGAAGCCTACGTCACGGCTCAACACCCGTTGCGTCAAGATAGCGCAGAAGTGGCTTACTATCAGTACAAATTAGACACCCTGCAACAGAAAACACCTGCCAACAAGGACGACAAAAAGGCGCTTAGCGAAAGTATCGAAGTGACCAAACAAACCTTGGCTGACAAACAAAAACAACGCGAAGAGAACATCGCAAAAATGGCCGATCTTGAGAAAGAATATGCTCCCGCCAAAGCTAATTGGGATGAGCTGAACAGCGCAAACGATACCGCCAAGAAGAAATTCTGGGTGATTGCTTGCATTACCATCATTGCCTTCCTGATCAAAACTTTCTTGTTCGCACACTGGGGTGCCAAAAACAACAAAAACCTTCACGAAATCGCCCCGTGGATGAAAGACGGCATGAAACCATGGATGTCTTACGTCGCTTGGTTCGCCCCCATCTACAACCTCATCAAACCCCTCTCCTTCTTCAAAGAAGTTTGGGAAGAGACTGATTATGCCATGGAATATGTCGGTATCACCCAAAGAGATGAGAACAAAGTTGATAACTCATCCCTCTACATGGGCATTTGGTGGTTTATGCTGCTCATCAGCGTATGGCTCATGAATTACATCTTGTACAGCGCTTTCTTCCAAGAAGGTGCCCTCTTCGTCAAGACCAACCACGCCACACTGGCCATCGTTGCCATCGTGATCATAATTATCACCATGATCTATGAATGTTCCCTCATTCTCCAATACAACAAAAAGAACAAACAATTACTGGATAACGAAAGCAAGTTCTAAACTATACATTTAATACGTTCCAACAAAAAAGCGAGGTTTCAGCCTCGCTTTTTTGTTATCAGTCCTCAACTAAAACGCTTTTTCAACCGATTGCCAAAGCATCTCAGCGGTTCGATCCCAGGTAAATAAATGCTTACGCTCCTTCCCTTTTTCAATCAACAACTCACGATAGACCTGATCCTCTTTCAAACGACATAAAGCATCGGCAATCTGCTCCACACGGTAAGGATCCACAATCAGAGCCGCATCACCGGCCACCTCGGGCATTGAAGAGATATTGGAGGTAATCACCGGCGTATGCGCGTTGAAGGAATCGACAATGGGCTGCCCAAATCCCTCAAACAGCGAAGTATAGACCATCGCTATTGCAGAAGCGGTCAACGCACTCACCACCTCCAACTGCTGACGGCCGAGCATAATCACGTCATCGCGATGACGCATCTGCAAATAGGTATCCTCAATCTCACCGGCCCACCACTTTTTGTCACCCACGACGACCAATTTCGTAGTATTGTCCGTCCGTTCCTTGAACTGGTCGAAAGCCCGAAAAATATTCGCCAGATTCTTCCGCTTGTGAATTAATCCCACAAAAAGGAAATAGTCACAACCCTGTGCGTACTTCTGCCGCACCTCAGCCTGCTGCGCCTCAGTATAAGGCACATACACCTGATTTGCTCCGTTATAGACCACATCAATCTTCTCCAAAGGCACCTGATAACTCTCGTGAATATCCTGCCGACTGAACTCAGAAACCGTCGCCAAACGGGTGGCATTCCGAGCGAATTTCGGGAAGAAACGGTCGTAATAGCGGCGCACCACCGGCTTAATAAATTCCGGGTGATGCACAAAATTAAGGTCGTGGATGACATTGACCACGGGAATGTCCAAACCCGTCGGAATCCAACCATCAGGGGAAAGGAAAAGATCCGGCTTGATGCTCCGAAGCTTCATCGGCACCCCCCATTCGAAAAAAAGATACCACAAATAGGGATGTCGGGCCTGCGGATAGGCCACCACCGGAGTGATATTGTCGCTGAAAAGGAACGACTCATCGAACGGTCTGTCGAACAGGAAATAAAACTGATGCTCGGGATGTGCCTTCGTGATGCGCGACAACGTGGCACACGAAAAAATCCCTATTCCCTCCAGTTTGTTTTTTAATAACAGACGGGTGTTAACGGCAATCTTCATGTCAAAAATAAAGAAAACTACTTGGAATCGCTGCTGGTACGGTAATCGTAATCGCCATGTGCGTCAGAGCCTTCCTTGTCCTGAGCAACATCAGGGTTAGCAGGCTCTATGTCCTTGATATTCAACTGAGTACTAATGGTATTATTCCAACGATTCTCCTCCACATGGTAGAGCACATTGAACGGTTTCGAATCACTGATGACAGATAACTGCGCCTTCTGGTTGAAAGCGATACCGTCAAACGAGTTGCTGCGTTCGTAAGGACTTAGAATCTTACACTTGAGGTGCTTGTCTCCCACAATGCGGGCATTGCCCTCATCAACAACTCCATCTGTCTCAAAGACAGGCTCCATGTTGCCGGGACCAAACGGGGCGAACTTTTTCAGATTCTTGAGGAAATGTGGGGTGATTTCAGAAAGCTTCAGATCCATATCCACCGTAATCTCAGGCTCGTAGGAAGATTCGTCCAGATTCTCTTTCACATACTCCTCGAAACGCTGGGAGAACTCTTCGAGATTCTCCTGTTTCATTGTCAGACCGGCAGCATATTTGTGTCCGCCGAAGTGCTCCAACAAATCAGCGCAAGAATCAATACCATCATATATATTGAACTCCTTCACGGAACGGGCGGAGCCAGTAATCAAACCGTCGTCGGAACTCATCAGCACAATAGTGGGCTTGTAAAATTCCTCCACGAGACGGGAAGCCACAATTCCGATAATACCTTTTTCCCACTGCGGATTATAGACGACAATACTCTTCCGGTTCTCGAACTCATGCGAGTTACGGATCATATCCATCGCCTCCTCAGTCGCGTTCTTGTCCTTCTGCTTACGCTCGTTATTCTGCTTGTTGATGCGGGTACTAATCTCCATCGACTTGTCTTCGTCCTCCACAATGAACAGACGGACAGACTCTTTGGCGCTCTTAATACGCCCGGCAGCGTTGATACGCGGACCGACATAGAACACCAAATCCGAAATGGAAATAACACGAGTAAAGAAAGTGTCCTCGCTGAAAGGAGGATAGGTTCTCATCTTGATGCCGGCCTGGTCGAGGATGGCGCGGATGCCCATACGCGGAATCTTGTTAATCATCTCCAGACCGAAATGCGCAAGGATGCGGTTTTCACCAGTGATGGCCACAATGTCGCAAGCAATACTCACCGCGACCAAATCCATGCGCTTCAGCCACAGTTCGTCGGGAAGCTCATTGCGGAAACAGTAACCCTGCACCAACTTGAAACCGACACCGCAACCGGACAACTCCTTATAAGGATAAGGACAATCCTTGCGCTTGGGATCCAAAATAGCCATGGCGTTAGGCAAGGTATCGCCTTCAAGGTGGTGGTCGGTGATGATGACATCTATACCGTACTGGTTGGCCAGATCCACCATGTCGTTAGCCTTGATACCGCAGTCGAGTGAAATCAGCAGGTTGATACCGTTGTCCCTGCAGAATTGTATGCCCTTTTCCGTGATGCCATACCCTTCCGTGTAGCGGTCGGGAATATAATATTTAATGTACTCATGTGCATCGGAGCCGCGGATTTCACAAAGGAAGGAAAAGACCAATGCGACGGCGGAAGTGCCATCGACATCATAGTCCCCATAGACCATAATCTTCTCGTCATGGACGATGGCTTTGGAGAGGCGCTCCACCGCGATGTCCATGTCTTTCATCAGGAAAGGGTCGTGTAATTTTTCAATATTGGGTTCAAAGAAGTCGCAAGCCTGCTGCACCGTAGTGATGCCGCGTTGAGCGAGCAACGTTGCCAGCGGCCGTTCAAGATGCAGATGCTCACACAGTTGCGAAACAACTGCTTCATCTGGAAGTTCCTTTTTTACCCAATGTTTTTTCATATTATCCTTTAAAAAATATGCGCTGCAAATATAAATATTATTTTTTATATATGCAACTAGATATTTCCGATTTTCATTTTTTTGTCAATATCCATGATATACTGCTTCATTTTCTTGTCGGTTTCACTGAGGTTGCGGATGGTGCGACAGGCGTGCAACACAGTCGCATGATCCTTGTTTCCGCAATAAGCACCAATCACAGAAAGCGGCAGATGAGTGTACTTTTTGGCGAAATACATGCTGATCTGGCGGACCTGCACAATCTCGCGCTTGCGCGTCTTCGCGTTGATAGCCTCGACAGAAATGCCGAAATAGTCACAAACAATCTTCTGGATATATTCAATGGAGATCTCCTTAGCCGTGGATTTCACATACTTATCAACCATTTCACGGGCAAGGTCGAGGGTGATGTCGCGATGGTTGAGGGATGCCTGCGCCAAGATGGCGATCATCGCGCCTTCCAGCTCACGGGTGTTCGCCGTAATGCGCAACGCCAAATAGTCGATAACTTCCTTCGAAAACTCGATACCATTGTTCTCCAACTTCTTGGTAATGATGGCCGTACGAGTTTCCAAATCCGGAACTTGCAGGTCGGTGGCCAATCCCCATTTGAAGCGGTTCAGCAATCTCGGCTCAAAACCCGTGATGTCCACCGGCGACTTGTCGGAAGTCATGATAATCTGCTTCTTCAACTGGTGCAAATGGTTGAATATCTGGAAGAAAGCTTCTTGTGTCTTCGTCTTGTTGCCGGAAATAAACTGGATATCGTCAATGATGAGCATATCCACCGCCTGATAAAACCAGTAGAAATCATTGAGGTTGTCGCTCTTGACAGCCTCCATGTACTGCTGGTAGAAGGTGTCAGCGCTGACATAAATGACGATCTTGTCGGGGAAATTGATTTTGGTCTGAATACCGATAGCGTTGACCAAGTGCGTCTTGCCCAATCCAACATCGGAGTAGATAAACAACGGGTTGAAGGGGGTTTGGCCGGGCGCCTTGGCAATGGACATGCCGGCAGCACAAGCCAGACGGTTGCAGTCGCCCACCACATAGTTGTCGAACGTCAGCGTCTCGGAAAGATTGGAAGGAATGCGCTGCTTCTTGATGCCGGGCACCACAAACGGTCCAGGAATATCCTTGCGATCCATGGCGTTGACATCCAACGGAGGCATCATCAAAGGATTCTTGACCGCCTTGCGGGAGGCAGAAGATATCGTAATGGAAGCATTTTGGGAAGGGTTCTGACCACGTTCCATCAGCACCTTGTAACGCAGTTTGGCATCATTGCCGAGCAACTTGCGGATGGCCGTGCGCAACAAATCCACATACTGTTCCTCCAAGATCTCCTTGTACCACAAACTGGGAAGCTCCAATGTAAGCATCTTGTTCTCCAAAGACACAGCGTTGATCGGCTCGAAAATGGTGGCGAAAACCTCCGGCGAAACCGTGTCTTTGATGATTTCCAAACATTGATTCCAAACGGGTATATATGAGGGTATCTCTTTTTCCATTGGTAGTTTCAGTTTCTAAAAATATCGCTATAACTCTTAAGCTTAACGGTTTACAAAAATATCTTTCTTTAAAATTTTACCTCGCAAAATTAACAAAAAAAAAGTTCAAAAAAAATCTTTTTACCCCTTGATTTTTTGAAAAAAAAGAATAAGAGTTTTATAAACAGAAGCTAAGAGATATTAGGACAACAAGTTACGAAATTCGGAAAATTTTCCTACATCCTGCCATTCATCTTCATCATGTTCATAACCCAAAATACGGTGGGAATTGGCGGCGGAAAGGTAAAAACTTGTGACTGAGGACTTTTCAACAGACGGAATCGTACGTGCAAAATCTGTGTTGAGAACATGTATCCCACTGAATGCCAGCATCTCAGCATCTTCAGGAATGGGGTTTCCGATCTGCTCGCCAGTCTTCACATTCCGCCAACCGCAAAGCCGACGACACTCCTTCTCGAACAGAAAATATCGTGCCGTGGAACGGTTACGAACAGCCAAAGTGGCTTCTGCCTGACTCTCGACATGGTACTCCAACAGTTTGCCAAGGTCTATATTTGACAGTATATCAACATTATACAACAACAAAAGATCACTATCGTCCCAAAAAGGCTCCGCAAACCTCAACCCTCCAGCGGTGTCTCGAAGATAAGCCCTTTCATCCGAAATACAGATACGCCGCGACTCTGGATGCGCCCGCAACGCCTCCAACATCATGTCCGGAAAATGGTGTATGTTAACAATCACCTTTTCGACTCCAGCCGAAAACAATTTATCCAACGCATTATCCAACAACGTTTTACCTTGATACCGAACCAAAGCCTTGGGCCTTGTCGCCGTCAACGGATACAGCCGCGTGCCCAATCCCGCGGCAAACAAAAAACCGGTTACTCGCTTTTCCATATCCTCTTTCTTTTTTCGGCAAAAGTAACAAAAAGATGTTAATTACATCTCGCCTTTATCGAATTTTTTATTGGGGAATGTCGTATTTTTGCAGATTCAATAGAGTAATCAGATTATGAAAAAAGTTGTTTTTGCGATAATTATCTGCACGTCCCTGTTTTTGGGCGCTTGCAAAGAAAAAACGGTCACCACTAAATATAGCATCGGATGCCTTGGCTTTTCAGCCAACTCTGCAGACCCTTCCGACTGGACAACCATCGAGAACTATTTTTCCTCCACAGTGACCTTTAACACAACGGTGACCTTTGAGAACACCTCGGAAGCCCAAAACGACAAGGAGGCTAAAGACCTCTACAACGCACAAATCAAGAAACTCGACACGGAATACGTCTGCTCCCTGCTGAAAGAGCCCGACTTCTACATCTACGGCATATACACGCTGAACCCCGACGGCACCCACCGTATTCTCGGCGCATTGCGCTTCGATCACGACGGCACCAGCGAAGTGACTCAATAAGTCGGTCGGCGAACCCGCTCCTTCAACATCGGGACAAACACAAAGCCACCGAAATCTTCTTCCTCGTATTCCGAATCGCTAACCTTCACAATTTTCTTCATCACCTGCGACTCAACGCCGACAGGAATGACCATTATGCCACCTATAACCAACTGATCCAATAGAGTTTGCGGGACATCCGGTGCCCCACACGTGACAATAATCCGATCGTACGGGGCAAACTGCGGATACCCTTTGAAACCGTCTCCATAATAGGTGATTACCGACGGCGCCAAATCGTTCAACAGCGGCTTTGTATGCTTGAACAGAGCAATTTGGCGCTCCACAGTATAAACTTTGGCTCCCATGGCATACAAAATAGCCGCCTGAAAGCCAGAGCCTGTACCAATTTCTAACACCTTTTGTCCCTTCTTCACCTCCAACAGCTGCGACTGGAACGCAACCGTGGAAGGCTTAGAAATGGTCTGATCCGTAGTGAGCTTCAGCGCAACATCTTCATACGCCTGCGACCAAAGCAACGACTCCAAAAAACGATGCCGCTCCATCTTGTCGAAAGCGTTGAGCACGTTTTCATCCGTGATGCCCTTCGCTCTGAGCTGCTCAATCAGACGCTTTTTCTGTCCTAAAAGAAGGTAATTATCAGTCGGCATAATGGTTTCTTTGCTTAATTAAACATTGTAGAGACGTTTCATGAAACGTCTCTACAACAGAGTACATTATTGGTATAAAATGGATTTCTGATTAGAATCCGAACGAGGAACCATCGAAACAATGCGTACAAATACGATCCTTCGGCAGCCCGATGGCATTGGTGATAGTATCTATCGTATTGAATTTCAACGTATCAACACCAAGATGCTTGCGGATGACCTCCACCATGTTGGCATACTCTTTCGAGGTACTGTCCATATAACGTTCGAGGTTCTTGCTGTCATCGCCCTCCAATTCCTTGATGACACGGCGGGTGATGAGCTCCATCTGCGTCTTGGAAGCGGAGAAGTTGAGGAATTCGCAACCGTAAAGCAACGGCGGACAACTGATACGGATATGCACCTCCTTGGCGCCATATTCGTACATCATCTTCACGTTGTCGCGCAACTGCGTGCCACGCACGATGGAATCGTCGCAGAAAACAATGCGTTTGCACTTGAGCAAATCGCCGTTAGGCAGCAATTTCATCTTGGCCACGTGCTCGCGCATCTCCTGACTGACAGGCATGAAACTGCGAGACCAAGTGGGAGTGTATTTGACGATAGCACGCTGATACGGGATCTGCTTGCCGTTAGAATAACCGATGGCCATGCCGATACCGGAATCGGGAATGGGGGCCACGAAATCGACCTCCGTGTCATCCGTCTTACCCATAGCATAGCCAAGATTGTAACGAGCGTGTTCTACGTTGATATTTTCGTAATTCACAGAAGGATAACCATAATAAATCCACAAGAAAGAGCAAATCTGCATCTTGGGATTCGGGGCGAGCATTTGCTGGATGCCGTCAGCGGTCACTTTCACAATCTCGCCCGGCCCGACAAAGTATTCGGTCTGATAATCGAGGTTGGCGAAGCTGTGATTGTCGAAAGAGATGGCACGACCACAGTCGTTCTTACCGATTACAATGGGCGTACGGCCGTAGTAGTCGCGGGCGGCGATGATGCCGTCTTCCGTCAGGATCAGAATCGAGCAGGAACCTTTCACCTTACTATATACATATTGTATGCCTTCCACAAAGTCGTGCTTGCGGGTGATCATGAGCGCGACGAGCTCGGTAGGGTTGGTGGCACCAGCGCTCAGCTCGGTAAACTGCTGGTTGCAGTCGAGACACTCTTGCTCCAACTCATTGACATTATTGATCTTAGCTACAGTAGAGATGGCAAAACGACCGAGATGGGAATTCACCACGATAGGCTGCGCATCCGTGTCGCTGATGACACCGATACCGGAGTTGCCCTGGAACTTACCCAAATCGTCGGCGAACTTCGTCCGGAAGTAAGTGTTCTCAATATTATGAATGGAACGGCGGAATAGTTTGACATCCTGTTGGTAGGTAACTATTCCGCCGCGTTTTGTACCGAGGTGTGAGTGATAGTCCACCCCGTAGAATAAATCCGCAATGCAAGGTTTTGTCGATACGACTCCAAAAAAACCGCCCATAGTATAATGCTATTTAATTGATTATAAAAAAAATACCCGTCAGAGACCTTCATCTCTAACGGGGTGCAATTATACGCTTTTTATGGAAAAATCCACCCATGAGAGGCGATTTTTTTTTAACAAAGATGTTGATAACGCTAAAAATGCCCCTTCTATGGGGCATTTTTTCGCATCAGCGGAGACACAAAAATATGCATTTCTACCGCTCCAGCACAAAGTCAACGGCTGCGGATGATACGTACCAAACATTTCCCGAATTCCGCCGGAGATAAACTCGGTCAAAGATTATCAGATAATCCTCCGTACGATATACCAACAACTCATCCACATGATCTTGCAGCCATGCCTCCGACGGCATATTATCTGCCGAACCACACTTCTGCAACTGCTCCGCCCACAAGTCATTTATGGAAATCCTGATGTTATCCCCTAACTCCAACCAAGACTCCACAGCATCCTTATCACCTCTAGACCATGAGCTGTCCCAAAACACTTCATCTGCATACAACCGACTATAACCTTTCAAATCGATGGGATTTTTTCCTTTGTAATAAAGATACACACACTTTTCCTCTTCATTTTCCTCCATTAATCTCTGCGCAGACTCCTCCGAATAGGCAGAAGCGTAATCGCTGGTTCTCTTCGACAGCGACTCCAGATAATCTGAATCGTGGTTGATTCCGAACTCGCGCTTCAAAGTTACTGTATCGTACCGACTGTCCAAATATTCCAGCGACTGGTAGAGTTTCCGGTGTTCGGCGGCGTGCAGCGTGTCGGATGCATCGGGCTTTGGCAACCGCAGCGTGCCGTCGTCGTTCAGGCGATCAAGTTGCCTGGCGATGGTACGGACGCGCTGTATCTGAGCCCGTTGCGCAATCCGCTTGCCAGATAGGGCTGGCACGCATACCAACAGCATCGTGACAAGCAACGCCAATGCCGTCAACGCGAAATAGCCGTGTCGGTTCTGGAATAGAAACACGACAACGGTCAGAGTCATCAGCCCTCCGAGCAGTATCAGGTAGTAACGCGACTCCGTCAGGCCGTAGTCCGACAAACGACGGACCACACCCGTCCAGAAGAGCACCAACAGCGGCAACGCGAACAGGCTGAAATGGTCGTAGAACCAGCGGAACGGCTGGCGGTCCGTCAGAAGCTGTAACATTTTGGCAATAAAGACCACCGCGATGAACACACTCACCATAATAGCCACCCCACCCTTCGGTAAGTTCCAAGTAAAGAGGATCTTAGCCGCATAAATGTAGAGTATCACCATGTAGATCAACAGCGCGGGTGTCAGCACCCAATTCAGCAGCACGAAGCCGAAGCGACTGATGTTCGGGGTTCCGGCTTCGTCCTCCATCGCAAAAAAGAGCACAGGAGCCAGTCCGCAGAACAGCACCAACGCCACCTGCCCGTACCAACCGTCCCAAGAGTCGTAGGGGATGCCGAAGAGGGACTGGATGGTGTAAGCGATAGCTCCATAAAGCAGGTAGAAAATTCCCGCGATCACCAGAGCACGAGCTAACGACCACACCATCCGCGCATTGCGCTGCACGAAGGGTCCATTCTCGGTCAGCAGATGCCGCACAAGCATCCACAGTGGGAGCGCCACGAACACCGCAATCCAATAGGAGTTAGAATCCGGCCAATCGATGAGGAACGGCATAAAACACGCCACCACCGACACCACAATTGGCAACAAATAGAGCAGCAGCCACCCGATTCCGCATTTACGTAACGGCTGCAGCGAGTAGGACGCCACCACCGTGAACGGCGCCACCACTATCGACCGCAACCACCACGGAGCATCCCCGTGGTTAATATCCAAAATGTCCGGATTGGCTATCGTATAACATCCTGCCACACAAACATACAGCAGAATCACAATCTCCACCGGGTGCGATTTCACCGCCGCCCATACCGCCGCCAATCCACTTTGAATTCTATCTTTTAACGTTTTCTTTTCCATATTCAATCACTTATCATTTCATTTCGCAAAAATAAAAAATCATCTCATGTCCTCATCTCGCCATGTCCTCATGTCCCCATCTCGTCATGTCCTCATGTCCTCATGTCCCCATGTCCTCATCTCGCCATGTCCTCATGTCCCCTCATTCCCCCTTATACCACCTCACCTTCTGCGACGCATACATCAACACCGCCAAAATCACGAAGATGCCAAGGCTTCCAAACAACAAAGCGTAGGTTTCCAACTGCAAGAGTACATAAATGAACAAATAGAGCAGGAGCAGCAAACCTCCCACCATCAGGGCAGTCTTGCGAATCTTCAAGATGCCGGCCAAATAGACGGTAATCAGCGTAATCGTCATCAGCGTGGCAATAAGATATGACCACGAGAACGGGATGTGCTCGCTGAAAGAGAGTAACAAGGTGTAAAAAACCAACAACGCAACCCCGATGAGCAAATATTGCACCGGATGGATGGGTGTCTGGCGACGGTATTCCACGAAAAAGACCGTGGCGAAGGTCAGGAATATGAACAAGTAGGCGTATTTGATACAGCGCGTAGTCTGCTGATATTGCAACACCGGCACCTTCATCATCACCCCAAACTCATTTTCACTCATATCGACACTATGCGCATTGTTGCCGCATCCCCAGCGTGTAACCGACTGTGCAAAATCGCGGTTGAGGGCCAACACCTTCCAAGAGGCCGAAAAGCCACTGTCCGACACCTGACGCGTCTCCGGCAGGAAGTTGCCTTGAAAACTCGGAGTGGCACAGTTAGACCTCAACGCCACTGTGGTGGTACTGCCAACCGGCAGGAACATCAATTTGTTGGAGCCCTTCATCAATAACTTCACCGAATACGAAGAGGTATCGCTATTCAGCTCTTCAATCGGGACCTTGCAGCACAACACAGACCCCAACTCTCCGTCCTGGTCAGATTTCATCGCATAATCCTTGCCTTTCAGCTGGAAAGTAACGTTCTCCTTCAGACCGCGAAGATCCTTGAGAGCAATCAGCACCTCGGCCTTCGATAAATCGTACTTGGATGCGGAATACTCCGACAAGGATGGAATTTGGAAGCTGCCCCGCAGATCCATATCCGCCGTATAGACCGTCACGTCGAAAATGCCGCGATGCAGTGTTTCGGTCTGTAGATCACCCGTCACCGACAACTCTTCAGGAAGCAAATAGACATCCTGTGTCTCGTTGTTATTCGACGGAATGTGCACCACCGGACCAACCACCCGTTGCGCCCGGCTCCACGACTGTCCTACCTCGTCAATCGTCTCCATGGCGGTCGCATTCCGCTCATCCACCATCATCCGCAACAACTGCTGCGGGATAAGTAAAAGCAGGCTCATCAGCCCAATCAGAATGAGTTTCAGCAACATACGGTCACTGCTTTTCATTCTCGGTCTCTCCTGCATAGCAGGACTTTTTTGTTCCATTTGCGGCATCGTCACCGCGTTGTTCATTTCTGTTGTCATATTTATTACATTTTTAGTGAATAATCGTCATGTCCCCATGTCCCCATGTCCTCATGTCCCCATGTCCTCATAAAGTACTTTGCCGCTCAAAGTATCCATCCAAAAAAAATTCACCCCTTGCACTCACGCAAAAATCTCTCCAGCGCATCCACATGAGCAGCAAAAGCCTTCCTCCCCTCTTCCGTAACAATGTATGTAGTGTTCGGCTTGCGTCCCACAAACTTCTTCTCGCAAGTGAGATAGCCGGCCTCCTCCAGACTACGGGTGTGGCTCGCGAGGTTGCCGTCAGTGAGCTCTAATAGCGACTTCAGCGTGGCAAAATCCGCCGAACCGTTGGCCACCAACACCGACATGATACCCAAGCGGATCTTGCTCTCAAAAATCTTATTAAAACCATCAATAATCGCCATATCACTCAGATTTTATCGGAAAATATTACTATCAAACTAACTTTGGCTATTGGCTATTAACTTAAAACTTAGACTTAGAACTTAAACTTACGACTTCAAACGTCAAACTACTAACTACTAACTACTAACTGCTAACTACTAACTGCTAACTGCTAACTACTAACTGCTAACTACTAACTATTGCCTTTTGCCCATTCCCTTTTGCCTACTTCCTCCGCTCAAACATCAAAACATACGCAATCCCAAACACAATATGCATCACGCTGAAACCTAAAAACCAGAACAGCAGTGCATGAGACATCGTAAAGCAGTCAATGATTCCGAGAATCAGCTCGGCATAACCCAAGTAGCGAAGAATCGGATAAGTGTAATGACTGCAATTGACAAGGGCGAGACCATAAAACAGGAGCATAACGGAAGAAGTAAGCCCATAATGCCCTTGCATCACCAAAGCCATGCTAAACAGACCACCTGCCACCAAAGGAATAAAGAAATCAAGCAACATCTGGCACATCCGCTTGTCAAGGGCAAAGGGCAGATTATGCCGTTTCGATTTAATCATGGCGAAAACGAAGACGGTTAGAAGTGAGAGCGCAAAAAGTCCGATAGCGATAAACGCTGCAATACGAATGCGTGACGGCGTGTTCAAATTGGCATATTTTTGCAGATTTTCGAAACAAGGGAACCAATCCCCAACCCCAATGACCGCCGCAGCCATCAGCGACGCCACCGCCGCATACAACCCAATAACGATAATAGACCATCCGCTAATCGCCTGAAAACGTGACGATTTGCTCATCATCTCTCGAATGTCACTCAATGTCTGTCTGATCTCTTTTTCTTCCATAATCTTAAAAGTACTTTGCGCTGCAAAGATACATTTTTTTTGATATTCAACACTATTCCCGAAAAAAAATGACTACCGCAACGGTCTCACCTCAACCTTATCGGCATTGAAGTAATCCAGCTCGACACAGCGCAAACGACGTTTGTGGTCAAAACTAAAAGTAATATGGGTGCGCCTTCCTTCGTCTGTCCAAAACCAAAGATTAGTGAATTGCCTGTGCCGCCATCTACGAGGCCTGGCTTTCCCATAATAATTCCACGGTGCCATCAAAGCAGGACCAAACTCTATCGTATCAGTAATGTTGAATGCCTTGATAAATTCATCCAAAGTAGTATTATACGAAAGATATAACCCAACATCCCCCAAGGACAGAAAACAACCACGCGCCAACTTACGCGCTAACTTGAAATCCAAGTAACTAAGCCGGATATTCCCATCCTTGTCTGAAGTGTAGGAAGTACCCGTCTTCTTATCATAAATTGAATTAACACGATAAACATATACGGCCGTATCATGGATGTTCCATGGATAATATTCAATCTCCCGATTAAATGTGCCATAGCACCACTCCCCTTTCCCGCCAAAAACATACTGCAAATCAGCGACCTTCCCCGTAATCGGAACCGAAGAATGTATTTCCCCGATATGGACAGTGTCTTTCTGCGCACGAACATAACCCCCGCACATCAACAGAACCGCTAAAACAAATACACTTTTCTTAAAACCACCCATAAATTATTCATAATTCATAATTCATCATTCTACATTCTACATTCTTCATTCTTCATTCTACATTTTCAAAATTTCCCCATATATCAAATCTATAGCATTCGGCAACGCAAACCGCTTGATGTTCTCGCCTAGCGTCTGCATCCGGTGCGGATCGGCGACGAGCTGCATTAACGTGGGTACTAACTTCTCCTTTGCCTCTTTGTCGGGGATGAGCAGCGCGGCGTCCTTAGTGGAGAGCGCCTTGGCGTTGAAGGTTTGGTGGTCTTCAGCGGCATAGGGGAACGGCACGAGAATGGTGGGCACCCCCACGATCGCCAGTTCCGCCAACGCCAGCGCACCCGCCCGCGAGATGATGACATCCGCCATACTGTAGGCGTCGTTCATGTTCTTGATGAACGGTACGATGCGGATATGCTCATCCTGCTGTTTCAACAACTCAGGATCAATGTTCTTATAGAAGCTTTCGCCGGTCTGCCACAACAGCTGCAAGTCGGCCTTGCGGAACTCGTCGAGATGCGCGGCCATGGTCTGGTTGAAGGTGCGCGCACCGAGACTGCCACCCACGACCAACACAGTTTTCTTCTCGGGCGTGAAGTTAAAATACTGATACGCACTGTCTTTCTTGCGCTCCAGTTCCAGAATCTCCTTGCGGATGGGATTGCCCGTCTTGATGATCTTCTCCGGCGGGAAAAAGCGTTCAAGACCGTCGTAGGCCACGCAAATGGCCTTAGCGTTCTTAGCTAACATCTTATTGGTGACGCCAGGATAGGAGTTCTGCTCTTGCAACAGCGTGGGGATTCCCAACTGAGAGGCAGCCTTCAGTGCGGGACCGCTGGCAAAGCCCCCCACCCCAATGGCCAAATCAGGCTTGAACTCGCGCATGATCTTCTTAGCCTTGTGCATAGCCTTCAACATCACCACCGGCAGACGCAGATTGCACATCATACCGTTGAGCGACTTCTCCCGGCTGATGCCGTAAATCTCCAGTCCCTCAATGGGATAGCCCGCCTCAGGGACGCGACGCATCTCCATCTTATCACTTGCCCCGATAAACAATATCTTCGCATCGGGATTCTCTGCCTTGATTTTATTGGCAATGGCCAACGCCGGGAAAATATGGCCACCGGTGCCGCCTCCGCTGATGATGTATCTCTTTTCCATAGTACTTTGGTTTTGAACTGCAAAAATACAAAAACTTTAGCTATTAGCTTTTGGCTTTTGACATAATCGTACTCCATGAAACTTGAAACATGAAACTATTGCCTTTTACCTAACTACTAACTACTAACTGCTAACTAAAAAAAGGCGGCCGGAAAAGATTCCCAGCCGCCACAAAATTTATAAAAAAGTTGAACGTAGTCTGCTTATGCCAGACCGCCACCGCTCATGAACGGAGGCATCTGGTTCGGACGGTCCTGAATCGCACCAAACTGCTCTTCATACTTGGACACATTGTCCTGCAACGCACGAAGCAGTCTCTTCGCATTCACAGGGGTCATAACGATGCGCGAACGCACGATGGCCTTCGGAATACCGGGCGAAAGGGAGGCGAAATCCACAAAGAATTCGTTCTCAGAATGAGAAAGGATAGCCAAGTTCGAATATACGCCCTGCGCAACTTCCTCACTGATACTCAAATCCATTTTTTGTTCTTTCTTATCTTCTGCCATAATTGTCGTTTATTCGTTTTTCTCGTTTAAAAATCATCTAATCAACTCATCCTCTAATCCTCTTCCTTGGATGCCATCAGAGATTCGTACTCCTCTTTCGAGCCGACCTCGATGTTCTGGTATGCGCGGATACCCGTACCTGCCGGAATCTTCTGGCCGACAATGACGTTCTCCTTCATACCAATCAGGCTGTCGGATTTCGCATTAATAGCGGCCTCGGTCAGCACCTTCGTCGTCTCCTGGAAGGATGCAGCGGAGATGAAGCTGTGAGTTTGCAGAGAAGCGCGGGTGATACCTTGCAGAATCGGCTTACCAGTAGCAGGACGCGCGTCGCGAGTCACCACCAAGCGCAAGTCTTTACGCTTCAGCTGGGAGTTCACATCACGCAGCTTCTTGGCGGAAATGATCTGACCTTTGCGGATCGTGTCGGAATCACCGGCATCCTCGACCACTTTCTTGTCCCAAATCTGGTCATTCTCCTCTTGGAAGTCGATCTTGTTGATCAACTCGCCTTGCAAGAACTTGGTGTCGCCCGGATC
The DNA here is from genome assembly GCA_900316305.1 of uncultured Bacteroidales bacterium. Taxonomy (GTDB): domain Bacteria; phylum Bacteroidota; class Bacteroidia; order Bacteroidales; family WCHB1-69; genus F23-D06. Next base: position 31,139 of record ONCM01000010.1, on the reverse strand, counting down.
CTCGATTTCCATCTTGCGCATCATCTGACGGACAATAACCTCAAAGTGCTTGTCGTTGATCTTCACACCTTGCAGACGATACACCTCCTGAATTTCGTTGATAATATACTCTTGCACCTTCTGCGCACCCTTGATATTCAAAATATCGACAGGGGTGAGAGAACCTTCGGACAGCGGCGTACCAGCCTTCACGAAGTCGTTCTCTTGCGCAAGAATCTGCTTGGAAGTCGGAATGAGATAGGTCTTGGCACCTTCGCCGGAATCCACGCGCGGGGTGATCTTCACGACACGGTTACCACGTTTCAGCTTCTTCTCGAAGGAAACGACACCGTCGATTTCAGACACCACAGCAGGATCGGAAGGATTACGAGCCTCGAACAGCTCGGTCACGCGCGGCAGACCGCCCGTGATATCACCGGACTTACCGAAGGAACGCAAGATCTTAACCAAAATCTCACCGGAATCGATAACCTGACCCTCTTCCACGGCCAAACGTGCACCCACGGGAACGTCGAAGCTCTTGATGATGTCACCATCCTCATCGACAATGTTAATGCCCGGGTTCTTGGTCTTCAGACGGCTCTCAATAATCACCTTATCGTGGATATTGGTCTGCTCGTCAGTCTCCACACGGTAAGTAACGCCTTCGATAATATCGTTGAACTGCACCTTACCAGCCACGTCGGACAGAATCACAGCGTTGAACGGATCCCAATCAGCGATCAGGTCACCCTTCTTGATGCTATCACCGTGTTTATAGTAGAGGTTAGAACCGTAAGGCACGTTCGCAGAGGACAATGCCACACCGGTCTTCACGTCAATAATCTTGATTTCAGCGGTACGGCCAATCACCTTATAGTAGAACTTGCCCGTATCGTCGGTTTTCTCCAAAGCACGAAGCTCATCGATGCTCAGCACACCGTCGTAAGAAGCGATGATGCTGCTGTTGGCGGCCACGTTACCGGCCACACCACCGACGTGGAACGTACGCAGGGTCAGCTGTGTACCAGGCTCACCAATGGACTGTGCCGCGATGACACCGACAGCCTCACCAATCTGCACCATCTTGCCGGTAGCCAGGTTACGACCGTAACACTTCTGACAGATACCATGCTTGGACTCACAGGTCGGGACCGAACGGATTTCCACCTCCTCAATGGGAGAATCCTCAATAATCTGACAATATTTCTCAGTCAACTCCTCTCCAGCGCGAATAATCAACTCACCAGTCTGAGGATGATACACGTCATGCAACGTAACACGACCTAACAGACGGTCGTACAGCGTCTCCACCACCTCTTCGTTGTTCTTCAACGCGCTCACGGTCATACCGCGCAACGTACCGCAGTCTTCCTCGTTAATAATCACATCGTGAGAAACATCAACCAAACGACGGGTCAGATAACCAGCGTCAGCGGTCTTCAATGCGGTATCAGCCAAACCCTTACGGGCACCGTGCGTAGAGATGAAGTACTCTTGCACAGACAGACCTTCCTTGAAGTTGGACAAAATGGGGTTCTCAATAATCTCACCGCCGGAGGAGCCAGCCTTACTGGGCTTTGCCATCAGACCACGCATACCGGACAGCTGACGAATCTGCTCCGCAGAACCACGGGCTCCGGAGTCACGCATCATGTGCACGGGGTTGAAGCCCTGGCGGTCTTCCTCGATCTCCTTCATGAGGATCTTGGACAGACGCGCGTTGCACTGTGACCACACGTCAATCACCTGGTTGTAACGCTCAGTGTTGGTAATGAAACCCATGTTGTAGTTCATGGTAATCTCATCGACCTGAGCGTTAGCCTCGGCAATTAACTTCGGCTTTTCGGCGGGCACAATCACATCACCGAGGTTGAACGACATACCGCCTTCGTAAGCCATACGGTAACCGAGGCTCATAATGTCGTCCAAGAACTGGGTACAGGATTTGTTGCCGCACTTGATAAGCACGTCACCGATGATATCGCGCAACGCTTTCTTAGTCAGCAACATGTTAATATAGCCATAATCTTTCGGCACCACTTGGTTGAACATCACACGACCCACGGTGGTATCGACGATCTTCATCGTGCCCTGCCCGTCAACATCGACGCGGCATTTGATCTTGGCATTCAGGTGTACTTTCTTTTCGTTATAGGCGATTCTCACCTCTTCCGGTCCGTAGAAGATGCTGCCTTCGCCGGGAACCTTATGGTCGGGCGTGGAGGGCAGTTCCTTCGTGATGTAGTACAGACCGAGCACCATGTCCTGAGAAGGCACGGTCACGGGCGCACCGTTTGCCGGATTAAGAATGTTGTGAGAAGCCATCATCAGCATCTGGGCCTCCATAATGGCAGCATTGCCCAGCGGCACGTGCACAGCCATCTGGTCACCGTCGAAGTCAGCGTTGAATGCCGTACAGCACAACGGGTGCAGACGGATGGCCTTACCTTCCACCAAACGCGGCTGGAACGCCTGGATACCCAGACGGTGCAGCGTAGGAGCACGGTTGAGCAACACGGGGTGACCCTTCAAAATGTTCTCCAGAATCTCCCATACAACGGGATCCTTGCGATCGACAATCTTCTTGGCGGATTTCACCGTCTTCACAATGCCTCTTTCAAGGATTTTGCGGATGACAAAGGGTTTGAACAACTCGGCAGCCATATCTTTCGGCAGACCGCACTCGTTCAGGTGCAAGTCGGGACCGACGACGATAACGGAACGACCAGAGTAGTCAACACGTTTACCGAGCAAGTTCTGACGGAAACGTCCTTGCTTACCCTTCAAGCTGTCGGAGAGGGACTTCAACGCACGGTTGGACTCCGTTCTCACAGCACTGGATTTCTTGGAGTTATCGAACAGGGAATCCACAGCCTCCTGCAACATACGTTTTTCATTACGCATGATGACATCGGGAGCCTTGATTTCCATGAGTCTCTTCAGACGATTGTTACGAATGATCACGCGACGGTAGAGGTCGTTAAGGTCGGAAGTGGCGAAACGGCCACCATCCAACGGCACCAAAGGACGCAACTCCGGCGGAATCACCGGCACCGTCTTCACAATCATACGCTCCGGACGGTTGTCGGCGCGCTTACGGCTGTCGCGGAACGCCTCAAACACATGCAGACGTTTCAACAGGTCTTTCTTACGCTGTTGAGATGTCTCGCGGTTCGCACGGTCACGCAACTCGTAGGACTCAGCGTCCAGATCCACCTTGCACAACAGGTCGTACAGGGCTTCAGCTCCCATCTTGGCGATGAACTTGTTGGGATCGGTGTCCTCTAACAGACGATTATCAGCAGGCAGCTTCTCCACCAAATCAAAATATTCCTCTTCGGTCAACAGCTTGCCTTTCTTGATCTCGTCGCTTTCCATGATACCGCCTTGAATCACGATATATTTTTCGTAATACACAACGGCTTCCACCTCCTTGGTGGCCAAACCCAAAAGAGCACCAATCTTGTTCGGCAGGGACTTGAAGAACCAGATGTGGGCCACGGGCACAACCAACTGGATGTGACCCATGCGCTCACGGCGGACCTTACGCTCGGTAACTTCCACACCGCAACGGTCGCAAATGACCCCTTTGTAACGGATTCTCTTGTACTTACCGCAGTGGCATTCCCAGTCCTTCATCGGACCGAAAATCTTCTCGCAGAACAGGCCGTCTCTTTCCGGCTTCAACGTTCTGTAGTTGATGGTTTCCGGCTTCAACACCTCACCATGCGACTGCTCCAGAATCGTGTTCGGAGAGGCCAGACTGATGGTTATTTTATGAAACTCCTTACGGGTATTATTATCTTTTCTGAGAGCCATTCTTTCAGATGTTTTTATTTCTTATTCAAATTTAATATCCAAGCACAGACCGCGCAACTCGTTGACCAACACGTTGAAAGACTCAGGAATACCTGCAACAGGCATATTGTCGCCCTTCACGATGGCCTCGTAAGCCTTGGCTCTGCCGACCACATCGTCAGACTTCACGGTCAGGATCTCCTGCAGCACGTTGGAAGCACCGTAGGCCTCGATGGCCCACACCTCCATCTCACCGAAACGCTGACCACCGAACTGGGCTTTACCGCCGAGAGGCTGTTGCGTAATCAGAGAATAAGGTCCGATTGAACGGGCGTGCATCTTGTCGTCAACCATGTGGTGCAACTTCAGGTAGTAGATGTAACCCACCGTAGCTTTCTGATGGAACGGCTCACCAGTCTCACCGTCGTAAAGTTGGGTACTACCATTCTCGGGCAGTCCGGCTTCACGCATGAGTTCATTGATTTGGTCGATGGAAGCACCGTCGAAAATCGGAGTGGCGTACTTCACACCCATCTTCTTACCTGCCCATGCCAACACGGTCTCGTAAATCTGACCCAAGTTCATACGGGAAGGCACACCCAGCGGGTTCAAGACCACATCCACGGGACGACCGTCTTCGAGGAACGGAAGGTCTTCCTGACGCACGATCTTAGCCACACAACCCTTGTTACCGTGACGACCAGCCATCTTGTCACCCACACGCAGTTTACGTTTGTTGGCAACATAGACCTTGGCCATTTGCACGATGCCGGAAGGCAGCTCCGTACCAATCGTAGCGTCGAAAATCTCACGCGTGCGGCGGGACTCGATATCGCGAACTTTCACCAGATAGTTGCGGATAATTTGCGCAACCATACCGTTCACGCGGCTGTCGTTAGTCCATTTAGATACAGACACCGTCTTATAATCGATGGTGTTCAACAGTTTCTGGGAGAACTTGGAACCTTTTTGCACAATGGGCTCCTTCATGTCGGTGCAGATCACATGCGCGACCTTACCGTCCAGAACCTTGTACAACTTCATCACCAGAACCTCTTTCAAAGCGTCCAGCTCACCCTGGTATTTCGCCTTGATTTCTTCTTCGATGTCCTTGTCTTTCGCCTTGGATTTTCTATCCTTGATGAGGCGGGACATGGATTTGGCACCGATGACCACACCACGCATGGACGGCGGCGCCTTGAGGGAGGCGTCCTTCACATCACCGGCCTTGTCGCCGAAGATGGCACGGAGCAGCTTCTCCTCAGGAGTCGGATAGGACTCTCCTTTCGGGGTGATCTTACCAATCAGGATGTCACCCTCCTTCACTTCCGCACCCACACGGATCAGACCGTCTTCGTTCAAATCCTTGGTCGTTTCGGAAGAGACATTGGGAATATCGTTGGTCAACACCTCCTGGCCGCGTTTCGTGTCGCGAACCTCAAGGGTGAATGACTCAATATGAATAGAGGTATATAAGTCGTCGGTCACCGCTTTTTCGGAAATCACGACGGCATCCTCGAAGTTGTATCCTTTCCAAGGCATGAATGCCACCATCAAGTTGCGTCCGAGAGCCAACTCGCCGTTCTCCGTGGCGTAACCTTCCGTAAGAACGTCGCCCTTCTTCACCTTCTGGCCCTTCACGACGATAGGACGCTGGTTGAAACAGGAGTTCTGGTTGGTTCTTCTGAACTTCAGCAGCTGATAGTTCTTGACGTTGGAGTCGAAGCTGATCAGTGCTTCAGTGTCGGTGCGTTCATACTCAATTTCGATGTGCTGGGCGTCAACGGATTTCACCACACCGGTGCCTTCCGCCAACAACACCACACGGGAATCGACCGCCACTCTGTGCTCCAGGCCAGTACCCACGATCGGCGCCTCGGGGCGCAACAACGGCACTGCCTGGCGCATCATGTTAGATCCCATCAACGCACGGTTAGCGTCGTCGTTCTCCAAGAATGGAATCAAAGATGCAGCGATAGAAGCAATCTGGTTAGGAGCAATGTCGATCAAGTCAATCTCCTCACGCGGCAGAATCGGGTAGTCGGCCAGACGACGGGCTTTCACCTTTTCGCCCAGCAACCCGTTCTCATCCATCGGGGTGTTGGCTTGTGCGATACGTTTGTTGTCTTCTTCCTCAGCGGTCAGGAAAATCGGCGGCTCGTCGAAACGCACCTGGCCATTCTCCACGCGTCTGTACGGCGTCTCAATAAAGCCGAGGTTGTTGATGCGGGCGAACACGCAGAGGGAAGAAATCAAACCGATGTTAGGACCTTCAGGGGTCTCAATCGTACAAAGACGACCGTAGTGCGTATAGTGTACGTCACGCACCTCGAAACCGGCACGCTCACGGGACAAACCGCCAGGACCCAAAGCGGAGATTCTGCGCTTGTGCGTGATCTCGGACAACGGGTTGGTCTGGTCCATGAACTGTGACAGCTGGTTCGTTCCAAAGAACGAATTCACCACTGAAGAAAGGGTCTTGGCATTGATCAAATCCTGCGGATAGAAGGATTCGTGGTCACGCACGTTCATCTTCTCACGGATGGTGCGGGCCATTCTGTTCAGGCCAAGGCTGAACTGGTTATATAACTGCTCGCCGACGGTGCGGACGCGTCTGTTGCTCAAGTGGTCGATATCATCGACTTCCGTCTTGGAGTTGATCAACTCAACCAAGTAACGAATAATGGAAATAATATCTTCATTCGTGAGCACGCCCGTTTCCATCGGGATGTCCAAATTCAATTTTTTGTTGATGCGGTAACGACCCACCTCACCGAGATCATAACGCTTCTCGGAGAAGAACAGCTTGTCAAGCGTGGCACGGGCGGTCTCCTCATCGGGAGCCTGCGTGCTCTTGAGCTGCATGTAGATATACTCGATAGCCTGCTTGCCCGAGTTCGTGGGGTCTTTCTGCAACGTGTTGAAGATCACGGAATAGTCAACCTGCTTGTCATCCTGCTTGTGGAACAGCACGGTCTTGATGTTGGCATCAGCCACCATGTTGATGTGATCTTTCTCAAAGATGGTCTCGCGGTCAATGAGCACTTCCGTACGCTCAATGTTGACCACCTCACCGGTCTCGTCATCTACAAAATCCTCGTACCAAGTCTTGGTCACGGCAGCCGCCAGTTTCTGACCGACATACTTCTTGAGGTTGGCCTTGGAAGCCTTCACCTCTTCCGCGATGTCAAAAATGCTGAGGATGTCCTTGTCCGTCTCATAGCCGATGGCGCGTAACAACGTCGTCACGGGCAATTTCTTCTTACGGTCAATGTAGGCATACAGCACATTGTTGATGTCAGTGGTGAACTCCATCCACGATCCCTTGAAGGGGATAATACGGGCGGAGTAGAGAGGAGTGCCGTTAGAGTGGTACGAAAAGCCGAAGAACACGCCGGGGGAACGGTGCAGTTGTGACACAACCACACGCTCCGCGCCGTTGATAATGAAGGTGCCGCTCGGGGTCATATAGGGGATCATGCCCAAATAGACCTCCTGCACGCGGGCCTCTTCGAAGCCCTCATGTTCCTCGTCGTTGCATTTCAGCTGCAACTTCGCTTTAAGGGGGACACTGTATGTCAAGCCTCTCTCAAGGCATTCGTCCATGGAGTAACGCGGAAAATCAATGTAATAGTCCAGAAACTCCAGTACGAAACAATTTCTTGCGTCAGTGATCGGGAAATTTTCCGCAAATGCCCGATACAACCCTTCGTTCTTGCGGGATTCCGGATCCGTGTCTATCTGGAAAAACTCCTGAAAAGACTTCAACTGGATATCCAAGAAATCCGGGAACTCAACGGGTCTCGTTGTCGCAAAACTAACTCTATTATTCTTTGTAGTTGACAAGGCTGTTTATTTTTTAATTGACAATAATACTGATTTTTAGCAAAATACCAATCAGCAGGTATTATAAAACAGCAATAAGAACAAGGCTTCCACCTGACGTGGAAGCGTTGTTCTATTGCTTGAGGGTTGGGTCGAAACTATTTAATTTCGACTTCAGCACCAGCTTCTTCGAGGGATTTCTTCAAAGACTCAGCTTCGTCTTTGGAGATGCCTTCCTTGACAGCCTTAGGTGCGCCGTCAACTAATTCCTTAGCTTCCTTCAGGCCGAGGCTGGTGAGTTCCTTCACCAGTTTCACAACTTGCAACTTGTTGCCACCGGCTGCTTTCAGGATGACGTCGAACTCGGTCTTCTCTTCAGCTGCGGCTGCACCACCAGCGGCGGGACCAGCTGCGACTGCCACTGCGGCTGCAGCGGGCTCGATGCCGTATTCGTCCTTCAAAATCTGAGCTAATTCGTTAACTTCCTTAACGGTTAAGTTCACTAATTGTTCTGCAAATGCTTTCAAATCTGCCATAATGTTATTTTTTTAATTGTTTTTACTAAATTTGATTTGTTGTTTTTTATTATGCTCTTTCGGAGAGGGTCTTTACGATACCGGCCAACTTGCCACCACCCGACTGCAAAGCGGAAACCACTTGTTTTGCAGGTGATTGCAGTAATGCCACGATGTCGCCGATCAACTCCTCGCGAGACTTGATGCTGCAAAGCATCTCCAATTGATCGTCGCCGATATAAACGGCTTCCTCAATAAAGGCGGCCTTGATGAGGGGCTTCGCATTTTTTGCCCGGAAATCCTTTATCAATTTGGCGGGCACGTTACCCGTGTTGCACAGCATGACAGCGGTGGGACCGTTCAGCGACTCGTAGAGTTCTGAATAGTCTTTCTCCGACTGATCCATGGCACGTTTCAGAAGGGTGTTCTTCACAACCTTCAGCTTCACGTCCTTGCTGAAACACAACTTGCGTAACTGATTGACTGTGCTAACTGTAAATCCGGAAATATCCGTTACATATACATGAGAATAGTTAGCCAAGTCTTGGGATATTTCTTCGATAATTTGACTTTTTTGTTCTTTGTTCATACTAACTAATCTTTATTATAAGGTAACTGATTTGGGATCCACTTGCACGCCGGGGCTCATTGTCGTGGAGAGGTAGATGCTCTTGATATAAGTACCCTTCGCACTGGTCGGTTTCAGCTTGATCACTGTCGCCAACATCTCACGAGCGTTGTCGGTCAGCTGCTCCACAGAGAAGCGATTCTTGCCGATGGAAGTGTGGATGATACCATACTTGTCAACCTTGAAGTCGATCTTACCGGCTTTCACCTCTGACACGGCCTTACCAATCTCCATCGTCACGGTACCTGATTTCGGGTTCGGCATCAAACCACGAGGACCGAGGATTCTACCCAGCGCACCGATCTTCGGCATCACGCTCGGCATGGTGATGATCACATCCACGTCGGTCCAACCTTGCTTGATCTTATCGACGTATTCCTCCAAGCCCACGAAATCAGCACCCGCAGCCTTTGCCTCTTCCTCCTTGTCGGGAGTACAGAGCACCAACACACGCACCTCCTTGCCGGTTCCGTGAGGAAGGGTCACGATACCACGCACCATCTGGTTGGCCTTACGAGGGTCAACGCCCAAACGGACGTCAATGTCGAAAGACGCATCAAACTTGGTGTAGGTAAGGTCCTTCACTACCTGGATAGCTTCGGGCAGAGCGTATATTTTACTCTTATCAAATTTAGCAAAAGCCTCTTTGCGTTTTTTTGATATCTTAGCCATTTGTTTTAATTTTACTTGTTAATTAATTTTGCTCGAAAGGATTCTGACCACCCTTCACATTGACACCCATGCTGCGAGCAGTACCGGCAACCATAGACATGGCAGACTCGATCGTGAAACAGTTCAAGTCTTTCATCTTGATCTCGGCAATGCTGCGAACCTGGTCCCATGTGATCGTACCAACTTTGGTACGGTTGGGCTCTCCAGAGCCTTTCTGAAGTTTGGCGGCCTCCATAACCTGTACAGCTACCGGCGGCGTTTTGGTGACAAAGTCAAAGGATTTGTCCTTATAGACCGTGATAATAACCGGAATGACTTTGCCAGCCAAATCCTGCGTACGGGAATTGAACTGTTTGCAAAATTCCATGATGTTCACGCCCTTAGAACCCAAAGCGGGACCTACCGGCGGTGACGGATTGGCGGCACCTCCCTTAATCTGTAACTTAATTAAGCCAGCTACTTCTTTTGCCATTTTTGTTAATTTAATTTTGTTTGTAACTAATTGTCAGACACTATATTTTTTCAACCTGCATAAAGCCCAGCTCAAGCGGGGTCTTACGGCCGAAGATTTTCACCGTAATCTTCAGCTTCTTCTTCTCAGTGTCAATCTCTTCGATGATACCGTTGAAGGTGTTGAAAGGTCCGTCAATAACCTTGACCTCCTCGCCCACTAAGAAAGGCTGCAACAAGTACTCGTCTTGTGTGGCGAGCTCGTCAACCTTACCCAGAAGTCTGGAAACCTCGTCTTTACGCAATGCCACGGGCGGGTCACTCTTACGTTTGCAACCCACAAATCCCAACACGCCAGGCACCTCCAGCAGCTTAGCACACACTTCCTGCGTCATTATCGCCTCAACGAAAATGTAACTCGGGAAATAATTGCGCTCTTTCACCACCTTCTTGCCGTTCTTCGTGCTGTGAAAAACTTTTTCCGTAGGGATCAAAACTTCAAAAACGGAATCCTTCAAATTGGAAAGCGAAACCTCAGTCTCGATGTTTTGCTTTACCTTCTTCTCAGTACCCGTAACAGATTTGATCACGTACCACTTGCGTTCTAACTCAGCCATGACAAAGTTACTTTAGGAATATGATGTCTGTTGATAAAGAAATTAAACAGCCGGGGGGAACATGAGGTTCATACCCAGATTGAAAATGGTATCCATCAAAAACACGATTAACGCGATTATAAGGGAAGCAATAGATACCACCACAACACTATTTCCAAGCTCTTGCATGGTGGGCCAGCTCGTTTTATGAACCAGCTCGTCATAACACTCTTTAAAATAATTCACTATCTTCATTTCTTTATATTTTTTCTTATTATTCTCAAATTTTCCGCGTTTTCATGCACAAACTGAAACTTTCGCACAGAAAACAAAATCAAAATCTATCGCTACAACCAACTATAAATCAACTTGTTAAAAATCAACACCCACTTCACTTCACCACTTAATAACGATTCTAAAACAAGCTGGCAAATATAGCATTATTTTTTAATCAAACACACACTGTTGAAAAAAAAATTCCACAATGGCACACTTTTTGTAACGCGCCACCCTAACAAACTGTAAATCAACAAGTCGCCTTTTCATCAAGTCATCAAGCCACCATGTCGCCAACTCGCCAAGTCGTCATGTCGGCAAGTCGTCATGTCGCCAAGTCGTCATGTCGCCAACTCGCCAAGTCGTCATGTCGCCAACTCACCAAGTCGTCATGTCGCCAACTCGCCATGTCCCCCTCCCCCTCAAAAAAAATGGGCCACCTTCCGGCAGCCCATTTTCTAACGAGAATAGTAATAATTATCTTTTGACGATTCTAAAGATAGCGGCGCGATGCTCTTCACGTCTCGGATCAGCAATGTTCTGATTGTTTTGAGGATCGTTGACAGTGTAAGAAGCGGTTTCAATTTGATCGGGATTCACACCCTTTTCAATGAAGAGGTTTCTGACGTTGTTAGCTCTTCTTTGTGCGAGATCACGATTGTGTTGTTCTGAACCCAGATCGCAAGTATAACCTTCAACGATGAGTTTCAGCTGAGGATTAGCCTTCAGGATAGAAACAGTCTTGTTGATGTTATCATTGTAATCGCTGATCTTGGGAATATCTTTATCAAGGTCGAAAAGAATCTTGGTCTTTGACAAAGCATCACTCAGTTCGTTGATGGCTTTCTTGTCAGCAGGAGTGAGATAATCATCATCGTCATTGAGTTGATCGCAAACAGGAACAATGTAAATGTACTGAGGATCTTGCTTGATGATGATAGGTTCATTGGATTTCTTCTTGAGCTCTTCAAGAATTTCCTTCTCAAGTTGTTTCTTGGTCTTCTCCTCAGGAGTAGAACAGGTCTTGAAGTGGAAACCAACCTTAGCACCAGCTTGCATAAGATTCCAATGAGTTTGACCTTTTCTCTTAAGCTCACCATTAGCGTAAGCAACATCAAGCATATCGGAACCAAGCGTACCTTGGAATTCCATCATGCCATGATCGTTAGCAGCGATAATCGGAGTCTTAGCCTTCGGAAGAATGTCAAGGAAACCATATTTGAAGTAAGCACCAACGTAGAAGTCAACCTTCTTGCTGATGGCGAAAACACCACCGAAATCAGCAACGATGTCAACAGAGGGTCTCATCTTCACATTCTTGCCCTTACCAGCGTAAGAACCTTCTGCGAAGTGATTGTCCATCTTGATTTGACCATTTTCATAGTGACGCATGTACCATTGGTTAAAGAGTTCTTCATAACCGTAGGTGGTAATAGTACCTTCACCCGTGTACTGGTTGTATCCCTTGAGCGGGATATAACCTTGAAGACCAAGAGCAGCATAGATACCATTACGACCATCGAAACGCCAATCAAAATGCGCTTTCAACGGGATTTCAACAGCCCAAACAACTTCTTTCTCTCTAAGACCATTAGCATCATAGTAAAGGTCATAGTTGGGATCGTAGTTAACAGGCTGACCAAAAGAAGGATCATTAGCAACATTGTAGTCATTAATGACACCAGATTTGGAGATGGAAGCCTTCGCACCAATACGGTTAAGACCGGTACCAATGCTAATACCCCAATGTTCGTTGAAGAAGTACGCATAATCAACATCCAACATAGTGCTGTGAGAATAGTATTGATTCAAACCAGCTCTTCTGTAGATATTGTTAGTCCAAGCCTCACCGACATGCACATTGACGTGATGAGGGCAGAAGGTAGAAGTCTCATAATTTTCCGCATTAGCGGAATTATTTTCTGTTTGTACCTCTTGACCAAAAGCGGTACACATAGCGAAAATAAGACTGACTAATAATAAATTCTTTTTCATAATATATTTTCTTTTTTTATTCAGTATTAATTTGAAACCGGTGCTTAGCGGCCGAAGCCGCTAAGCTCGGATTTCAACATTTATTTTACGATAACGAATTTAACAGTCTTGATTTCATTTGTACCCGTCAAGATACGTCCGAAGTAAGTACCCTGAGCTTTGAAGCCTTCAATCTTCGTGATCGGTTGCAGATCAACAACGTGGTTGATGTGAGCGCCCGTTACGCTGAAGATGTCGAGGACTGCGCCTTCAAGTTCTTCAGAGGTCAAATCAAGTTCGATAGTGATTTCTTGACGAACATTTGCAGGAACAGGATAAACCTTCACAGTGGAAACAGCATTGAAGTACTGATCGCAGGTGATGTAGGTGACCATGTTGCCATTAGCATCTTGTTCAATCAATTCAACAGAGTAGAATCCGTTCAGACCGTCCTTGTCTTGATAGTTGGAGTAAGTAGCGCCAGGAATTGCAACACCGTTGTGGTACCACTGGAAGCCGATGAAGGTGTGGCCACCGTTGGTAGCAGGATTACAGTTCACGACAACAACATCGTTCCAACGTTGATCCATAAGCGGGAGAGTACCAGTGTAGTTTGCACCACCCATCGGGACTCTAACCGTAATGTCGTATGAACATCCGTCAACGGTGAAGACTGCGTTGTAATCACCAGGAGCCGTAGGAGTTGCGAAGGTAGCAGTATTGTTGCTGATCGTACCAGTCTCAACTTGACCATTGCTGTAAGTAACCGTGAAGTTAGCAGCAGGATTACCAGAGATCATGTTGAACTCGATAGTAACAGTGTTCGTACCGCAAGCTGCAACGAAGAACGTCTCGTCGAATTGGATATCATTGACATAGACAGTAGCAGTAGCGTTTGCATCGAGAGCAGTGTTCTCGCAGTAAGCGTCTTGGACCAGATTGATTCGGTAAGTGGTCTGAGTAGTCGGAGCCACATAGACAGAAGCAGTGTTGGCGAGAGTCGTAGCGTGAGCAATAACGTTGCCGTGATTGTCAACAACCTCATAGACGAACGGAGCAACACCCGTGAAGCTGATCACCAATTCTGCAGATGCACTAGGATCGTTAGAACAGAGAGCAGTACCGTCGCCACTTGTGAAGGTAGCGGTCGGGAGCTCGTGGACAGTCACACCCACTTGGACATCGCCAGTGTTCGTCAACTGACAGCCACTGCCGATATTACCAAGATAAGTAGGAGTATAAATGTAGCTACCAGCAGCTGCGGGGATATCGTAAGAGTTACCACCGAGACCACCGTTCACGTTAACAGTATTGCCGTTAGCATCGGTAACAACCCATTGGATGTGGCCGCTCGTGCTACCCTCACCATCGGTGGTACCACCTTGGATAGAGGCTTGCAGGATAACCATCTCACCGAGACAAACATCCGTACCATTGTTAGCAATGACATGAACATCGGTCCAGGAAGGATTACCAACAACTTGGACAGTCTCAATGTTGGACATCTGAGGTTGACAGTTGTAACCAGCAGCATTAACAGAAACTTGATAGTCGTAGTTACCGATAGTATTCAGCGTGTAGGTCTGGACATTCATAGCACCAGCAGTTTGTTGATCAACGGAGACGCCATTTCTGAACCAGTTATAAGTCATAGTACCATAGATGTTGCTGTTCGTAACACCATTCACGTTGTTGCTATAGTTGGCAACAGCAGCGTTCAAGGTGACAGAACCGCCCTCACAGATAGAGAGACCATCTTGTGAGCTCAAAGTCACAACAGGTTGTTCAGCAACTTGGACAGTCACAGGAGCAGACCAAGCAGAGTTACAACCGAGGTTGTTGTTCTGAGAAACTCTCAAAGTGTAAGTGTAAACACCAGCAGCGTTGAGAGGTTGGACGAACGTATTGGCAACAGCACCCTGGACCTCAATACCGTTGATAGCCCATTGATAGTTGAATTCGCCAGGAACGTTACCGTTAGCCGTCACATTAGCGGTCAAAGTAGTCGTACCACCGACACACATGGTGAGATGATCAGCAGAGATAGTCACAGTAGGAGCAGCAACGACTTGGACAGGAACTGCGAGGGTTGCAGTACCAGAGCAAGATGCACTTGCACCAGCAGCGCTCACAACCACAGTAGCGTTGATTGCACCAACAGTTGACATAGAGGTGGTGATGGTAGCAGCATTTTCAGCTTGCTGTTGACCGTTGATGGTCCAAACATAGTTGTAAGCACCAACAGGAGTCACGTGAGCTGTGAAGGTCACATCACCATTTTGACATACATAGTTGTTATCAGCCGTCACAGTAACTGCAGGAGCGGTGAGGATGTTCACCTCATGAGCAGCAGAGGTTGCAGTACAACCAGTGTTATCAGCGCGAGAAATCGTAACGGTGAAGTAGTAAGGAGCAGCAGCATCGCTAGCGGTCAGATTCACGTTGTAGGTAGGAACAGTGGTCGTAGCAGTGCCAGTAGCAGCGCCAGTCCAGTTCCAAGTGTAAACGTAATCAGTACCATCAACACCACCGTTGACAAATGCATTCAACGTGAGGTTACCGCCTTCACAAACCTCAGTAGCACCGTTGATAACCACCGTAGGAGCAGGAACAACGTTTGCAGGAACAGAGTTGGAAACGACAGTACAACCAGAGAAGGTGCTGGTCACAACAACATAGTAGTCATAAGAGTTACCAAGCAACAGGTCAGAAGTCGTGTACTGAGCAGCATTAGCACCGCTGATAGGAAGTGCTTCTTCGCCGTTCAGGATCTTGTACCATTGATAGCTGAGGACATCGCCATTGATGACACCGTTCACAGTAGCGTTCAAGGTGAGAGTACCACCCTCGCAAACATTACCGAAACCAGTGATGTCAACAGTGTATGCAGGAGCAACAGCCACGAGAGAGCTGAGAGCAACGGATTCGTAACCATTACAACCAACACCAGATTGAGCAACTTCAACAGCGTAAGTATCAGTCGTACCTGCAACGAGGTTGTTGATATTCAGGACAGGATTGGTCTCACCAGGGATGAGGTTACCATTCTTGAACCATTGATAGGTAGCAACACCGTAACCACCAGTGACGTTAGCCTTAAGAGCAGTAGCACCACCGTCGCAAACAGTGTTATCATAACCGTTGGCAACAGTAATCGTCACAGTAGGATCAGCAACGACTGTGTAGGCAACAGTGTCAGAATTGGATTGACAACCATAATTAGAAGTAACAGTCATCCAGTAGAGGTAGCTGCCAGCAGCCTCAGTACCAGTGGTGGTGTAAGAAGCGGTGGTAGCAATAGCACCAGTGACGTCATTTCTGTGCCACTCGTAGGTGTAACCGTTCAGACCGTTCACGCCAGCAACACCACCATCAACCGTAGCGGTCATAGTAGCAGTACCACCAACACAAACGATATCATTATTGATAGAGAGGGTCACAACAGGATCAGCGACAACGGTGATAGCAGGAGCAGCAGCGGTGACGTTACAACCAGCGTTTGCAGTAACCACAACCGTGAAGTTGTAAGCAGTCTCGCGAGCAGCCTCGTTAACAACGTAGTCAGCATTGGTAGCACCAAGGATGATCATATTGTCTTTATACCATTGATAGTTGTAAGCAACACCGGCAGGAGAAACGTTGGCGTGCAGCGTGGTAGTACCACCGTCACAAACCGTCGTATTACCCTCGACAGAGACAACTGCAACAGGAGCAGGAATCACAGCCACAACAGTGTTAGCAGACATTTCAGAGACACAACCGCTGTTCGGCAGCTGAGCAACAACAGTATAAACATAGTTCGTAGCATCACCGTCAACAGTGACAGGAGACTGAGTCAGAGTAGCTTGATTAGCATTGCTAATGACAGTACCATTGCTGTACCAAGTGTAGGTAGCACCGGCAACAGGATTGGTAACAGTCAAAGTGACTTGACCACCGTCACAAATCGTAGCATTGTCAACAACCACAACAGGAGTTGCAGGAACTTCGTTGACATTAATGGTGATAGAAGCAACAGCCTCACAACCGGAAGTAGCTTGAGAAGCAGTAACTGTGAAGGTGTATGCTGCAGCAGAATCAGGAACGAAGGTGTAAACAGAACCTTGGAAACCATTGTTCCAGTTGTAGTTCACATCAGCATTGTTCCAACCAGTAGCCTCAGCCGTGATCACAGTAGAACCATTCACACAGATTTCGGTCTCGGTAGCGGTGAGTTGCAGTTGCGGAGCCTGCTCAACAGTAACGTCGAATGCTTCAGACTCAGTGGTGCAACCATTGTAGCTGACATAAACCTTATAAGAACCAGCCTCAGTAACAGTGATATGATCAACAGATGCGAGGTTCATAGCAACATTGTTCTTGTACCAAGTGTAAACAACTTGAGTGCCAGGAGCAGCTTCAGGAGCAACATTTGCATAGAGGACGGTAGAACCACCGTTACAAATCACAGCATTACCGCTGATCGTAACAGAAGCAGGAGCAGCATTCACAGTAACCGTAGCAGGCTCAGAAGCGAGAGCAGAAATGCAACCATCTTCATTAACAGCCTTAGCAGCATAGTTGTAAACACCAGACTGGTCGAAGAGGACCGTCAAGACAGCCTGATTCTCACCAGGAACCTCATTACCGTTAGCATACCAAATGTAGGAAACAGCGTCAGCAGCACCAGTAGCCGTGAAGGTGACTTGAGTACCTTCGCAAACCTCGGTCTCAGAAGCAGTAACCGTAAGTTGTGCAGGACGAGGAGTAACGACAACCGTAACCTCACCCTCAACAGAACAAGTACCGTTAGTAGAGTTCACAGTAGCAACAACATGGTAAGTCGTGGTGCTGTCAGGAGTGACATCAACAGTGGTGGAAGTGCTGTTGCCAGCATTAGCATCCCATTGATAGGTCACATTGCCCTGCCAACCGTCTTGAGTGACTTGCAGCGTAGCGTGGTCACCTTGACAGATGTGAGAAGGAGTAGCATTCACGAACAGATCAGTACCGAAGGCTTCAACAGTGAACGGAGCGGAAGTCATTTCGCAACCACCAATAGTAACCATCGTCACAGTGTAAGTACCAGCGTGGACAGTGGTAGTATTGCCTTGATCACCGTTAGACCAAGTGAAGGTACCAGGAACGTCAGAGTAAGCGGTCAGCACAGTGCTGTCGTTCTCGCAGATGACATTGATACCGCTGATAGAAACGGTGGAAGGAGCAGGATTGACGATAACAACACCAGCGTCAGCAGACATTGCAGAGACACAACCAGAAGCAGGCAACGTAACGATAGCACTGTAGTGGTAAGTAGTCACCTGATTGTCAGTGGTGTAAACATTCTCGCTGAAGATAGGACCATTGGCGCCAACAATCTCATTGCCATTTCTGAACCAAGTGAAGACTGCGCCGTCAGCGGTGTAACCGTTGAAGGAAGCACCAAGCATCACAGAAGCACCGTTACAAACGTTGACAGTATCATTGAGGACGTCAACAACAATGCTCGTGACGACAGGGATAGGATGAACCGTAATGGTGATCTCATCGTTAGCGGTACAAGTAGAATTCGTTTGAACAACCATCACACCAAGAGTGGTGGTTTGATCCAAAGTAGTGGTGTAAGTAGCAGAGGTAGCACCATCGATGTAGTTACGAACATTAACGTAGGTGGTGTCATAGATGTAAGAACCGTCTGCATTGTAATCGACAGCTTCGATGACTTGCTCCTGACCAACAGTGTACCATTGATAGGTAATGTTGTCAGCATTGTAGTCATTCAGGTTAGCAGTCAAGGTAACTTCACCATTAGCACAAATTTCAGTCTCGGTAGCAGTGATATTCACAACAGGTTGCGGATACACATAGACGAGATACTCTGCAGAGTGGGAGACACAACCAGCCTCAACACCATCGCGCCATACATCAACGGTGAATCTGTAAGGCTCAGTACGAGCGTACATGTATTCAGCGAAGAAGTTTCTGTCGCCAAGGTTGTAAGCCATATTGTCTCTGATTTGACCAGACTCATACCAAGTGTAGTGGAGACCACCAACATTCATACCAGTGGTATCAACATTAGCAATCAAGAAGATAGAGTCGGTTTCACAGACGTGTTGATCACCAGTGATAACAACAACCGGGTTCGGGTAAACCGTAACAACGTCGGAGTTGGTCGGCAGTGAAGTACAACCAGCCTGCGGGTAGGTCACAACAGCAGTGTAAACGTAGGTTTGAGTATTATTATCAACAGTACCAGGAGTATCGTTGATCGTACGAGCAGTAGCACCTTCCATCAGGATACCGTTTCTGTACCAAGTGAACACGCCACCATCGGCATCGTTGTCGTTGGTATGAGCGGTGAGGGTGAGCTGACCACCGTAGCAAACATCGTATTGAGAAGCAACAACAGAGGTGACGATCGGCAGCGGTTTAACGTTGACCGGAATCACATTAGAAGTAGCCTCACAACCAGAAGTGATTTGATTAACCTTCAAAGAGTAGTTGTGCTGACCTTGAGCAGGTACAAACGTGTAGGTAAGAGAGGTTGCACCAGCGATAGCCAGAGTGTCGTCGAACCATTGGAAAGTGAGCATATCAGCATTCCAATCATTCAGAGCAGCTGCGAGAGTGATCTCACCACCAACGCAGATGTCGTCCTCAGTGACAGTGATATTCACAACAGGAGCAGCATTCACATAGACGTGAGCCTCAGCAACAGCAGAGCATGCAATGTTGTTCACCAACATCACGCTGAAGTTGTAAGCATTCTCGCTGAACGGCTTAGAAGTGGTGTAAGTATTACCCGTCACATTAGGAATCTCAACATTGTCTTCGAACCATCTGTAGGTGAAGGTTTCGTTAGTAGGATATGCATTAGCAACGAGAGTAACATTGTTAACAGTGTCAACACAAACGATAGGATCGTACATGATTTCAACAGTCGGATTCGGGTTAACAGTAAAGTTAGCCATACCGGTGTAAACATCAGATTCGCAGCCGAATGCGCTTTGAGCAACAGAAACAGTGTACTTGTAAATGGTAGGTTCACCATTGAGAGCGCTAACAACCTCAGTATAAACAGAAGCAGTAGCACCTTCAATAACTTGACCATTACGATACCAAGTGTAAACCTCACCACCAGCAACGCCACCTTGGACGTTAGCGGTCATAAGAACTTGATAACCGTCGCAAACTTGGTTGTTCTCAGGAATATTGTTCGTGATAGAAGCAATAACAGGATCAGCAACAACGTGAACAGTGATAGGCTTAGAGGTTGCAGCACACTCAGAAGTGAGCTGGAAGATCTCAACCTTATAGTTGTGGTTGCCGATTTCAGGAACAACAGCATAATTCAAAGAAGTAGCACCAGGAATCAGAACATCGTTGTCATACCATTGGAAGGTGAGCATATCAGCATTCCAATCATTCAGAGCAGCAGCGAGTTCAACTTCACCACCAACACACATCATAGTGTCGTTAGCCGTAATGTTCACAACAGGAGAGGCGTTGACATAGACAAGTGCACTGCTTTCAGCAATACAGCCGTATTCATTAGCCATTCTCACCGTGAAGCTATACGGATAATCTCTGTAAGGTCTGTAGGTAGTATAGGTGTTATCATTCACAGCAGAATAAATTTCAGCATTGTCTTCGAACCAATAATAAGTGATATCCGTAGCGATATTATCAGGAACCACGTTAGCGGTCATGTGAATGTTGTTAACGGTATCCACACAAACGATAGGATCGGTAACAAGTTCAACAACAGGAGTAGGATTCACCGTGATGGTGTCGATAACAAAGATATTAGATTCACAACCAGAAGCGGCTTGTTTAACCTTCACAGTATAGATGTACTGAGTGGGTTGACCATTGAGAGCAACAGGAGAATCAACGAAGATGCTGGAATTGACATCTTGAACGAGTTCACCATTGCGATACCATGTGTAAACCTCACCACCAGCAACACCACCAGTAGTGGTAGCATTCATGGTAACATCTCTACCTTCACAGATCGTACGCACACCATTGAGGTCGTTCACAGCGGAAACCTCAGGGATAGCAACAACATTCACCGGGAAGGTGTCATAAGCAACGCAGTATTGGGCGTTCCAATCCATCAGATGGGTAACCTTGACAATGTAGTTGGTGGTACCAAGTTCAGGCTCGAAGGTCTCAACTTCGTGAGTAGCACCGGGGACGATATGAGTGTTGTTCACCTCATCTCTATACCATTGGAAGGTCAACATAGGATCATTGTAGTTATCGAGATTAGCTTGCAGCGTAACATTACCGTTTTCGCAAATTTGAGTAGCATCGCCCGTAATGTTGACGTAAGGTCTCTCATAAACATTGACAGTGAAAGGAGCAGACATGGTCGTACAGCCATCACCATTGGTAACCTCAACCGTGAAGATATAAGGATTATCATAGGTAGGAGGCCAAGCTTCACGATAGTTGTTATCGTAACCACCAGTGTTAGGTCTGGATTGACCGCTTTCGAACCATGAGTAAGTAGCGTCTTCATCAACAATACCATCAACCCAAGCAGTGAGGGCGATATTGTAAACGTTAGTACCGTAGTAACAAACGTTCTGGTTACCATCGATAGTCACGATAGGATTACGTTTCACGAAAATAGTGTCAGAAACGACAGGAACAGCAGGACATCCAGGAATGTCGAACACAACGTATGCCTCATAGACATAGTACATAGGATCGCCATCATAAATGTAAGCCTGTGCACTGAACTCAGGACCATGGATGGTTTGCAGTTCCATACCATTCAGCTTCCACATGTAAGTAAGGTCATTGTTAGCGAAGTAAACGATATCACCATTAGCATCGCGAACGGTATCGTTGTTCTCATCAAGTTGAACCATCAGAGCCTTCACTTCAAGCTGAGCACCCTCACAGACGAGGTTCGTCTGATAAGCGGAGTTAGCATTGATAGCCAGGATGTGGTCGATTTGCTGAGGAGTGATAACTTCAACATCAACAGGAGCACTGATAGCGAAACAACCAGTGGTGGTTTGAGTCACAATGATTCTGTATTGTGAAGTAACACCAGGAACATGATGGAGGATACCAGAAGTACCATAGTCGATGTTCTCCCATGAACTCCAAGAACCGTCATCATTCTTCGTACGGACTTGCCATTGAGCAGTCAGGTTGTCCATATTCCAGTTGCCAAGGTGTGCAGTAGCAGTGATTTCACCAGCAGCGCAAACAGTGTCGAAATCAACCGTAGCAACAACCTCAGGATCCTCACCAACATAGACGTAGTAAGGCTCGCTCTCCACACGGCAACCCTCAGGAGTGGTCACAATAACGGTGAAGATGTACGGATAATCCTGAGCGGGCAGCGGAACGCTGACGTATGTGCTCTCACCATTGAGAACCCAAACAGGAGCACCTTCCATGTAAGCCGGGAAGTCGGGCAACGTAATCTCGTCACCAACAAACATGCTCCACGGCCACGGGATGGAAGCTTGGTTACCACCAACCGTGTAGTTGTAAAGTCTCCACTCGTAGGTATAATTCAAAGAATCAACCGTGTCATTCAGGTTAGCATAGAGGACAACAGGATCGTTATGACAAATAATCGGATCACCAGTGATTTGGACAGTAGGATGCATCACAACGTTCTCAACAACGGTATCGGTGTAGAGGACGGCGCAAGGATACTCGCTGTAAGTAGCGGTAGCCCAGAAGCTGTAAGCACCATTGTGGTCGAAATCAGCGGTGAAGAGGTTACCATGAACGAGAGGCATCTCAACACCATTCACGAACCAGTTGTAAGTAGCAACACCGAAGGTCTCCTCACTGTTGTTGTCAGTGATGGTGAGTTCAGCTTGGTTAGTCGTGCAGATGGTAGAAGGATCAAGATTCATCTTAATAGCGACAGGAGTCTCATAAACTTCAACACCAACGAACTCGGAGATATTGGAGCTACAAGCGAGATCCTGATAGAGAACCTTCACAGCGTGCGTGTGCTGAGTAGCAGTAGCGAAATCAACTGTGTAGGTAGTCAGATAATCGATAGTGTCAACAGGATTGTTCTCGTTGTCACGATACCAAACATATTGATACTGTGCATTGTTACCAATTGCATAAACAAGAGCCTCGAACGTGACGTCTGAACCCTCACAAACCTTTTCAGGAGCGGAGACGACAGCCATCGGAACAGGAGTGATCAGGAAGGAGTGGACAGGGCTGACCACCACGTGGCAAGCAGCACCAGAATTAGGAACACTCACTTCAACCTTATACTCATGAGCCAGCGTTTGAGTAGAGTCATAGAGGTCGCTCACGTTAATGGTAAGATGAGCGGCGGTAGCACCAGAGATAGGATTGTTGTCAACGAACCATTGATAGGTATGACCTTCGAGGTCATAATCAACGATAGCGGAGAGCGTAACAACGTCGTTCTGGCAAGCCTCGTGAGGACCAACGATATGAACTTGGAGATCCTCAACAGGAGAAACGGTGAAAGGCTCAGAGATAGCCACACAACCGTTAGCGGTGGTAGCGGTCACAGTGTAAACGCCATACTGGCTAACCGTGATTTCTTGACCGGTTTGACCATCGCTCCAAACGAAGCTGGAGAAGTTATAATCATTAGAAGCCGTCAGAGTGGCAACCGTAGAACCAACAGTGTAGAGTTGGTTACCGGTGATCGTCACAACAGGCATAGAATCAACCGTGAAAGGAACAGCTGCGGAAACGACTGCAAATTGACAACCCTCAACAACAGCCTTGGCTGCGAGAGTGTATTCGCCGTTTTCGTTCATGTTCAGGGTAATGGTGGGCTGATTTTCACCAGGCAACTCAAGACCGTTCAGATACCAAACGAATTCGGTAGCAACAGGAACAGAAGTTGCGGTAGCGGTGATCTGGCCACCTTGACAAACATTGTTGATATTAGCAACAGTGGTCTTGAAGGTGTCAACCTTGGTCACGTTGATGCTGATAGAATCAATCATCGTACATTCACCAGCAGTAACAGTGACAACATACTTCACAAGACCGCTCTCATTAACAGAAGGAACTGCGGAAACGGTAGAACCCTCATTAGCGTTCAAACCATTGCCCGTCCATGCGTAAGAAACGTTCTCATTGATGAAACCATCATTGTTAGCGTTCAAAGTGATCATCTCACCTTCACAGATATCCATCTTGTCAGCAACAAGCTGCAGGTCGGCACCGGAAGTGATGACGTTAACAGAAGCCGTAGCAGAGCAACCTGTTGTAACATATTGGCCACTCAAAGCATTCTGCATAGCCATGCCAGTAACAGTCACAGTGTAAATACCACCTTCGGTGACCTTGATGCTCTGAGTAGTGGAATCATTGCTCCAAAGATATTCATAGGAATAATTGTTGTAAATAGCATTATCCTGATTAATCGCAGGAGTCATAACATTAGCCGTGAGAACAGCCGTGTCGCCATTGCAAATCACGTTGTTGCCAGAAATGACAACCTCAGGTGTTGCATAAGTCTTCACGCGAATCTCATCAGAGACAGTAGCAATCTTACAACCCTCGACATTTGCCTTGGCAGCCACAAAGTGAACACCAACCTCGTTGAAGTTCAACTCAACTTGGTCAAGATGCTCGCCAGCAACTTCGATGCCGTCAACATACCATGTGTAGCTGTAATTATCATTTGAACCGAAAGGATGGTTAACAGCAAAAGCAATTTGCTGACCTTGGCAGATGTGCTCATTAGAGATAGGATAGAGCTCGGTTGCAACCGTCTCAACAGGAGTCACATTGATCGTGATCGTGTCAGCAATAACACATTCACCAGCGGTGATCGTAGCGATATATTCAGCTTGATTGTTATCATTAGCTTCCGTTTCAACCGTAACGGTAGAAGCAGTGCCAATCACTGAATTATCAGCATTGTCAGTCCAAACATAAGTAGCGTTCTCGTTAGTGTAGCCATTGACATTAGCGTTCAAGGTAACGAACTCACCTTCGCAAACATTCATCTTGTCAGCATACACCTGGAGGTTAGAACCATTGGTGATCACCTCGATAGAAGCGGTAGCATAACAACCCAAATTATGAGCAGTATTGGTAACCGTAACCGTGTAAGTACCGGCTGTACCAGTGGTCAAGATTTGGTTATTCGTACCATTGCTCCATGCATATTGATAATTAAAATCAGCAGCACCAACAAAACTGTTCCAAAGGGCAACAAGACCGGCAAAACCTTCTCCAGCAACAGCAGGAATCACATTTGCGGTAATTACAGCCTCACTACCATTACAAATCACATTATTACCACTCAATTGAATATCAGGAGTAGGTAATACAGCAACAACTGCAGGCTCTGTAACAGTTCCCCAAGGTATTTGAATACCATACACATTAATGTAATTCGTATGTTCAGCCATAGGGACTGTCGTATTCACAGCGGCACAACCATACTCATTAATGATGCGGGCAGCAACTTGATAAGCGCCAGGTTCATTCATGTTAAGAGTGAGTGTGCTGGTACCTTCATTTGCAATCTGTACACCATTCAAGTACCACTCATAATTGTTACTAGCAACTGCAGGATTAACTGTGAAGGAAACCTGACCGCCTTGGCAGACATATTCATTAGATGCAGTCACAGAAGCAATCACAGGACGAGGATGAACCGTAATGTCAACATAATCACTGATAGAGCAATCACCAGCAGTGACAGTCAAATAGTAACGAGTATTGACATTCGGGTTAACAGTAAGAGTAGAAGCAGTACCAATAGAAGGAGTACCATTTTGTGATAAGCTCCAACTGTAGGTAGCATTCTCATTCTCGAAGCCTTCGAAGTTAGCTCTCAAAGTAACATATTCACCTTCGCAGATGACAGTATTGTCTGCGATGATCTGCAGGTCGGCACCATTCGTGATAACGTTCACAGATGCAGTAGCGGCACAATTCGGAGCATACGTTCTGGTAACAGTAACCGTGTAAATACCGGCTGAATCAGTCGTCAGAGTTGCACCAGTAACACCGTTGCTCCAATTGTAAGTGTAGCTGCCGCTAGGAGTAACGCTTGCCGTGATAACAGCGTTGTCGCCGTTACAGATAACATTGTTACCAGACAACGTGATCTCAGGAGTAGCAACCACCGTCACACTCTTAGCAACAGAAGCCGTAGCTGAAACACATCCGTACTGGTTAATAGTCTTAGCTTGGATGGTGTGAATGCCAACCTCGTCAAGTGACAAAATGATGCTAGCAAGATGCTCACCCTCCATCTCAATACCATCAACATACCAAATGTAGGTGTTGTTGGCGGTAGCAGATGCTGAACCACTGACAGTGGCGGTAACTTGAGCACCTTCACAAATGGAAGTAGCAGATACGTTCACGACAGGACGCTCAGGAACCTCATGGACTGTGATCCAAATGTCATCAGTGATGGAACAATCACCAGCGTTCACTGTCAAGTAATAATGTTGAGTTGAGGTCGGGTGATCAACATAGGTAGCACCTGTGCCAACAACCGTGCCGGTCGCACTCAACTTGCGCCATTCATACGTGGCGTTCTCGTTCACGAAACCGTCGAAGTTAGCGCTCAAAGTAACATTGTCGCCTGCGCAAACCTCCGTGGTCTCTGCAATGATCTGAAGATCAGCACCTGAAGTGATGACATTCACAGTTGCAATGTCAAAGCAACCCGTCGTAGAATTCGTCACCGTCACAGTGTAGGCGCCGCCTTCCACAACCTTAATCGTTGCCGTATTTTCACCATTGCTCCATGCATAAGTATAAGAGTAATTGTATTGACCTTCGCCAAACTCGTTAGAGTAGATAGGCGTGATGGCATTGGCGGTGAGAACTGCAGTGTCACCATTGCAAACCACGTTGTTGCCAGAAATGGTAACCTCGGGAGCTGCGGTAACCTTGATTCTGATCTCATTCGAAACCGTTGCAACCTTGCAACCTTCAACATTAGCCTTGGCAGAAACAAAGTGGACACCAAGTTGCTCAGGATTCAAGTGAATCTCATCCTGATTCATGCCAGGAATCTCAATACCGTCGAAATACCAAGTATAGGTGTAATCAGTATGGGCTGCACCAACAGGATAATCAACATAGAAAATCCATGCTTCCTGACCCTGACAGAGCTCCTGCTCACCGTTATAGGCAATCGTCGTAGCCACTGTCTCAACTTCAGCCGCATAAATCGTAATGGAGTCAACCATCGTGCAAGCGCCAGCAACAGCCGTCACAACATACGTGGTCGTGTCGGTCGGGAAGACCGTAATCGTGGAAGCGGTGTCACCAGTGCTCCAAGCATAGACGATGTTCTCATTCTCGAAACCAGCCAAGTGTGCGCTCAATTGAACAGGTTCATTGGCACAAACACTCGTGTTGCTTGCCATCAGGTTCAAATTGCCACCATTTTGATAGATGGTGAAGTCAGCCGTGGCAATACAACCATTATTCTTATTCTCAACCGTCACCGTGTAAACACCAGGAACAACGGTCTTGAGGCAAGAGTCATTAGCTTTAGTGATATCGGGACCAGCCCAAGTGTATTCATAGATATTTCCTGCAACCGTAGGAACAGGAACAGCGACGATCACGGCGGTGTCGCCGTTGCAGATCACGTTGTTGCCCGTCATGGTAATCTCAGGAATCACACCCACTGTGATACCCTTTTCCACAATAGCAGCGTGTGCCACACAGATATTATCAGCAGGCTTCACACCAACCATGTAATCACCGGGTTCAATGATGTTGATTCTGATAGAATCAAGATTCTGTCCAGGAATCTCAACACCATTCAAGAACCAAGTGTAATAATTGATCGTGGCATTGCCAGTAGTCGTAACACGTGCACCAATTTGTCCACCTTGACAGAGAGTGGAAGGATCCACGCGCAAAGCAAGTTGCGGAGTAACCGTGTCGATGACATATATATTAATATATGACGTCAATGCACATTCCTCTGCATCCTCTGCGTAAGCCTTCACGACATAATGCACGCTATCGCCATTGGCGAGTTCAGGATAAACCACAACAGAAGAAGCGCTGTCAATAGCGGTACCATTTGCATTGTTCAAATACCACTTGTAGGCAACGTTTTCATTGTAGTATCCATCGAGCACTGCGCTCAACATCACCGGGCTGCCGGGACAAACCTCGAGGTCAGAAGCATAGACTTGGAGGTTGCCGCCAAATTGCGTAATGTTGAACTGGGCGGTAGAAGCACAGCCGTTCATCGCCATCGTCACAGCATAGACACCAGGAACGGTAGTCGTCAAAGAGCTGTCAGATGCAACATGGTGATTGATAGCAGCGGTATCAGGACCAACCCAAGTATAGGTAGCACCAGCAACAGCCGGAGCAACCACCATGGTGGCGGAAGCGTTCTGACAAATCACGTTGTCACCCGTAATAGCAATTGCGGGAGCAGCTTCAACCGTAAAGTTCACAGTAGCTTCCACAACATTATCGGTACCACATTGAACGTTAGCACGTTTTGCACCAAACGTGTAGGTACCAGCCTGATCCAAAACATAGCTGATAGAATCCAAATGTTCGCCCGGAATCAGGACACCATTCAGATACCAATTATAGAAACCGCTATAATTTTGAACAGGATCAGTAATCTTAACAACAGCCTGACCACCTTCGCAGAATGTGGTAGGAGTAGTCGGGGTAAGAGTGATGGCAGTCAAAGCCTCATTGATCACATCAACTTTGATGATTTGTTCCGTGCTGCAGTTGCCAGCAGAAACTTCAACTTTATAAGTGATCGTATCAAGAGTCGTATTGGCGGGAACGGTCACAGCAATTTCGGAACCAACTCCAATGCTGTCAAAAGTATTACCGTTCTTCACACTCCACTTGTAGGAGATGTTCTGGTTTTCCCAACCATCGAGATTGGCATTGAGCACAACCGTGGAACCGGGACAAGCAGCATAATTAGTAGCAGAAACCAGGAAGTTACTACCGAGCTGTTCAACGGTGAACTGAGCGGTAGCTACACAACCACTCTTCGTCGTGGCCGTCAAAGTATAGACACCAGCTTGATTGACCGTAACAGTATTGGTTTGTTCAGCAGGAGTAGTAGCATCAGTAGCAATGCCAGGGCCAGTCCAAGCGTAGGTTTTAAAACCATCGGTGGCGGTCAGCGTAGTAGTACTACCAGCGCAGATGATATGGTTACCGGAGATCAGCAACTCAGGAGCGACATTGAAAACAACGGTATCGGTATCAGCAACCGTAACCTCACAAGGGAAGTTCGGGTAGGTGGCGGAAACCACAACATAGAAAGTACCTTCTTGTTCAGAAGCATACTCGAACATGTTGCCATTAGCTTCAGCCGGCATACCGTTCACTGTCCAAGTATAGATGGGGGTACCGAAATCAGTATTTTGGTCTTCAACCGTATAGATCAATTGAGTGCCTAAGCAGAAAGTGTCTTGAGCGACTGTAGGAACAGAAAGGTTCAAAGTCAAGTTTTCAGCAACAGGATAATTTTCATATTTAACAGGACGAACGGCGTCCCAAACAGTATCAGAGTTACAAGCAGCATTGGTATAGACAGCCAACACACCAACATGATCCCATTTCGTAAGGAGACTGTCATTCACAACAGTCAACTCACCAACAGTAGTGGTGGCCAAAAGAGCAGTATCTTCTTCGGCAATCTTGAACCATTTATATTGGTAGGGTTCCAAAGTAGTATTGCCGGTCACGGTAGCGGTAAGCACCGTGTTGCCTTGTGCACAAATAGAATCGGGAACAATCAAAGAGAGTTGAGGAGTCGGATAAACCGTCAAGTAGTGAACAGGAGAGAGCTCCAGCTTACAGCCGGCGTAGCTGACCTCTACCGTGAAGTCGAGTTCACGAGGATCAGTCAGAGCCTGACCACCCAGCAGTTGTCTGGGATAGAATTTGATTTGTTGACCTTGGTTCAGCAGTTGCACAGAGTTAACACCTTGTTGCAACACATTACCTTGGTATTTCCAAACGTATTGGAAACCTTGGAGTTGGGTGCCCTCAATAGAAGCGGTGAGAACCACTTCGGCATCTTCGCAAGCCTCGGTAACACCTACGACTTCCACCTGAATGTCATTCTGATTGACAATGATTGTGGAAGCAGGTGATTGAATGGAAGTACCATCATGCAATACAGCAACGCTGTAAATGCTGTGTGTACCCACATTCATCGAGGTAGCCTCGTACTTGTAGCTCGTATTTTCCGAGCTAGGACGAGCCTGCTTCATGTTACCATCAACGAACCATTTGACAGTATCGACGGTGTTGCTGCCAGCGTACACAGCGTTAAACGTCTCGGACTTCTTAGTCCCCGTCACGCTGATAAACACTTCGCCAGACGGTGTGATCGTAAAATCACCCGCAACAGCGTCGCTGCGTGTCAAAAACGATTCAGATGGCGTTGGGGAGACCCAACTGAGCAGCTTCAGTTTCGCATTGTTCGGATGCGATGCTTCGCTGCGTGCCTGGCATGTTCCTAAGTACAGGAACGCCATTAGCAGAAAAATCATAAATTTTTTCATCGTTTTGATTTTAATTATTACTATTGTTAATTTAATTTATTATATTTCAACTCATTATCAAACGAAAACATAAGCGCCGGGAAGGCGGTTCCCTCCCTGCTTCTTAACATTTTGCCTTGAATACTTACGTAGTCTATCATACACTATACACTTTATAATTAACTTGCAAAAATACATTTTTTTTCGTTCGATATTTCTTTTTGAAGAATTTTTTTTTATTTTATTTCAAGACAGAGAAAAAGTTGTCTTTCAATTAGTTATACTTCTGAAAAAAAAATAAGTTACAAAGAGGCAGGAACAAAAATGTATAAAGGCGGCTAAAATGTGGCAGTATTTAGCTGAAAAGTAAACGAAGTTCTCAATAATGGTCGCTATTTTCGCGCACCATCCACAGGGATCCTCAACATCCTCTCTGAATGAGTGTTCAAATAAGAACAAATGCAATTAATTGATTTTCAATGATTTACTAATATCGCATCGAGAATGCGATATTTACGCTCGTTCGGGCAATTATGAAGCGTGTTGAATTCTCGCGAGGATATCGTTTGGGGTACTAGGGCTCAGGAAAGGTAAGAGGCAAGAGGTAAAAGTGATGGAACATAATATTATATATATACAATATTATATAAGTGATCCTTGGCCTCCTAATGGTGCTCTAGCGGGTTCGAGGTTCCGTGGCCTCCTATCGTCGGCCACGGAATGGAGGTGGTTATGAAGGATTTTCCCAAAAGGGCTGAAAGCCCGACCTATGCCAACCCGGGGTGAAGCGCCAGCCGAGCCCTGGGGACATAACAAAAAAAGCCCCCCAGAAAATCTGAAGGGCTCTATGGTATTGGGCGACGACCTACTCTCCCACCTGTAGGGCAGTACCATCGGCGCGGTCGGGCTTAACTTCTCTGTTCGG
>ONCM01000084.1 GCA_900316305.1 uncultured Bacteroidales bacterium | reverse complement strand
GTGCGCGTGAAAGCCAACTGCAGTGCTACGAGCTCCAGCGAGTATATCGCTGCAGACTTCACCACGCTCAGCGCTTGTATCGAGCCCTCCGCCGTTGAAGTTGTCTCTGTTGTCGGTACCCGTGTGGAACTGACCTGGACACCGCTCGGCAACGAGTCGGCTTGGGTAGTTGAATACAAGAAAGCAACGGAGAACACTTGGGTTTCCGTTCCTGTAAGCAATGCTCCTTGGATTACCCTCAACGGTCTTAGCGCCCTCACGAACTACGATGTGCGCGTGAAGGCTGTTTGCGGTTCTAATAGCGAAAGCAATTGGATTGCTACGACTTTCACCACGGGTTGCGAAAACAAACAGCTGCCGTACGAAGAAGGCTTCGAGGATTACGCTACTCAAACGAGCGACATCGAATGCTGGGCTTTCATCAACAACAACGGCTATTCCGGAACTTATCCCAAGGCATATGTCAATAGCAGTACCACATACATTCATACGGGCAGCCGCTCCCTCTATTTCCAATCTGCTGCCAACGAAAGCGTCTATGCCATTATGCCTGCCATCGACGCGGATGATGCCACCCTCTCTTTCTGGTACAGAAACGAGGGCACTACCGCTTCCAACGGTGTCTTGTCTGTGGGTTATCTGACCAATGTGAACAACGAAAACACTTTCGTTACCTTGCAAACTCTCCCGAAAATCACTACTATGACGCGTGTGGATATCAATGTGGGTTCTCTTGCCGGTAAACGTCTTGCTTTCAAATATGCAGGCGGTACTGCCAACAACTATTATCTTGGCATTGATGACATCAGTGTTATCCAAACGCCGCGCTGTCTGAATCCCGAAGTGATTACGGTCAGCAATATCCAGAACACCAGCGCCGATGTGGCTTGGACTCCGAGAGGCAATGGTCTCGAATGGGAGGTTGAATACGGTGTTTCCGGTTTTGCCCACGGTAGCGGTACCACTGTTACCTCCACCCTTCCTTCCGTCACCCTTACCGGTCTGACCGAAGGCACCCATTACGATGTGTATGTTCGTACCATTTGTACGCAAGAGCAGAGCAACTGGAGCGATGTAGTCAACTTTACCACCACCACGTCCGGTGGCGGCACGGATTGCACCAACCCGGTTGAGATAGAAATCGGCACGGGTACATCTGCGGTCAGCACTGTACCGTTCAATACCTATTATCGTAACTCGAGAAACGAAACTATTTATCCGCAATCTGAACTCGGAGGACCTTGTATGATCACAGGTATCCGTTATTACAGCAATGGAACTGCTTCACTTGCTACTACCAATGTGAAGATCTATCTGGCAACCACAGCCAACAGTACTTTCAGCAGCACTTCGAGTTGGACTCCTGCCTCAGATTTGACGCTGGTTTATGATGCCAACAATGTAACTCTGGGCGGTGAAGTGGGTTGGCAGACCTTCACTTTCGATGTGCCTTTCTTCTATGATGGAAGCGCTAATCTTGTGGTGTGTGTCACCAAGACCGCCGACAGTTATAACAACTCCGTAACGTACAGATACACCTCCGAAACCAACAGCTGTCTTTACAGACAGAATGACACCAGTCCCGTTGACGATCTCACAAACACGACTACCGGTTCATTAAGCAGTTATCGCTCCAACGCGAAATTCGTCACTTGCCCGGTACAGGTTACCTGTCCGTCACCGGTTGTATCTTCCAATATGGACATAACTGCCCATTCCATCACGTTGTCCTGGACTCCTGGCGGCAGCGAAACGCAATGGGAAGTCTCCTATACATTGAATGGCACGACCAACACATTTACGACGACCAACACCTCTCTCACTATCGGCAACCTGGATGCTGCCACGGCATATACCATTCCGTTCAGCATCACGGCAGTTTGTTCCGCCACCGACCAGTCATTCCCTGTTAACCGCACCCTCACTTTTATGACGGAATGCGAACCCAAACCGATGCTTTATACGGAAGACTTTGACAACCTCACGACAACGAGCACCTCTTTCAGCACAAGCATAATGCCTACTTGCTGGGAGCGCGCATATACTGGAACAAACACCAGTTACGGTGCTGGCGTTTACTATAGTACTTCACTCGCCAACAGCGACGCCCGTTTCTTGAGATTATACAACTACGCCACCACCTCTACCAGCACCTCATACGGTGACATCTATGCCATTCTTCCCGAAATGGACATTGACTTGGATTTGGCCGCTATCACCTTCCAGGCCAGAAGAAGTAGCACAACTTCTTATTCCTCCACGTTCAAGGTGGGTATTGTGACCGATGTGAATAATCCTGCTGCTACTTTCACTCCGATTCAGACAATTACTCCTTCGGGTACCACCTATCAATCCTTCACGGTTTCTCTCGAAGGCCATCACGCGGGCCGTATCGCCTTCTTCATGGACAAAAACAAAGAAAGTGGCAAAACGGGCAGCTACAACTATGCATGCATCGACGACATAGAGGTTTATCCGAGACAAGTCACCTGTCCGAACCCCGTCCTTTCCACCACCTTGAGTGCGACCAACAATACGGTTACGGTGCATTGGACTCCTGGCGGAAGTGAAACGGAGTGGGAAGTTACCTACACCGTGAACGGTACTACCACCACCGCCACTACCACTACTCCCTCTTTCACCATTACCGGACTGACCTCTGCTACGGAATACACCATCCCGGTCTCGGTTGTAGCAGTCTGCTCCGCCACCGACCACTCATTTGCATCCAACAGAACGTTCACCTTCGAGACAGAATGTGATCCTCTTGCGTTGCCGTACAATGAGAATTTCGACAGCTACGCCACCACGAGCACCTCTATCAGCACCAGCGAAATACCTATCTGCTGGAAACGCCATTTCACGGGGACATCCACTTCATACGGTGCCGGTATATACTATAGTTCCACATACGCCAGCAGCGGTGAACGTAGTTTGAGATTTTACCAATATTTCAGCACCGCCTCCTCCTCCGGTAATATTTATGTTATACTTCCCGAATTTGATGTGGATCTTGCAGATGCCGCTATCAGCTTCCAAGCCAGAAGAAGTACTACCACCAATTACTCTTCCATGTTCCAAGTGGGTGTGGTCACCGATCTGAACAACCTTGCCGGCACCTATACTCCGGTCGACACCATCATGCCTTCGGGTACCACCTACGAGCCCTTCACGGTTTCCTTCGAAGGCCATCACACGGGCCATATCGTTTTCTTCATGAATCAAGACAAGGAGGATAGCCGTACAGGTGCTTACAACTATGCTTACATCGATGACATTCAGGTCTATCAGGCTGTCTTCACCAGAGACCTCAACCTCATCAGTGTCGAGGGCATCGAGGACAACTGCGACCTGAGCAATGTTCCTGTCACCTTCACGGTGCAGAACGACAACGCCACGGCCGATGTAACCTCCTTCAGAGCCAGTTATTCCATCAACGGCGGTACTCCTGTGACGGAGACCTTCACCCCGACGGCTCTTGCCTCTGGCCAGCAAGCTACCTTCACGTTTGCACAGGGTGCCAACTTCACTGATTCCGTCAACTCTATTACGGTGACGCTTCTCTACGGTGGTGACGGCAACCCGTCCAACGACGTTTACACTATTGACAACATCCGTCTCATCACCCCGTCCTCTCTGCCTTATTCCGAGGACTTCACCAATGTTGTGATGGGCCAGGGTGGTTGGATTGCCGATTCCCGCAATGCCAATCCTTTGATGTGGACTGTGGTGAATGGTACGCCGACCTATACTTTCAGCAACGACTACGATGCTGCTTCCTATATGGTTTCCCCGTGTATCAACATTCCTGCCGGTCAATATGTGATTTCATACGACTACAAC
>ONCM01000011.1 GCA_900316305.1 uncultured Bacteroidales bacterium | reverse complement strand
CTTCTGCTACCGGATCTGTACAGGCACTTCCGAATCCCGTCCAACTGCTAACTACTCACTGCTAACTGCTAACTCTTTGACTTTCACCTTCTCCGCCAAAGAACGCGACTCCGAAACCGGTCTATCTTACTTTGGTTCACGGTATTACAGCTCCGACTTGAGCATCTGGCTGAGCGTGGACCCAATGAGTGACAAATATCCTTCGCTTTCGCCTTACACGTATTGCGCGGACAACCCGGTGAAGTTGGTGGATCCGAATGGGGAGGAAGTGTGTGACGGTGGAGACCCTTCCTCGAAACGCCTCAGAAGATTCTATGATTATTTTGATAAAAAAATAAGAGCGCCCTTGATGAAAATGGTTGAAGATGGTGCTAATGATGACGATTTGGAGGCCGCTGCTGATTACTTGTGCAATAAATATCAAAAAAGACTTCTAAAGGGATACAACCGTGCTGTAAATGGCATGGGACGCATAGAAAAGATAAATGTTGAAGTGTTTAGCGAAACAGAAGAAAAAATCGAAATTGAAAGTCGGCCTGACAATCAAGAAATGATAGTGTGTGGAGAAATCCCTATTGGAGCAAATGTCTATGCTGTCGAAATTGATTTTAATCCGTATGGTGTAGAAAATTATGCCACATTCATTGCCGCAAATAAAGTTGAAACAGGATGGATTAACTCCCCTGAAGGAAATTCTTTCTCTTATGATTTGGAAGTTGATGGTGCAGGTCCAATGACGTATTGCATACAAAACAGACTCATCGATAAAAGACAAGATAATTGGAGTTTTTCTGTAACAATGCGATCAAGAAGATTGG
This sequence comes from uncultured Bacteroidales bacterium, assembly GCA_900316305.1. Taxonomy (GTDB): domain Bacteria; phylum Bacteroidota; class Bacteroidia; order Bacteroidales; family WCHB1-69; genus F23-D06. The sequence continues at coordinate 65,816 of ONCM01000011.1, read as the reverse complement.
TTATAAGACCTGAGTTGAGGATTTCTAATTGTCGTTCTCGCAAAAAAATTGTTCGCAAGAGATGAATCGATTGGAGAAAAGCAGACAGAATATGAAGAAACTATTGTTGCTTTTGGGGGTCTTTCCAACCTTGTTGTTTGGGCAAACTGTGACCGGTCTGTATGACGCGCACAACCAACTTGTGGGCGGATTGCCGCACGGGAACTGGTTCGTAATCTCCATGAAGGTTGATAACGATACTGTTCTGGTGAAAAAGACGGTGTATGAGATGGGGCATAAGCTATCAGACACCAGCTACAACTTCAAGACGGGTAAACTCATTCAAACCATCAGCTACAAAGAAGGTTTGGAAGATGGCGTTTCAAAAGAGTACTGGCCTGACGGCCGGTTGCGTGGAGAGGTCTCTTACAAACAAGGTGTTGCGGACGGGGTTGTCAGAAGCTATTCCGCAGGTGGAGAACTGTTAACACGACTCCTCTACGTGAATGGCGATGAGGATCTGAACTATCCGGACCGGTATCTCTCGGACAAAATCGAGTATGACACTTCCTACGTGGGCTTTAACCAGCCCATTTGGAAGTATTATGCGAAATACGACACCCTAATAGACTCCGCCTATTGTTGGGCCGACAGTTTGGTCCAATACTACAAAAACAATACCTTGTACAAAGAGAACTTCTACAACCATCGAAGGATGTTAGAGACAACAACGAAATATACAAATGGCGTAAAAGACACTATATATGACTTCTATACGAAAAAGCATTACAACGGTCTCCAATGCATCCGTTATTATCAGGCGGGCAAACTGACAAACGCCGTCTATTATGACACCAAGGGGCGGATTTTCAAAAACCAGAAACGTGGCGAACGGAAAGCTCTTGGTTGGAGTACATATAGCTTCATAAGAAAATGGAGAATGAAACAGGCCAGAGGTACGAAATGTACCAAAACCGATTCGTGATTTTCGTATCTTCGCTCCGTCAAAAACCACCGATGAACCGCCACCTCACATATCGCCCGCAGACCGCGCATATCCCCGCAGATTCTCTTCTCGGAAATCCGTGCGATTCGCGCGATCCGCGGAGATCCATGAATCCCCTCACGGGGATTTGGCCCGCGTGCGCAACCGTTCCGGGCTACAGATATGCATCCCCTAACGGGGAAGGGTATCCCGCCGCCATTCTACATTCTTCATTCTACATTTGTCTTACACGTTCTCCGCAAAAGAGAAGGATGTTGAAACCGGCTTAAGTTACTTTGGCTCACGCTATTACAGCAGCGATTTGAGCATTTGGTTGAGCGTCGACCCGATGGCGGGGAAATATCCTTCGCTTTCGCCTTACGTTTATTGCGCAGACAACCCGGTGAAGTTGGTGGATCCGGATGGGGAGGAGATAGAAATAGTCATAACAATCGATGAGAATGGGAATAAAATTATCACCATTAACTTTACCGCAAAGATCGTGAATAAATCCTCTCATCCGTTCAGTAAAAGAAAAATGGAGAGGATGAGAGATGAAATTTTGAAGCATTATTTTGAAAACTATCGACACAACCATCATTGACAAATCGCTATGAGCAAGACAAATAATCAGATTAAATCACTTGTATTCATATTTATGTCAACCATATATGCGTTAACTGCCTTAGGTCAAGATTCAATAAATTACGCCAGCCCATCGAAGCATGTAACAAGGCATTGGCAAACCACTGATGAGATCTGGGATTTTGCCAAACCGTATAAAAAGAGACATGCAGTGCTTACAATTTTTGGAATAAATGAGAACGATACGTTATCTATAAAAGTTGGGGATAAACTTCTGTTAGATCGTCATGTGTACAATATGGATGACAAAATACAACTCGCAGGCATTAGTGGGGTGATGGTTGAAGACTTTTATGTTGTCTATTATTCTAAAAACAGAATAAAAAGCATCTATAATAGCAGGAATTGGTCGGAGTATTGTGTTTTCGAAAAGAGAGAATTCGAAAGTGAGAGTTGTGAAGTAGAAATAACATACAATGGGGTGAAATCCACGTTTTTTCTTCAGCCAACAGCAAGATGGCACTTTGTTTTCATGGAAAAGGAGTCTAAAAAAGCCTTTTATACTGCTCGAGAATATTTCACAGGATTAGAATAATATTGTATTATTTAATTTCACATCATTGCCCCCTCAAAAATCCGCTATGCCCGCCACCATCAAATATCACAGACCTCGCAGATTTCCGCAGCCCTAATACGTGTGGATACGTGTGACACGCGGAGATTCATGAATTCCCTCACGGGGATTTGGAACGAACCCGCAAACGTCCCGGGCTATTGCTATGCATCCAAATGCATGAGATCTGTGTAACTCTATGCCCTGATCTTAGCAAAATGATCGAGATAATGGTTGAGTGCAGAAAGTTCGGTCAGATTGGAATCGAGGAATGCCTTGCAGAAAAGTTCCCTGAAGCGACAGATTTCTTTCAGAAGAGAATATCGATTTGGGGAATTGCGTCGACCGTAAGCGATAGTGAGGTCCACCAGCTCTTGCATACGCTCAAAAGCACGTTCGGCGTTGTCACTGCGGCCTTTAGCAAGCCATTTTGTGGCACGGTAACTTTCACTTCCAATGTTTGCCATTTGCTGGGCCAACGTCATATCGGCCCAAGCGCCGTTGCTGAGGGTTTCGTGCTGCATGGTTATTCAATGTATTTGGAAACAATTTCTCTGATTTGCTGACGCACACTTTCGTCTTCAACGTCTCTGCTGCGGTTCCCTTGCCAAGAGCGGATGTTGATAAGAGAATCGAATTCGATGAAATCATCGCCAGTTTCGTCAGGATAGAGGTTAAATCCCCAAAGACAACCCTGTTCAGAACCATTTTCAAGCAACATGGATTCAAGGTCGGCATGTAGTTCAGCATCAACAGCCAACAGATTTTGTTTAACATCGGCGACACATTTGATCATATCAACGAATGTGTTGGCTGCCAATGTTTTGAGATGCTCTCTTGTGATTTTCTGTCGAAGAATCTGCATAAGTCAAATATTTTTGCAAAAGTATAAAAAAATCTTGAAGTTGCATTGATTTTGTATATGATATTTTTGTACTTTTGCACTATTATATAATCACCAATGCCCCGCCACCGCCCATATCGCCAGAGACCGATGAATCCCCTTCCGGGGATTTGGGACGAACCCGCCACCGTTCCGGGCTATTTTCACCTTCTCCGCAAAAGAAAAGGACTCCGAAACCGGTCTATCTTACTTTGGCTCACGCTATTACAGCAGCGATTTGAGTATTTGGTTGAGCGTGGATCCAATGAGTGACAAATATGCCTCGCTGAGCCCGTATGTTTATTGCGCGGATAACCCAGTGAAACTGGTGGATCCGAATGGGGAGGACTGGTTTGAAAATGAGTTGACGGGGGATGTATATTACAATCGAGATTACCGAAAAGGAGATGAAAAATCATTGGAGGGAAAAGGGTGGAAATGGATGGGTAGTAATAATATGTTCGACAAATCCGACAATGATGCCATTAATTCTAATTTGGATAAGGTAAGTGATGTATCATGCCGACAAGATGGTGTTGATGGAATAGCGAACGCAACATTTACGGGTGATAATGCCGAAGCATTTATGAATAATATGGGTTATGAAAAAAGACCGTTGGTTCAAGATGTTGAAGTAAGAAGTGTTACACAATCTTTCCCTGATGCTATGGGGCCAAATTCTTTTTCGCATACTGAAACATCAGAATATGCTGTTAAAATCTTTTCTTGGACATATGCTAAAAAAAACTCGTCAAGCAGATATACTGTCTTGTCACGAAAAAACGTCAAAGACGATATTCATTTTTTTTCAGCCACTCATATCAACTCAGCGACCGAGCGACGCATGTATGATTACTCTAAGTCTTCGAAACAACAATCAGTCACTGATGTATTCGTTGAAGTTCTCAAAGTTATTTCCAAAATGTTTTAAGATTATGCGAAAATATGTATTAATGTTGCAAATAATGAATTTTGTCTTTTGTCTTGCATCGTGTCAAAACATTCATAAAAGTGCGTTTTTTCAAAATGATTACGTTATTCCTGATAGTGTTTTTCACGAATTTGATACTATAAAACATTTCACATTGATTGGAATGGGAGGGAATGTTGTTGATCGCCAATACCCTTATTTTACAGATGAATTTGAGCTATTGTACCGATGGAAGGTGTATCAATGCAAAGATTCCGATCAAATGCAAAGATTCCAAAATCAATGCTTACGATCTGCGACATATGTTGTCAACCAAAATGACAGCTTGTTTGTCTCGTTTAGCAATGAACGATCGCTGAGATCTGAATACGACACCATCATGTTGGAGAGACTTTTTGAGAACGTACCTGACTGCGGGCATCTTATTCCCAATTTCAAGCACATTTGTGATTTTCTTTCAAACGGCCCTAAACATTCTCGGTTTTCTCAAGATTCAATCGTTTTTTGTGTGATGAAATTTGGAGACGGTTTTATTCTGCCTCAGGATTATGAATATAACTGGGATTTATTGCCTGACCGGATAAAACATGGTTATAATAGCGGAGTCGCATTTGACAAGAACACAACGAATCGTGTATATTGTTGGACTATTGCATGGTGATTTTCCTGTAGCGATACTAATCTTTATTATCAAAGGATTATAATCTTCCCTGAATTTCGGACAACACATCAACTCATATAACCCCAATTTTTTCGTATCTTCGCCCCGTCAAAAACGCCTATGAACCGCCACCGAACATATCGCCCGCCGCTCCCGCCGTTCCCCGCAGACCCTCTTCGCGGAAATCCGTGTGATCCGCGCGATCCGCGGAGCCATGTCTCGCCCCTGAAGGGGCTTGGGAAACCCCGCGCCGCTTCCGGTTCCTACCGAGCTTCTGTCCCTGCGGGACATGGTGACTGCGGTGTGTCCCCGTCCTACCGCGCTTCATCCCCTACCGGGGAAAGCCTGCCGCTCCGAATCACTGCCACGCATCCCACTGTTCTCCGCCCAACTGCTAACTACTCACTGCTGACTGCTAACTGGATTTTCACCTTCTCCGCAAAAGAAAAGGACTCCGAAACCGGTCTATCTTACTTTGGCTCACGGTATTACAGCAGCGACCTCTCCATTTGGTTGAGCGTGGATCCGATGAGTGACAAATATGCGTCGCTGTCGCCGTATGTTTATTGCGCGGATAACCCAGTGAAACTGGTGGATCCGAATGGGGAAGAGATAGTAATTGAATGGCGAGGCTCTCAATATAGATATGAAAAAGATGGTACTTTAACTCACATAAAAGGTGCTGTTCTCAATGAGCGCCAACAGAATCGTTTTGTTAATAAAGCTAAATATTCGTTGGACAAAATAAATAAGACAACGGAGGGGAATCGTATGATTTCTGATTTACAAAATTCAGGAACTCAATATACGATTAAAGCTGGTACAAGTTGGTATGAGAAAAAAGAACAAAACACTATAACATGGGCTCCAAATGGGACAAGATTACCTGTACAAGGAAATCCATTAGGAGAATATAATGGCACCTGCGATTTAGCGCATGAACTATCCCATGCATTTGATGACAATAACAATTGGAGAGATTTCACTTTAGTTGGGAGAGATTGCACATCTGATGAAAAAATCGAAAAAAATGAATGGGTCGCTTGTTATAGAGAAAACCTTGTACGCAAAGAATTGGGCTTTGGATATAGAACGCATTATATTGTCAAATGGAGTAAGGATGGGCAATATTTGGGAGGAACAGGTCCTTCCTTATTGAACGATGATAAAACAGGTCCATTTTTGCCCTTTAATATAGAATCTTATGAAAAAAAGTAAACTTATGCTTTCCATAGTGTGTCTGATAACAGCAAGTTGTGCATTTAAAATAGAAAAGCATTTTTGTAAAGTTTTTTTATACAAACCATTGGAAGACTCTCCTGCATATATGGTGAAATTGCCACTCAATAGTACAATTGAAACCATTATAAGTGGACATTCCGATGCTTATACGTTCTCCTATCATGACGCTGTATTTTACATTAGTGAAGAATACCCGTATAAATCACAGGACACTTTGTACAACTTTCTTCTGAGAACCCAGTGCCTTTTACAAATGGGAGAAAGAATTGATATACCCATAGAAGGTGTTTTATATGAAAGTGGAAGATACGGTAGTACTTTTTGGAGATATTATTTGTTTTATAACTTGGAAAAACCAAATCATATATATGGAGTAAGCAATAGAGGATTTGAACATTTATATGTAGGATATGCTCAAGCATCCGAAAGAGACACAGCAGCGTTAAACGATTGCATTTCTTCTGCGATTCGAATCAACAAACCTATTAATAAACACAAAGCGAACAAAATCATCAAATGTGATCGTTTTTATACTACAAAATAATGATAGAGAAACAATACCAATTGTGAACATTCCCCGAATTGTGAACGTCAAATTAATAAAAACTTCTCATCGCCCCATCAAAATCCTATGCCCGCCGCCTCCACATATAGCCCACTGATCCCGCAGAATTCCGCAGATTGTCTGCGGACAAATACGTGCCTACATGCGCGATACGCAGAGATACACTATTCTGCCTCCCTCCGTCCAACTGCTAACTACTCACTGCTAACTGCTAACTCTCTGACTTTCACCTTCTCCGCCAAAGAAAAGGACTCCGAAACCGGCTTATCTTACTTCGGCTCACGGTATTACAACAGCGATTTGAGTGTGTGGCTGAGTGTGGACCCGATGGCGGGGAAATATCCAAATCAATCTAACTATGTTTATTGCAGCAATAACCCTATAAAAGTGGTTGATCCGAATGGGGAGGATGAGTGGGATCTGGCACGAGATGGAACTTTGACTAAAAGAGATAATGGTAGAACAGATGTGGATATTGTATATGCAACAGATAAAAATGGGAAAGAAATTAGTCGGTATTATAAAGCGGGTTCAATCAATCATAATTCTGACAACTATCCTGGAGAGTTGATACTAGACAAAAATGACCCTAGCAAAAAAATAGATTTCATTACACATATCATGTCATTTGATGATGCTAACGTTGCCACCGATTTCTTCGAATTTGCAGCGGAAAACACTGATGTTGAATGGGCATTGAATATTGGTGAAACAGAAACCATTGTTGGAACATCTCATCAGGATGTTTTCAACCAAGTCCGTTCTCCCGAAAATGTCAAATACCAAATTCACAGTCATTGGAGTTATAGACATAAATTAAGTTACAGAGGTCCGGATGGTAAACCTTGCCCAACTTGTGATATTCCTATGATGATAAATAATCCCAATACATATAAAGTCTATGAAGCTTTTCGTCACCGTTACGTTTCGACGGATGACCAACAAAACTACAGATATGAAATATCCAAGAATATTCAAAAGTCAATCAATCTGTTTCAAGCAACTCATCGCCTTTGGTTCAAATGATTGTATCAATGAAAAAGTTATATAAATTCTATTTGTTGTTATTGTTGATTCCTTTGATTTGTGATGCGCAAGTAGATTCACAAAACAAGGTTAAACTACAACAACTTCGTGTTAAAAACAAGTGTTTCAAACAAATACTTTCCTCTAACATTTCAGATTCCAAAGAAGATTATATATTCCTGATAAATTTCGTTCAAAGAAACGATACGACTTTTACATATATCGGTTATGCTCCAAAGACTTTTCTTCCTGAATTATGTTGTAATTATGGTGGCATATACACGGATAATCCTTTAACGGGTCACTTGTATTATAATAAAAGGGACTGTTATATATTTGGTGAATCGTATGGACTTTTCTTGAAAAAAACGAACAAAACGGAACAACTTCCCGACGATCTCTCGTGGATGGCACATTTATCGGTTATCAAATCTCGGGAGGACACTCTATTGCCACATCTTACATTGACGATTGATGGCAAGGAAGCTCGTTATATTGATGGAATGTATTATTGTGATGGTATAGAATACTTTCTTCACATAGATCCTTTTTTAGCGGTCTATGCTTATCATGGTGGAAATTTTATCGCTTTAAAATGGTCTGATAGGTATCCATATTCTGTCATGGAAAATCCTATAATAAAATAAGATATCTCATTCATCCACCCTGTCAAAATCTGATGTCCGTCACCCGAACATATCGCCTGTTCTCCACGTGCCCGCACACCTCCGGCGCGCGCCACCGGTTGTGCCTTTTCCCCGCCACCAAGCCCTGCAGACCTACGGCCTGCGCGCGCGAACGGTCGCAACTCACTGCCTACCCACCACCATTCCGCCACACTCCCAACCATCCCCGGCCACGGCCGACCACAACCGTGTGGCGGAATTTCCAACAAAACCGCCAGCATGCTCCCAGTCACTATTCATCATTCATCATTTATCATTCATCATTGTCTTTCACCTTCTCCGCAAAAGAAAAGGACTTGGAAACTGGTTTAAGTTACTTTGGCTCACGGTATTACTCCTCCGACCTAAGCATCTGGCTGAGCGTGGACCCGATGGCAGCGAAATATGCCTCAACTTCTCCATACGCTTATTGCAGGAATAACCCAATAATTATGGTGGATCCCAATGGTGAATTTGACACTCGTGCGGAGGCAAGACGATACCGAAAAGAGCATCATACTGGCGGAATTATCAAAAGGAATTCAAGAAGGGATAAGTTTTCTGGGAAATTTTCCATTGACAACAAACGAGAATATGTCAGTTATACAAAACCTCAATATGTGGAAGATGACGCGTCAATCCCTATGATTGGACAATCTTCTGATGGAGTGGTTAAATCCCCAATTATCCTTGATCCGAGAACAAGACGTGAGAAATTGGATGATTTTGACAGGAAAGCAGCACAAAAGGGTGTGGCTATTGGTCAGGGTTTGGTCACGGCATTGCCAATCACTTCACAAATAAATGATATCATGATATTGGGCAAGGGAGAGAATATGTTTGGAGACAAAGCATCTAAATCAGACAAAGAATGGGCAATAATAGACTTGGCAACACTTGGGGTTGGGAAAACACTTAAACTATTTGAGGAAGCAGGTGGACCTGTAGTCAGGAAAGCGGCTGACATTATTGAAGATGTTGGTTATGCCTTAAATATTCGTTCTTGGTTCATGACAACAAAAAACAAATGGAAAAATGGAAAAAAGAAAAAATAACAGCCTTCGCAGAATAAAAACAAAAAAAATATGTTTTTTTATTGGAGTGTTTATTGCATCATTGTTGTTTTTTACGCTGGTCCACCATTATAATGATTTTTTAGGAATGGGGAAGCAAAGCTGGTCTCAAATTCTTAGTGATTTATGGTTTTATGCCATAGGCGCATTGTGGGTGGCTGCTATTATTTATGTCAGACATTTTTGACCGGATCGTCTTCCTTTATAATTGTATTCAAAATCCCGAACAAATAATCACTCTCAGAAATCGTATCTTCGCCCCGTCAAAAAACCGCCGATGAACCGCCGCCAATCATACCATGCGATGAATCCCCGTTCGGGGATTTCGCCCGCGCCCGCAAACGCTTCGGGCAGCCAGGCTGTTGTCCCAACCAGGACAGCGTGGTCACGGGGGATGCCCTCCCTCCGGGCTTTGGCCCCCGCCGCGGACCGGCAAAACCGTTCTTTCAAGGCCTTGTCCGGCAAGGGATCCGCTCCGGCAACCCCACCGCCATTCCGCCACACCCCCGGCCAGTCCCGGCCACGGCACACCGCAACCGTGTGGCGGAATCCCGGACAACACCCACACCGTGACGGAACTTTCACCTTCTCCGCAAAAGAAAAGGACTCCGAAACGGGTCTATCTTACTTTGGCTCACGGTATTACAGCAGCGACCTCAGCGTCTGGTTGAGCGTGGACCCGATGAGTGACAAATATCCTTCTTTGAGTCCGTATGTTTATTGCGCGAACAACCCGGTGAGGTGCGTGGATCCGAATGGGGAGGAGATAGGACAGTATTTAGATTGGAATGGAAATTTCTTGGGCACAGACGGTAAAGAGGACATTTCTGTTTATTTTGTTTCCGATGAGGAAAGTATCAATATCATAACAAAAAATAATGAGGCACAAAGGGTGACAAGCCGTTCAGCGGTGACAGTTGATTGGAAGACGGATATTATTGAAATAGAAGCAATAATATCTGTATATGATAGGACGGTCATCAATGGTGGGGACAGGGAAGAAGCCACATCATTTTCTGGCGGACTACCCAAAACTTATCCTACTGGTACTCCTGATGGAGAGATTGAAATCGATCCTAAAGGATATTTATCCATACACTCCCATAAATTACATTCTTTCAGTTGCCCTGATGGTACAGGGACTTGTGTTCAGACACCATACAGATTATCTGAAAAGGACAAATCCGTTTTCTCAAAATATGCCTATAATGTTATTGTTGGAAATAGTTATGAATCTATCCCCAATTTCACCACAGGGGTGAAGTATGAAAAAAGATTGGGAACGGCTGTTGTATATGATTCGAACAGCAATATGATTGGGGGCATCCTCATTGATAATTTAAAAAAGATCAAAATCGGATTTTGATTTGATAATATGAAAAAGACATTTTTGTTTTTCGTTTTGTTAGTGCTGTCCAACTTGATGTTGGCTCAAAAAATTGTCCCTGCGATAGTAGTCGTTGACGGAACACTTCCTGAATCAATCGGTTTCACGTGTGTGACACGTCCTGGAGACACATTGTCGTTCCCCTATTTCAGAAGCCATTTCAAAATAGACGATCTTATTTATGAGGAATTGCAAACGCTTCCGGATACGGCAACTTTATATATCACAATGGCATATACCGAATGGTATGAAGGACCCCCCAAAAAAAAGACGTATGAATTCAAATCCATCATGTGGAAAGAAGTTTTGATGAGCGGAAATGTTCTCATAAACATAACGACATTTAATAACGAAAAGACTGTTTATTACGTTGATTATTCAGGAGGACTTTGGGTGAAGGTATACGAATATGACAAACGATTCGGCAACCGCAAGAAGGCTTTCCAAAGAATTCACGCCATATATCCAAAACTCTATACGAACAAGAAGAACAAAATCACATATGGTCGTTAAAGACGATTACCATCCGAAGAATCTCTTTCCATGGATTTCCCCCGCGCACCGTCCTGTTCCTGGCTATTGCCATGCATCCCCTAACGGAGAGAACAATGACGGTTCCCGCCCAACTGCTAACTACTCACTGCTCACTGCTAACTGGACGTTCACCTTCTCCATCCGATTAACGATGATGGACGCCTATTCGATGTATTCACATTTTATGTATCTTTGCCGCCTCATTCTAAAATAGGATTATGGAAGTGACTCGATTGTTCGACATGCTCGAACGTGATCTGAAAGAATTCCCGAAGGAAGACGCCCTGTGCTGCAAGGAGAACGGCATCTGGGTGAAATACAGCACCCAACAATACGTGGAAATCGTCAACAGTCTCTCCTACGGACTGATGCAGCTGGGCATCAAGAAGGGCGACAGTGTGGCCACCATCACCCCCAACCGACCGGAGTGGAACTTCCTCGACATGGCCATCATGCAGATCGGCGCACTCCACGTGGCCATCTACCCGACCATCAGCGAGAGCGACTACCGCTATATCTTTGAAGATGCCCATGTGAAGCTGATTTTCGTGGCCGGCTGGGACCTGCTGCGCAAGATCACCCAGATTTTGGAAGACAAACCCGAACTGAAAGACAAAGTCTATACATTCCGTAACCTCCGTGGTTACAAGCACTTGAACGAGGTGATCGAACTCGGTCGCGCCAACCCCGCGCCGCAGTACCTGAAAGAGATCAAGGACAGCATCCAACCCGAGGACATTATCTCTTTAGTTTACACGTCCGGTACCACCGGATTCCCTAAAGGTGTGATGCTGAGCCACCGCAATTTCCTCTCCAATGTGGAGGCGGTGCTGCCGATCATCCCGACGACCGAAAACAACCGCATTCTGAGTTATCTCCCTCTGTGTCACGTGTATGAACGCATGATGAACTACGCTTGGCAGTATCTCGGCCTGCCGATATACTATGCAGAGAGCCTGGCCAAGATTCAGGAGAATATGGTGGAGCTGAAACCCGATATCTTCACGACGGTGCCGCGACTCTTGGAAAAAGTCTATGACAAGATTCTGCAGAAAGGACATAAGCTGAGCAAAACCAAACAGCGGATTTTCTTCTGGGCCAATGAGATCGCGTTGCAGTACGGCGACAATCCCGGCAAGCGTTACGACCGTCGGCTGAAGTGGGCGCGCAAGCTGGTGCTGAACCAGTGGAACAAGGCACTCGGCGGCAACCTGAAGGTTGTGGTGACGGGTGGTGCGGCCATCCAGCCGCGTATCTCCAAGGTGTTTTGGGCCATGGGTATTCCCGTGTTGGAGGGCTACGGCACCACCGAGACCTCCCCGGTGATTGCGGTGTGCAACTTCTTCGAGGGCGGTATGGAGATCGGCACGGCCGGTCCGGTGTTGCCCGGTACGCGCGTGCGTATCGCAGAGGACGGAGAGATCCTCACCAAAGGACCGCATGTCATGAAGGGCTACTACAACCATCCCGAACAGACCGCCGAGGTGATTGATGCTGACGGTTGGTTCCATACCGGCGACCTCGGGCAACTCACTCCCGAAGGCCGGCTGAAGATTACCGGTCGTAAGAAAGAGATGTTCAAGACGGCGTTCGGCAAGTATGTGGTGCCCACCATCATCGAGAACAAATTCATGGAAGAGTCCCTGATTGACAATATCCTGGTGGTTGGCGAGAACAAACAGTTCGCCGCCGCCCTCATCGTACCGAACTTCGTGGACCTGCGCTCCTGGTGCACCAACAAGGGTATTCCTTATACCACCAACGAGGAGATGATCGAGCATCCCGAGGTGCAGAAAAAGTACAAGAAGATTGTGGATGAATACAACAAGTTCTTCGGCGACACCGAGAAGGTGAAACGCTTCTTGCTGATGAACCACGAATGGTCCATCCAGTCCGGCGAGCTCACCCCCACGTTGAAATTAAAGCGCAATGTCCTGATTAAGAAGTACGAGGATCAGATTGAGAAGTTGTTTGCATAGGGACGATGAAGGGCGATGAATGAACGATGAATGAACGATGAAAGAACGATGAAAGAACGATGAAATGTAGGGGCGTATCGCATACGCCTTTACAGGACGAAAAAATAATGGTAATAGAATTTAATAATAAGATATGAAAAACACCGACAATAAAGGCAAAGTCTTTTTATTCAATACGTTAAGTAAGAGAAAAGAGCTGTTCAAGCCCATCACGCCCGACCATGTGGGCCTCTATGTCTGCGGACCGACGGTCTATGGCGAGCCGCACCTGGGGCATGCGCGCCCTGCGGTCACCTTCGACGTGGTGTTCCGCTACCTCACGCACATCGGTTACAAGGTGCGCTACGTGCGCAACATCACCGACGTGGGCCATCTGGAGCACGATGCCGACGAGGGTGAAGACAAGATCGCCAAGAAGGCCCGTTTGGAGCAGCTGGAACCCATGGAGGTGGCGCAATACTACATGGACAGCTACCACAAGGCCATGGATGCGCTCAATGTGAAGGGACCCTCCATTGAGCCTCGCGCTTCCGGCCACATTATCGAGCAAATCGAGATGGTGCAAAAAATTCTTGATGCGGGCTATGCCTACGTGTCGGAAGGCTCCGTCTATTTCGATGTGGAGAAGTTCGACAAGGACTTCGGCTACGGCAAGCTTTCGGGTCGCGTTTTGGCAGAGCTGATTGCCAACACCCGCGAGCTGGACGGTCAGAGCGAGAAACGCAATCCCGCCGACTTCGCCCTCTGGAAGAAGGCCGCCCCCGAGCACATCATGCGCTGGAACTCCCCCTGGAGCGTCGGTTTCCCGGGCTGGCATATCGAATGTACGGCCATGAGCACCAAGTATTTGGGCGAGCAGTTCGACATCCACGGCGGCGGCATGGACCTGCTGTTCCCGCACCACGAGTCGGAAGTGTGTCAGAGCACCGTGGCCAACGGCAAGAGTTCCGTGCGCTACTGGATGCACAACAATATGATTACCATTGAGGGACAGAAGATGGGCAAGTCGCTCGGCAACTTCATTACCCTCAACGAGTTTTTCACCGGCAGCCATCCTAAGTTGGAGAAGGCCTATTCGCCGATGACGATTCGCTATTTCGTTTTGCAGGCCTCCTATCGCGGCACGGTCGATTTCAGCAACGCCGCACTGCAATCTGCCGAGAAGGGACTGGAAAAACTATATGCCGCCGAACGTCACCTCGACAGTTTGAAGGCCGGTGCCACCTCCACCGAGAACATCGAAGCCCTGCAGGAACGCTGCTACGAGGCGATGAACGACGACTTCAACACCCCGAAGGTGATTGCCGAGTTGTTTGACGCAGTGCGCATCATCAACGCTGTGAAGGACGGTCACGCCACGCTTACGGCTGAAGATATTGAGTTGCTGAAGACCACCTTCCGCACCTTCTTCTTCGACATCTTGGGCATCAAACCCGAACTCGCACAGGGTGACACCCGCGAGCACGACGCCCTCGATAAGGCCATGCAGTTGGTGTTGGAGATGCGCAAGACCGCCAAAGCCGAAAAGAACTGGGCGTTGTCGGACAAAATTCGCGACGACCTCAACGCCGCCGGCATCGTGGTGAAGGACACCAAGGACGGGGCGGAATGGTCGTTGGCGTAGGAATAAGGCAACAGGCAATAGAAATATTATTTCCAAAAGGGCTGAAGGCCCGACGTATGTCAGCCTAGGGTGAGCGGGAGCGAGCCCTAGGTTTTTTGTTAATGGTTAGTTGCCTCCAACCAATCCAACGTGAAATTGTAAAACACCATTTCGTAATGGTCGCCGCCGTTGGGGGCCTCCTCTACGTACATCCCGATGGTGCCGTCGGGGAGAATGCAGAGTGACGAGTAGGCGGAATTGTAGGGCACGATTACGCGGCTCACGGGCCAGGATTTCCCCTCATCATAGCTGATTAGGACGGATACGTTTTTCCGTTCGTTGCCGATGGGCAGCGAGTGGAGCAACACGCTCGTGCCGTCCGCACTGTAGTTGAGGATGATGTCAATGTCCTCGGGAAGGTCCGCGTTGCTGTACTTGCGGCGGTCTGTGGCGATCACAAGAGTGCTGTCCTTGGCGGTGATGATGGCGGGAATGCGGAAGAACTTGGAATCGAAGTCGCCGGGGCGGTACAGTACTGTTCGTCGCAGCGGATTGTCGATAATGCTCTGCGCCGCACAGGGTAGAAAGAGGGCAGCGGCGATGCTGACGAGGATATATCGGAGAAGAGAACTCTTCATTGCAGGTATTACTTGAATTTCAGGGTGCACCTATACAATAATATGCTTCCGGATTTCCAGCATTGTCTCCTTTGCCAGCTCCAAGTCGTGGCCGGCATTAACGAATACCTTCGGGTGGTTGTCGTCGGTGGTGTTTAGCACAATCTCGAACAGTTCCGGGAAGGTAAAATTTTGGGCACCGTAAGGGGATCTCTCCTCGCGGTGAAAAGTGAGGTCGGTGATGCTTGATTTGTCGATGGCGAGGCCGTCATAGACCAGAAATCCGTTGTCGTTACTGCCGCCGTGGTCATAAACCAGCACGGTGCTGTCGGGTGCCATCCCCTTTGTGCCGTCGGTGACGATGGTCGCATCCGGTTCGCCATACTGCTCCACCATCTTTTCGACAGTGTTGGTTTCCGAAACGTCTGAAGAATCTGTAATCTCCTCATTTTCATCAGCTTCTTCTTCACGATTCTTGCGGGTGCGTTCTACAATCAGTCCCCACAGGATGGTGAATAAGATGCTGTATATGGCTGCTGTTTTGAGGGCGACTTCTGTCGTCTTGCCGCCAGCGATTAGGTCAAACACGGCGGAAATCGCGAAGACGGCAACACAAACGAAGAGATATCGGAGGATTTTCTTGTTCATAGTGGGCGTTGTTTGGATGAAAGTGCAAAGATACAAAATTTCCGCAACGAAAAAAAGTGTATTTTCGCACTTTCAAATAATCCCGAACAATGTCCCGAGGCAAAACCACATGCAAGGTTCTGAAGGAGGTGCGGCGGAAGATCGCCGACGCCAACGGTATCCCGTTGCAAGAGCGTGAGTGTACGCATACGGGCGACTGCGCGGGCACGTGTCCCTATTGCGAGTCGGAGGTGCGCTACCTCGAACGCGAGCTCTCCAAGCGCAAGAGCCTCGGCAAGGCTGTGGCAGTGGCGGGAATCGCTCTCTCAGCGGTTACCATGGTAGGCTGCGCGACTTCCGAACCCGTAACGACCGACTCCTCGAATAAAACCCGAAAAACATCAGGGCGGGAAATAACGAATGCTCTTTCTTGGATGGGGGCTGTTGTTGTGGACGACAATGGCAAGCCGAAGGCTCGTAATCCCGAAAAGAATAAGTCGAAGAAAAAGAAACGGCAGAAGAATTGCGACACGCTGCAGGTACGGGGAATTGTACTTGATATGGACGAATCAAAGCACGATACGGCTCAAAAGGAGATTACCTTCGATGAAAGTCTTCTGCTCGAAACGGATGAGGGTAAGCATAAAACGGAAAATGATGAAGTCATTATTGGCTTGGTGGATGATGTGGGTTTTCAAAACTGGATCTTCAACGAAGAAGAAAGACCTGCTCCCGAGTCAATTCCTGGATTTTCACCGGCCGTTTTCACAGAGGGCAAGTTTGAAGGTTGGTTGGGCGAACGTCTGAAACAGTTCCAAACGTATATGCAGGAACCGCGGGTTGATTCGGTTGAAATTCGTTTCTTCGTGGAAGAGGACGGCAGTGTGTCGCTGGTGAACATCCTGAATATGCCGGAAGTGTACGAGCCGAAGGACGAGGCGTTCCGTGCGAAGGTCACCGCGGTGATTTCCGGTACGGAATGGAAGCCCGCCACCGTCTCTGACAAGCCGGTGTCCTCCATCGTTACTGTCCGGCTGCGGGATTTGCGGTAATTTTTCTTTGTGAAAAACAATGTGTTTGCGTATCACATGATTAACGCCTCTTAGGGATTCCGAGCTGTTTGCATATCGCGTCCGCCAGCTCCTCGTCGATGTCTGCGTGCCTCGGAAGGGTTGTCTTAACTTTTGTTACCGTGTTAATGTAAGCGTCGTGTTTTATGCAATCTCTTCCTCTTCTGTTTTCAAGATGAGGTCAATGGCGTCCTGAAGGTTCTCCAGTGCTTCCTCCTCCGTGTCGCCTTGGGTGAGGGCCGCAGGAAGCTGCTCGCACTGGGCTATATAACGCCCGCTTTTAGTCTTTGTTATAATGGCTTTGTATTCCATGTTTTTTAATTTTTATTACAAAAATTTTTAAGACTGTAAAGATAACATTTTTTCTTTCTTCTCGGTGTGGTATATTTTTTTATTTTTGCCTTCTCAAGTAATTCCTATCGATGTCCCGAGGCAAAACCACATGCAAGGTCTTGAAGGAGGTGCGGCGGAAGATCGCCGACGCCAACGGTATCCCGTTGCAAGAGCGTGAGTGTACGCATACGGGCGACTGTGCGGGCACGTGTCCCTATTGCGAGTCGGAGGTGCGCTATCTCGAACGCGAACTTTCCAAACGCAAGAGCCTCGGCAAGGCAGTGGCGGTGGCGGGAATTGCCCTCTCAGCAGTGACGATGGTCGGTTGCGCGACTTCCGAACCCGTGAGTAAGACAACCCTAAAAAACTCAAAAACACCCGAAGAGGAAATACCATGGGATGATGATACCATGGGCGAAATTGTCATAGAACGCAAACGCCATTCAAAAGAGAAAACCTCTGGGAGGAAGGAGACTGAAAAAATGCAGAGATGCGACACCTTTCCGATGCCCGGTATCGTACCGCAAAGCGACAGCAGCTCCATAGATGCGGGTATAGAAAGCCGAGATAGTATAGACGAACCTCCTATAATGGGATTGGCCTTACCATTTATCAACAGCAACCTTTATTGGCAATTTCCTTCAAGTCAGGGGACGTTGAAATCTTATTTGCGCAAACAGTTGAGGAAGGATTCGGAGCTTAGGAGATGGTTGCGAAAGAAAACGAATGAACAGTTGCGTGACGAATCCAAAGAGGATATCTTTACGGTAGAATTTGACCCTTCTGGTAAGGTGTTTTGGATGAAAATGAACTTTGACACGTATAGCGATAAAGACCAACTGGAGTTTGAAAAGCTATTCCAAATTTTCTTGGACATGCCCCCATGGGAACCCTACTATAAAGTAGAACATCACAAGTATTATGTACGGCAGCAGATTCCCGTGAAGGAGTTACGATAGTGGATACGGATAAGACGATATTGTTGCGGTTAATACAAAAAATGTATCTTTGCAGCTGAATATTCAAATGTTAGACGAATAGTTATGGGCATTACTTTCGATGAAAAGACACAGCGGTTCGTGTTCGATTTTGTACATGACAACGAAACGGATATCGTCCAGTTGGCTGGCAACGGATACCAAGTAGAGGCGTTCGGCAAGTGCTTCTATTATGGATATGAGTTTTCCGGGCAGGTGGACAGCCGTGTCCGGAGTGCATTCATTCAATATGTGAAATTTCCTGAGGATATTCAAAAAGATCCGAACCTGACCCAATTTATCAAAAAGGCCATTGACGATTTGAACCGGAAAATCAACTTGTACGATTACCAAATGGTGGTCATGCCCGAGTCTTCGAGCAAAGTGAACCAGTATATGCTGCGTTATATTTACCGGTTTGCGCAGCCCACGCTCCACAAGATGCAACTTGTGAAGGCGCTGCCCCAGAACATCTCATTTGATATGGACGCATACGAGAAACAATATCTGGACGATACGCTGGAAAACGGCCGCCCTCGTTACACAGAAAAACAGAAGGCGGAAGTGAAGGCTGCCGTCAATGATATGGTTGACCTTATCCATAAGAAAGACTATTTTACCATCGCTAAAGATGTGAAAAAGAGTCGCTTGCGCCCGTATATCATGCACTTTTTGAAATTCGCCAACGAAGAGGACGAACAACTTTGTGCTTCCATTAGAAATCAAAACGTGCTTATCATCGACGACGTGACCACCAGCGGTTCCACATTGAACGAGATGTTACGGACATTGCGGATACTGAACGAAGAAAATAATATCACTGTCTTTAGTCTTATTGGCCGTAAAGATTTGATGGCCGACTCTGTATAGTAGTCGATTTCGCTCATATTCCCCTAAAAAACAAAGCTATGTCCCGAGGCAAAAACACATGCAAGGTCTTGAAGGAGGTGCGGCGGAAGATCGCCGACGCCAACGGCATCCCGCTGCAGGAGCGCGAATGCACGCACACGGGCGACTGCGCGGGCACGTGTCCCTATTGCGAGTCGGAGGTGCGCTACCTCGAACGCGAACTTTCCAAACGCAAGAGCCTCGGCAAGGCCGTGGCGGTGGCGGGAATTGCGGTGGCGGCGGTGTCGATGACGGGGCCAGCTACCGCACAGCCAGTAAGCGCGCCTGCGGATAGTCAAATCCGGCAATGTGATACAATCCCGCCAATGATGGGGATTATACCTGTGGTGGTGGATACGACGAAAAC
Source organism: uncultured Bacteroidales bacterium (assembly GCA_900316305.1). Taxonomy (GTDB): domain Bacteria; phylum Bacteroidota; class Bacteroidia; order Bacteroidales; family WCHB1-69; genus F23-D06. The sequence goes on along the minus strand of ONCM01000011.1, from coordinate 46,226 downwards.
CGACAGCGATCTTGAGGCTCAGATAGATACAGTGAGTATCGAATTCACTCCACCAGAATTTTTATGGCAAGGGACTTCGTCGGCGATGATTAAAATCACCCGAAACCTTTGGCGTTTCCCTTCCGAGTATGGCACGCTGAGATCCTATTTACATAAAGAGCTGAAAAAGAACCCGGAATTGCGGGCTTGGTTCAAAGAAAAGGCAAAGCAGGAGCGATTGAAAAAGAATGACATCGAGGCAAGGATCATTGCCAAAGAAAATAAGAAGAATAGTCGTTTTAAATCCAAAGAAAACTCCTTTTTGTTGCAAATCAACCAAGAAGGGGAAGTCGTGGGTGTATGGTTGCGATATGACCGGGATAATGATGAAGATTGGCGGATGAGCGAAGCTTTTTACCGCATCATCGACAATATGCCCCGCTGGACACTCAACCCCAGAAAATCCAAACCTACAGAAATAGTGGGACAAGAGTATTCCCGCCGGATGTTGCGATAGGGGGCATTTCCCCTCGTGTCGTCCTTCATCGCTTTTTCATCGCTTTTTCATCGTCCTTTCATCGCCCCTTCATCGCTTTTCATCGCTTTTTCATCGTCCTTTCATCGCCCCTTCATCGCTTTTCATCGCCCCTTCATCGCTTTTTCATCCTCCAATTCTCTTATCCTCTTATCCTCTTATCCTCAAAGTCGATCTCAAACATCCTCTGTTCCACCCCGTTCGTGACGCACAGCAGCGGTGCCTTCAGGATGCTGTTGTAGCGGCCGGCCTGCTCCACGACCTTTTGCGTGAGCTTTATGTGCGGGGCCTTGCACTCGACCACCATATACGGTTGCAGCGCGTCGTCGAAGACCACGAGGTCGTAACGTTGGGTCATTCCGTTGACGGTCACGGCGTGCTCCACCGAGAGGTGCGAGAGTGGCAATCCCTTGACGTTTAGCAGGTAGAGGATGAAGACCTGCCGCACGCGCTCCTCGGGGGTCATCACGACCCACTTCTGCCGCACGGGGTCGAAAACCTCCTGCTGCGAACCGTTTTCCCGTATTTTCAATGTAAATGCCATTTCTTGTTATAATTTACCTTCTACTTCTTCCTCCCTCTATCCTCTTTATTCATCATTCATCATTCTTAATTCATAATTCTGAATTACCCCAACTTCGCCTTGTACGAAGCATAGTCCCCGGGTTGTGCCAACATCTCGAAATTGCCGTCCGTGTGGATGACCCCGATGGCGGGATGCGCCACCCCGTTGAAAAAGGTGGTCTTCACCATCGTGTAGTGGATCATGTCGTCGAAAACGATGCGGTCACCGAGCTCCAACGGTTCGGGGAATGCGAAGTCGCCCATGCCGATGAAGTCGCCGGCCAGACAGGAGCAGCCGCCCAGACGATAGACGTGCTTGCTGTTTTCGTTGGGTTCGGTGGCACCAAGCACCGTCGGTTTGTAGGGCATTTCCAGACAGTCGGGCATGTGGCAGGCGAAAGAGACGTTGAGCATCGCGATCTTGATGCCTTTGTTTTCCACGATGTCCTCCACGGTGGAGGTCAGCACGCCGGTCTGCCAGCCCACGGCCTCGCCTGGTTCGAGGATGACCTCCTCCAAATTCGGGTAGCGGTTGCGGAAGTCCTGCAGCAGCCCGATGAGGTGCGGGATGTCGTAGTCGGCGCGGGTGATATGGTGGCCGCCGCCCATGTTGAACCATTTGCACTGGCGAATGAGGTCGCCGAACTTCTCCTCCGTGGCTTTAAGGCAGCGTTCGAGGGCGTAGCTGTCGTTCTCGCAGAGCACGTGGAAGTGCAGACCCTCAATGCCTTCGGGCAGCGTGTCGGGCATGTCGTCGCGCAGGATACCCAAGCGCGAACCCGGTACAGCGGGGTTGTAGAGGTCGGTCTCGATCTCCGAATATTCGGGGTTGATGCGCAGTCCGAGGCTCACCTTCTTGGGGAAGGCGGCCGCCTGTGCACGGAACCGCTCGTACTGCGTCAACGAGTTGAACGTCAGGTGACTGCTGAACATGAGCAACTGTTCGAAGTCCTGTTCGGTATAGACGGGCGCGTAGGTGTGCGCCTCGCATCCCATCTCCTCAGCGATGAGTCGCGCCTCATTCACGGAGCTGGCGGTCGCGCCGCTAAGCCACTCGCGGATGAGCGGGAACGACGGCCAGAAGGCGTAGCCCTTCAAAGCGCAGATGATCTTCACACCGGCCTCTTTCTGCACGAGATCCAGCAGTTGCAAATTCGCCAACAGTGCCTCTTCGGAGAGGATGTAGCAGGGGGAGGGGTATTGGTCGTATTGGTTCATTATTTGGTTATAGGTTATAGGTTATTGGTTATTGGTTATTGGTTATTGAGGTTTATAGTTTATAGTTTACAGTTTATGGTTTATGGTTACACAGTCAGCAGTCAATGGTCAATAGTCAATAGTCAATGGTCAATGGCCGCCCTGACCGCTGCCGCTGCTCTCGCTGGCGGCGCCTTGGCGGGCTTGGTTCTCCAGCTCCATCTTTCCGAATCTGAGCGTGAAGCCCAACGCCACTGTACGGGAATTGTACTTGAACGTGCCGTGCGACACGTAGTAGGGACTGTCGTTGTCGAATCCCCAGCTGTTCCAGTTGAAGATGTCGTTGGCGTTCAGATAGACCGAAAGCTTCTTGTCGAAGAAGTCGGCGCGCAGACCCGCATTGATGCTGTAGTGGGCGTGGGTGCTGCTGAACAGGGAAATCGAAGGTGAGCCGTAATAGCCGGACACGTTGATTTCCAGACGTTTCCAAAGCTTAGCCCATACGCTCATGTTGAAGCTGTAAGACCACATCTGCTGCTTGTAGAATTCGTTGTCGTACATCGTTTCTATGTAACGATGATAGACGTTAGCGTAGAGGCGTATGTTGAACATGGCGTTCGGACGGTACATGGTGTTGACCTCCAAGCCGGTGTTCATCGCCTTGCCCACGTTCACGGGATAGGTGAAGGAAACCTGACGGCCGTAAATCTCGTGGTAGGCGGGCACCGTGATTTCGTCGATGTCCCGGGTTTTGGCGCGGTAGTAGAGCGTCACTCCCACAGAACCGAACTTCTCCCAGTATTTCTGCCAACCCGCTTCCACGGAATGTGTCAGGATGGAGTTCAGGTCGGGGTTGCCGCCGTAGAAGCTCTCCTCTTCGTATTTGACAAAGCGGGTGAGATTTTCGGCATCAGGGTTGCTGCTGCGGAAGGTGTAGCTCAGGCGGAAGTTGTGCATCGATTCGGTGCGGTACGACAGGTGCAATGACGGGCGCACGTGGAAGAAGTTCCGCCGTACGGCGAAGGTGTCGGGCACGATTTCGGGGTAGAGGATGCTGGTGTAGGTGTGCTCCAGGCGCACGCCCGGCTTGATGGTGAAGTTGCCGAATTTGTGCTGCAACGTGAAGAACACCTGGTTCTCAATCTCCGGTGCCAGACTTCTATAGCTTCGCATTTCATCTCTCACCCAAATCCCGTTGTTCAGCGTGTCCAAGTAATCGTATTCGTTGGAATGGGTGTATCCGCCGTAATAGCCGAGCGAAATCTCGCCGTTTTCGGAATAGGGACGGTTGTAAGTCAATTCCGCGCTCACATCAAAAGAGCCGCTGCGGTTTTTCTCGTCCATGAATCGCGTATATTCGGTCGGTGAGAGGTAAACTTTTTCGGTTTTGCCAACATTTCCCCATCCCCAGCTGCTTCCATTCACATCCAAGGAGATGTTGTGCCCGTTTTGGTCGAAATTATGCAGATAATAGAACCCAAAACCAGCCCAATGGCTGTTACTTCTGCTCGGAGATAACGTTCGATAATGGGTAAGAGAACTGTCTATGAACATTTCGCGATAGGTCTCGGAATAGCCGTTGAAGTTGCGCAAGTTCGGCCAAAAACCGCTCCACAACGAGATGCTGTTCATGCTGTCGATTTCGTAATCCATATTGAAATGGAGTCCGCCTCCGAAGTTATGGCCCCTGGAATAGGAGGAGTCTTTCTCGAAACTCACGATTTCGCGGCCTTCCGGTCCGGGCTGATAGATGGAGATGTCGGACATGTTGTTGTAGCGATCCATGGAATAAGAGAAGTTGCTGTAGAGGTTGATGGAGAGCTTTTCGTTGCTCCAAACGTATGAGATCCAAGGACTTGCATACGGTTTGATGGAGGCGTTGGCACCGAAGCTGACGAATTGGTTCTTCATCACTTTCGTGGTGGTCACGATGTTGATGATGCCGTCGGCCTTGGAACCGTAACGCGCCGAGGGGTTGGTGATGACCTCCACGTGGTCGATGCTGTTGGCGGGCATCTGCTGGAGGTAGATCTTGAGGTTCTCGGCGTTCATGTGCGAGGGCTTGTCGTTGATCCAGATTTCCACGCTGGAGGTGCCGCGCAGGGTGACGTTGCCCTCTACATCCACGGAGACACCCGGCGCGTTCTGCAGTACATCAGAAGCCGTACCCGTCTGTACGGTAGGGTCTTCGGCGGTGTTGTAGTAGGTTTTTTCCCCATCCACGGCAAACAGCGGCCGCTCGCCCTTCACCACCACTTCGCCGATGGTGGCCGTGCCCGGCTTGATCTTGATGGTGCCCAAGTCCATGTTTTTGTCAACCAGAAGTTCCTGCTGGTAGTTTTCGTATCCCACAAAGAAGACCACCAGACGGTATTTGCCGTTGGGAACCGCCTGCAGGGTGAACGCCCCTTTGTCATCGGCGGCGGTGTAGCCCACCAGCACGCTGTCCGCTTGCCGCAGCAGACTCACGTTGGCGTACTGTACCGGCTTCCCCGTGTTCTCATCTTGGAGAAGACCTTGAATGGTATTTTGTGAAAATGCTGAAAAACAGCAGAATAGTATTAAAAAGAGAGTGGATAAAATCTTGGTTACGGTTTTTCGTGTGAATGTCATGATCGTTTGTTTTTGATTATTTTTAAGGGTGCAAAAATACATATTATTCAAAATAGTCGAACTTTTTCTTTGACGCATGGCGGTTTGTTTTTACTACAATGTATTAGACAATTATTTTGACGAAAAATTACCACAATCGTGCCAAATGTTGTATTGTTTTGAATGATAATGTTTTATGCAAAACAAAAACGGGACTGTCCGTCAAATTATTGGACAATCCCGTTTGATTTTTGTATATTTTTTGTACATTTCATAATACCTAGGGCTCTGCTTCGCTCCACCCTAGGCTGACACGTGGTCGGGCTTTCAGCCCTTTTTGGAAAATGTTTTTAATGTATTATTTGTTTAACGTATGTACTACCACGTTAACTGCTAACTACTAACTGCTAACTGCTCACTCCTCGATTGCGTATTTCGTCATATAGACCTCGCCGCCTCTGATGCCGGAGGCGTAGAAGTTGTCGCCGTCGGTGAAATCCACATAGCGGAGCAGCTGCTTGGTCTCAGGGAATACGCGCTGAGTGAGTTTCTGGTCGGGGGTGAGGCGCATCAGCACGCTTTTCCAGTTGTTGGTGATACCGAAACCGGCGAAAGTGCAGACCGCATCCTTTCCGGGGTAGGGGATGTTCTTGGTGTCGTCGTTGAAGAGGAAGTACATATCGTCCCCATGGGCGAAGGCGGTGTAGGAGACGCAGACGGGCCGCCAGTCGTCGTCAGGGAAGGTGCCCTTGGACGACATCTGTTGCTTCTCCACCATGGTGAAGTTGGACGTGCCGTCGGTCTTGAGGGTGGAGACCAGTATGTTTTTGGTGAGCATCTGGTAGGTGTAGCTGTGCATGTTGCCGTCATAAATCTCCTTGATGAAGCGGTGTTCGCCGCAAAGCACCAGATTGCCGTTTGCCAACTCGAAGATGTCGCCCGCGCTGATGGAGTACTGCTGGTTGCCGAGTACGGAGGAGAAACGGGCCCACGCCGTCTTCTCCACGTAGTCGCTGGCGAAGGGGAAGTTTTTCAGGTCAGTGATGTTCTCCGACTTAGTGTCGAACTTGTAAAAGTAGTAGCCGCTCGTCTGAATGGCGGTGTTGGTCATGGATTCTGTGTAGTAGCCCGCAACGGCGATGTTGCCGTCCTTGAGCACCTTGGCGGTGAAATTCTGCGGGGTGCCGAAGCTCACTTCCTCCGTGTAGGTTTCGGTGCCGTCTTCGGTGGTCTTGGTCATCATAAGGTTTACATTGGATATGTTCTTGCCGCTCACCTGGCAGGTGTAGGCCGGCAGGTAGAGGGTACCGTTGTTGTCCATCGTGAGGTTGCCCAACGAGAAGCTCTTTCCTCCGAATTCTGGGGTGACGGCCCCGTTCCACACGACCTCGCCTTGGTTGTTGATTACCAATGCGGAAAGGCTCTCTAACTGGCTGTCTTTTCCGGTGACCATCACTAATACCGCCAGCAGCTTGCCGTCCGGAGATTTGGCGGTCTTGAACTCCGGCCAGTATTTGGCGTTGGTCGGAACGGTAACCGTAGTGGCATTGTCCAAAGTCACCTGCTTGGCGTTTCTGTCAATATTGGCGATGGTGAAGATGGCTTGGTCACCCTTCTTGGACAGGCTCTGGTACAATGCGATGACTCCGTCCTCGGAAAGGATGGCATCCAGCATTGTGTGGGTGTTGGGTGTGGTGACGGGAATATCCGTTTTGGCCATCGTGTTCTTGTCGATGAAGAAAACATGCTCGGTCCAGGTTTTCGGTTTGAAAGAGTCAGAATGACGGGGCGACAGGTAGTAGTAGAGGGTCTCTTCATCCTGTCCGATGGATGTTCCGATGATAGTGGAACGTCTGATCCAACAATTGGAGAAAGGTTCGCAAAGCGCCACGCTTTGTGCCATCATGCAGACGGCGAATGCCATGAAAATGGCGGATAACAGTAGTTTTTTCATTTTTATATTTTTTTGTTTGTTGTCAGTTGAAGTTGCAAAAGTAGTATTTTTTTAGACGTAAACCTGAAACTTCAATTTTGATTATATGATACAGAAAAACGAAAGGGTTGCACCTTGTTGATAACTTTTTTTTGTACTTTTGCCACCGCCTGAAAAAAAGGTAATGTATAATATATATTGTTGATTTATAAGATATTAAGAAAGGAAAGATAGTATGAAAAAGAGAATCGGATTCTGTTTGGTGTATCGTGACATGTGGCAGTCGTCCGGAAAGTATCAGCCGCGCGTGGATCAGTTGACCGAAATTGCGCCTGTGATTGCGCGCATGGGCTGCTTCGATCGCGTGGAAACCAATGGCGGTGCCTTCGAGCAGGTGAACCTGATGTACGGCGAGAACCCCAACCACGCCGTGCGCGAGTGGACGAAGCCGTTGCGGGCTGCCGGCATCCAGTGCCAGATGCTGGAACGCGCCCTCAATGGTCTGCGCATGTACCCTGTGCCCGCCGACGTGCGCCGACTGATGTTCAAGGTCAAGAAGGCACAAGGCGTGGATGTGGTCCGCTCTTTCTGCGGCCTCAACGACCACCGGAATCTGGAACTCTCCATCAAATACGCCAATGAGTTCGGCCTCATTTCGCAGGCCGCACTCAGCATCTCGCACTCGCCCGTCCATACATTAGAGCACTATCTCTCCGTGGTCGATAAATATGTGGAGTACGGCGCGAAGGAGATTGGTCTGAAGGACATGGCCGGCATCGGTCGTCCTGCGGACCTCGGCAAGTTGGTGAAGGCTATCAAGGAGAAGTACCCGCACTTGGTGATTCAGTATCACGGACATACGGGTCCCGGCCTCTCCATGGCTTCCGTGCTGGAAGTCTGCCGCAACGGCGCCGACATCATCGACGTGGCTATGGAACCGCTTTCCTGGGGTATGGTTCATCCCGATGTCATTGCCGTGCAGGCCATGCTCCGCAACGACGGTTTCGAGGTCGCCGACATTGATATGAACGCTTACATGGAGGCCCGTTCGCTCACCCAAAAGTTCATGGACGACTTCCTCGGCTACTTCATTGAGCCGAAGAACAAGATTTCCACATCCTTACTGCTCGGTTGCGGTCTGCCCGGCGGCATGATGGGCTCCATGATGGCCGACCTGAAGGGCATCCACAGCTATCTCAACAAGACATTGGAGAAAAACGGCCAGCCAACGCTCAACGAAGACCAGCTGCTGGTCAAGCTGTTCGACGAGGTGGCTGCCGTGTGGCCGATGGTGGGCACGCCCGGTTTGGTGACCCCGTTCAGCCAGTATGTCAAGAACATCGCGCTGATGAACGTCCGCGCTGAGGTGGAGGGCAAACCGCGCTTTACCTACATGGAGCAGAACCAGTGGGATATGATTCTCGGCAAGTGCGGCCGTCTGCCTGGACCGCTGGCTCCCGAAATCATCGAGTTGGCCAAGGAAAAAGGCTTCGAGTTCTTCGACGGCGTGCCGCAAGACAACTATCCCGACGAGCTGCCTAAGTACCGCAAGATGATGGAAGAAAAGGGCTGGGATGTCGGTCAGGACGAAGAGGAACTCTTCGAATTAGCTATGCACGAACGCCAATATGTTGATTATAAAGAGGGTAGGGCGAAACAGAACTTCAATCGTGAGTTGGAGGCCGCCATGCAGAAGAAGCAGGCTGGTGGCGTTGCCGCTGCCCCGCAAGATCGTCAACAGATTATTTTCGAGCGTGTCAGAAAGATGTATCCCGAGGCCCAGCCGGTGGTCGCGCCCGTGAGCGGACAAATCCTTTGGGAGATTGCCGTGGGTGACGAGAAGTCGATGCCCAAACCGGTCGGCACGGCGTTGAAGAAGGGCGACACCGTCTGCATGGTGAGCACCTACTACGGCATGGAACCTGTGGTAAGCCTCTTCGACGGTCAGATCCTCGAAACGGTCGCCGAACAAGGCCAGAAGGTCAACAAAGGCGATGTGATTGCGTTTGTGAAATAGGTTATAGGTTATTGGTTATTGGTTATAGGTTATTGGTAGGGGCGTATCGCATACGCCCTTTGTCAATGGTCATTTCCTCCCAAAATCCGCGGGAATTTCTCCCCAGAGCGGGGTGTTCCATTTGTAGATAGGGGTTTCGTAGGTGTTGTTGCGGAGCCAGTTTTCGGCGCGTTCCAACAGATCTAAGACCTCCTCGTTGTCGGCGGTGGGCAGAATCACGGAATTGTGCTTTTTCTTGCGAACCCAGGAGAGGGCGGTCATGCTGTCGGTGTAAATGGGGATGTCGTAGCCTTTCTGCTTGATGAGGGCGAGGCCGTGCACGATGGCTAAAAATTCGCCGACGTTGTTGGTGGCGTGCGGGAACGGCCCCTTGTGGAACCACTCCTGTCCGGTCTCGGTATAGACGCCGCGGTATTCCATTACCTTGGTCACGGAATTCCACGCCGCATCGACGGACAGACTCCGCAAGATCGGCTTGGGCTGGTCTTGGAGCAGGATCAGTTGTTTGGCGGAGTTTTTCTCGGAAGGGTGACTTTTGTAGAACTTCTCGTATCCCTGCTTGAAGGCGCTTTCCGCCGCCGAGCGACTCTCAAACGACTTGTACTTCGCGTTCTCGAACTGATAGACCTGTGCTTTGCAGTCGTTCCAGTTGTCGTAAACGCCGGGTTGCTTGCCCGACCACACCACATAATATTTTTGTTGCTTTGCCATCTTCAAATTTGTTATTTTTGCCGCCGCAATTTTGGGGAGGCAAAAGTACATAAAATATGGATACGCAATTCTCCCGTAGGGCTGTCATGAAAGACGATGAAAAGCGATGAAAGACGATGAAAAGCGATGAAAAGCGATGAAAGACGATGAAAGACGATGAAAGACGATGAAAGACGATGAATATATAATATAGGTATATGAGAAAGATAAATTTTGCACGCGGATTTTGGACGGTGGTTGTTGCCGTTTTGCTGACCACCACTTTGGTTTCATGCGATTCCTTTAAACGAAAAGGTGTCAACAAGAATTGGTCAATGGAGGTGAGTCATCCTTTCCCGAACACCAACTGGGCGTTTGAGGAGGAGGTTTTGGACTTCGATTTCGAGATTAAGGACACCACCAAATACTATGATGTCACGGTATCGCTTCTCTACGACACCTCCATCGTGGCGTTGAGGGTGATTCCCCTCACGCTTACCCTGACCAGTCCCGACGGCATGCAGTCCATCGCCAGCAGCCAATTTCTGCTTGATTCGAAGAACAACAAGGACATTCGTCCCGAGGGCAACAGCAACAATGCCGTGCTTGACGTGGTGGTCTATCCGCACCGCAAGTTCAAGAACCTCGGTACCCACAAGTTGTCCGTCTATCGTCGTGCCGAGAAGGCCGACAACTACGGCTTCATTAGTCTGAGCACGAAGGTGAGTGTGGCGCAGTAAAAACTTTTTCGCGTCTGTTGCAGTGTAGAGAGAAAAAGTGTATCTTCGCTATTTGATTTATCAAAAATTTATTCTTGTATAAGATATTGATAATTAAACGATTAAAATAATAGTAGAATTATGAAAAAGACATTTGTATTCATGATTGCTGTATTTGCAGTCGCTTTGGCTTTCACCTCTTGCGAAAAGGAGGGACAGTACACCCCCAAACAGAAAATTACCGAGGTCAAACACACCCGTACTTACAAGACCCCTGCTGGTACCGAGATTTCCCGCACCGAGCGCGAGGTTTGGACTTGGAACGGCAAGGTACTCAGCTACATCGACTATTACGATGCTAATGACAACCGCAGCACCGCACTGTTCCGTTACGATGATAACAACCGGGTTGTCGAGATCAACTACGGTAGTAATACTGCTAAATTCAACTACGACAACAATTTGATCAAAAACATTGAAATCTTCAACGCCGCTGGCACCACGATAGGAAAATACGAGTTGGAGCACAAAGGAAAAACGGTGACGGGCATGAATGTGACCTTTAATGATGGCAAGTCCGTGAACTCACTTCCTTTCAACCCGTTGAGACTTTTCATTCCTGAAAACGCTGCCAATCAGGTGATGGAAAACTCGCCGGTGAAAGGTACCACCCATGTTCTTCTCACGTGGACGGGCAAGAACGTCACGGCCATGGAAATGAATGGCGAGAATAACATGTCCTACAAATGGGCGTATGACGACAAGAACAACCCCTACAAGGGACTTTTCGATGTGGTGGCTCTGGGTACGGATGAGATTTTCTCAGCAAACAATGTTGTTCGCGAGGAGATCATGCAAGGCAATAACACAAGCGCCACGAACTACAGCTATGTCTATAACAGTAAGAAGAGTCCTGTTAAAATGACTTGGGAAAGCACGATGAATTTTGAAAACATCCTCGAACTTCCGGTCACGTGCGTGGACGAGTTCCAGTATTAATACCGGCATTAATCAGTAAAAACGTAAAAAGAAGAGGCGCAAAATTTTGCGCCTCTTCTTTTTTTGAAAACTTTTTTTCGTGCAAGTGACTGAGTATAAAGAAAAAGTGTATATTTGCACGCTTGTTAGAAAAACCCATTTCTGAAGCTTAATTGATTGTTTGTCAATTAGTTGAGTTGAAGTGTGGGTTGTCGAAACGAGCAGTAAAAGACAATTAATTTTATAAATCTAACCAAAAATGTCAGGATTAATAGGAAAAAAAATTGGGATGACTAGCATCTACGATGCCTCCGGCAAGGTTGTGCCGTGCACGGTGTTAGAGGCTGGTCCTTGCGTGGTCACGCAAGTCAAAACCGTCGAGACGGACGGCTACAGCGCTATCCAATTGGCTTACGACGAGAAGAAAGAGAAAAACACGACCAAGTCGCTGAAGGGTCACTTCGCGAAGGCCGGTACCACGCCGAAAAAGATCGTGCGTGAGTTCACCCGCTTCGAGGAAGGCCATCAGAAATCTTTGGGTGATGTGCTCGACGTCACCGTCTTCGAGGAAGGCGAATATGTCGATGTGAGCGGCACCTCCAAGGGTAAAGGCTTCCAGGGTGTTGTGAAACGCCACCACTTCGGCGGTGTCGGTGACGCCACCCACGGTCAGCACAACCGTTTGAGAGCCCCCGGTTCTATGGGTGCATCCTCCTACCCGTCACGCGTGTTCAAGGGCATGCGCATGGCCGGCCAGATGGGCAACGCCAAGGTGAAGGTCATCAACCTCCAGATCATCAAGATCGTGAAAGAGAAGAATTTAGTTTTAGTTAAAGGTTCCGTTCCGGGAGCCAATGGTTCATATATAATTATTGAGAGATGGAGCTAAGAGTTTATAAAATAGACGGCAGCGAAACTGCAAAGACGGTCACCCTGAACGATAAGATCTTCAACGTGGAACCGAACGATCATGCCATCTGGCTTGACGTGAAACAATATTTGGCAAATCAGAGACAAGGCACGCACAATACGCTGGAACGCTCCACCGTGTCAGGCAGCACCCGCAAGCTCAAACGTCAGAAAGGTACTGGCGGCGCACGTGCAGGTAGCATCAAGAGCCCGACCATCCGCGGCGGTGCCACCGTGTTCGGACCTCATCCGCGCGACTACGGCTTCAAGCTCAACAAGAAAGTGAAACGTCTCGCCCGCTTCTCCGCCTTCACCTACAAACAACAGGAAGGCAACATCACCGTGGTGGAAGACTTCACCTTCGAGGCCCCCAAGACCAAGGAGTACAAGGCCATGCTCAAGAACCTCAAACTTGAAGGCAAGAAGACCCTGCTGCTTCTCCCCGAGAACGACAGAAACATCTATCTTTCCGGCCGCAACCTCCAACGCACCAACATCATGCGCGCCATCGAGGCCAATACGTATCATGTGCTTAACGCCAACAACCTCATCATCTGCGAGAGCAGCCTCAAGGAGTTGGAAAAGATGTTAGGCGAATAATTCATCACCCTTAAAAATCAGAAACAATGAGTTGCATCATAAAACCCATCATCAGTGAGAAGATGACCACCGTGGCTGAGAAATACAACCGCTACGGCTTCATGGTGACGCGCGAGGCTACGAAACCCGAGATCAAACGCGAGATCGAGTCTCTGTACAACGTGAAAGTGGTGCGCGTGAACACGCTCATCCAACGCGGCAAAACGACCGCCCGCAACACCAAGGCTGGCGTCATCCTCGGTCAAAAGAACAATTTCAAGAAGGCTTACGTCTTCGTCGACAAAGACCAGAAAATCGATTTCTACAGTAACATCTAATTAGTTTAAGGTTTAAGGTTGAGAGTTTAAGGTTGAGAGTTTAAGGTTGTCTTTCCCAAGGCCCCGTCAAACCATAAACCATAAACCATAAACCATAAACCTTAAACCATAAACATTAAACCAAAGTATAAAAATGGCATTAAAAAAGTACAAACCTGTAACGCCGGGTCAGCGCTTCAAAGTGATTAGCGCTTACGATGACATTACCACGAACAAGCCCGAAAAGAGCCTGTTGGCTCCCAAGCACAGCACGGGCGGTAGAAACAGCAGTGGTAAGATGACGATACGGTACCGCGGAGGCGGTCACAAGCAGATGTATCGCATCATTGATTTCAAGAGAAATAAGGATGGTGTTCCGGCCACCGTTAAGACCATTGAGTACGATCCGAACCGCTCGGCACGCATCGCCCTGCTGTTCTACGCTGATGGTGAGAAACGCTATATCGTGGCGCCTCACGGCATCAAAGTGGGTCAGCAGATCGTCAGCGGTACCGGTGTTTCCCCCGACCTTGGCAACAGCCTTCCGATCGGCGAGATTCCCCTCGGTTCCATCATTCACAACATCGAGATGCGTCCCGGTCAGGGCGGCAAGATTGCCCGCAGCGCCGGTTCCTACGCACAGCTGATGTCTCGTGACGGCCGCTACGCCATCATCAAGCTGCCTTCTGGTGAGACCCGCCTGATCCTCTGCGCCTGTAAGGCCACCATCGGCATCGTCTCCAACGGAGACCACAGCCTTGAGGTGTCCGGTAAGGCCGGCCGCAGTCGCTGGCTCGGTCGCCGTCCGCGCAACCGCGGTGTCGTCATGAACCCTGTCGATCACCCGATGGGTGGTGGTGAAGGCCGTGCTTCCGGTGGTAATCCGCGTTCTCGCAAGGGTATGCCCGCTAAAGGCTACAAGACCCGCCATCCGAAGAAGAACTCTTCCCAATACATCGTTGAAAGAAGAAAAAAATAACCTAAAAGCTATCCATTATGAGTCGTTCATTAAAAAAAGGACCGTATATACATTACAAACTGGAGCAACGTGTGATTGCCGCCCAGGAGTCTGGCAAGAAGTCCACCATCAAAACGTGGTCCCGCTCTTCCATGATCTCCCCCGACTTCGTCGGCCTCACCATCGCTGTGCATAATGGCAACAAGTTTATCCCCGTCTATGTGACGGAGAACATGGTCGGCCACAAACTCGGCGAGTTCGCCCCCACCCGTATCTTCCGCGGTCACGCAGGACAAAAGGACAAAGGTTCCAAGTAATTCCATTTGGACCACGTCCAGTTTAGGTTATCTTCCTTCGAATTACCAATACCCTCTATATGCAGGCCTCCGATTTTCGGAGGCCTTTTCTGTATCGGTCTGACACATTTGTTGCAAAAAAAAAAGCGTCGTTATTCAAACGACGCTTTTCTTTTTTTGATCAGAAAGAAGTTTATTTGATCTTCTTCATCGTAGTTCTTGTTTTTATCCAATTTTCTCCAGCGGTAAGTTTGAATTCTAATTTCATCTGATTGGAAGCGAATTCAATGATGTCACCGGTTTTACCGTTGATGGTGAGTTGTTGACTGTCTTTGTCGTAAGACCAAGCGCCGGTTTCTTGTTGGCCGTCTTCGTTGTAGTACAAACAGGTGCCATTGCTGCGGAACTCAATGATGTTGACTTCGTCTGCCGGAAGAGTCTCTTCTACCCAAACGTCAGGGTTTATGGAGTTGCACGTTTCAATGCCCGTCGTTCTCCATTTTCCGAGAATCTTGTTTTCGGACGGCTTGTTACAAGAGGTTCCTAATGCAACTAATGCAAAAGCAACTGCTAAAACGAAAAAATGTTTGAATTTTATAATGCTTTATTGTTTGGTGAATAATTAGATTTCTTTTGATTCGGCAAAAGTAATATTTTTTGAATACGTGATACTTGTTATTTTTTTGTACTTTTGCGCCTCATTATGAAAAAGAAATTTAACCTTAAAGAGAAATATCGCCAATTCAAGGCCTGGCAGACCCGACCGCACCAAGTGGAGCCGATGACCGAGAATGAGCATGAATGCCACAATTGTCACGACCATTACAAGGGAAATTATTGTCCTCGCTGCGGTCAGTCGGAAAAGTTGGGCCGATATTCGCTGAAGACGGCTTTCTATAACTTTTTAGATGCCACCGGTATGGGTGATCGGGGTATGTTTCGCACCATGCGCGACCTTATCCTGCGTCCCGGGTACTTGATTCGCGACTTTGTCAACGGCATGCAGGCATCCTATTTTGGTCCTTTCAAAATGTATTTTCTGCTTGCCGCCGTTTCCCTGCTCGTAGTCCACGGGGTTAATATCAAAAGGGAAAATTTTGGCGATAGCGAGAAAGAGGAGACGCAAGTGCAGAAGGAGGAGACGAAAGCGGACGAGACCATGCCTGCGGATACGTTATCCCTTGCCTCGCAGACACCATCCAAAGAGGTTGAAGAACAGACGACCAAAAAAGATGAGGAGCATAGCGTTTTTACTGAAAACGAGCTTAAGAAAATCGATGAAATACCCGATAAAATTTTACCTTTTTTTGAAAAATTGGAGGATCGTGCGCCGAACGTCTTCTTGTTATTGCTTTTAATGGTTATTTCTGGTGAACTTTATCAGTTCTTTAAGCGCAGTCCCAATGTTCCTGGTTTGCGCTACTCCGAGTTCTTTGTTGCGCTGCTTTATTCTGTCAACATGTACTCCATCTATTCGATTGTGCTGACCTTTTTCGGTTTGACCACTTTGGCCTCCTGGTCCATGCTGTTGGTGATGATTCCCATCAAACAGTTCACAGGCTACAGTTGGTGGCGCACGATTTTGAAGTTTACGTTGGCCTCTGCATTAGCTTTTACGATCTTGATAGTAGGTCTTATACTATTTGCGTTGATTCTGATCGGCTTGGTAAAGCTTTTTGTATAAAGGGATTACATCGCGTTGCGCATAGGCTGCATCAGCTGGGTGAGCATCTGCTTGGCGCGCATGATCTGGATTTTCACGTTGGAGAGGGTGAGCCCCAGACGCTCGGCGATGTCCTCGTAAGCGAGGTCCTCATAGTAACGTAACTCAATGACTTTCCGGTACTTTTCGGGCAGCTCCGAGACGGCGGCGCGCAGCATCTGCAGCCGTTGTTTGTCGATGATTTCGTCTTCGGGGGTGCGTTGCAGGTTGTCCTCGCTCTGGTCGATGATGGAGGTTGTGCTCGTGGTGTAGAGATCTTCCTCGAAATATTGCGGCATATTGTTTTTCACGCGCAGGAAGTCAATGCTGTTGTTGAGTGCGATGCGGTAGAGCCACGTGGAGAAGGCGTATTTTGGGGTGTATTTGTCGAGATAGCGGAACGCCTTGCCGAAGGTCATGAGGGTGAGGTCCTCGGCGTCGTCTTTGTTTTTCACCATCCGGATCAACATGTAGTAGATGCTGTCGCGATAGAGGGACATCAGCTCGGCGTAGGCCTGCTGGTCGTTGTGGTCCAGCGCTTTACGAAGCAATACGTAATCGCGGCGCGCTTTTTCAGTTTGGCAGGTGCTTATCATTGTGCGATCTTTTTATGGTGAATTTTAGATGATAGCCAATATAGCGGATTCAGAATGGAGAAGAGCAGGTCGTAAAACAGGAAGTACGGAATGAGCTGTTTTTCTTGCAGTTTCTTCGCGGCGATGCCCATCACGACGTACATGCTGGCGATGCGCAGCACGGCGATGCCGGCGGCGATGTAGAGGGCCAGCGGCTGATGCAGGGCAACCACGATGGTGATGGCCAAAAAGACGTAAAATAGCAGGTTGGTGAGCTCGTAGAGACTGAGTAAAAATCTGTTCTTGAAAGAGTTGTACTTTCTGGTGAAGAAAAGACTCACTTTGTGGAGCCGCCAGAAACCGTAGCTGGGCGTGTGCTGGCGCACGGTGGCTGAATCAGGGTCGAACTCAATGGCGGTGTTGTTCTTGTTGGAGGCGCGGTGGATGAAGATGTCTTCTTCGCCATAGAGCAGATGGTTGTAAGCAATGAATCCTTTCTGTTGGTAGAAGAGCGGGCGCACGAAGGCGACGTTGTTAAGGTCGCCGCGGTAGGTGGTGCGCAGTAGTGCGTGCGAGAAGTACTGCACTGCACCGATAAGGTTGTCGTAGAGCAGAAAATGGCTGTACGGCCCTTTTTTCTTGGCGTATGTGTTATAACCCAACACGACCTTGCGTTGGAACTGGAAGTTTTGCGCCATATTGGAAATCCAAAGTTTGGAGGCCGGGATGCAGTTCGGACTGGTAAGCAGGATGTGGTCGTAGGTGGCGCACTTGATGCCCATGGAGATGGCCATCTTCTTGCCGCGGCTTGTTGAGACGGCCGTGCTCAGGTCCACAATCTTGATGTTCGGGTAACGATCCTTGTACTCCCGGATAGCGTGCAGGGAATTCTCGTCCCGCGACCGGTCGTTGACGATTACGATTTCGTAGAAAGAATACTGTTGTTCCAGAAGGGAGGGGAGGGTCTGCAAAACCTGCGCGGCATCGTCGCGGACCACGATGACAACCGAAATCGGAATGTCCCGGAATCCCAATGCGCCTTTTTTCCGATAGAAGGCGAAACGGCCATAGATGACGTAGTAATAGACTAACTGAATGAGAGTTATAACGCCAAATATGATTAAAATAGCCAGAGCTACTTCTGATATTTGCATTTTATGAATCGGTTTAGGTTAACAGTTTGGCTGCAAAAGTATGTTTTATTTCGATAAAATATGTATTTTTGCCAAAAAAATATAAACAAACTTACGAACAATAATATGAAGTTTACTCTCCAGAAGGAAGACGGCAAAAGTCGCGCTCGTGCCGGATTGATTGAGACCGCTCACGGATTGATTGAAACCCCGATTTTCATGCCCGTAGGTACGTTGGGTGCGGTCAAGTCGTTACATATCAGGGATTTGAAACAGGATGTGAAAGCCCAGATTATCTTGGGCAACACTTACCATTTGTATATGCGCCCCGGCATGGAGGTCTTGCGTGAAGCCGGCGGACTCCACAAGTTCAACGGCTGGGATCGTCCGATCCTCACTGACAGTGGCGGATTCCAAGTTTTCTCGCTGAGCCACCGTCGTAAGATTGATGCCGAAGAGGGTGTCTGGTTCCAGTCGCACATCGACGGTTCCCGCCATCTGTTCAGTCCGGAAAAGGTGATGGACCTCGAACGCAACATCGGTGCCGACATCATCATGGCTTTTGACGAGTGTACGCCGTATCCCGCTGATTACAAGTATGCTAAGAACTCCATGGAGACCACCTACAAGTGGTTGAAACGATGCATTGCCCGTCTGGACGAGACCGAACCCTACTACGGATACGAGCAAACGCTCTTCCCGATTGTGCAGGGCAGCACGTTCAAGGATCTGCGCGTGCAGTCGGCGGAGTATGTGGCTTCCACGAACTGTGACGGCAACGCCATCGGCGGTGTCTCCGTGGGTGAGCCGACGGAGTTGATGTACGAGATGACGGATGTCTGCTGTCAAATTCTGCCGAAGGACAAGCCGCGCTACCTGATGGGGGTGGGTACTCCCGCCAACATCATCGAGTGCATCGCTTTGGGCATTGATATGTTCGACTGCGTGATGCCGACGCGTAACGGTCGTAACGGCATGATTTTCACGTGGGAAGGCATGATGAACATGCGTAACGAAAAGTGGAAGAACGACTTTACGCCGTTAGATGCGGAGAGCGACCTCTTCGCCGACCGCGAATACACCCGCGCCTACTTGCGCCACCTCTACGTCTCGGACGAAATCCTCGGCCCGATGATTGGCAGCATCCACAACCTGCACTTCTACCTCGACCTCGTCACCACCGCCCGCCAAAAGATCCTTGACGGCACGTTTGCGACCTGGAAAGACGAGGTGTTGCCGAAGATTTCGCGGAGGTTGTGACGATGATGGGAGGATAAGATAATTGTAGGGGGCGAATGATTATTCGCCCCCTACATTGTTTTTTTTCGACATCTTGCGCCCTTGCGGGCACCCTGCTCTTTCGTAACACGCAAGAGCACACCATAACGGAAAAGGATAAACCCGCAAGGGCTGGCTGACAACATAAACATCACGAAACCGCTGAGGAGCGCCACAGCGGTTCTTCCTCCCAACTGTGCGGGAATCCCATAGCGGCAACATCAACGACAGGATTATTTCGCAAAAGGCCAACTATATCTGTTTTAAATGAATTATCTGAGGCGATGTTATTTGCCCAGTACAGAAGACAACATAGTATTGCATATAGACGATTGGGAAAGATATTGGCATTTTCTATCCAAGAAGAACGCATCAGTTTTGATTTCGGCAACTGTGGCTTTATGGGATATACTCTGTTCCAAACGCGGGCATGATGGGCACAACAGTTGCGCAATGCAGCCAAACTTGCTATCCAACTCTCAAGATAAACATGTTGCGGCACATTAAAACCTCTCGCCACCGCTTTTTTGACAGTGTTGTCCTTGAAATTGCTGAAGAGTTTGCCTAACGTGCCGAATGATATCACTTCGAGGGTCTTCCATGCTGGAGGCATATTAGGACTGTCATATTTGGCAAAATGCTCTTGGATGAAATCTTCTTTAGTTCTCGATAATTCGGCTTGAATGCTGTTGATACATTCATTGTAGATTTGAGCATTCTTGAAAAGGCTGGCATCCATAAACCAAAACGGACCATATTTCATTGAGAAGTTTTGTATAATGCTTGTTCTCAATGCAATTTCCACAGACTGAATGGTTGAGAAGATGATTCCTCTCAAACTTTTATCAAAATAGTATAGTTTCACGACATCGCCAAACATTTTTCCTGGTTTAAATATATGGTTCGTTTTGTCCGCCTCGTATGGTCGCAGATAATTGGCAAAGCGGAAGTAACTGATAACAGACAAAACTTTTGCCGCAATTATTTCATTTTCAATAATCAGTCCACGTTCTTTTAATTGCGAAATTTGAGACTCAACGCTTAATGGTTGTTTATCGTATGTCATAATTGTTTAATAATTTGTTTTTCAGATGGTTATAAACAAAAGTTCCACCCTGGTTCGCTGGACTTACGTCTTGTAGCGTGGTGGAAACTGTCAGCCGCAAAAATACAATTTTTTTAATATCCAAACATTGTTCGATAATTTTTTTACATCCAATATTTTACATTACAAAAAAAAACGTTTCCCTAAAGATTCCATGTTGGTGCTAACCCAAGACGAATACGATTCTTTAAGGTGCAATTTTTTCACCTTAAAGAAGGGTCGCGGGCAACACAGCAAGTATCTCCCATACGCTTTTACGCGAGAAGGCATCGCTATGCTATCGGGGTTGTTAAGAACTCTCATTGCCATTCAAGTGAATATCAATATTATGCGTGCATTCTTTCAAAAGCAACAAGCTTTGCTCACGCTGAGCGATACTCAATTGCAGATAGAAAAATACGCTCTGAAGTTGAACGACTCAAATCCGAAATGTACGAAACGCTGCGTTATTAAAACGACATCAACGAAATGGTTGCAAAAGAGCAGAACGGCATATTGTCTCAAATCGGGCACTTGAATGACGCAATGGCACAACTGCAGGCTGAAGATAATCAGAGGCTGCTCAATTCTGAACCCACATCCATAGGCTGTATTGTGAGAAATAATGACTGAACAAAAGCAAAAACGGGCGAGACCGTCCCATACACGCAAGGGCACACAATAACGGAAAAGGATTACCCCGCAAGGGCCATAAATGACGTGCCCCGCACGCGTTGAGACGCAAAATTTTGCGTCTCTACAATTGCATCCACTCGTCGAAATCTTCCGCAGACACCAATCCCAATTCCAATGCAGATTCTCGCAACGTCAGCCCGTTTTCGTGCGCATGTTGCGCGATCTTCGCGGCGTTGTAGTAACCGATGTGCGGGTTCAGCTTCGTGACCAGCATCAGCGAGTTGTGGAGATGCATGGAGATGCGCTCCAAGTTGGGCTTTATTCCCTTGAGACAGTGATCGTTGAAGGAGTTGATAACATCTGCCAATAAGCGCGATGATTGCAGCAGGTTGCGGCCGATGAGCGGCATGAAGACGTTGAGCTGCAGGTGGCCCTGCATGGCGCCGGTGGTGATGGCTACGTCGTTGCCGATGACTTGGCAGCAAACCTGTGAGAGTGCCTCACACTGCGTGGGGTTCACCTTGCCGGGCATGATGGAGGAGCCGGGCTCGTTGGCGGGCAATATCACCTCGCCCAGGCCGCAGCGCGGACCGGAGTTAAGCAAGCGGAAGTCATTGGCGATCTTCATCAGCGAAACCGCCAAACGCTTGAACGCGCCCGACATCTCGCAGAGCGAGTCGTGGGTGGCCATCGCCTCGAATTTGTTGGGACAGTTGGTGAATTCCAAACCCGTGAATTGGTTGATGTATTGCAGGGCGATTTTGTCGTAGCCTTTCGGGGCGTTGATGCCGTTGCCGACGGCCGTTCCGCCGATGGGAAGTTCCATCAAGTGTTTGAGACTCTGTTGGATAACCTCGTAGCCGTGCTCTAATTGGGAAAGGTGGCCGGAGAGTTCGTCGCCGAGTGTCAGCGGGGTGGCGTCCATCAAATGCGTGCGCCCGATCTTCTTGATGTCTGCGTATTCAGCGACCTTCTCGCGGTAGGTCTCCATCATACGCTCCAGCGTGGGCAGCGTGCGCGTGATGATGCTCTTCGCGGTGGCGATCCTCATGCCCGTGGGGAAGATGTCGTTGGTGGATTGCGATTTGTTGACATCATCGTTGGGCGAGAGGAAGAGCGGGTAGTCGGTGAGTTGGCCGCCTTGCAGCTGCTGCGCGCGGTGGGCGATCACCTCGTTGACGTTCATGTTGGTCTGTGTGCCGGAGCCGGTCTGCCAGATGTGCAACGGGAACTGGTCGTCCCATTGTCCGCTGGTGATCTCATCGACCACGCGCACGATCAGGTCGCGCTTGTCCTCGGGCAGCACGCCGCAGTCGTAGTTGGCGCAGGCCGCCGCCTTCTTGGCCGTCGCGATGCCGTAGATGATCTCGATGGGGATGTGCTTCTTCCCGATTTGGAAGTTCTCCATCGCCCGTTGCGTCTGCGCGCCCCACAGCTTGTCGGCCTCGACGCGTATTTCGCCTAATGTGTCTTTTTCGATTCTATATTCCATTTTTATAAAGGTTATGGGTTATTGGTTATTGGTTATTGAGGTTTACAGTTTACAGTTTACAGTTTATGGTTTATAGTTTATGGTTTATAGTTTATGGTTTATGGTTTATAGTGATTAGTAAATAGGGGCTTGAAATTCATCGCATTATCGTCTCTTCGTTCGCTCCCGACGCTTGCCCCTCTCATTCTCTCCTCTCATCCTCTCCTCCTTTCATCCTCTCCTCCCGCTTCAATAACCAATAACCCTTCAATAACCAATAACCATTATTAGTCATAGAATTTCCAGTTCACTCCCGCCTCGAAATTCCGGTCCTGCATGGGGTAGCCGGGGGTGGTGATGTAGTGGTAGCTGAAGAGGCCGGCGATGAGGTTGCCGCCGCGTATGAAGAAGGAGATGCGCTTCACGCGGAAGGCGATGTGGGCGTTGACATAGAGGTAGTTGCCCGTGGTGACGTATTGCTGTGAGTAGAACTGATGCAGGATGGGGTTGTAGCCGTCGGCAAAGTATCTAGTGTTGTAGAAGAGATCGACACCCACCTGGAAATGCAGCTTTTTCTTGAAGATGCGTGTCTGGAAGGCCGCGCCCAACTTGCCAGCGAACAGCGGCACGGTGACGGCTTTGTTGGTGGAGTGCTGCAGGGCCATGTTGGCGTCCAGGGCGAAGTGCTTCGTGCGCACAGGTGCCTTGAGTTCTAACTGGATGACTTGAGCGGGCTTTGTCAACTGCTGCGGCTCGAAGTTGTCGTTGAGGAAGATGTATTTGCCGAGGTTGAAGATGTGTGCGCTGAGGGTGTAGCCGAACATCGTCCAGTAGGCTCCAGCCTTGAAGATGTTTTGCTTGTTCCAGTCGTTCAGCCAAGAGTTGTTGTTGCCGTGGTACTTGGTGTAGATGTAGTCGGGCGAGCAGCGCATGAAGGAGGCTTCGAGCCCGAGGTAGTGGCGGTGCTTCTTGTTGATGGTGAACCGCGCCCCGACCTTCGCCATGGCGTCGTTTTTGTTGTAACCGAAGAGCGTGTAGGAGATGTTGCCGTAGAGCTCCCAAACCTTGAATAGACGGATGGTGGTGCGGGCGAAGAGGGTGAGGCTGTTGCCCTTGTAAAATGGGTTGATCGCGGTCACGTACTCATGTCGCAACCCGCCGGCAAACCGGATGAAATAGGACTGGTCGCCGATGGTATCGACCGGACTGTAGTTGGAGAACTGCAGGGCATTGGCCACGCTGACGTACTCGATGGAGTCGTTGGTGGAGTCGGTGCTCACATAATAACGGTTACGGTAGAAGAGGTTGTTCAGGTCGTTGTCCAGGAATCTGCTTCTCAGATTGGTGACATCCAATGTGTGACTGAAAGTTCCGAAATATTGCCCTTTTTTGTTCTTGATATTCACGTAGTTGATCATCTCGCCCGTGTGTTGGTTAATCAGCGATTCGGCATTGCTGAACATCACGGCAAAGCTGCTCAAATCGTTGGATATACTGTGGTCGCGGGCGTTGCGGTCAGTGAAATCTGAACAGTTCTCCAAACCGCCGTTTTCCATGTATTTGCCGTGGTTGAAGGCGTAGGTCAGCAGGAATCCGTAGATCTTGTTGGGCGTTTCGTAGCGCGCTAGACCACTGAGACTGAGTCGGTTGGTGGCTTGGTGGATGAAATAGCCCTTGTTGCTGAGTCCGTCGATGTTGAAGACGAAGTCGGCCTGCCGAACGTGCTGCGCGTGGGTTGCCCTGAACGAGAACTCACTCAAAATACCGTAGGTGAAGTCAATGTCCGTGTAGGAGGTCTTGAGATTGTAGAGGTAGAGGTCGGATATCTTCTTGAAATAGAGCGGGTAGGGGAGCGTGATCATCGTGAAGCCCATCGAGCGGTCGATGTCGAAAACCATGTTCTTGTGGGCTTGGCCGTTGATGCCGAGCGATTGGTACATGTTCTCAATCCGCCATAACGGGTCATATTGGGAAATGTGGACAAGCGAAGTGTCAATGTTGGTGTATTCCAGCGGGTTGAAATCGAGGGTGGGGTTAGGTGCGAGACGCGTGGGCAGGTAGTCGGGCGAGATGGCCATGACCGAGTCGATGGCCTTGCGCGTAGGCTTCTCTTCCTGAGCTTGCAGGCAGAGAACTCCCGACAGGAGGATGCCGAGTAGTGTGAGGATTTTATATATCGCTGATTTGTAATACATTAATTGTA
This sequence comes from uncultured Bacteroidales bacterium, assembly GCA_900316305.1. Classification (GTDB taxonomy): domain Bacteria; phylum Bacteroidota; class Bacteroidia; order Bacteroidales; family WCHB1-69; genus F23-D06. Next base: position 21,881 of record ONCM01000011.1, on the reverse strand, counting down.
TGAAAAACCGTATTTTTTTCGCTCGCAAAAGTATAAAAAAAATACGTTGGTTCAAAGGTCGAATATGGCCGTGGATTTGAAAAGAAAGTGTATTTTTGCGCCGCATTTTTTGTGAGTAATAATAAAGTAAAAATAAATCATATTATGAAAAAGTTATTTTTCTTACTTGGCGTCTTCGCCATCATGGGAATGTCATTCGCTCAGACAATTGACATCCGTCAGAACACCTATCAGAAAGTTTCGATCTCTTTTACTCCTGGTGCTCTTTCTGTGGAAGAAATCACCGTGCCGGAGGGTGTTTTTTCGTTGGTGTCTATGCCGGAGTATGGGGAATCCTACAACCCGGGTGACCCGCAACTGCCCCAGCTTTCCAAATTGCTCCAGATTCCGGTCTGTGACGAGGTGGTGGCCACGGTGACGAATGCGCAATACACGGAGTATGATGCCGCCGATTTGGGTGTGCACCATCCGCTGTACCCCTCGCAAGTCGCCGCTTCCAAGAGCGGTCCCCAACCGCCTTTCTCCTATAATCCAGAAGTTTACAGCACCAATGCTTTTTATGCCCAGCCTTTGGTGAAGGTGGAGAAAGCCGGTGTGAGACGTAGTGCCGCCATGGCGAACCTTTATGTTTCACCGGTGCAGTATAATCCTGTTTCCCAGAAGATTAGAATCTATACCCAAATTGATGTGGACATCACGTTCACCAATGTGGATATGACGGCTACGAACGATTTGCAGAAGTATGCCTCTCCCATGTTTTCTTTAGACAGAAGTCTGGTTATCAACAGTATGGAGCCTACCCGCGACGAATTTGCGACGACTCCCGTCAAATATTTGATTATTGCCAACAACATGTTTTCCACCAATGAACTTTTGCAGGAGTTTGTCTCTTGGAAACGTCGTTTGGGCTATCTTGTGGAGTTGTACTATACGAGTGATCCGGCTGTGGGTTCCACGACCACTTCCATCAAGAGCTTTATCCAGTCGAAGTATGATGCCGGCACCGAAGAGGATCCCGCGCCCACTTATCTCCTTTTCATTGGGGATGTTGCGCAGCTCCCTCCCTTCAATGCCCAAACGAACAACAATCATGTCACGGACCTCTACTATGCAACACTTTCAGGAAACGACTACATTCCGGACTGCTACTACGGCCGTCTTTCTGCTACCAACAACGACCAGCTTGACCATCAGTTGGAGAAAATCCTGATGTATGAGCAGTTTACCATGCCGGATCCCTCCTATTTGGGCAATGCTGTGTTGATTGCGGGCACGGACGCGAATTACGGCCCTACGCACGCCAACGGTCAGATCAACTACGTCAACAACAACTACATTAATACCGATAATCCCCGTTACTCCAATGTGATGGTACACCTTTACAACTGTTCTTCCCAAGCTGCCCTGATTCGCTCTGAGGTGAGTGCTGGTGCAGGTTGGGCGAACTATACGGCTCACGGCAGCGAAACCAGCTGGGCGGATCCGGAGTTCACCGTTTCGCACGTTTACCAACTTCAGAACACTGACAAATATGGTTTGATGATAGGCAACTGCTGCGTGTCCGGCCATTTCAATACCTCCGAATGCTTTGGCGAGGCGTTGTTGCGTGCCGAGAAGAAGGGTGCTATGGGCTACATCGGTGCTTCCAACAACTCCTACTGGGGCGAAGACTTCTACTGGGCTGTTGGCGTGACGAACAGCATTACGGCAAACCCCACCTACACAGGAACCACATTGGGCATGTATGACAAGCTTTTCCATACCCATGGTGAGGATTATCAGTACTGGGTTTCCACGATCGGCGGCATCATAACGGCCGGCAATATGACCGTGCAGTCCTCCAGTTCTAGCTTGAAACAGTATTATTGGGAAATCTACCACTGTTTCGGCGATCCCTCCGTGCGTGCCTACCTGGGTGTTCCCTCCACGATGGCCGTGACGGCAAGTGCTGTCATCACCACCAACGAGGAACTCTATACAGTGCAAACCGTTCCGTATGCCTACGTCGCGATCACCCAAGGAAATACACTTATTGTGATGGGGTATGCGGACGAAAACGGTAACGTGGTGCTTAATTTGCCCTCTTCGATGAATCCGGGCAGCTATGAGTTGGTCGTGCTGGCACAAAATTATATTCCTTACTTCCAGACGTTGCAGGTCATTGCGCCTTATGGCCCGTATGTGGTTTCCACCAGTCTGAACGTGGCTGAAAATACGATGTTTGCAATAGGCAGCACCATCAACATGGACTTGTCTCTTTCTAATGTTGGTGTCGCCAATGCCACTCAGGTCTATGCCACGCTTACGCCGGTAAACAATGTGACCATGTTACAAGACTCCGTTTATGTGGGTGTGCTCAATGTGAATGACATCGAGAGCCGGACGGCGGCATTCTCTTTCGTGATGCCTGCATCCGAAGACTATGCCAACATTCCCTTCACCCTTGGAATTCACTGGAATGACACGATTGTCAACTCCGAGGTGCGCGTGCTGGTGAAATTGCCGAAGGTTGTCTTAGACAGTTACTCCACAACGGTCAATGACATGCAGACCTCGTTCCTGGACCCCGGTGATGCGGTCCGTTTCAACATGATCAACAAGAACGTGGGCCATGCGGAAGTCCAGAACGGCTCCATTGATCTGACATGCAACTACTCTGGCGTGAAGATTCTGACGGATCCGATCTCCATCGACGGTTTGGAACCGAATATGCCGGTGGAGCGTTTCTTCAATGTGCAGATAGCCGACACAGTGCCCAATTCCTCCATCGTTCCGATGTATTTCCATACTTTTTATGATGGTATCCACACAATCGACACCCTCTATGTGATGGTGGGTGGCTCATACGAGGATTTTGAGAGCGGCGATTTTACGCACCAAAACTGGACGATGAACAATTACCCGTGGGAAATTGTTTCCGGAGCAGCGGTCCATACCGGACAATATTGCGCTCGTTCCAAACAAAGCTTGCCGAATAATGCTAATTCCAGAATGTCCATCACGGTGACAACGCAGGCGGCATCCACGCTGTCCTATTACAGACGCGTGAGTACGGAATCGGGTTATGACTTTTTCAACCTTTATGTGAACACCTCCAAGAAAGAATCTGTTTCGGGTGATATTCCCTGGACTAAGGTGGATGTAAGCATTCCTGCTGGTACGAATACCATCATCTTCTCCTACGAAAAGGATTATAGTACTACCGGTGGTCACGACTGCGTATGGGTTGACGATATCATTCTGCCGAGTGTAGGAATTATGGTGATTGAGGATGTGACGGACACTACGGGCGTTGGCATTGAGGAGTATGAGATGGTTCGTGCGCGCGTCTTCCCGAACCCCACTAACGAATGGGTGAATATAGAGAGCGAGCAGCCTGCTCAGCGCATTGTCCTCTTTGACCTGAACGGTCGTATGGTGAAGAATGTGAACCTGAGCGGCGAAAACAGCTACCAGCTCAATATGGGTGATGTGCCGGCCGGTTTCTACTTGCTGCAAATCACCTTCGACAACCAAAAGACTCAGAACCTTAAGATTATCAAGAGATAATGGCAAATACAGCAGAACAATATGAGGAGATAATCGCCTATTGTCGGGAGACTTTCTGCAACAAGGCGATTGACTACGGCACAGCTTGGCGCATTCTGCGCCTGCCGTCGCTCACCGACCAGATCTACATCAAGGCCAACCGCATTCGCAGCATCCAACAGACTGGAGTGGCGAAAGTTGCGGAGGGTGTCATCCCCGAATTCGTGGGCATCGTCAACTATGCCGTGATGGCCCTCATCCAGCTGGAGATCGGGGTCGCGGAGAAATCCGAGGAGGTTAGCCTTGCGCCGGAGAAGACCCGCGAGCTGTACGACAAGTACATCCACGCCGCCAAAGATCTGATGATGAGCAAGAACCACGACTACGGCGAGGCCTGGCGACAGATGCGCATCAGCTCCATCACCGACATCATCCTCATGAAAATCTACCGCACCAAGTCCATCGAAGACCATCAGGGCAACACCCTCGTCTCCGAAGGCCTCGACGCCAACTACTACGATATGATCAATTACGCGATGTTCTGCCTCATCCGCCTTGTCCTCGAGAAAGAGGCTTAGGGGCTTAGGAGCTTAGGAGCTTAAGCTTGTAAACTTGTAAGCTTGTAAGCTTATAAACTTGTAAACATGTAAACCTATAATAATGGCAAAAAAAGAACCTATCTGGCTTAAAGTTATCCGCATCCTCCTGGGGTGCCTCTTCATCTTCTCCAGTTTTACGAAAGCCATCGATCCGGTGGGTTTCGGGGTGACGATGAACGACTACTTCGTCTCTTTTCACATGGGCTTCCTGCATCCGTTGGCACTGTTTGCAGCGGTGGTAGCCATCATGTGCGAATTTGTTCTCGGCTGCATGCTGCTCTTCCGCGTGAAGGTGCAATGGGCCGCTTGGGGCTACCTCCTTTTCATGACGTTCTTCTTCTTCCTCACGATGTGGCTCGCCATTGCCGAGCAGTTGGAGCTGAAGGGCATCCATTACTTCGGCGTGGTGAAGGACTGCGGCTGCTTCGGCGACGTCATTGAAATGTCCAACATGCAGACATTCCTCAAGAATGTGGTCATCATCATCCCGACCTTGATCTTCTTCTTCAATCGGAAGAAAGTCAAGGACTGCCGTCTGACGGAACTTGGGCAGTGGCTTTGTGTGGCCATTTTCGCGGCCATCTCCGTCGGCTTCCAGCTGTACGTCATCCGTCATCTGCCCTTCATCGGCAAGAGCGACTGGAACAAGGGCAAGGATGTCTCCGTTTTCGTAGCGCAGCCCGCACAGAAGGAGGTGGTGTTCGTTTATAAGAACAACGCTTCCGGCGAAGAGGTGAAACTCACGCAGGACGAGCTGATGGCGCAGGATGACGCTTTTTATGAGAATAACGAGTATGTTGACCGCGAGGATAAGGTCGTCAAGGAGGCGGTGAAGGCCAAGATTGACGGCTTCAACATGCTGGACGAGAACGGTGCCGACCACGCACCCGACTATTTCGCCAAAGACCGCGAGGGTGAGGTATATATATTATATGTACACAATCTGAGCGAGGCCAAGGAGAAGGGTATGCAGAAGGCGCTGACATTAGCCAAAGCTTGTCAGGACAAAGGGGTCGATTTCGTGGGCATTACCAACTCTTCGGAGGAGGATATTGCTGCATTTGTGGAGGAATACGGTATCGAATTCCCGATCTACTACAACCCGATCAATCCGATCACGGGTCCGTTCATGGTTCGCGACGCCATCCGCTCCAACCCGGGCATCATCCTGCTGGATAAAGGCGTGGTGAAGGAGAAGTGGGCATGGAGGGACTTTCCGGAGGGAATGTAGAATGTAGAATGTAGAATGATGAATGATGAATTATGAATTATGAATTATGAATAATCGTTTCATTCATCGACATAATTCATCGACATAATTCATCGTCATTCATCGTATTTCATCAATCCCCAATGCTCACAATTAAGAATCTAATTAACGAAATGACCGCAACCTTGCAGCCGCTCTACGACCCTCGTGAGGCGGCTGCGATTGCTTCGTGGTATGTGTGTGCGAAGCTGGGAATGGAACGGTACGAACTGGCATTGCGCGGGAATGAGACTTTGGATGAGTCGCTGATGCAGGAAGTCCGACGCGATGTGGAACGGCTGGCGGAAGGTTGTCCGGTGCAGTACGTGTTGGGCGAGACCGAATTTTACGGACTGTCGTTCACAGTGTCGCCGGCGGTGCTGATTCCCAGACCTGAGACGGAGGAATTGGTGCAGATGGTTGTGCAACGATATGCAGGTTCGGCACCGCGTATATGGGATGTGGGCACGGGCAGCGGCTGCATTGCCGTCTCGTTGGCGAAATCGCTGAAAGAGGCCAAGGTCTTCGCTACCGACATTTCATCGGAGGCTTTGACGGTCGCCCGTGGGAATGCCGAACGCAATGGGGTCGGGGTGACTTTCGTCTGCCATGACATGTTCGATATCGAGAACCTTCCTTTTGCGGAAGAGAAGTTCGATGTGCTGGTCAGCAATCCCCCTTACATCCCCGCTTCCGACCGAGCCGCGATGCATCGCAATGTGGTGGACTACGAGCCTGCGCAAGCCCTTTTCGTGCCCGACGAGGATAAACTTTGGTGTTATAAAGCGTTAGCAAGTCTTGCCCGGCTGGTGCTGGCTCCCGGCGGCACGCTCTGGGTGGAAACCTATCACGATTACCACGAGGAGATGATCGACCTGTTCGCCCGTCACGGCTTTTCAGAAATCCGTTCCCTACAGGACCTCAATGGCCGCCCCCGCTTCCTAACGGCAAGCTTGACCATTGACCATTGACCATTGACTGTTGACTGTTGACTGTTGACTGTTGACTGTTGACCATTAACCATTAACCTTCAATAACCAATAACCTATAACCAATAACCATTAAAAAATGTATTTTTGCCGTTTCAAAATATTATCCAATGACAGCAGAAGAGAGAAATCGGATTATAGCGCTGGTGAAGCGTGAAGTGGTGCCCGCCATAGGTTGCACCGAACCCATGGCCGTGGCTTTGGCGGTGGCCAAGGCGAAAGAGATTTTGGGCTCTGTGCCCAAGCAGATCACCGTTTTGTTGAGTGCCAACATGCTCAAGAACGCCATGGGCGTGGGTATTCCCGGCACTGGCATGGTCGGTCTGCCGATCGCCATCGCCCTCGGCGCCCTCGCGGGCAAATCGGAATACCAGCTGGAAGTTCTTAAGGATATCACCCCGGAATTGGTGGAGAAGGGCAAGGAGTATATTGCCCAGAACCGCATCAAAATCCAGCAGAAGAAGGATGTGGCGGAGAAACTCTACATTGAGGTGGAGTGCCACAACGGAGACGACAGCGTGGAGGTGGTTATCAGCGGGATGCACACCCACTTCAGCTACATCGCCAAAAACGGGGAGGTGCTGCTCGACGACCGCGTGAAGAGCGAGGAGTGTACGACCTCCGAGGATCCGAAACTCGACATGCGCACGGTCTATGATTTTGCCATGACGGCCCCGCTGTCGGAAATCCATTTCATCTTGGAGACCGCTGAACTCAACAAGCGGGCGGCCGAGATGTCGCTCAACAACAATTTCGGCCATGGGCTGGGTCGCACCATCTTTATGGAGCCCCGCGTTCAGTTTTTCGGCAACGGTGTCTATTCCAAGATCTTGTCCTACACGTCCGCGGCGTGCGATGCGCGTATGGCGGGGGTGAAGGTGCCCGTGATGAGCAATTCAGGCAGCGGGAACCAGGGCATTGCCGCCACGCTGCCGGTCTGGGTCTTCGCCAAGGAACGCCTCAAATCAGAGGAGGAACTCACCAGAGCTTTGATGCTGAGCCATTTGACGGTGATCTATATCAAACAGAGTTTTGGTCGCCTTTCGCCGCTGTGCGGTTGCGTGGTCGCGGCTACCGGTTCGGCCTGCGGACTCACCTACCTCTTGGGCGGTAACTACGACCAGATCGTCTATGCTGTCAAGAACATGATCGCCAACATCACGGGTATGATCTGCGACGGTGCGAAACCGAGTTGCTCTCTGAAGGTCGCCACGGGTGTCTCCACCGCCGTTCTCTCGTCCATGCTGGCCATCCAAGATGAGGTGGTTACCCCCGCCGAAGGCATCATCGACGAGGATGTCGATCAATGCGTCCAGAACATGGCCAACATCGGTCTCCACGGCATGGCCGCCACTGACAATTTGGTGCTGGACATCATGACGCAGAAGTAGGCAAAAGTCAAAAGATACAGATTCCTTGAGCAGCCTCGAAGAGGCAAGACGCGCGATAGCGCAATTAACCCCACACAAGGCGGAGCCGCAGTGTGGGGAATCACAAAATCAACAGTCAAATGAAGAAAATAGCAATCATAGCCATCACCCTGCTATACGCCCTGGTAGCAGTAGCGCAACGCGAAGAGGTCGGTCAGGCGGTCACCTTCCACGACACCACCTGGTACGACCGCGGTTTCGATTTCTACATCGGTGCCGGCATGTTCTGGGGCGGCAAAAAGACAGCACTTTACTACAATGGAAGTGCCTATAACGAATGTGGACTGGATTACCTCTTCGACAATGAGTACCGTCGGAAGGAAATTCAGGAGGCGGTGGTGAAACTCTATCCGCATGTCAGTATGAATGACCAGATTGGGTTTAAAGAGTCGGATCTGAACATGAATCCGACCTATAACCTTGCTGTGAGTATCAATTTGGGTGTGCGTTACAAGATTCGCGACAATTGGGGCATATCCCTGTCATACAATTTTGCGCGTCTGAAAACGGTCAATAAAGTGTTGCTAGACGTCAAGGGACAGGTACCGAGCAACACATACCGTCTTCCGGAGATGACGCTGCTCGGAGTAGAGGACCGTTCGATGATTGATCTCTCCATGTCGTACCTCTTCAGCGGCGTTCACCGCATTGTGAAACCCTTTATCGAGGTGGGTGCACAATTCAACTACGTGAGAGTTAAAAAATTTGATGCTGTTTTGTTGGATGAGCACAATAGTCCGCAGTTGACGATGACATTGTTGGATCCATACGGTGGTGAGAACTATGTGCCCGGCGTAAACATGCAGACCTACGATGTGATTTACGGTGGTCCTGGTTACGGTGGTTCCTTCGCTGCCGGCCTCAAAATCGTCATCAACCCATACGTCTCCCTCGACCCCACCTTCTACGGCTGTATGAGCCAATTGCATCTATACCCATACGGCGAGAAGATGATGACCTTCAACTACGGCGTGATGTTGCGTCTGGTGGTCAACGATTTCTTCTTCCGCAACAGGTAGTTTTTTGGCGGGCCGGGAATGTTCCCAAGCTATTGATACGGATTCCCTAACGGGGAAGAGAACCACTTTGTCGCTATGCTGACAATATGGGTGCTTACGTGCGCGACGTACAGCCCCTCGGGACTCTCAATGACCACACGGTCGGTGGTGGGGTTGGGGTAGCGCCGGATCAGAAGTATGATATACGGATGATGACCACCAGCATCATGCGAGGTGCCATTTTGAGGCATAAAGAGTCGCGCTACCACTGAAACTTCCGAAAACGTATATGTTTCCGTCATCGTCAAATGCAGTCCTTTCAAAACGATTCGTAAGGCTATTGCCAAGTTCATCGCTTCCCGACCAGTAGTTCGCCCACTTCCATTCGCCCTGGGCTGAGGCGGTGAGGGTGATGGAAAGTGTTTATTGTTTGGTGAACGTGTAGGTGACACCGAAAATGTATAGCACCATGGTGTTGCCGTTAACGGTAAACGTCGGGTTGATGGCGTTGTGCGTCGTCTGATACCTCAACGCCATGGTGCCGTTACCGTTGGAATAGCTGTAGGTGCCGTCTAATATGACAGGGGAGTGATCGGGTTTGTAGAACGTGATCTTTGCCGCATAGTCGCCGGGGAAAACTATTTCGGCGGAGATAAATCCGAGTGTCTCTTGACCCTCCCAAGCCCAAAGGGTGTTGCCCAATACCTCCTGGTTCTCGGTGTCAGGGCTCTCGTTCTCTCTGTTACAAGCGGCAAAGCAAAGCATTGTCACAGCCGCCATGACGAATAGCGCCATTCTTTTGATTTTTTTGTCCATTTTTTTCTGTGTTTAATTATGAGTATTAAGGTTTAAGTGTTTAATTAATGTGCTTATACCTTTTAGTCGTAAAAAATGGACATTTCGTCACACAGCAACTGAAATTATTTTAGAGTATGTTGTAATTGATTGAAAGATATTGAGTTAAATGCAAAAATTGTTCTGCCCCAATTATTATTCCCCCCTCACCATCCATCATTCATCATTCATCATTCATAATTATGCATTCTACATTCTTCATTCTTCATTCATGATTTCTCCTCAACGTAATAATCACAATTCTCGGCCTTGCCCCGAAGCGGAACGGGAAAGTGCCGCCAATGCCTTGCGAGATGTAAAGTTTCTGGTCCCCGGACTCGTACAATCCGTCCCATTCCTCGTACATCCATTTTGATGGCGACCAGTTGCCGATGCGTAGCTGGGCGGAGTGCGTGTGCCCGCTGAGGGTCAGTGGGATGTGCGTCTTCGGCAGCACCTCCATACGCCAGTGCGACGGGTCGTGGGTGAGCAGGATGGTGAAAAGGTCGTCGCTGCTTTTTATGGTGTCATAGTCTGTTATGCCCTTTACCGCACCTTGCAGGTTGCCGATCTGCGGGAACGGTGGCTTGCCCGTGTTTTCCACCCCGACGATGGCGATGCGGTCGGTGTCGCGGGTGAGGATGCGGGCGTCGTTCATCAGCATCCGCCAACCCATCTTGCGCTCGATGTCCGCCACAATCAGGCCACCTTCGCGCACGTCCGCCCAACGCTTCGGCTTCCCGTATAGACAGTAGTCGTGGTTGCCGAGCACCGAGAACACGCCGTCCGGGGCGGTGAGTTTCGACAGAACGGGGATGTAGGGCGTCAGCTCGTGGGGATCGGTGTTCACCAAGTCGCCGGTGAAGACCACCAGATCCGGCCTCTCCTCGTTCACGCGCTGCACCACCTTCTCCACGAAACCGGTCTTCTTCCGATAGGAACCCACATGGAGGTCGCTCAGGTGCGCGATGCGGTAGCCGTCATACGCCGCAGGCAGATGGTCGAAATAAAGGTCAACGTGTTGTACTTCAAGTCTTTTCCATCCGAACGTGAGCCCATAGAACGCCACAAAGAAGACGGCGGACACGGCGATTACCCCGACAATGCTGGTAATCGTCGCAGCGGTTGGACTCCAATGACCAAACAGTCTGGACAGCAGCGAGAAAATCATGAAAACCAGCTTCGGCATGGCAACGCAAAGCAGGATAAAGAGAAAAATGAGGGTATAGACGCTAGAGGATCCCCGATAGTACACTCCCACGATGGAAAGAAAGCTGACGACGGTCGGCAGAAAAAACAAAATCCGCCAGACCATCGGGGCTTGCCGAAGATAGACAGCCGAGATGTAGATGTCCGGGGTGATGAAAAAGAGGAGGAGCAGGATGAGGAAAATGATGACGAACATTTTTGTAATGGTTATTGGTTATTGAGGTTTACAGTTTATGGTTACACAGTCAATGGTCAATGTTTTACGTATTGATGTCTCCTTTCGCCCTGCTGGTGGTGACGAGGAACACGCCGAAGATGATGAGGACGAGGGCGACGGGTTTGTTCCAGGTGAAGACGTCCTGGCCGACGGCGATGGCGAGGATGGCGGTGATGAAGGGTTGCAGGTTGCTGTACATGCTGACGGTGGTCGGGCGGATGTGCCGCAGAGCGACGGGCAGCAGGTAGTAGGCCAGCACGGTGGCAAAGAGGGCGACGATCCCCATGTTGACGTAGGCCATAGCGGGCGCGGTGCCCATCAGCAATGGCGAATCCTTGACGGTGGGGATGGCGGCAGGCAGACTGAAAACGAAGCTGAACAGGAACATCCACTTCATCATGGTCACGGGCGAATATTTGGGAGAGATGGCTCGGGTGATGATGAGATAAGTGGCGTAAAACAAGATGTTTACGAGACAAAGCAGGGCGCCGAGGTTACTGTAGCGTGCGTCGCCGTGTAGGGAAAAGAGGATCATAATCAGCGCACCGGCGATGCCGAAGAAGACGCCCATGGCCTTGCGTGTGGTGATGGGCTCTTTGAGGAAGATGGCGGCCATCAGCATCACCACGAGGGGCGACATGGCCGAAACCAGCGACACGTAGGTGGGGGAGATGTAGCGCATGGCCTCCGCGAAGGCCCATAGCGTGCCGTAAAGGGAAACGGCTCCGAAAACGATGGTCCACATATCCCGTTTGGCCACCTTTTCGTGCGGGGTGAACAGGGAAATGATCCAGAATCCCGCCGACCCGACGAACAGTCGCAGCGCGGTGTAAGCCTCTGGGGTGATATACTCCGGCACCACCGCCTTTGAACAGTTCGGGTTGACCCCGAAGATGATATAGACGGTCAGCACCGCGAGGTGCCCGATCCATTTTGACTTTTGACTATTGACCATTGACTGTTGACCATTGACTGTTGACCTAGATTTTGGCTATTGGCTGTTAGCTGTTGGCAAAATTCCTTAAACAATGTAGAGACGTGGTGCACCACGTCTCTACAGTTTCTCGCGAGTGCCATTTAGCCAATAGCTAAAAGCGAAAGGCCAAGAGCCAGCACTAATTTTTCATCGCGGCGATCTCCTTGACGGCTTGGATGCAGGCGTCGATGTCGGCCTCGGTGTTGAAGGCGCCGATGCTGAGACGTACGGTGCCGTCGATCTTCATCGTGCCGAGACATTCGTGGACCAGAGGGGCGCACTGCAGACCGGTACGGCATGCGATGTCGTAATCGACGTCGAGCATGGTGCCCACGTCCATGGCCTCAAAGCCCTTGATGTTGATGGAGAGCACGGGGTTCTGGTTCTCCACGGAGGTAGCGCAGTAGATGATGACGCCGGGAACGTCCTTGATGCCGTCGCGGAGACGTTTCCATAACGCCATCTCCTGGTTGTGGATGTTCTCGATACCTCTCTCGGTAATCCACTTCACACCTGCGTGCAGACCGCTGATGCCCAGCATGTTGATGGTGCCGGCTTCCAGACGGTAGGGGAATTCCTCCAGATGGTCGCGGACGGCGGATTTCACGCCGGTGCCGCCGAAACGGGTGTGGCGCACTTCCACGCCCTCGCGCACGTAGCTGCCGCCGATACCGGTGGGTCCCATCAGGCACTTGTGACCCGTAAAGGCGTAGGCGTCAACGTTATAGTCGATCATATCCATCTTGACGGCACCCGCGCCTTGGCTGCCATCGACGACGAAGGTGAGACCGTGTTCCTTACAAACCTTACCGATCGCCTTGATAGGTTGCACCGTGCCGATGACGTTGGAGCACTGCGTGCAGACCACCATCTTCGTGTTCGGACGGATAGCTTCTTCGAACTGTTCGGGGTGAACGTAGCCAGCTTCATCGAAAGGCAGGTAGGTGACCTCGATAATGCCTTCTTTCTCAAGGTGATAGAGCGGACGAAGGACAGAGTTGTGCTCCAACATCGTGGTGATCACGTGGCTGCCCTTCTGGGCCAAACCTTGGATCAGAATGTTCAAGGAATCGGTGGCGTTATAGCTGAACGTCAGACGTTTCTCATCCGTGCCGCCGTTGAACAGCTTGGTGAGCATACGGCGGGTTTCGGTCAGGACTTCACCGGTCTCGATGCCGGCGTCGTAGCCTGCACGGCCCGGGCTCACACCGTGAACACGGTAGAAATGGTCCATAAATTCGTAAACCTCATTCGGTTTCGGAAAAGATGTTGCTGAATTGTCTAAATATATCATATTTTTAGATTTAGAATTTTCGAAGCGGCAAAGATACATTTTTTTGCGATAGTTGGAGCGGGGAGGTTTTTTGTAACGCTTTTTATGTTACTTTTGCACTTTCAATTTTTTCGTGAAATTAAGTTGTAAAGTATGAATAAGTTGGCTGTAGGCATTGACATCGGCGGGACAAACACGGACATCGCCTTGGTGAACCCTGACGGGAAAGTGTTGGGCAGGAGAGGATTGAAAACGCAGGAATATGACAACTCGGATCGTTATGTCCGTGATATTGCGGATGCGGTGCGGTCGTTGAGGTCCGAATTTGGCAATCCCAACGTGTTGGGAGTGGGCATTGGGGCCCCGAACGCCCATTTCGACACGGGCTGCATTGGCGCGAACACGGCCAATCTGCGGATGAAAGAGGAAATCCCTCTCTGCAATATGCTGCAACAAACGCTGAATCTGCCGGTTACGCTCTCTAACGATGCGGATGCCGCCGCTTTGGGCGAGCACATTTACGGCGGTGCCAAACTGATGCAGCATTTCGTGACCATCACCCTTGGTACGGGTGTGGGCAGCGGCATCTTCGTCGATGGCCACCTGATCCACGGTCGTGGCTGCATGGCTGGCGAACTCGGTCACGCCATCGTCAACCCGCTGAGCGACAGACTCTGCAGTTGCGGTCGTAAGGGCTGCTTAGAGATGTACGCCTCCGCACGCGGTATCTGCCAGACCTACCGCGAGGAAGCCGCCAAGGGCGAGTTTCCAGACACGTTCAAGGGAGAGGAGCTCACCTGCAAGGACGTGGGCGAGATGGCCGTCGCAGGCGACCCGCTCGCACGGAAAACCTACGACACCACGGCCTACTGGCTCGCCATCGGCATGGCCAACGCCGCCTCGTTCTGCTCTCCGGAGGCCTTCTTTCTCATGGGCGGTCCCACCCGCGCTGGCGAAGCCCTTCTCCAGCCGCTGCGCCGCTACTTCGCGGAGAACCTGCTCTACATCTACAAGGACAGAATCTCCATCCAATTTTCTGAATTACAATCCAATGACGCGGCCGTATTGGGTGCCGCGGCGTTGGTGCATTTGAAATAGTCGTTGGCTATTAGCTGTTTGCTGTTAGCTTTTGGCTTTTCAACTTAGACATAGAACTTTGAACTTAAGCTCCTAAGCTCCTAAACTCCTAAGCTCCTAAACTCCTAAACATTAAACTCTAAACTCTAAACTCTAAACATCTATAACCAATAACCATTAAAAAGAATGCGTACCAAATTCAATATCCCCCATACCTTCACCATCGTGTTCAGCATCATCGCCGTGTGCGCGGTGCTGACGTGGATTGTACCTGCCGGACAGTTTGAGCGTCAGACTGTTACGGTGGATGGACACGATCGCAATGTAGTGGTTGCCGATTCGTATCATCGTGTTGATTCCGCACCGCAGACCTGGCAGGTATTCACCGCCTTCTTCAAGGGCTTCGAGCGCACTTCGGGCATCATCGTCTTCATTCTGATGATTGGCGGGGCCTTCTGGATCATGAACGAAACCGACGCCATCAACCGCGGCATCTGGCTTTTCCTCGACAAGACCCAGCGGATGCAAGAGCACGCCTTCTTCCGAAAGGTGGGGGTCAACAACTTGCTGATTATCGCCATTATGCTGATGTTCAGTTTGTTCGGGTCGGTGTTCGGAATGAGCGAGGAGACCATCGCCTTTATCGTAGTCTTCGTGCCGTTGGCCGTTTCCATGGGCTACGACTCCATCACGGGCGTGCTGATGTGCTATGTGGCCGCGCACGTGGGCTTCGCAGGCGCGATGCTCAACCCCTTCACCATCGGTATTGCACAGGGACTTTCGGGACTGCCGACCTTCTCCGGCATCGGCTACCGACTCATCTGTTGGATTATATTGACGATTATCGCTATCGTTTTCACGTTGTTTTATGCTGCTTGGGTAAAGAAGAATCCCGAAAAGTCGCTGACATACGAAATCGACAATTACTGGCGCGAAAAAACGACGGTCACGGGCTCTCAGCAGGAGATGGTGAAATCTGGCCTCTCTGCATGGATAGTATATGGCTGTATATCAGCTGTTTTGTTGTATTGTGCCATTACAATGCCCTATACAGACATCACCGTTGGTTTGGGTAGCCGTCACGTGATGCTTTTCCCGATTTGGGCGGGATTGTTCATCCTCATCGGCTTCTTCGCGACACGGAAATCCGTTCACCATCTGATCCTTACGCTGCTGCTTTTCACGATTTTGATCCTCGTGACGGGCGTGTTGGGCTACGACTGGTATGTGATGGAGATCGCAGGACTTTTCTTCGCGATGGGTATCTCCGCCGGTATCGCCTTCGGGATGAAGTTCGACAAGGTGGTCCGCAGCTTCTTGGAGGGTTGTAAGGACATCCTAGTGGCCGCGTTGGTCGTCGGTCTCGCCGGCGGCATCATCATCATTTTGGAAGAGGGTCACATCATCGACACCATCCTCTTCGCGGTGGCGCAAAGCATGCAGGATGCCGGCCGAATCGGCAGCACGGCTACCATGTACGTGATGCAAAATCTGTTGAATTTGATTATCCCGTCGGGTTCTGCCAAAGCTGCGCTTACCATCCCTATGATGGCGGAATGGTCTGATTTGATGGAAATTCCGCGTCAGCTCACCGTCCTCGCTTTCCAATTCGGCGACGGATTTACAAATATGATTACTCCCACTTCAGGCGTGCTTATCGGTGTGCTCGGCGTCGCCCGCATCCCTTACGCCACGTGGTTCAAATTCATTTGGAAGTTCCTTCTGGTGCTCATCGTGTTGGGATTTCTGCTGTTGCTCCCGCCGCTGTTTATGCCATTCGCAGGATTCTGATCAATGTAGAATGTAGAATGTAGAATGAAGAATGAAGAATGAAGAATAGGATGGTTGAATTTTCATTTAGTTGGAAATATTTTCAACCATTTTACGACGATATCCAGCACATCGGGGTCGATTGTGGTTTCGATTTGGCCGTACTCCTCTAAGCTGCCGGTGGTGCAGGGCTGTAACAGGTGATTCAGTCCGGTGAGGTGCTCGAAATCGAAAGCAGGACATTTTTTCAGGTATTTAAGCATGTTTTCTTCGGTGCGGGAGGCGTCCACTTGCAAGTCTTTGTCGCCGGAGATGGCCAGCACGGGTGTGGTAATCTTCTTCAGATATTTGATTGGGTCGATGTGGAAGAGTTCGTAATACCACGGGGAACTCATGGTCTGGATCATCATAAACTTTCCTTCTGATGTCATATTGTATTTAACCTGCTCTTCTTCTGAGAGTTGAGCGGCCAATTTGTCCCATAATTTGCCGATTTTCTCGGCGCATTCTTCTCGGTTTTTGCTTTTTTTGATGAGTTCATAGAATTGCTTGTTGATGGCCGTGCTGTTCTTGACTTCTTCTTCCGTCAGCTTGCCCGAGGCGCGATTGAGGGCTTCGCTTTGGTAGAGCAGGATCTCTTCGATGGGCTGTGCAACACCGGCGAGGTGGATGGTGCTTGTGACTCTTGGGTCGGCGGCGGCCACGATGGAAGCGACCAGACTGCCCTCGCTGTGCCCGAGGAGGAAGACGTTAAGTCCGTGCAGGTCATCGCGCTGAAGCAAGGAATCCATGACGGACCGCACCCCGTCGGCGAAGTCGTAGGTGGTCGATTTGCGGAAAACGGTCACGGGGAAGTCGTCGTAGCGGTAGGTTGCAAAACCGGCCTTTGTGATGGTGTCAGCTAGCACAGCGAAGGGCTTGTGCCCGGAGATGGATTCGTTACGATCCTGCCAGCCAGAACCGCTGATGAAGATCACCAATCCTTTGGGCGTTCTTTCCGGTAGGGTCAGCGTTCCGTTGATAAGGAGGAATTTGCCTTGTATGTCGCGGTAGTTGACCTCCTCCGTGCGGTATGGATAGGGTGGGGTGGGCATCTGCGGACGAAGAAATTGCTTCCGTTTCGCACCTGTCGCCAGTTCGCAGGAAAACTTGCGCCCGTGTTGTTTGCAAGTGCCTGTAATGTGTTGACCATCCGTGGATAGCTTGCCTTCAAAGCTGAGTCCGAATTCGGGCACACTGAAGGTGAGCACGGAATCCTTGAATTGCACGTCCGAAGCGGGCTGCCCCGTGAAATACTGGTCGGGACTGTCAAGCTCAATATAGAGCGTGTCCGCATGGTAGTCCACTTGGATGCCGATGGTCAGCGAATCCTTCTTGGAAATGGCAATCTTGTCTTCCCAATAACCGGAAATATTCTGCGCCGCCAGTCCCCCAGATATCAATAATAATAAGCTATATATAACTACTCTTTTCATCGCTTTTCATCGTTATTTTTCATCGTTTTTCATCGTTTTTCATCGTTTTTCATCGTTTTTCATCGTTTTTCATCGTCCTTCATCGTCTTTCATCGCATCATCCCCCAAAGCTCCCTCAATGACAAATAGGATTCCTTCAGCCGCGAGGAAACCTCCGCCACTGGCACCCACACCGCCTGTGCGATATCCTCTTCGGTCTGGGGGACGAGTGATTGGGAATGTGCCTGCATTGAGTACCAGTGGGTGATTTTCAGGATAGGCGTATCTTTCAGGATATAAGTGTGATAGGTGTTAACGAAGGCTTCTTTCAGGAGAATGTTCCGCAGACCGGTTTCCTCTTCCACCTCGCGGACGGCCGCCGTGGGCCAGTCTTCGCCCTCTTCGACTTTCCCTTTTGGAAAATCCCAGCATCCGAGTCGGAAAATCATCAGGATTTCGTCGTTTTCGTTGGAAACAAGGCCTCCCGCCGCGTGAATCAGGGTATAATCTTGCACGAAACGGTTCCATTCCTGCTCATCGTAAATGGTCACCGGCTGGTTGTCCTTGAAAATCGTTAAGGGATATTGTTCGCTCATACGTAATTGTTTTGCAGTTTTAGGCGGCAAAAATAGGATTTTTTCCGTAAAAGTGTGCGCATAGAGTACCGTGATGTTGCCAGTCGCGGAATAGTAGCAGCTTAAAATATGTAAACATACATAATAATGATGTATTTGCTATCTTTGCAAAATCAAATTTGGTTTATTTTTGTTCCTTTATAATATTGGTTATGAGAGATATAGCAAAGCCGTATCAGTTTGATTTTGCGACTTTTTGCCTGTTTTTTATCCTGATCTTGCTTCTTTTTTCGCCTTCCGACGCTTTTGCGCAGTCGGATTCGCTGTCTGGGAAAGTGAAGAAGGAGCGGGTGTGGAAGCTCAGCGATTATCTCCAGATTCACGGCTTTGTGGATGCCCAATATGACTATGCGTTGCAGCCTGAAAATGACGGCACCGTGACGAAAACCAGTGTCATGATGTTGCGTCGTGCCCGTTTCGACTTCTCTGGCAATCTTCACCCGATGCTTGACTTCCGTTTGCAGGCGGATTTGGCCTTTACGCCGCGCCTGTTGGATGCGTGGTTGCGGGTGAAGTTCTGCAAATATGCCCACCTTTGGATAGGCCAGATCAAAACGCCTTATACGATGGATAACTTCCTGTCACCTTTGGACTTGGAATTTGTGGAACTCTCTCAGTCCGTGGCCGCGTTGGCTGGCTTCAACGACATTTCCGGCATTCCTGAATATGCCAACGGTCTGGAAATCGGAGCGATGTTGTCGGGTACGCTGGTGGACTACAAGCTCGGCGACGAGAGAATACCCATCTTGAACTATTATGCGGGCATTTTCGGCGGTGGTGGCATCAATATCAAGAAAGATAACCTGAGCAAAGACTTCTCCGCTCGTTTGGATTTCTATCCTTTTGTGAAGAATTTCCGTTTGTCAGGATCTGTTTATTTAGGCAACTATCCGCTTTTCAAGGACCGGAACGCGCCCCGCAACCGTTGGTCGTGCGGCGCGGAATACTTGGGTAAACATTGGACCGCCCGTAGCGAGTATCTGCAGGGCACCACAGGTATTGCCGATTTCGACCCGATGGCCGCTGACTCCGTCTATCTGGTGAAGACGCGAGGCCTGTACGCGTTTGTCGGTTATTGGTTCTACATGGGGTGGGGGAGCAAGAGTTCTGCTGTGCAGCGTCTGCGCCCGCTCTTCCGCTACGACTACTATGTCCGTGACAAACAGGAACCCACTACCACCTCCCACTATTTCTCCTTCGACCTCGAATGGTGGCCGGAGGAACATGTCCGTGTGCATTTGGACTACACGCTTAAATGTCGTGCTGATCACCAGAAGCCCGGACATACGTGGGCAGCAAAAGTATCCGTACGGTTTTAGCTATTAGCTATTAGCTTTTGGCTTTTAGCTTTTGGATCTTGGCTCTTAGCTCTTAGCTCTTAGCTCTTGGCCTATTGCTTGACTAACTTAAGGTTGATGACGTTGTTGTCGGTGAAGACTTTCACGATATACACGCCGGTGACCAAGGTGGTCACATCCAGTTCGGTCTCTTGGTATCGCTTGATGAAAGCTCCATGCATATCGTAAAGTTCCACGCGCTGAGGTTCTTGGCTTAATCCGATGATGCGGCAGATGTTGGAGGTCGGGTTTGGTGCAAGATAGACCAGACTTACCTCGTTGTCGTTGATGCCTACACTCGTGGTCAGATGCATTGTCACCACGCTGTCGCAGCCGTTCTCCGAGGTAAGCGTCTGCGTGTAGTCGCCAGTTCCACAATAGGAAACGCCATTCCATTCGTAACAGCTGTCGGAGGTCTCGATAGTGAACTCCGCACTGACTGCATGGTTGATGGTGAGATGCAGGGTATCCACACATTCGCAATCGTCGGCAGTGGTGTAAGCATACGTGTAAGTGCCAGAAGCAGTGTAGGTCACTTCGTGCCATTCATAGCTTTCGCATGCATTTTCGAAGAATATATGATGCGTTCCGTGGTTGATGGTCAGGTGTAACGTGTCCACCTGTGTACAACCGTGGGCATCCTCGTGAGCGAACGTGTAGTCGCCGGAGGTCGTATATTCCGTACCGTTCCAGATGAAACTCTCACAGGCGCTCATCGTAACGGCGGTATGCACTGGATTGTTCACGGTCAGATGCAGCGTCTGCGATGGTGTCACCGGCATTGGCGTGGTTCACGGTTAGATGTAACGTCACCACAGAATCGCAACCGGCCGCATTGCTGAACGTATGCGTGTAGTCACCACTCATTGTCAGGTTGGTGTGCTCGTACCAGTCGAAGCTGTTGCAAGCCACGGCAGTGGTGTCACCGGTGTTGGCGTGGTTTACGGTTAGATGTAACGTCACTACAGAGTCGCAACCAGTCGCATTGGTGAACGTATGCGTGTAGTCACCGCTCTGAGTCAGGTTGGTGTATTCGTACCAATCGAAGCTGTTGCAAGCCACAGCGATGGTGTCACCGGCATTGGCGTGGTTCACGGTCAAGTGCAGTGTCACTGTAGTCACCGCTCTGAGTCAGATTTGTGTACTCGTACCAGTCGAAGCTGTTGCAAGCCACGGCGGTGGTGTCACCGTTGTTGGCGTGGTTCACGGTCAAGTGCAGCGTCACTACAGAATCGCAACCAGTCACATTGCTGAACGTATGCATGTAGTCACCACTCAGGGTCAGGTTGGTGTACTCGTACCAGTCGAAACTGTTGCAAGCCACGGCGGTGGTGTCACCGGCATTGGCGTGGTTCACGGTCAAGTGCAGCGTCACCACAGAATCGCAACCAGCCACATTGCTGAACGTATGCGTGTAGTCGCCACTCATCGTCAGGTTGGTGTGCTCGTACCAGTCGAAGCTATTGCAAGCCACGGCAGTGGTGTCACCGGTGTTGGCGTGGTTCACGGTCAGATGCAGCGTCACCACGGAGTCGCAACCGGCGGCATTAGTGAACGTTCTGGTATAGTCGCCAGAAACTGAGAAGGTCTCCCCGTTCCAAGAATAACTGTCGCAAGCTGTTTCTGCGAATTCAGCGAGATCAGCGGGGGTGATTGTCAGATGCAGTGTATCCACACTCTCGCAACCATCGGCATTGAGGTATTCATACGTGTAAGTGCCGGAGGTGGTGAACGTCTCACCATTCCATTCAAAGCTTTCGCAGGTGGTCGCGGTCTCGACATTGTGCGTGCCGTAGCGTATAAGAAGGTGTAACGTGACCACAGAGTCCGCACCGTAGATGTCCTGATATTGGCGGGTGTAGTCGCCGGAGCTCGTGTATGTTATACCATCCCATTCGTAAGATTCGCAGGCCGTGGCAGCAAAGTTATTGGAGGAAGAATAGTGAACCGTCAGATGCAGGGTGTCCACCTCTGTGCATCCATTGGCATCCTCATGAGAGTAGTAATATTTGCCGGATACGGTGTAGGTGTTGCCGTCGCCTTCGGTCCAAGTGTAGGAATCTATTGCGGAAACGGTAGTGGACAAGTGTACAGGATTGTTAATAGTCAAGTGCAGAGTATCGACTTGCGTGCAACCGTTGTCATCCAGATGGCTGAAGGTGTACTCACCGCTGATGGTGTACTCTGTACCGTTCCACGTGTAGCTGCCGCAGGCGTTCTCGGTGACAGCGGCGTGAGTCGGGTTGTTGATTGTCAGGTGCAGGGTATCGACCTGCGTACAACCATTGTCATCCTGGTGACTGTAA
>ONCM01000088.1 GCA_900316305.1 uncultured Bacteroidales bacterium | reverse complement strand
GAGGTTGTCACGAACGTCACGCTCAACGTGGATTACGCCAGGCTTGAAAGCCTGACCTTCTCGCTGGAGCTGAACGCGAGCGCGTCGAACAGCCTTTCGATTGCGGTTGGAACTGCGGATGGAGATTCGTTGTCGTTGGAGGATGTTGATTTTGAGTGGGGGTACGACTGCGGGAAGTGGTTTCGCGCCGATACGGAAACGGGTAGCGTCGACAAATGGTCGGAGTCTGGCACGGGGCGCGTATCGCGCACCTTGACTATTGATCGTAGCGACTTCAAGCCGCAGTGGAACCGCTTGCGAATCGTCAAGCGAGGCATCGGCGATGTTGAGGTCAATGCATCCTATTCCAGAGAGTACACGAAGTTCTTCATCCGTCTGAGATAATCTTCGGCATCATGGTGCCGAAACGCGAAAACAGTTTTAGCAAGTTCGCTGTGCGAAATTATGGTACACTAATGCCACACGGCGATGAGTATAATTGAACTCATAGAGACGATCAGAAGCGGGCTGATGTGGATCGGCCTGTGGACGCTGGCCGTGCTTGCGGTCGGCGTCGTCGGTGCGTGGATGTACAGAGGTGTTGCGTCCGCCATGCGGCGGCCTCTGGCGGTGGCAAGAATTGCCGCGTTTGTGGCCGTTTCGGCATTTTGCGTCATACGTGGCGGCGCGAAGTTCCTCATGCCGCCACCTTCAACGGGCGGGACACCCGTTGTCCCAGTGATGCAATCCAGGTCCCTCGTTCAGGCGCACAACGTCAGCGGCTGCATAAACGTGTATTTTGTAGGCGACATTCGCAAGGGCGCAGGAGACAACGACAGACCCAATGGCTTTAGTCTGCCAAGTTGCGTGTTAGTTAAAAGCGGTAGCTCCGAGCAGACTCTGGCGCACGAATTTGGCCACATGCTGGGATTGAGCGACTGCTACGACCACTATTCGTTTTCAGAGGGTGATGGGGGCGGGCCGCCCCTTCAGGTGGAAAATCCCGATTTGCCGATCTCCAAAGCCCGGTTCAGGTCTCGCCCGCGCGACTGGGGTGACGAAACGGGGTGCGGATTTTACGCCTCGTCAGACACCTACCGACGCATCCTCTGGCAGTCCCTCATGTTCGGGGAGACAATAGTGTACAATAACAGCTTCGACATACCGGACGGCGCGGTGGAATGCATCAACAACAACAACCGTTCGGAACTTTGCATTGGAGCTGGCGAGATAGGCGCCACAAGTATAAATCCGACAAATGAAGGAGTGTACGCGAAATGAAAAGAACCAGGGCCATGTTCATTGCCGGGACGGCATCGTTGCTAGCCGCAGCGGCTTTCTGCTCGGATCCTCTGCCTCCTGAAACGATGGATGCGGTGAGGAGAATGCTGCGGGTTGCCCAGAAACCGTTTCAGGACAACTTGAGGTGGGATGATGTCGAGATTGAGCTCAATTACAGCCTGCCCGAGGTGTTCTTCGGGTTGATCCAGCTCGAGGGCGACTGGCCGGTCGAACGGCGCAAGGCGGCCCTAGACGCCTACCTCGCGGTCATGGCGGAAACGGACTTCACCGACCAGAACAACTACGACAGGGACCTGCCGTTCAAGGCAACGACCCAGTGCGCCAATATGAACTACACGAACGCGCTTCCGTACATGCGGCAGTTGGTGCTGAACAGGACGCTTCCGGGAGAGAGACGGAGGGATGAACTCAGCAAGCTCATCGAATTCTCGCCCGTCAACGATGAAACTACGGCGACAATTGAGGCCATATTTACGAACCGTGTGGACTTTACATGGGAGGACCGCAGAAAATGCTTTGAGTACGCCACAAAAGTTGTTGCAGCAAGTCATTCCAACCAGGTCTCACAAAGTGTCTGCGATAGGGCTGCTAGTATTTTCGTAAACAATGCGACTGAATGGCAGTTATTCGGAAAATATGACTTTTTCTGGGAAAGGTACTATTCTGGATATGCCATGAGTTCAAACAGACTACAATTTGTCAATAATGCTTTGACGAATACCAATCTTACTCAGGACTCAGATTGGAGGTTTCTTAAAGAGGGCTTGATCGCCGTTACCAATGAGCTGCACTCATCCGGTCAGCCGTTGATACAACTGAACATTGATTTTGGCGGTAATTGAGTCTGAAGGAAAGCCATTGGGCTGGAATGTCAAGGATACCAGTGGAAATACTCCTCCCTACAAACAGTTCGGCGAAAACTTACAGCAGGTGTTCAGAATCGACAGACATGGGCGTGTCGGCGTGTTTAAGCTGGATAATTGGGTTGAACGAACCACAAACGGCGTCGTGACCGTTTACGGTCCCAAGACTGAGAAAGATGAATAACTGAATGGAGGATTGAAATGAGACCAATGACACTGATGGCATCACTCCTTGTGGCGGCAGGCGTCTTGACCACCTTGCATGGATGTAAGAGGGATGAATTGCCCCCCGACGATGTCCAGCCTAGACAAGAGATAGATCCGCAGGTCAAGGACCTGGAAGAGGCATTTCAACTTTTAGGGACATGGCAGAAGTACATGGAAGCCATACGCGCCCCACGTCGAAGCGGTTTTCATGAAGATGTTTTGGGCAGTAAAATCAAACGCATCAAAGATCCCGTCATGCGCATGAAGTATTTCAGGAAATGGTCTGACCTTGCCTTTAGCGTACAGATTGATGCAACAGACCCTGCCGCACGAAGTTATCAGTTAGAATCGTTCGACAGACTGACAGATGTAGTAGAATCACATGCGGAAACATCCGACGATGTTGACAGCCAATGGAGCATCACCCTTCGCCGTCTGAAGACATTCAAGGAGGAGATGCAGAGGGTGGAGGCTTTCTTTGAGGGGAAGGGAGGGCATGATACATTCAAGGGCAGTCTTGAAGACTGGCAGGATTACCGCAAAAAAGTGAAAGGGACGTACAAATATGAAGACAGGATGATATCGAAGTACTTCCGCGACTCGAGAACCGCAGACGGCCTCACCTACGAACGCTGGCATTATTTGCATTCGCAATTTGAAGAGATACTTGGACACAAGGTGGAAGTATGGTCTTGCGTACTTGAGAAATGGGAGAAGGAGAGGAAGAGACGTGCCGCATTGGATAAAGGGGAGGAAATGAAATGATGGACAAGAAGAGGCCGTACATTGT
>ONCM01000003.1 GCA_900316305.1 uncultured Bacteroidales bacterium | reverse complement strand
CTTCTTGGCGACATCAGGACAAGGACTCAGATTTCTTGACATATATTGCGAGGTTCCGCCCACTCTCGAAGGGAGTTCCTCCTCTTTCGCTTTCAACAATCAGGACACAGTTCACGTGCGGGTCCCGTGCGGCAAAACCTCTGTGTATCAATCCGCTACAGGATGGAGCACCTACAACAATTTCATCTACGAGGAGTGCGTCGGCGTGGAGGACCACGAACATGCGGCGTTCAAAATCTATCCGATCCCAGTTGACAATGTTCTGTTCGTCGAATTGTCCGGCGCGGGAATCACCCATGCGGTGGTGTACGACCTACAAGGGCGCATCGTTGCGGACATGTCCAACGCGGGCGGTCGCTCCACCGCCACGGTCAACGTCCACAGCATCCCCGTGTTGCGCGTGACGGACACGGAGGGGCGCGAATACCATCGGAAGGTTGTGAAACGGTAACGGTTAATGGGACCCGTGGGGGCGTATGCGATACGCCCCTACAACGTCCCAAATATTCATCATTCAAAATTCATAATTCCAAAAAATAATGTATTTTTGTCACAAAAAAGGCAGGGCAAATGCACCTCCTCATGGATGAGATAGACAAAATAAATTAAGACATTAATCATTAAATCAGAAAGATATGAGAAAAACATTACTCTTTTGGAATATTGCAACAATGGTTATTGCACTATTGTTCTTCCCGCAAGTTGGCAAATCACAATACCCTTATATTAAAATAGCGGATGTTGTGGTAAATGTTAGTAATCAGGACAATGTAACCAGCGATTATATTTCGGGGACTATCCGCTACGACTCGGCAACACGCACACTGATTTTGCAGGATGCCACAATTGTAGCACCGCCACCAAGTCCTGACCCTTATTACCAAGAGTTGGTTGTGTTTGTAGCGGGTCAATATAAAGATTTCAACATCAAACTTATCGGCAATAATGTGATTACTGGAGCTACACCATTGTTTTTATACGAAGGATCGTTCCAGATACTCGGTCCCGGAACATTGACCTTGAATGCCACGCTAAGCGGTATTAATTGTGACATTGACGCCTATTCCCTACGTATCTCCGAAAGTGCCCATGTGAATATTAATGTGCCCTGGTCACCAAGTTCCGGCATCAAAGGGGGCGTTATACTAAGCGGAGAAACAAGTGGGGAGGCAACAGTTCTGTCTATAGATTCAAGCAGTCTGATTATTGATGCAAACAAAAGTATTGTGCAAATAGGTGATTTGCAATTGGACGGATGTTTTATAGCCTATCCATCCAATGCGTATTATGAACATACTTTACAGACGATAGTCGATGAGAACGGCCATGTTGTTATGGATCATTTGGAAATCCTTGCCGGCACAGTTGATGTTCCCTCTCATACGGTCTCCGATTGGCAAGTCTGGGGCGCGAACGGCGGCATCCGCATGGAACAGTTGCCAGACAGCCAGACTGTTGAGGTGCTGAACCTCCTCGGACAGACGGTGCGCCAATTCAAAACATCTGCGACAAACGTTTTTGTCCCTTTGAAGGCCGGCGTTTACCTCGTGCGTGTTAATAATCAAACGGTTAAGGTTGTGGTGAAATAGATTACACGATTAGACGGTCAACGGTTACCGGGATCCGTGGGGGCGTATCGCATACGCCCCTACAAACCCCAAAAATATTCATCATTCATAATTCAAAATTCATCATTCAAAATTCATCATTCCCGAAAAATAATGTATTTTTGCCGCGAGATAATTATCAAACCCTTAAAATAACAAAACAATGAAAAAGATTATGACACCCTCCGACAAAAACGGCGGACGGTTCGCCGCTCTTTTATGTCCGTTGCGTGAAGGACAAGCAAAAGCGGGAGACCTCCTGGCAAATCATCACCGAAAAAATGGAATAATGAAAACGACGAATAACAGACAGTATATTATCTGCGGTCTCTGCTTGCTGCTTGTCGCCACCTGTTTCTGGGGCTGCAAACCTGAAAGGATTGAGACCGGAAAGCCCGTGGATGTCGATGGCAACATCTATGACACCGTGCGCATCGGATCACAGACATGGATGTGCCAGGACCTCAAAGTCAAGCATTTCCCTAACGGAATTGCCCTACAAGAGTTTCAAATAGGTCTAAAAGAGCCAGCTTTCTTGGAGTATAATGGGAAAATGTTATACAACGCCCTCGCGGCACAATATGGGGGAGTTTCAGCAAACGGACATGTCCAGGGTATTTGCCCAGACGGTTGGCATCTCCCCTCCCGAGACGAATGGCAGCAACTGACAGACTATATTACCGAGCACCCTGCACTATGGGAGTCCTCAGGCACCGTATCTCGTGCTTTGGCGAGCCAACAATGGTCCTCGTCATCCGAAGCCGCCCAATTCAACCAGACCGGCTTCTCTGCACTGCCGACAGGTTACCTAATCTCGTACGCACGCCATACGGAATTACCTAATTATGAGGAACAAATAGAGCAACGATGGACCCAACGCGGAAATGCCTATTACTGGAGTACCGACCATAATGATTATTACCCGATTTCTGTTACCCCGAATGAGAGTCCTTGGATGATGCCTCAGTTGGGTTGGTTTGGAGATGACTCTCTTGAGGTACAGTCCTACGTTCTACTCTTGAATATAAGTCAAGAGAAGCCAGAAATCTCCTCCCTGCCCGACATCCATTACTGCGCCGTCCGGTGCGTGAAGGATTAACAGTCAACATTTACCGGCTGACCACACGGTTTAGCCGTTGGGAAATGATTCTTTTCAATTGATTGATCTGGTTCATCTGTTGGAGGGCGAGGGCCATGTCCTCTTCTGAGAGGTTCTCGTCTTCCAACACTTTTTGTATCGTGGCGGCATTGTTCTCCAAAATGCGCAACTTCAAGGTGAGCAGGATGTTCTGCACCTGGTTCTGCAAGATGCGGAGGTTGTTGCGCGTGGTGTGCGTGTGGATGTCGTATTTGTCCCTCCATCGCTCGCTGAACTTGGGTTCCTCCACCGGAATGTTGCGGATCACGAACTCGCTGATCTGCGGATCGTCCGAGAGCGTGAAATTGCGGATAATCTGATCCTGATTGCCAATATAAGAGGCCCAATCCGCGTATTTATTGAAGATTTTCTCCAATAAGGGATAGTGGAACCGGATGTCCTCTTTCATCATCTCATTGCAGACGTATTGGTCCACCCGCAGCTCTTCGGACTGTTCTTCCTCTTGTCCTATCTTGTATATCAGATAGTTACCGTAATTCAACACTAATAACACCAAGTCTTTCTCCGCCTCGTAAAGCAGATCCGTCTGCTGCGAGAGGTCAGGATGCTTCTTGGTTTCAATAATATCGGGCACTTCCAACTGAGTACCATCCATCGGGACCGTCACACCGCCCTGCTGCTGTATTTGCTGCTGTTGCTGTTGCGCGATCCTGCTCTGCTCCTTGGTCTTCTCCCACACGAAACGACGCAAGTTGAGGTTGAGGTCGTTCTCCGATAAATCGAACAGTTTGGCGCACTCTTTCACATAAAACGCCCGCTCGATGTTGTCTTTTACGCAGCTGATGGATTTCAAGATCTCGTTTACCATAGAAGCCCGCTTGATGGGGTCGTTGCCAGCCTCTTTCGACAAAATATCGGCCTTGAAAAGGAGGAAGTCTTTGGATTCTGCGGCAAGATAGTCTTGCAACTCGCTGTCTCTGTGTTTCTTGGCGAACGAATCGGGGTCTTCGCCGTCGGGGAGCAAACAGACACGGATTTTGAGTCCCTGCTCCAGCAACATGTCAATTCCGCGCATGGAAGCCTTGATGCCAGCCATATCGCCGTCGTAGAGCACCGTGATGTTCTGGGTGCGCTTGGTGATCATGCGGATCTGGCCCTGCGTGAGCGAGGTACCGGAGGAGGCCACCACATTCTCCACACCCGACTCGTGCATGGAAATCACATCGGTGTAGCCCTCCACGAGATAGACGTTCTGCTGCTTGTGAATGGCGTTTTTGGCGAAATAGATGCCGTAAAGGGTGTCGCTCTTATGGTAGATGGTGTTCTCGCGGGAATTGACGTATTTGCGGGGGTCTTTGCCGTCTTTTTTCAAGATACGGCCTCCGAAGCCGATGACCTTACCGGCATCGTTGTGGATAGGGAAAATGACACGTCCGCGATAGATGTCGTAGAGTTTGCCGCTCTGCGACTTGCCCGTGAGTCCCAATTCGATCAGGTATTCCTCTTTATAGCCCTTTTCTAACGCCGCTTTCGTGAAATTGTCCCATCCATCGGGACAGTAGCCGAGCCCGAACTTGTCGATGGTGGCATCCATGAAACCGCGTTCCTTGAGGTAGGCCATGCCCATGAGCTTGCCCTCCTCGGTATTGCGCAGCTGCTCCATGAAATACTTCTGGGCGAACTCATTGACAATCATGAGGCTTTCGCGCAAGGTGCGCTGCTGCCGTTCCTCGTCGCTTTCCGTACGCTCATATTCGAGCGGAATGCCGTATTTTTTGGCCAAATACTCGATTGCCTCAGGGTAGGACATCTTTTCGTGTTCCATGAGGAATTTGACCGGGTTTCCGGCCGCGTCGCAGACGAAACACTTGTAGATGCCCAAGCGAGGGCTCACATGCATGGAAGGATTTTTGTCGTCATGGAAGGGACAGATGCCCACATAGTCCTGACCCTGCTTGCGCAAGGAGACGAAATCGCCCACCACCTCCTCGATACGGACGGCGGCCATCACACTGTCTATGGACTTCTGCTTGATCATGGCGGCAAAAATACAATTTTAAATGGTTATTGATTATTGATTATTGATTATTGATTAAAATTAAGTGCAGAGTACGTAAAGGTCGTCGCGTTGGTTGATGCAGAGGATGGGCATCGGCGTTTTGCCAATGATTTTGCGCTCGCGTGGACCGGTGAGCACATCGGCGAGGGTGTAGTAGCGGGTCATCATGATGACCTCAACGCCCGCAGAAACCTGCGGGGCGAACTCCAATCCGTAGGCATCCAAATGGCTTTTCGGCTCGGTTTCGTGTTTTTCGTACGTTACCTCTAAGTTTTCGTACAGTTTTTCCACAAACGCCACATTGTCGTTGACCAGTTGAGCCAGCCCTTCGTCCTTGTATTTCGGGTAGAGAATATGGACGACGGAGCCGTAGAACCGACTGAAATAGCCTGCCCACAATGCCTTCTCCTTGTTCTGCCGCTCAATGTCCAGAGGCAGAAGCACGTGTTTGTAGTTCATGGCCTCATATTCTACCATAAAGTTGACCGTCATCACCGGGAAGCGCGACTGGTGGATGAATTTGAGGGCCTTTTTCACCGTGAAGAAACATTTTGAGCGGTCATTCACATCGGTAGGCACCCCGATGACGAACATGGCGGTGTTGTGCTCTTCCGCATATTTGAACACGATTTCAGGAAACACATAATCCGTAACAATCTGGTTATTTGCCACTTGTGAGGCCATATAGCGAATATCTTTCAGATATTTGCTATCATCGGGAATAGGGTGAGATTCGGGCAGTCCGTAAGCGAACCCAAAGTTGGCCATGACAGTGAGTGAGGCTTGGAAGACTTCGGCCAGCAGCACACCGTGATACACGGCCGCCATCCCGACATCGGAGTCGTCGGCGATGACCGTGATGTTGAGGTTTCGGTCGCGTTTTATCGGTTCGTGTATATCCATATTCATCGTTCATTCATCGTCATCCAATCCTAGGGCTCCGCTTCGCTTCACCCTAGGTTAGCATAGGTCGGGCTTTCAGCCCTTTTTGGAATGTCATCGCAGTCCTTTTACTACGGGTTTGGCGGCTACGTATTCTTTCAGGTAGAAGGGTTCGAAGTAGGCAACATTCTCGAACTCTTGGTGCTGCCACTTTTTAAGGGCGGCGGGCAGGAGGTTTTGGGCGGAGACGGACGCGTCGAGGAAGCGGGCGTTGGGGAAAGCGGAGAGCAGTTCGCGACATTTGGGCATTCCGTTGCCGCAAAAGAGAACGGTTTGTGCGTCAAGGAGTTCCGAGAAGGTGCTTTCGTCAATAATCTTGGAAGAGACCTCTTCCAGCGGGGTCATGTTGAAGTCGTAGCGGGTGGTGAAGACCTCCATGCGGCGTGCGTCTATCATCGGGACGATCTGCGGTTGTTCGTCGGAGGATTTCGCCCATAACGTTTTGGCTCCCTGCGCGATACCTTCGAGCGTGCCGATGGCCATCACGGGAATACCGGCAGTATAGGCGATGCCTTTCGCCGTGGAAACCCCGATGCGGAGTCCCGTGTAGGAGCCGGGACCGATGCTCACGGCAACACCTTGCAGGTCAGCGGTTTTGCATCCACCCTGCTTTAGCACCTCATCGATGAAGGGCAGCAGGTTCTTGGCGTGGTTGTTGCCGCCGGCCTCTTCCTTCAGCCCGATGATTTCCGGACCTTTGGACAACGCCACGGAACATACGTCGGTGGCGGTTTCTATGTGTAATATTGTTGGATTCATATCATTCATCGTTTTTCATCGATATTCATCGATATTCATCGTTCATTCATCGTTCATTCATCGTTTCATTCATCGTCTCATCGCCCGATAAATTAACTCGTGCACCTTCAGCCGGATTCCGCTCTTCGATAGTTTGTTGGGTTCGGCGTCGGGGCAGACGCGGTTGGAGAGGAAGACGAAAATGAGTTCCTCTTTCGGGTCGCACCAGACGACGGTTCCGGTAAATCCTTGGTGACCAAATATTTTGGTGTCGGCGAAGGTGGGCACGATGGAGGATTCGCCGGGCGCTTTCGGGGTGTGGAAGCCGAGACCGCGCACATGACAGCCGTGCAGCGAATGCATTCTGATGAATTCCTCAACGGTGGCTTCCGACAGGTAGCGTTGGGCGTTATAGACACCGTCGTTCTGGATCATCAGGAAGATGGCGCCAAGTTCCTCCGCCGTAGTGAAGAGTCCGGCATTACCAGCGTTACCGTTCATCAGGGCGGCGGTTTGGTCGTGTACGTAGCCGTGTACCAGCTGCTTACGGAACAGGTTGTCCTCTTCCGTCGGGGCAATCTGATTCAGCGCGAACCCGTGCGACAACGGACGGAAGGTGGTGTGCGAAAGACCCATCGGCTGGTAGAAATTCTCGGACAAGAACTCATCCATGGGCTGCATCGTAATGGTCTCCACCATATCCTTCAGCAGGAAGAAGTTCAGGTCACTGTATTCATACTTTTTCTCTTTCAGCTTGCAATGGGCAATCTTATAGCGGATAGTATCGGGATAGTCTTTCCGCAAATAAAGGTTGTTCGCCACTTGAATATTGAAATGCTCGGATTTATAAGCCCGTAAATACTTCTCGTTGCCCATGATGGACTTGTAGAACGGGATAAAGGCGGGCATTCCGGAAGTGTGGGTCAGCAGCTCCTCCAAGGTAAGGTTGGCCTTGTCGGTACCGGCCAGGTAGGGCAGATATTTGCCAATCTTGTCGGTAAGCTGGATTTCGTGGTTGTCGTATAACTTCATGACAGCCAGTGTAGTAGCAGCTACTTTCGTGATGGAGGCCACGTCGTACATGGTCTGTTGGGTCACTTTGTCCTGCCGGTTATAGTCCAGATAGCCGAACACTTTCTGATAGACCGGCTGTCCGTGGTGCAGGGCAATGACCGCGCAACCCGGGTAGATGTGGTTGCTGATGCCGTCTTGCAGGATTTTGTCGATTTCACGGGTGATGTCATCGGGTAGTGCGGAGATGTTTCCGGTTGAGGTCAAGGGCAGGATGCCGCTTCCGGCGGGGTAGCCGTTGATACTGACCGGCAAGGTGCCTTCAAAGGCAATTTGTCCGAAACAGGCTTTCATCGCCGCCGCCACAGTGGTCGGGGAGAACTGGTAAGCCGCAATCACCGCGCGATAGTTGCTCAGCGAATCGAAGGCGTTGAGTGCGTAGGGGTTGCCGAGATGCAGCAGGATCACAGGCTTCTCCTTGGCGAGGCGATTGAGCAGCCGCACAGACGACATGTCGATGCCGTAGTTGGAGCCGCCCAGCTGGTTGGAGCCGCCAAAGGCCACGATGATTTTGTCGTATGGAGCCATCTTCGACAAAATGGCCGTCTGCTCTTTCGCAGAGACCTTCTTGTCCATGTAGTAGAACGGCAGATGGCATTCGCCTACAATCTGCTCGTATTCGTTCTGGTATTTTTTGCGATCCACACAAAGAAAAGCGGTGTTTTCGGCAGTTTTGGCGTTCAAAGGAAGAATATCGCCTTCGTTTTTGAGTAACGTGAGCGCCTTTTCCTCTATCTGACGGTTCACCCAAACGGCTTCCGCGCGGTTCATCCATTTGTAAATCTCTGCCGGATTGCTGGATTTATAACCTATAATGCCATGGCTCTGCTTAAATTGGAGCACACGCAAACAGCGTTCGTTAATCAGCTCTTCGGGGATGATATCCTCTTCCACTGCCCGCTTGATAGCCGCAATAACGGAATCGGTTTCGCCGGGCAACAGCAGGATATCAACTCCTGCAAGCAGAGCGCGAATCTCCACATCTCCTTCGAAACGATTCTGGTTCCGCACGCCTTTCATTTCCATACCATCTGTGATAATCAGACCATTATAGCCCAATTCTTTCTTCAAGAGATTGGAGACGATAGCGTACGACATGGAGGAAACGGAATTGGGTTCGGGATCCAAAGCGGGAATGTTCAAGTGACCGACCATCACCATATCAGGATTTTCGTTGATGAGATAGCGATAAGGATAGAGTTCCATCTCGTCCAAATCGATACGGTTTTTGTTGATTTTGGGAAGACCGTAGTGCGAATCCGTCTCTGTATCGCCGTGACCGGGATAATGCTTGAGGGAGGTGACGATGCCGCCATCTTGCATCCCGTGCATATAGAGCATGGCCTTACGGCACACTTTGTCGCGGTTTTCGCCAAAGGAACGGCTGTTAATCACAGGGTTACGGCTGTTGTTATTGATGTCGATGCAGGGGGCGAAGTTGAGGTTGATGCCGACGGCCTTGCACTGTTCAGCAACCTCCATGCCCATCTGGTAGATGAGCGAGTCGTTCTCTTCGGAAAGGGCGCCGAGGGTCATCTGGCGGGGGAAAGCCACGCAGCTGTCGAGTCGCATGGAAGGACCCCATTCGCCGTCAATGGCCACGAACAGCGGGATTTTACTGACGGCCTGCAGACGGTTGGTGAGCATCGCCTCCCTGACAGGACCGCCTTTGAAAAAGCAGACACCGCCAGGCTGGATACGAGCCACCTTTTCCACCAACTCCTTGTTATACTTCTCGTCTTCGGTGGAACTGACCCGTATGATCAGCAGTTGCGCAATCTTCTCTTCCAGTGTCATTTGCGAAAGCATGTCGTAGTTGACATTTCTCCGCTGTACACCAGTGCAGAGCATCAGCAACAAAAAGGCGAACAGAAAAACGCTATAGCGAACCAGCTTTTTCATATCGACCATTAGGAATATTTCCGCCTTAACAAATCACAGAAGGAGAGATATGCGTCGGATTTGGAATCCCAGAAGAACTTCTGTTTCAACTCTTCGAGGCAGTCGAAAGCTTCATCCATGCTTTGGCATTCGTTCAAACGATGGATGGAAGCGCTGAAGTCTTCCCCGCGATTGTGGAATAACTCCTTGATATAAATAAACTTATCGTTAATAGAAATCGCTTTCGTCAGATCACCCACCTTGGCATGACGGTACTGGCTGCTGATGGAGTGGTCCTCGCGCCGCTCGTTGAAGAGGTCGTTGAGCGAACGTTTCGGCTCGGAAGATGCCGCCGGTTTCGGAGGGATCTCTGGTTTTTGAGGTGCAGGTTGAGGAGGTTCCGGCTTCTGAGGTTCCGGCGGTGTCACCGGTTTCTGAGGAGCCGGTTTCGGAGTCTCCACTTTCTGCGGTTGGGGTTTCGGAGGCTCAGGTTTTTGCGGCGCAGGAGCAGCTTTTGGCGGGATAAATTGCAGAATATCATCCTCAACGTGCTCTTCCGTCTCTATAGTTGCCGTAATCTCAATATCGGGTTCTTCGAAAAGTTCCTCCGCATCGTCATGCATTTCGGTGCTCTCCTCCTTTGTGGCAGGATCTTCTTTTTCAATACGGTCAAAAATGTCGGTCTCAGGCTCAGTTTTCACGGGTTTCTGTTCGGGTTCGGGCTTGGGTGCAGGCTGCTCCTGCGCCTCAATCTCCTCGGCAAGCTCCTTCAACTCTTTCGCGACCCCCTCGTAACTTTCGTGCTCAGTGTCGAAGAAGAGATCCACATCCTCCTCCAATGTCTTGGCGCGAGTGTACTCCTTTTTAGGTTTAGGTTCCGTTGCCGTTTCCGCAACTTCGGGCTTCGGCGCCGCGTATTCCTCCGTCTCAAAATTTGACAGATGAACATAAAGCTTCCTCATCTTTTCCAACAGAATTTCCTTCTCAATGAGGGCCATTTTGACCTCTTTTGAACTGAAAGATAACCAATTATCCAACAGTTCCGACATTTTCTGATAATTGTCGTTCATTTTTTTGTTTTTTTTAGTCCGGTTAATGGTATTTATTTTAATTTTGCACTCGAAAAAAGCGCACAAAAATACGAAATTCTTTCATACATATTCGAGGAAATGTTTTTAGAAAATAAAGCGAGTAGAAATCATAAAAAAGGGTGGATAGAAGTTATTTGCGGGTCGATGTTCTCTGGGAAAACGGAGGAATTGCTGCGCAGAATCCGTCGTGCGGAATTCGCCAACCAGAAAATCGAACTTTTCAAGCCGGCCATTGACACGCGGTATGACGAAACGGAGGTGGTGTCGCACAACGAAAACTCGCGAAATTCCACCCCGGTGAACAACTCCTCGGAGATATTGCTGTATGTCAACATGAACGATGTGCAAGTGGTGGCCATCGATGAAATTCAGTTTTTCGATGACGGTATTGTAGAGGTTTGCAACCAACTGGCCAATGCTGGTATTCGCGTGATAGTCAGCGGTTTGGATATGGATTACAAAGGAATTCCGTTCGGTCCGATGCCGAAGTTGATGGCCGTGGCCGAATATGTCAGCAAGCAGCACGCCATCTGTACCCGCTGCGGCGACCTCGCCCACTTCTCCTACCGCATCGTGCCCAATGAACAACAGGTGCTCTTAGGCGAGAAAGATGCCTACGAACCACTTTGCCGCCATTGCTACAATGAAGCGAATCAAGAACAGTAAAATGCTCTAAGATAACGTATTCGGTGTTGCAGATTGCATCTTGACATGGCAGACGGTAATCACCGAAAAGGCCGCCCACACCAGCACCGACAACTTGTCGGTATCCAAAAAATTATTGAAAACCCCGTGTGTGAAGTAGGTCACTAACGACAGCGTCATGCATAACGACATTATTTTCACGGTTTTATCATCGGCATAGATATAAGTTTTAATGCCGTAATAGAGGAACATGAATACCAGAAGGAACACAGTCAGCATTCCGGGAATTCCAGATTCGGCACAGGGACCGATATATTCGCTGTGGGCATTGCCGCCGTCTCCGAAATTGGTGGAAATAATGGTCTGGTAATAACCCTTTTGGAACGGTGCATATTCAAACTGGTAAGTACCTGGTCCCCAACCGAATACGGGCTTCTCCTTAATCATGCTGAAGGCCGCCGTCCAACGGTTGAGGCGCTCCATGTTGGAGGCATCGGTGCTGATATTTGACATCGATTGGATGTGTTCCACGAAATTACCGGATGAATCTTGGCTGTTTCTGCTCATTTTGTAGAGAATATCATCCGCATAGAAAAAAAACAGCAAACCGATGAGCAGACCGCCACCGACCAGCCATGAGAGCTTGATGCGCAATTTGAGGATTACCAACACGCCAATTGCCACCACCAGACTAATCCACGCCGCACGGCTATAGGAGAGGTAAAAAGCCATCAGCAGAATGACGGAAACCACCGCATAAAAGACTTTTTGCCACGTTTTGTTGCCCTCCAGAAAGAAAAAACCTACCGTAATCGGTATCATGAAGGCGAGCGCAGCCCCGTACGCGGTATGGTCGTTGTAAAACGGCGTCATCACCCAGTGGGCATAGTGCTCGTCGAAACCGCTAAGTGCATGTTTATAGGTAGTTATGAGCACTATAACAACCAATCCGATAGCATAACAGCTGAAATATCGAGCCACATTCTTTAAGTCGTCGTCCACCATCTGGATGAAAAACCAGTAACAAGCGGTGATAAACCACACCTTGGAAAGGAAAAACTTGATTGAGATTACTGGCCGCACACTGGTCATGCAGGTAATCAGCATCCATCCGAGATAAACAAAGAGTGCGATGGATATAGGATGCCGCGCCAATTCGCGACGAATGCTGATATCGTACAAAATTCGCGCTAAAAAGACCATAGTGAGGGTGATCATGAGCGCTTCCGAAGGTAAAGACAATCCCAAATGGATGTTTTTACTGCTGATGATGACGGAAAAGGGTGTCGTGAGCGCAATAAGGTACATGGTCCAATCCGCGTGGAAAAAGAGCAGATACAGTCCCACCACGGCCACGGTAATCAGTTCGATAGCTGGTATTTCCCTGACAATCGCGTAGCCGTTGAGCAGCACCAAGGCCGTCACGACTAGAAATGCAACAATCTGTCGCTTAGTGACTTTGCGTATCTGCTGCTGAATCCTTTCTGACAGAGGGGTCTTCAATTCTCTCAATGATTAACAGCACGATCATCGTCAAGACGAAAGCGCAAAGAGTGGAAATCACGACAATGATGGATCTCTTCGGGTAGAATTTCTTGTCTGCCTGGATGGGTTTATCGATAACGAATTTCACCGGCATAATGGTGGTCATATCCATTTTGGCATCCATCATCTTCTGTTTGCAAAGTGCATGATATTTGCTGAAATTGTATTCCAAATCCTGATAGGTGGTCAGTTTGGCACCGTATTTGGCAATCGTATCCTGCTCTTTACGAATACGTTGCATAGCAGCAGCATTTCCTTGCGCGGCGGCAATGGCATATTGCTGAGTAAGACGTTCACTCTGGAGTTTCACGTCGAAAACACCATGGGTCATAATTTCTGCAATGGAGTCGTTCACGACGGCGATTTCACGCTCGATGGAGTCGAGTTGGGATTGCAAAATGGTATAAGCCGCCAGTGCGCGCTCGTGTTCCACATTGTTCTTGATGGTATCGAGCCAACGCACCACATCGACGGTCATGGCGTAGGCGCGCTGCGGATCCCAATCGGTCACGGTCACGGTAATGGACCCATACTCGCCACGCTTTGCCGTAACACATTTCTCTATAGTCTTATACAGCTTCGTTTTGCCGCCTTTTTTGTTCACGTCAATATTGTAATACTCGGCCAAATTGTACTTCGCAATCAACGAGTCTTTGATAGCAAGGGCGTTCAGGAACGGCAGCATCTGTTCGGTCTCATCCATCGTAGCCAATGCCTTGATTTCCAGCCGTTCGTTATAGTTTTGCTCATTCAAGAGGATTTTGGAAACGGAACTGGTGCGCGGGGCGTAGAGCACAGCCGTGGACTTGAAACGCGGACGCACGAGATAGGAACAGGCCGCGGAGACGAAAAAGGTGGCCACACAGACGATGAGCAGCCATTTCCGCCACTTCCACATAAATTGTAACAGACTGAAAGCGTTGTACTTGTCTTTATTTTCCATTCGGTAATGAATTATATGATACTCTGATTAAAAAGGAACTAATATAACAGACCGAGTTCCATTTTGGCGGCTTCCGTCATGCGATCCATGGTCCACGGCGGATCAAAGGTAACATCCACGACCACTTTGTTGACGCCCGGAACCATGGAGACACGGGTCTGTACCTCCATAGGCAGACTTTCGGCCACGGGACAGTTGGGCGCGGTCAACGTCATCAGGATATAAACATCGTTATTGCTATTTACCTCCAATTTATAGATAAACCCTAATTCCCAGATATTTACAGGTATTTCAGGATCGTAAATGGTATTGAGAACTTCAATAATCTTAGATTTCATAAAAAATTTTTTTGGGCGGCAAAAATAGAAAATCTAAACGTATGGATTTCGAATTAATTGTATAATTGCCACCATTTTCTATCAATAATCACTTACAATATTGATTATCAATATTTTGAAAAAAAGAACCGCCATTTCTAGCGGTTCTTTTTCGAAATCTGGACAAAAACGCCTTATTTTTTGAAATAGCGGTTGAAAAGGCCTTCGAAACCTTGACCGTGACGAGCCTCATCCTTGGCCATCTCATGGACGGTGTCGTGGATAGCATCCCAGTTCATCTCCTTGGCACGCTTAGCGATACGCATTTTGTCTGCGCAAGCGCCGCTTTCAGCCATCATACGCTTTTCCAAGTTGGTTTTGGTATCCCAAACCACTTCGCCCAGCAATTCGGCGAATTTGGCACAATGTTCGGCTTCCTCGAAGGCATAACGTTTGAATGCCTCTGCCACCTCGGGATAACCCTCGCGATCAGCTTGACGGCTCATAGCCAAATACATGCCCACTTCCGTGGCTTCGCCCATGAAATGTGCGTTGAGATCTTTGATCATCTCCTCATCGCTTGTCTTGGCCACGCCGATAACGTGCTCGGTAGCAAATGACAACGGACCATTTTCAACCACTTCTTTGAATTTATCAGCAGGTTGTTTGCATTGAGGACATCTTTCGGGAGGAGTATCTCCTTCGTGTACATAACCGCACACCGTACATACGAATTTTTTCTTCATAATGATGATTGTTTGTTGTTGATTATTAATAAATTGGATTAAAAATTATCGGCTTTGATTTGGAAATAAGATTGCGGATGGTCGCAAACAGGGCACACATCAGGAGCTTTTTTGCCGATAACGATATGGCCACAATTGCTGCATTGCCAAATCATGTCGTTGTCGCGGGAGAAAACGAGGCCGCCCTCAATGTTGGCCAGCAGTTTTTTGTAACGCTCTTCGTGATGTTTTTCAATTTCACCCACCATGGCGAACAGTTCAGCAATGTGGTCAAAACCCTCTTCCTTAGCGGTTTTGGCGAAACCGGCATACATATCCGTCCATTCGTAGTTCTCACCGGCAGCGGCATCCTTCAGATTCGTGACCGTATCCGGAACTTTGCCGTCATGCAGCAGTTTGAACCAAATCTTGGCATGTTCCTTCTCATTAGCGGCCGTCTCTTCGAAAATGGCAGCTATCTGATTGTAACCATCCTTCTTCGCTTTGGAAGCATAGTAAGAATATTTGTTGCGGGCCTGCGATTCACCGGCAAAAGCGGTCTGCAGATTTTTTTCAGTTTGTGATCCTTTTAATTCCATATTGGTATTTTTTGATTATTGCTGATATTTTTTCCGAACCGCAAAATTACGTAATTTTCAATACAAATACCCCTCTGACCGAAAAAAATATTTCAGTAGTTTTGATCGAAAAAAAATATGAAACATAAAATACTGATAATCAAATATCTTTTCTGAAAACCGCGATATTTTCCACGTTATTTGAAAAAATGATTGCCAGATATGAATTTTGATTTTTAGTGCAGAAATATGGGGTTGTTGAATAATTATTTGGTAATCAATATGTTATGCAACTATTATTCCTAAGGTTCACTGCGTTCAGCCTAGGCTAGCATAGGACGCCCCTTCAAGGCTTTCAAGAAAACATATTTTGTATATGGTGGTTCATCCAGAACCTGTTGCCTGTTGCCTGTTGCCTATTGCCTGCTGCCTGTTGCCTTGACTCGTAATAGAATCATCAGTGCGGTGATGTCGGCGGGACTCACGCCGCTCACTCGGGAGGCTTGGCCCAGGTTGACAGGACGGACTTTGGAGAGTTTTTCGCGAGCCTCTTTGGAAAGCGATTGGATGGATTGGTAATCGAGGTTTTCCGGAAGCTTGATATTGTCAAGATTGGAAAGGTGCTGGACTAACTCTTCTTCCTTCTGAATATAGGTGCTGTATTTGATATAGGTTTCCGCATTGGTGATCTGCTCCTCGTCGGCTCCAATCTGACGAAGAAATTCTGTAAAATCCAGATCGTAATCCATCAAATCATGGATAGTGATTTGAGGACGCAACAGCACATTTTCGAGTTTCACATTCTGCGTTAGGGGAGATGTTTCTTTCTTTTCGAGAAGTTCATTGAGCGTAAGATAATGGGTGGTATGCTGCCGCAGATAGGTGACGATTTGGTCCTGCATATCGTACTTGCGAAGAAAAGCATCGTAGCGCTCATCATCAATAAGCCCCAAACTTCTGCCGATAGGGGTGAGCCGTGCATCCGCATTATCCTGACGGAGCAGGATACGATACTCGGCGCGGGAGGTGAACATCCGATAAGGATCTTGCACACCCTTCGTCACCAAGTCATCAATCAGCACTCCTATATAAGCCTGAGCACGGGTGAGGACGAGCGGCTCTTTTCCAACGAGGGAGAGATGCGCGTTAATGCCGGCCATGAGTCCCTGACAGGCGGCTTCCTCATAGCCGGTGGTACCGTTAACTTGTCCGGCGAGATAGAGATTAGGAACAACCTTCGACTCCAGAGAGAAGTTTAGCTGTGTGGGATCGAAATAGTCATACTCAATGGCGTATCCGGGACGGAATATTTCGGCCTTTTCCAAACCCGGGATGAGGTGCATGGCCTCCACCTGAATCTCTTCCGGCAGAGAAGAGGAAAAACCGTTAAGGTAATACTCGTGCGTGTGACGACCTTCCGGTTCAAGGAAGAGCTGGTGTCGGGTGCGGTCGGAGAAGCGTACGATTTTATCTTCTATGGAAGGACAATACCGGGGTCCGACGCCTTGAATCCTACCTTGGAACATGGGAGATTTCTCAAAGCCCTTTTGCAGGACCTGATGTACCTGCTCATTCGTATAGGTAATCCAACAACTAAGTTGACGATGAAGAATGGGAGTATTGGTGAAGGAGAAACGTCCGGGATTCTCTTCGCCGGGTTGTTCTTCCATTTTGGAAAAATCAACGGTGCGGCCATCTATTCGGACGGGTGTTCCAGTCTTAAGTTTTCGGGTGGTGATCCCCAAAGATTGGAGTTGGTCGGAGAGCAGGAAGGAGGCACTCTCCCCTATCCTACCGCCGGAAAAGTTCACTTCGCCGACATGTATTTTTCCATTGAGGAATGTCCCGTTGGTCAGGATGACTTTACGGGCATACAGCGTTTTCCCCAGTTGGGTTTTCACACCGGCCGCCGCATTTCCGTCCATGATGAGTTCGGTGACGGTATCCTGACGCAGATGCAGGTTGGGGGTATTTTCCAGAATATTTCGCCAATAGAGAGAAAAGTGGGTTTTGTCGCATTGCGCTCTCGGGCTCCACATAGCCGGACCCTTGGAGCGGTTCAGCAGACGGAACTGGATCATGGTATGGTCGGTCACGATACCGGTCATGCCGCCGAGCGCATCAATCTCGCGCACGATTTGTCCCTTTGCGATACCACCGATGGCAGGGTTGCAGGACATCTGTGCGACCATGGCAAGGTTCATTGTCACCAAGAGTACCTGGTGTCCCAATCTTGCAGAAACGACCGCCGCCTCGCAGCCTGCGTGTCCGGCTCCCACCACTATAATATCGTAATGATTCTCCATCTTTTCACGTGAAAATAATATGCAATATACTGATTGAAAAAAACTTACAAATTTAATTTGGTAACATTTCCAACGATTCGTCCTCTTTTTGGCGCATAACCTTAGCCTCTTCATCGGTCTTGTCTTTGTAGCCGCAAAGGTGCAATGTACCATGTACAATCACCCTGAGGAGTTCGTTCTCGAATGACTTGTTGAACTTTTCAGCATTATCTGCCACACGGTCCAGACTGATAAGAATACTTCCGTTTATAATACTTCCGACACAATCGTCAAAGGTGATGATATCAGTATAAGTGTCGTGGTCGAGAAAGGCAATATTATTTTCCAACATGTGGTTGTCGTCACAAAAAATATAGGAAATGTCACCGGGAACTTTTCCCTCTTTTCGAATCACTTGTTGAAGCCAAATTTTGTGATTTACGGAAGGTTTGAAACTGCTTTCCTTGATGTATTCAAAACTGATCATAACTATCGAACTATATTGAGAATTTTGGTAAATTGATGCAAACCATCCCGGACAGATAGCAAATAGGAACCATCCGACAAAAAAGAGACATCAATTGCCTCATCCTTCGTTACGTCTGAACGTTGATACAGGATATTACCTTTCAAATCCATAATAACGATCAAAAAAGGATTATCGAAATTGGAAGTATGTACATAAATCCGATTGTTTGCCGGATTTGGATATACGGAAAAATTCAATGCCGGATAAGAAACAATAGCCGTGGAATCATCTTGAACAGTATCCGCATGGAAACACCATTTCGATAAAGAGTCATAAGCAACGTTTTTAGCGGCTATTTTTGCTATCATGGCGGAAGATTCGTCCAATGAGCCGTTCCAAGAGATTTCAAGCGGATTTCGGCCCGTTAAAGAGGTATAGAAAGAACAGGCGGCGACGTATGAACCAAAATAAGACGGATGGCTCTCGTCTGACTGATATAACTCCATTTCTGGATACTGGTCACGAATGAAATGCCACAGCGCACCTACAGGAGAAACACAAGCCTCGTTGTCTTCAGACATGAGCAAATACCGTGCACGTAACAGACTATCCATTCCTTCGTATGTACATAACGGAGGATAATAGGGACAATTCTGTGCATCGCCATTTTTTCTGCCCCATGTCATATAAAAAAGGATATGGGCTTGAGGATTGTATTGACGAATTAAAGAGCACAATTCTGCTGCATAAGGGTAAGAATCTTGCATAAACTGAGCCTCTGGAAAAGAGGGGAGCTGACTTTGTTCCTGAAGCACCACATAATCCCAACCGCCTTGCTGAATGTAAGGAAGAGAAACAGAGCAATGTTGTTGAAATGTACAACCACCAGGCGCACTCATCACATACTCGAACTCATCACCTGAAGCGGCATACATGGAGGAAATTAATTCCGGCAAGCTATTGACATACGTGTAGCTGTTTCCTATAAACAGAACTTTACAAGTCTGAGCTAGACTTGTAAAGGAGAATGACAAGGCTATGATAAAAATATAAAGCCTGCTCATATATTAACTGAAAATACGGGTGCGCACCTCCTGATGGTGGAGACTGCGCTGTATGTTCATATTGGTTTTCACGTGGAAAGTGGATACAAGCGTGTCATAATCAGAAGAGAACGTAATCTCATCTGCCAAGGATTGTAAAACGTATAATGCTGTATTCTGTCCGTCTTTGTTTTCGGCCAACGATTGGAATCCACCGCTTTGCAACGTATATTGGAACGTCACTCCATCGCTCTCTATCTGGAA
Source organism: uncultured Bacteroidales bacterium (assembly GCA_900316305.1). GTDB lineage: Bacteria > Bacteroidota > Bacteroidia > Bacteroidales > WCHB1-69 > F23-D06. The sequence goes on along the minus strand of ONCM01000003.1, from coordinate 70,895 downwards.
AACGACATCAGCCGAGAAATCCGAATAGGTATTCTCTAAATAATCGCAAACCATCTGGTTCGCCATGGACAACGTGCCGAAATCATCCTTCCTGGCATAGTCATCACAGATTTGTTCTATCATCTGAAGCGTCATCTCATAGAAACTGCTTCTGTTCAATTCTGAAAGGGATAGTTCTATCATAGTGGTGGATTTTAATCGATGTTATAGAAATAATTGTTTGCTTTTGACTTGTAATAATAGTTCAGATTGGCCGGAACGGAACGCAACATTTCGTTCTGTTGGTTCTGTTGACGGTCAAAATTCCAATCTTTGGGCGGATTCATATTCGGAACTTGACGAGCCTCATTGGATTTTCTTTCCTTGTCTTTCTCACGCTCCATATCCGCACGCTCACTCTGGAGCAAACGAGTAGTGATGTCTTTTTGACGATTAATAGTCTGTTGAGTGATCTGGCGGTTGACAAGCTCCTTCTCCGTTTTTTGCATATCTTCAATGATTTTGTCCAAGGATTTGTCCCCTACTCCGTTTTGGTTTTTCAATTCAGATTGGTAATCTTGCAACATTTTACGTATTGCCTCCTGTTGAGCAGCCATCTTGGCAAATTGTTCGCTCATACCCTGCTGCTGTTTACCTGTCTGTCCTTGCTTACCCTGTTGTTCCATGGATTTTTTCATGGCCTCCATCTGACGGTTTAATTGTTGCTGAAGCTCGCGGGCAGAAGTCTTTTTGGGTTTTCCTTTACCACCGGGCTTATTGCAAGAACCGTTACCAGCTTTATTGCACTTCGATTGACTCTGTTTCTGCTGTTCCTGCATATCCTTCATGGATTCCATCAACATCAATGCAAGATTATTCATAGATGTCAAGGCGAACTGTTGGTTTTTCGAAGCAGAAGACATTCTGCGATTTTGCATCTCAGATTGGGAAGTCTCAATATTATTCTGGATTTTGGAAACTTCTTTCTGAATAAAGGGCTTTACAGCCGCTTGACGGCGAGCCAAAGCATTCAAGGAATCCTCAATATGCTTCATATTTTGCTTCACCTCAAACTGTTTGCGCATCACATCAGAAACCATAGACGAATAGGAAGACAACTTTTGAGAACGCTTCATCACATCTTCCTGATCGAAGGAAATCTTCACCAAATTGTCCAAAATCATACGCAAAGTGGCAATATCTTCCGTGATGCTTTCCAAAGCACTCTCATTGAAATCCTGCTCCATCTGTTCAGCCATCTGCTCTAAATCGTCGGCAGCTTTCTTTTGATTTTCAGCTGATTTAGAACGGTTATTTTTGTCCAGATTCTGCTGACTTTGCTGCATGTTCTGGTCAGCGTCCTTTTGCAATTCCTGATTATCTTTGAACTTTGTGGGATCCTCCAACTCATTATTGAGTTTCTTCATTTCGTTGATGTCCTTTTTCAGCTCATCATACTTTTTCTGAAGTTCTTGCTGGTTCTTCTGCAAAGATTCCTTACTATTTTGCTTATTTTCCGTCTTATCGGCATTCTTACGCAACTCATCCGCAAGATTTCGCATATTTTGAACTGCCTCATTCAGCTTTTTCTCCACTTCCAGCTGCTTATAAAGTTGCAATTGCTGGTCAAGAGATTGGTTAATATCCTCAGTGGACAACTTCATCTTATCAAGTTGCTGCTGAATTTGATCCTTATTCATGTTCTGCATCATCTGTTGCAGTTCATTCATCATTTTCTTCATCTCATCGTTGAGAATCTCATCCATACGTCTTTCGAGTTCTTGTTGTTTCTTCAGAATATCTTCATCAAACTCCTTATATTGATTCTCAACTTGGTTATGATTCTCCTGTTTTTGCTTGAGATCATTGATTTTATCCTGCAATTTCTGATACTCCTTCATCAGTTTTTCCAAGTCTTTCTTCTCTTGCCAAGACATTTCCTGTTCTTGACGCATCTTTTGCTGCAGTTTTTCAATCTCCTTAGCCAGATCCTTAGATTCCTTCATCAAATCCGAATATTCGGATCTGTTTTGTTCCTCCGATTTCTGTAAGTCGTTTTCGATTTCTTCCATCGTTCTCACCCGATAGTTTTGAACGGTAGATTTCGTCGATTTGGCACCATTAACTCCATCATTATCAAAAACTTGGAAGTAATAGTCAATTTGTTCGCCAGGATTAAGTGCCAACATATTCTGGTCAAAGTAATAATAGAAATCCTGGATAGTCACACTATTCTGGATTTTGATAGGAACTACTATGTTGGAAGCCAAAACTTTACCATCTTTATCCAACTTGTTATACACAAACTGAAGTTTCGTGAAACCGTAGTCATCCTTGATATTGCCCTTGAAATAAATCCGGTCGTGGTAGGCGGAATCTTGCTGTGCCTGCACGTAAATATCAGGATACATGTCCTTTATCACTGTCACTTCATCCGTGAGCGTATCCTTACCCGTCATGAACTTGTTTTTATTCAAAACTGAATAGGTAAAGGAATTTCTGGCCGTTACATTGACCAAGTAGTTGTCTTTTTCGGAAGAAATGGTCTTCTCGTTTTCATCAACAATCAGAATCAGATTATCGGAATTACGGGTAATAAAATTCCACGTAATCACTGTTCCTTCCGGAACCGTAATATTGCTCACATTCTCTAATTCTTCGTCTGGTTTGTTCAAATAGGACGGATAATGGAGGGATATGTTGAAGCCGAGCATCACAGGTTTTGGCAGGACATTAATCTGATAAATTGTAGAGGTTACTTCATCTGTATTGATTTGAAAATCAGTACTTTGTTGCAAATTCGTAAAGGTGTAGGAAAACTCCGAATTGGCATTTTTCTGACACTTATAATTTCTGTTTTTGTACTTGATATAGACCTCATCAGGCACTTCACTGCCTTCTACTTTCACATTCACCGTAAAATCCTCATATTGGAAAGCGCTCAGAGAATCATTGGTGATCACAAACGAATACGGAGCCGGTTTCTCATAAACTTCATTGTAGTGGACAATACGTTTGGTAGATTCAGTAAATAATTCTTTCTTTATGGAAAATAGAACCAAGAAAATGGCAATAGGAAGCAACATCCAAAGGGCGAAACGCTTTGTTTTCTCCACAGGAATGGCTTGTACGAAAGAATAAGCCTTGAAAGAATCCACTTTACTATCGATGGCAGCAGAAAGCAAATCGTAACTCACATAATCGCCACGCTCCATCTGTTGCTGTAATTCAAAGAGATTCAGAAGTTTATCGTCAATCTGATTGAAATGTTTGCCTATAATCTTCGCCACTTCCTCATTGGAAAGCTGCTTACCCAAACCGGCAATCTTAAAAGCAGGGATGATAATATAAGCAATTCCAATACCTACAGCAAGTGCAATGAAAGAATAAAAGAGAAAAGAGCGGGTAAAAGTATTGGAATACGAAAAATATTCGAACAGGGAATAGACTATGAAAGTAGCCAATAAGACAATGACAAAGAAAATAATTCCTTTGTAAAGTTTGTTCAGGTAGTACTTTTTTAGAAAATGCCTGATCTTATCATTCAAAATCTGAATCTTTGATGAGCTCATTTGGATTGTCTTCGTAAGGGGGTTCGTAGGAAATATTGAAAAAATCAGAATTTTGATTTGAAAAATATTTGCTCAAAAGGCGGTTTCTTCCGAAAAAGCGTTTCACAAAGAAGAAACGGAAGAAGGAACCATTAGCCCTGTTAAGTTTGCTGCGTTTGGAAAACAGCGAATAGAGTTGCTTGGTTCTGGAAGGTTTAACCACCATGTTGGAAATCTGCATTTCCGAAAGCAGCAGTTTGGTAAGCGGAATGTTCACCGGACAGGCAGCCGAACATGCGCCGCACAATGTCGTATGGGAAAAGAGATGCTGTGTTTGGTTGTATTTGTCGAAACTGTTCATTTTAACCAGTTCAATCGGAGAGATACCATCATGGGCAGAAGCCACGGGACATACCTCCAAACAACGTCCACATTGGATACAATAGAGCGACTCTTTCAACAAATCTGAGGAAATAATATCCTCTATACCATTAAGATACAAGATAACAGACACATTCATGGGTTCCTGGGAGACCGGTTGGTCAGACAGGAACGAAAGATTGTTCGGACATACGTATTGCAAGCCGTTTTTGATGATTTTCACATCATGTGGCATATTATCCTCTTTTGCCAGATATTTAAGTGCGGTAAAGAAAGAAATATCTTGCTGACTGGTAATGACTTGGTCAATATAGACAATGACCGCCATCTTTTTGGTCTTATTGAAGCAACAGGCCGACTTTTTGTCCAGCATTACCAATCCGCCGTTCTCGCTAATGGCGAAATCGGCATCTACCACGAGCATATCCACATCATCCGATGATTCTTCCAGCTTTTCAACAGGAACCGCTTCCACTTTGTTATGGAATGTGCTCTCCAAAGGAAGATTGGAATCGAAACAAACCCTGCGTAGAGAACCAGCATCAATTAGCGAATTCACATTGTCAAACAACGAGTTACGGTCTTTCGCCCAGAGAACGTTCATTCCGTTTTTCATCAGAACATTCTCCAAGGAGAGCAAATGTTTATCCATATCGTCAAAATAGTTATGACGAATGGCATACGCTTTTTTACGGATGCTCTCAAAATCCTGGTCAAATAGCGGCGAATTCTTCATCAGAGGTTGATTTTGTCGATTCTTCTTTGATGTCTTCCGCCCTCAAACTCCGTATCAAAGTAAGCTTGAAGGGTGAGAAGGGCATTTTCAGTGGAGATGAAGCGGGCGGGCAGCACCACGATGTTGGCATTGTTGTGCTGTTTGGCCAAAGCTGCGATTTCAGGTGCCCAGCATAGAGCGGCACGGATGCCTGCGTGCTTGTTTGCCGTGATGGCCATCCCGTTACCGGTACCGCAAATCAGGATTCCCAACGAATCTGCATTATTCAAGACACTCTCCGCCACGGCGTGTGCGAAGTCGGGATAATCCACACTGTCGTGCGAAAACGTTCCCTTGTCTTCAAACTCAAACTTACCCTCATAATGCTTTATGACGGCTGATTTCAGGTCAACACCTGCATGATCCGATCCGATGAATATCTTCATTTTTTCCACTTTATATATTGGCTGCAAAAATACAAAAAAGATGAATGTCGAAACGACCCAATCCTTTCATTTTTTACGTCACCCATTTCTATTCTAAATGATTTAAATTTTGATTTCTATGACTATTAAGTCTGTTGAAAAGGTTGAAAGAAAATCCCAGAAAAATTTGGAAAAGTGAGTTATTAAAAGTAATAAACAGTCCAAAGTGAATAATGTTAATTCTAACTATCAGATTTCAAGAATGAATATACGCCCGACATTTTCTTTTTAAATTTTATCAGTGGATAAGTTTACGGTTTTTAACCGTGTCCAAAAGTTCAAAAATAGTGTTCAAAAATTCCCTTTTTTGTGCAGTTTTTATTTATCCAATTTTTATGCACAGAGATTTCAAATCGTAACTCGCGTTATTTGGATAACTCGTCATTTTATAAACATTTTTATGTTGGTAACCTCCTAATTTTCTCATACTCATTTCTTTGTTTATATGTTTGAAAACTCCTTATTTTATTGGTGTTTTGCCGCAATTGACTGCAGATAAAATCGTTGCACGATTTACGATGAAGAACGATGAATAAAACGATGAAAACCGATGAAAAAAACGATGAAAACCGATGAAAAAAGACGATGATAATTCATCGTCTTTCATCGTATATTCATCGTATATTCATCGTATATTCATCGTATATTCATCGTATATTCATCGCATATTCATCGTCATTTGACAGTACTTCCCTCTTTCACAGGTTTCTGCGGTTGCATAACCGAAAGAGAGCCGTCGGCGTTCTCGGCCATGAGAACCATACCGTGTGAATCCACGCCCTTGATGTTTTTAGGTGCAAGGTTGATGAGCATCAGCACTTGTTTGCCAACCAAATCCTCCGGTTGGTAATATTCTGCAATACCGGAGATGATTTCGCGAGTATCTACGCCGGTATTTACCTTGAGTTTCAACAGTTTCTTGGTTTTAGCCACCTTTTCGGCTGCCAAAACGGTGACCACTCTAATATCCATCTTCTGGAAGTCATCAAAGGTGACATCCTCTTTAGCCTGAACAGCTTCCGCATTGGCCACTTCGTTTTGCTTCTTGGTGTCCTGCAGTTTCTGTACTTGTTTGGCAATGGTCTCATCCTCAATCTTTTCGAACAGATATTCAGCCGGATTCAATTGAGCACCAGCTTTTAACAGATCATGACGACCGCCGTCTGCCCAATTCTTGTTGTTTATATTGAGCATTTTCTGCAATTTTTGTGCGGTAAACGGCAGGAAAGGTTCGCAAAGGATGGATAGAGAAGCGCAAATCTGCAACGAAATGTGCAAAATGGTTTTGACGTATTCTGGATCCTCTTTTTGCTTTTTCCAAGGTTCAGTGTCGGTGAGGTATTTGTTGCCGAGACGGGCCAAATTCATCAGCTCAGCTTGTGCTTCACGGAACTTGTAATGTTCAATGGAATCCGCAATAATGGCAGGGAATTTGGCCATTTTTTCGATGATTTCCTTCTCATAATCAGTAAGTTTCCCGCATTCAGGGACGATTCCACCGTAGTATTTGTGGGAAAGCACCACTGTTCTGTTGACAAAGTTGCCGAAAATAGCAAGCAGCTCGTTATTGTTTTTGGCTTGGAAATCCGCCCAAGTGAAGTCAGCATCTTTGGTTTCCGGTGCAATGGAGGTAAGCGTATAACGCAGAACATCCTGTTTACCAGGGAAATCCTCCACATATTCGTGTGCCCAAACTGCCCAGTTGCGGGAAGTGGAAATTTTGTCGCCTTCGAGATTAAGGAACTCATTGGCGGGCACATTATCAGGAAGAATGTAGTCGCCATGCGCTTTCAACATGCAAGGGAAGATGATGCAGTGGAAGACAATATTGTCCTTACCGATGAAGTGCACCAGTTTAGAGCTTTCATCCTGCCACCACGGTTTCCAATCGGTATTGTGCGCCTTAGCCCATTCCTTAGTGGCTGAAATATAACCGATTGGAGCATCGAACCAGACGTAGAGTACCTTGCCTTCAGCGTTTTCCAGCGGGACTTTCACACCCCAGGAGAGGTCGCGGGTGACGGCACGAGGCTGCAGACCTTGCTCAATCCATGACTTACACTGACCATAAACGGTCGGTCTCCAATCAGCTTTATGTCCTTGCAGAATCCATTCTCTCAACCATCCATCATATTCATTCAGAGGAAGATACCAGTGTTTGGTCTCTTTCAGTACAGGCGTGTTGCCGCTGAGTGCTGACTTCGGATTGATTAAGTCTGTGGCACTGAGGGAGGTACCGCAAGCTTCGCATTGGTCGCCGTAAGCGTGCTCGTTGTTGCAGTGTGGACAAGTACCAGTGATGTAGCGGTCGGCAAGGAACTCGTGTGCTTCCTCGTCATAGTATTGTTGGGATGTTTTTTCAATCAGTTTGCCGTGATCATACAGATATTTGAAATATTCAGCGGCTGTTTCGTGGTGCGTGGGATTTGACGTGCGGGAGTAAATATCGAACGAGATGCCGAGGTCTTCGAAAGATTTCTTGATAATGGCATGGTAGCGATCGACAATATCTTGTGGGGTCACGCCTTCTTTGCGGGCCTTGATGGTAATGGGTACGCCGTGTTCGTCGGAGCCACCGATGAAGAGCACTTCCTTGCCGTTGTTGCGCAGGTAGCGTACGTAGATGTCAGCGGGCACATACACGCCGGCGAGGTGTCCGATATGCACGGGACCATTGGCGTATGGCAGCGCGGAAGTAATGGTGTAACGTTTTATATCTTTCATATTATCAGTATTTTAGTGGTTATTGTTTTGATAAGTTGAAAAGTGCAAAGATAGAATTTTTTAGGTTATACTGTTAGATGGTTACACGGTTCAATAAGGGGTGAGTTATGAATATTGACCTGTTTATAACTAAATTATTCTTCAGGAATTGAAAATGTTAAAAAAAGCTAATTTTGCACTTTCAAAAATTAATCACTTAAAAACCAAAAGTATGAAAAAGATTTTTACAACAATGGTTATTATGCTTGCAGTTGCAAGTGTTGCGTTCGCACAACCGCGCGCCATCGGTGGCCGTTTGGGTTGGAACTATGAAGAATTTTCTTATCAGCACTCCCTTAATGATGGAATGTACATGGATTTGACAGCTGGCATAGGTGATATGTGGACTGGTTTCACATCATTGAATGCAACTGCTGCTTTTGATTGGACATTTAATATTAAAGGTATTTGGAATTGGTTTGTGGGTCCCGCAGTTGGCGTTGGTTTTGGTTATGGTGCCGGATATGGACATTTCAGCAGAAAAGGTTCTATTTATGACGGTTTAATTTACGATGATTATTATTATGATGCGCCTTATATGCCTTTCCGCTTGAATGTCGGTGGTCAAATTGGTTTCGAATGGGAATTCGGTATTCCGTTGAACCTTACTGTTGACTGGCGTCCGATGATCAATGTAATGGGTATGGTGAATCCCTACTACACGAGACGCGATGCTGTTCTCGGTGGTCTTTACAACTTCGGCGTTGGTCTTCGTTACAGATTCCACTAATAGTTATTTTGCAAAGAATTAAACAAAACGCCGGTTTTCTTAATCGGCGTTTTGTTGTTTTTGGTAATTAGGCAACAGGCAATATGAATTATAAACTCGTATCTTCCTACGAACCGTCGGGCGACCAGCCGGAGGCCATCAAACAGTTGGTGGCGGGGTTGAACCGTGGCGACAAGGCGCAGACGTTGCTTGGAGTCACAGGATCGGGCAAGACATTCACCATAGCCAATGTGCTGAACCAGGTGAATCGTCCGGCATTGGTTTTGAGTCACAACAAGACTCTCGCTGCGCAGCTTTACAGTGAGTTTAAGCAGTTTTTCCCGGAAAATGCGGTAGAATACTACGTTTCTTACTACGATTATTACCAGCCTGAAGCCTATATCCCGACCACTAATACTTATATTGAAAAGGATCTGTCCATCAACGATGAGATTGAGAAATTGCGGCTGCATACGACGGCTGCGCTGATGTCAGGTCGCCGCGATGTGATTGTAGTTGCTTCAGTATCTTGTATTTACGGTATTGGCAATCCAGAGGACTTTTCCAAAAACGTGATTCATCTGCATACGGGGATGAAAATTGACCGTAACGCGTTGTTACTCAAGTTCGTGTCCAGTCTTTATTCTCGTACGGAACTTGATTTGCAGGGCGGACAATTCCGCGTGAAGGGTGATACGGTGGATATTTTCCCGCCCTATAGCGAACACGCCTATCGCATTATCTTTTGGGACGATGAGATTGAGTCATTGGCTGTTATTGAAGCGGCCACAGGCGGGGTCATCACCAAAGAGGAGAACATTGTCATTTATCCCGCCAGCATTTTTGTCACGACACAACAGACCATGAATGAGGCCATTAACCAAATCACGCTAGATTTGGGTGAGCAGCGCGACTACTTCAAATCCATCGGTAAACATTTGGAAGCCAAACGGTTGGAAGATCGTGTGACGTATGATATCGAGATGATGAAGGAGTTGGGATACTGCTCAGGCATTGAGAACTATTCGCGCTATTTTGACAAGCGCGAACCGGGGATGCGGCCGTTCTGCATTTTGGACTTTTTCCCTGACGATTTTGTGCTGGTAATTGACGAAAGTCACGTCACGGTGCCGCAAATCGGAGCTATGTATGGCGGTGACCGTTCCCGTAAAATCAACCTTGTGGAGTACGGATTCCGATTGCCCGCGGCTTTGGACAACCGACCGTTGAAGTTCGACGAATTCGAGGCACTGGTCGGGCAGACCATTTACATGAGTGCCACGCCAGCAGACTATGAATTGGAGCAGTCGGGCGGCATCGTGGTGGAGCAGGTGGTACGGCCCACGGGACTGTTGGATCCGCCTATTGAAGTACGACCCGCGACCAATCAGGTTGATGATCTGCTCAATGAGATTGAGGATACAGTGGATAAAGGCGAGCGTGTGCTAGTGACGACATTGACCAAGCGCATGGCCGAAGAGTTGAACACTTACCTCATAAATATCGGAATCAGAGCCTGTTACATCCATTCAGATGTGGAAACGTTGGATCGGGTGGAGATTCTGCAGAACCTGCGTGCCGGTGCCATTGACGTGTTAGTAGGTGTCAACTTGTTGAGAGAAGGTCTTGACTTGCCGGAGGTCTCCTTGGTGGCCATCATGGACGCCGACAAGGAGGGTTTCCTGCGCAATGTGCGCTCGCTGACGCAGACGGCCGGTCGTGCTGCGCGTCACGTGAACGGGCGGGTGATCTTTTATGCCAACAAGATCACCAAATCGATGCAGGCGACCATCGATGAGACTAACCGTCGCCGTTCCAAACAGATAGCCTACAATGAGTTGCATCATATTACCCCAAAAGGAGTGGTGAAATCCGATGAGATGTTGCTTACGGGCATGTCTGGCGAGAATGGAAAAGCCAAGAAAAGTGTCGGACAATATGTGCAGAAAGAGAAGAAATTGCCGTCTGTGGCGGAAGATATGTCCATGTACAACGTGGAGCAGCTGGAGAAGAAGAAGAAAGAGTTACGGAAGAAGATGGACAAGGCCGTGAAGGAGCTCGATTTTGATCTTGCCGCGCAGTGCCGGGATGTCATCATAGAGATTGAAAACCGCATTCGGGAATATTAACCCGTTGATTCGACCTTTTTATTATTTTTGCGGCATAGTTTGTAATTACGTAAGTTGCTCAAATAAAGGATATTGGTTATGAATACGATGAAAGAAAAGGAAGAAGAGTTAATCCAGGAGTTCGAAATGTTCGATGACTGGATGGACAAATACAATTATATAATAGAGTTAGGGAAGGATTTGCCGATGATTGATCCGCAGTTCAAAACGGAGGAATTTTTGATCAGCGGTTGCCAGTCACAGGTGTGGTTGCATCCGGAATACAAGGATGGCAAACTCTATTTTTCCGCTGATAGCGATGCTATTATCACGAAAGGTATTGTCAATCTGTTGATTAGAGTGCTGTCAGGACATACCCCGCAGGAGATTCTCGACAACGATTTGTCCTATCTGGATGCTATCGGACTCAAAAACCACCTCTCCCCCACCCGATCCAACGGATTGGCCTCCATGATCAAACAAATCAAGTTATATGCGTTGGCATGTACTGCAAAAGAAGCCTAAACTTTAAGAGAATGAAAAAAATAGCCGTTATTTTATGCACAATTGCAGGCATTTTATGCTTTGCTTCTTGTGGAATGAAGGAATGCAATTGTATTTCCACCAATGTGGTTACGTTGAATGACAGTATCATAAGCAATGAGATCGATACAGTGAACAATTTCACGCGTGGCGATTGCGAATCCTTCAACAAAGATGAGACTTTTGACATGGATTCTGTAAGACATGTCCACCATGTTGTACTGTGTAAGGAAAATTAGCTTTTATTTCGGTTAATAATTGTTAAAGAGAGTAGGATGAGCAGAGGAGTCGCATTAGTGACAGGTGCTGATGGAGGGATGGGCCGGATTCACGTTCGGGAGTTGGCCAAGGCGGGTTATGAGGTGATTATGGCCTGCATTGACGAGGCTGCCGCGCAACCCGTGATGGAGGAAATTCGCAAGGAGACGGGCGGTACGTTCCATGTTATGTCGCTGGATCTCGGCAATTTGTCGGATATTGTGCGTTTTGCCGATGAGGTGAAGAGCCGTTTCCCCTCTTTGCAGATTTTGCTCAACAATGCCGGAGTGCTGCCCAGCCATGCCAAAACCAGTGTCAACAACATTGAATACACGATGGCTGTCAACTATCTGGGACACTACACATTAACGAATCTGTTGCATCCGATTATGGGGAAAGGGACCCGCATCGTCAGTATGATTTCCCTTTCCTATATGATTGCCAAAATCACCCCGGAGATGTTTACTCCGAAGACGCAGCGGGAATACGACCGTTTCAAGGCGTACGCCAATTCCAAACTTGGGCTCTACTACTTTATGCTGGACGCTTCTGAAGCGTGGAAGGAAGAGGGTATCTGTTTCAATGTTGCCGATCCTTTTATCGTGAGTACCAACATTATACGGATGGATAACAAAGTGGTCGATACGTTGTGCGATTGGATTTTCCGTCCGTTGATCAACACGCCGGAACAGGGTGCCGCCACGATGTTAGCGGCCGCTATAGATCCTCAATATCAGAATGTTACGGGAAGAATTTTCAAGAATTGCAAACCAGCTCCACATAAAAAACGTTTTTACCGGAATACAGAACAGCGTAAATTGTTGAGAGAGTTGACGTTGCAGATTCTTGCTGAAAACCATATTGCCTTATGATCATACCTCCATATCTGGTTCCTGGCGATACGGTGGCGTTGGCCGCCCCCGCCCGTAAGATTTCCGAACAGGAAATTCTACCCGCTGAAAATTGGCTCAAAAGCGAGGGTTTTAACGTTTTTTATGACGATAGACTTTTCGCCGAGGAGCACCAGTTTGCAGGCAGTGACCAGGTGCGAGCCGACTATTTCCAAAGTCTGTTGGACAACGATGATGTGAAATTAATTTGGTGTGTCAGAGGGGGTTATGGTTCTGCCCGTATCATCGACCGATTGAATTTCACCCACTTTCGTCAGCATCCGAAATGGATATGCGGTTATAGCGACATCACCGTTTTCCACAGTCATATTCAGCGGCATCTGAATACGGCCACGATTCATGCCACGATGCCCATCAATATCACGGATGAAAGATTGCAAAGCTTTGCTGCTCAGAGTTTTTTGTCGGCCATTAAGGGTCAAGATTTGATTTACGAGTTGGAAAATCACCCTTTGTCACGTCTTGGGGAGTTTTCCGGAACCTTGACAGGAGGCAACCTTTCCATGCTCTATTCGTTGATGGGTTCCCCGTCGGATGTGGATACAACGGATAAAGTCCTCTTTTTCGAAGATTTAGACGAATATCTCTATCATATCGACCGTATGGTGCTCAATTTGAAGCGTAGCGGGAAGTTTTCGCATATCAAAGCATTGTTGGTCGGGCATTTGAGTGATATGCATGACAACACGATTCCTTTCGGAAAGACGGCCGAAGAGATTGTCGCCGACTATTGTCAGGATTTGGACTGTCCGGTGGTGTTCAATGTGCCTGCCGGTCATTTGGCCGATAACCGCGCCCTTCGTTGCGGATGTAAAATCGAGGGCTATTTTCAAGATAATAAGTTTATAATCAATAGTTTGAATCATGATTAGCACGTTCCTTTTCAAATACGTATATCGTTTGAAACCCATTCCCTACCCTAGACCGGAAGGCACCCTTCCCAAAAGCGTTCTGATGATGGCGCCACACACCTCATTGATGGATTTCATCATTGGATTGTCGGCCATGCAGTATTATGACTTGCATGCCAGCACCATCATCAAGAAGGAGTTTTTCTTCTTCCCGTTGAATCTGATACTGAAGAAGTTAGGAGGCATTCCTGTGGATCGGAAACATGCTCGGAATTTCGTGGACTATGCCGCCAATATCATCAAGGAACGTGACCGTATCACGTTGATTATCTGTCCGGAAGGCACTCGCAAGAGGGTAGAGAAGTGGAAACGCGGATTTTACCAGATAGCGATGGAGGCCGGTGTGCCGATCAGTTTGGGCTATATCGATTACAAGACGCGCACGTGCGGCATCATGTCCATTTTTGAGCCGACGGGCGATTACGAGAAGGACATTCAGGAAATCCAGGCGCAATATTATGGCCTTGAGGGTTATCGCAAGGGGCAGTTCAATTTGGAGGACAAGCCTCACGCCCACCCCGAATGGTACAACTTATAATACTTCCGAAACGGCGGCTTTCAGTACGCGAATCACTTCGTTGACCTGCTCGTCGCTGAGGTCGTAATAGACAGGCAGACTGATTTCGCAAGCATATTGGCGATAGGCGTTAGGATAGTCTTGAATATTGAATCCTAACGACTTATAAGCGGTCAGCATGGGCAGCGGAATGAAATGTACATTGGCGGCCACCCCATTTTCAGCCATCTTCACAATTATTAAGTCGCGCTGTTCTTCCGTGATATGGTTTACCCGTAACGTGAACACGTGGTACGAAGATTGTTTCGTCGGTGTGACGTATGTGGGCACACGGAAGCGTGGGTCATTCGCAAATGCTTGATTATAAGCGTCAAAGATTTTCTTTCGTTTAGGTAGGATGTTTTGGTCATAGCGTGCCAGTTCCACCAAACCCATGGCAGCGGCCACGTCGGTCATATTGCATTTGTAGCCGATGGTGCAGACATCGTAGCGCCAGGCTCCGGCTTTCGTTTTCGTGAAGGCGTCTTTAGTTTGGCCATGCAGGGAGAGCGTGTTGAAATCTTTCTTGATGCTCTCGGAGTGGAAGGTTTCGGGCAGGTTGAGGCAGATGGCACCGCCTTCTGCCGTGGTCAGGTTTTTGACCGCGTGAAAGGAGAAGACGGAGATATCGGCCACGGCACCAGTGTGTTTTCCTTGGTAGTAAGCGCCGAGGGAGTGGGCTGCATCGGCCAGAATCAGGATGCGTCCCAGCGTGCTTTGGCAGTCGTTGGCTGGACGAAACAGTTTCCGAATTTCCGGCTCGTTCACCAAATCAAGAATTTCTTGGTAATCACAAGGCAAGCCGACGATATCCACCGGCATAATCACCTTGGTTTTAGGGGTGATGGCTTGTCGAACCTTGTCCACGTCGATGAGCAGGTCATCATTCACATCGACGAGAACCAGTTTGGCACCGCAGTGCAGCACCACTTCGGCGGTGGCGGTGTAGGTGTAGGCGGGGACGATCACCTCATCGTCGGGCCCGATACCGAACCAGCGAAGGGCGAGCTCCATGCCGGCGGAAGCGGAGTTGACGCATTCGACATGTTGGATACCGCAGTATTCTGCCAGTTTCTGTTCAAAGAGTTTGGTGCGCGGTCCAGTGGTGATCCATCCAGAGCGGAGCGCGGAGACGACTTCTTCGATGATCGCGTCATCGATATGAGGCGGTGAAAAGGGTATATTCATTGTTAAGGGGTGATTCGTTCTAATTTTTTTGCTTTTTTCTCTTTGCTGTTCTTGGCCAATTCCTCAAAGTCGAGGGCGAGATCAAAACAGTTCGGAGTAGCGCCGATAGCGTAGTGGAGTCGGGAGAAACCAACTCTTATACCTTTGATGTTCAGTCGGATACCGTATGAAAAACCTGCCAAAGACTTTCGGGAAATTACGCGCATTTCCTGGTGGACATTATGATTGTAAGCCACCTGTATGGAGAAATACTTGATGGGTTCCAATTCCAAGCCGATGACGAAATGGCGGAAGAAGTTGTCCGCAAATTGCGCTATCTTGGAGGGGTATTGCGGTTCGCCGGTGATGGCATCGGTGCTGATGAAAGGATTGTCTTGGCCGTAATAGTTCATGTTCCAGCGGTAGAGGGAGTGGAGGGAGATGTGGTAGCGGATGGGGACGTGTTTCAGCCGTTGTGACAGCGCGAATTGGATGTCAAAAGGCAGATTTTCGAAATTGCCTGGAGCGTAAGATTTCACTGGGCCGCCAATATTCTTAAACAACAATGTGAGAGACAGATTGCTAGCGGTGTCAAAATAGCTGCCGGCGACATCCACGGCCAGTCCGGCGGAATAATAGGCATCGTAATGGCTGAAGATGGTTTTGAGGTTCGCGCCAACGGCGAAATGGTTGGAGAGTTCGCGGCCCCAGCCAATGAAAAGGGCGTAGTCGCCGGCGGTGAACTTGCCGGTTTCAATGCCGTTTTCGTCCGCTCCCCGGAATGAGCCGTAGGTGAGGGCGCATACACCAGCCGAAAAACTGCCCGCCTTGTTGAAGGTGTGCGAATAGACTGCGGACATGGCGTTGCTGGTGGTGAAGTAGTCGGTGAAGTTCAATGCCAGCTGATTATGGTGGCGGTCGCTGACGTATGACGGGTTGGTCAGCATCAGCGTCGGGTCGTCATCGTGAACGGAAATCAGATTGCCTCCCAATCCCATCAGTCTTGAAGAATAACTGAGGTTCAGGAAGTTATATATGTATTTACCGCCGGTTTGTGCCATTGAGGACATCCCGCCGACTGTAAACAATAAGATTCCTATAATGAGACTCCGCTTCATAAAAAATCAAACTGCAAAAATATCATTTCTTCCATTATCAATTCGTCTTTTTTCAGTTTTAAGAATTATTAAGAAAATAACGCCCGATTGATGAATATTATGTATATTTGCAGCCCCAAAAAAAGTATTTATGGCTGACAATAAGAATTTCACAATTGGAATCACACAGGGCGATATTAACGGTATCGGCTATGAAGTAATCATTAAATCGTTGAGCGACAACCGAATCATGGAGATGTGCACTCCGGTGGTTTATGGTTTGTCGAAAGTGGCCTCATATCATAAAAAGTACATGGAGTTGCCGGATTTTTCGTTCCAGTTCACGAAAACGGCCGAGCAGCTCTCCACAAAACGGCCGAATCTCATCAATTTGTATGAAGAGGAGGTGAAGTTGGATTTGGGAACTTCCACGAAGATTGCCGGTCAGATGGCGGAGCGTTCGCTATACGCGGCCGGCCGCGACTTGAAGAACAACCTCATCGACGCGATTGTGACGGCGCCCATCAATAAGAGTAACATCCAATCGGAGAAATTTGTCTTCCCTGGGCACACCGAGTTTTTCGACCACTACTTTGGCGGGAAAGAGCATCCGGCCACGATGATGATGGTTTCGGAGAATTTGCGTGTGGCGTTTGTCACCCACCATCATCCAATCGGCAAAGTGGCTGAAACCATTACTACCGAGTTGATTCTGAAAAAGTTGGAGATTGTGAATGAATCGTTGAAGAAAGATTTTGCGGTGAGCAACCCGACCATTGCGGTGCTCGCGCTCAACCCGCATTGCGGTGACGAAGGATTGATTGGCAACGAGGAAAAAGAAGTGATACAACCAGCTGTGGCTCAAGCTTTTCATGACGGTATTAACGCTTTCGGACCCTTCCCGGCCGATAGTTTCTTCTCTACGGGTGCTTATACCAAGTTTGATGCGGTGTTGGCCATGCATTACGATCAGGGCATGATTCCTTTCAAACTGCTCTCCAAGGATGGGGTGAATTTCACCGCCGGACTGCCCATCGTGCGCACGTCGCCAGCCCATGGCACTGCCTACGATATTGCCGGAAAGAATGTTGCCGACGCCCAGTCGATGCGCAATGCTATTTATTTGGCTATTGATATTTTGAGGAATAGAAAAGGGTTAACGGTTAATGGTCAATAGTCAAAGGTCAATGGTCAACCTAGTGATAGATATTGGCAATACGTTGCAGAAGTTGGCTGTTTTCGATGAAAGTGGGAAAATAGTCAAGTTTTTGCAAGAGAAACAGTTGTCGGTTCCGATTTTGGAGGAGGTGCTGGCCTGTTATCCGGTGCGGAGTGCAATTGTCTCTTCTGTCGGAAAGGATGACGAGGAACTGTTCCGTTGGTTGGGCTGTCGTGTCAAGTTGGTCCGTTTTTCTTCCGAGTGCCGTTTGCCCATCAACATGCGTTACGCAACGCCGGAGACGTTGGGTACCGACCGTATCGCCAATGCGGTGGGAGCCAATGCTTTATATCCTGGAGAAAATGTGCTCTCCATCATGGCGGGTACCTGTCTGGTGGCGGATTTCGTCAATGCTGACGGAGAGTATTTGGGTGGAAGTATTGCGCCGGGAATGCAGATGCGTTTCCAAGCTCTTTCGCAATTCACGGCTCGTTTGCCGTTAGTGGACCCTGAATCCATCGATTATTTCATCGGTGACGACACCCGAGGCTCCATTTTGTCTGGTGTCATCAATGGGATGGCGCGAGAAATTGACGGTCTGATTGCCCAATATGAGGAGGCTTTTTCCGGTCTGAAGGTGTTATTTTCGGGTGGTGATTCGGAGTTGCTCCAAAAATTCATAAAAAAACGTATATTTGCCGCCCCAAATCCGACCCTGTTCGGATTGTATAAAATATTAGTACTGAATGCTTCAGAAGATTGACCATAAAATATGGATGCTTTTGATTTGCTGCTTGTGCGTGTTCCATGTACAGGCGCAAAATGAGATCAGCCAGCCATACTCCAGTTATGGGGTGGGTTCGTTGAACCGTTCTTCCAATGGTGTGTTGGATGCCATGGGCGGAGTTTCGTATGCCATGCAGAATCCGTATTTCATCAATTTTCGGAATCCTGCGTCATACGCGGCTTTTGATTCTCTCTCGTTCATTGCCGATGTTTCTGGTTCGGTATATATGTCGAAGTTGAACCAGATGAAGATGCAGCAGAAGAACAACTATTTTCAACCCGGTTATATAGCCATTGGTTTGCCGGTGACCCGTCATTGGCGCACCAGTTTGGGTATATTGCCCTTCAGTTCAGTGGGTTACGATATTGAGGATGTACGGGTAGTGGATAATATCGGACCGGTCACCTACAAATACAGCGGCGACGGTGGTATCAACCAGCTTTACTGGGGTAATGCGTTCAAAATTTGTAAAGGACTCTCTATTGGCTTGAATGCCAGCTATATATTCGGTACCATCTATTCATATTCCAATACTGAATTTGATGGTTCCTACTTCACCAACAGTTATGTGCGTGATGCCTATCAGACGAAAGGTATCTATCTTGATGCCGGTTTGCAATATTTCTTCAATGCCGGTCCAAAGCATCGTATCGGATTGGGTGTTGTCTATAGCAACACCGCTTATATTTGGGCGAAAGAGAGTATTTTAGTCAACTCCTATAGCGGTAGTTATGTTTCCACGGCGACATACGATACTATATTGTATAAAGATGGCATTAGCGGCAACTTATATATCCCGCAGTCCGTGGGTGGTGGTATTAGCTACTGCTATAAGGACAAATTGACGGTTGCCACGGACGTGACGTGGCGGAATTGGGAGAAATTTGAATTCTTGAAACCGACGGATTCGTTGCACAACTCGCTTTCGTCATCCATTGGTTTTCAGTATATTCCGGATCCGTTATCCAACAAGTTCTTCAAAAAGCTGGCTTTTCGTTTGGGAAGCAAGTTTACCACCGGAGAATTGTCATTGCGCAATAAACCTATTTCAGAATATGGAGTCTGTTTAGGCGTAGGATTACCCATAAACACGTTCAATACTCATTCGTCCATCAATATCATGTTTGAATACGGAAGAACTGGAACGATGGAGAACAATTTGGTACAGCAGAACTACTACAGAATCTCACTCTGCTTCATCCTCCAAGAACGTTGGTATCAAAGAGTTAAGATAGATTAATAAAGTAATAACCCTATAAAATAAAAGAAGAAATGAAAAAGATCTTAGCTGTCATCGTACTGGTTATCGGCGGAAGTTTCGCCTTCGCGCAGAAACCCTGCTCCTTCAAATACGGAGCAAATGAGGCTGATTCCTTGAAATGCCTTGAACAAATCACGAATTTCAGAACATTTTACAATGCCAAGAATTACAAAGATGCATACGAATCTTGGCAGTATGTCATCCAAAACTGCCCATGCTCTTGGGACGGCATTTACACCAATGCACAGACGTTGTTCCAGAATCTTATCAAGGATGAGAAGGATTCTGCACATCGCGAAGTGCTCATCGACTCTTTGATGTACACCTTCGATGTCCGCAGCAACCATTTCCCGGAGAAGTTCACTCCCGGTTCCGGTCTGGGCTTCAAGGCTTACAACACGATGAGATATCGTAAATCTCAGTATGAGCAGGCATACACATGGTTTGTGCAGTCTGTTGAAATGGAGAAGGAGAACACGCAACCCGCCATTTGGGACACGTATTATCAGTTGGCTGAGAATATGACCAAGGCCAAGAAAGATACCTCTATCGTGATTGAGGCCTACGAGCGTGCCACCGACTACCTTGATCTTTCTATCTTGAATGCCACCAAGGCTTACGAGCAGAGCGCTGATGCGTTGGAAGCTTTGAATGCCCAACTGGAAAAAGGTGAAATTGACCGTATGGCTTACGACAAACAGGCCAAGAAGTTGACTTCCGACACTGCCCGTCAGGCTAAGCTCATCGTCAACTACCGCAAAACGTTGGTGAAGATCAACAATGCTGTGACGCCTTACGCTTCTTGCGAAGTTTTGGAGATGCTCTACACCAAGAAGTTCGAAGAAATCAAGGGTGATTTGGCCGCTGTCAGCAAAATGGTGAACACCATGTTCAAGGGCGGTTGCACCAACAGCCAGGTCTTCCAGGACGGTCTGTCCATTCTGCATAAAGCCAGCCCGAGCCGCAACACGGCCTTCATGATGGGTAATCTCATGCTCAAGAATTATGCTACGAACAAGACGGATGAGAACTTCACCGCTACTGTTGACTACTTCAAAGAGGCTGTGAAATTGAGTGAGACGCACGAACAGAAAGCTGACGCCAACTACATGCTGGCTCTCGCATATCAGCTGAGAGGTGCTAACTCCGAAGCCCGTGCCGCCGCTTACGAAGCCCTCAAGTCAAAACCCGATATGGGCAAGGCTTACATCTTGATTGGAGACCTCTACTCTCGTGGATGCTCTGGCGACAATGAGGTTCCTGGTGCATACGCTTGGGCTGCTGCCGATAAATATGCCAAGGCTGTCGCTGTTGATCCTTCTTGCGCCAACGATGCCAACAACCATCGTTCCAAACTGAGATTCCCCAGCAAGGATGAACTGTTCAAACGCGGTCTGAAGAGCGGTGATGTCGTTCACGTGGGCTGCTGGATCCAAGAGAATACGACTGTGAGATAATCTCATGTCTTTCAGACTAAAATACGCATTCAAAAGCATCATAATCGCCTCGTGCATTATGATGCTTTTTGCTGCTTGTAAATCTTCGGAAAAAAAATCCGAACTTTTTGAATATAATGGCAAATATCCTGACGAATCGGCTCAGAATATGACGATCACCGTCAGCGATTCCGGGCGCACGAGTTTCATTGTCACCACGCCGATGTTCAACCGCTACAACGGGGACACTTCTTACGTGGATTGTCCGGAAGGGATCACCATTACCTCTTTCAACGATTTTGGGCGTAAGCAGGCCATCATTACGGCGAATTACGCGTGCCAGATCAATAACAATCTGTTCAAGGCCACGGACAATGTGGTCATTTACGATATTATCAATGGGGATTCTGTGATTACCGATGAGGTAATTTGGGACCAGCGCCGGCGCAGCATCTACTCCACGAAGTCGGTGAAGCAGGTGAAGCGGGACGGATCGGTGAATTACGGTGACGGTTTTGATGCGGACGAGCGGTTTACGAAATATACGATCATCCACCCGCACGGGGAGATGGTGGGGTATGATTTCTGACGATGAAATGCGATGAAATGCGATGAAAAACGATGAAAAACGATGAAATGCGATGAAAAACGATGAAATGCGATGAGGCAATGAATGTAGAGACGCAAAATTTTGCGTCTCTACGTAGTAGTCCCGAGGAGAATCGAACTCCTATCAAAAGTTTAGGAAACTTCCGTTCTATCCATTGAACTACAGGACCAAATCGGGGCGCAAAAATATAATTTTTTTGGGTATCCCATCCCTACAAAAATGGCGCGAATGTTACGTTCGCGCCATTTGTTTTATTTGCTTGTTAATTAGCATTTTGAGATGTTAATAATCACTTCAGTGGCTTTCACCATGGATTCCAGCGGCACATATTCGTATTTGCCATGGAAGTTGTGGCCGCCGGCGAAGATGTTGGGGCAGGGGAGGTTGCGGAACGAAAGGTTGGCGCCGTCGGTGCCGCCGCGGATGGGCACGATGACGGGCTCTACGTCAGCTTCTTTCATCGCCTTCACGGCGCGTTCCACCACGTAATAGACGGGTTCCACTTTCTCGCGCATGTTGTAATATTGGTCCTTGATTTCACAGGTGATGCAATTGTTGTACTTGATGTTCAGGAAGTTGACAATCTCCTGCATGAATTTTTTCTGCGATTCGAAGGTTTCGCGGTTGTGGTTGCGGATGATGTACGACATCTTGGTCTCCTCCACCGTACCGTCGATGCGGGTGAGGAGGTAAAATCCTTCATAGTCCTGCGTGTGTTCGGGACGTTGCGCAGCGGGCAGCAAGTTGTTGAGTTCCATGGCGATAAGTTGCGAGTTCACCATCTTGTTCTTGGCATAGCCGGGATGGATGTTCTTGCCTTGTATGCGGATGTTGGCACCGGCAGCGTTGAAGTTTTCGAACTCCAGTTCCCCGATGGCGCCACCGTCCATGGTGTAGGCGAAATCGCAGCCAAAAGCCTCTACGTCAAAGAATTTCACGCCGTTGCCGACCTCTTCGTCATGGGAGAAGGCCACTTTGATGTCGCCGTGCTTGATTTCAGGATGTTGGATGAGGTATTCCATTGCGCAAACGATTTCGGCCACGCCGGCTTTGTCATCGGCACCGAGAAGGTGTTTACCATCAGTGGTAAGGATGGTTAATCCCTTGTAATCTAGCAGTTCCGGGAATTCTTCAGGGGAGAGTACGGTGTTAGTTTCTTTGTCCAGCACGATGGTGCTACCGTCATAGTTCGGCACGATGACGGGTGCGGCGATGCCGGGCATGTCGGGTGCGGTGTCCAGGTGCGCCATAAAACCGATTACGGGCTGTTTTTCTGTTGTATTGGCGGGCAGCAGAGCGGTCACATAGCCATGTTGGTCTTTTGTAACATTTTGCATACCAATATTTTTCAGTTCTTCCACCATGACATCGGCGAAATCGAGAAGTGCCTGGGTGCTCGGATAGGTTTCCGATTCAGGGTCTGCGGTGGTCGCGTAGGAGATATACTTGCTGAAACGTTTTAACAGAAGGTCTTTCATATTTTTAATTATTTGGTTATTAAATACTTGAATAGACAAAAGAGTCGTAAAATGACCGAAGGCAAAGGTACAACTTTTTTTATAAATTTTTTCTAAAAAAAACACTTGACAAACGCTTAAAAATATTGTATCTTTGCGCGCCAAAATTATAGTTGATGAAATTATCCGAATTTAAGTATTATTTGCCACAAGAATTGATCGCTTTGCACCCTGTTGAAGAGCGTGACGAGGCGCGTATGATGGTGCTCAATAGAAAGACAAAAACTATTGAGCATAAGCTATTTAAAGATATTATAGACTACTTTGACGAAGGGGATTTGTTCGTGATGAACAACACCCGCGTCTTCCCTGCTTTGATGTTCGGGGAGAAGGAGCAGACCCGCGCCCAAATCCGTGTTTTTCTGTTGAGAGAGCTGGACGAGGAAAGTCGTTTGTGGGATGTCTTGGTCGATCCCGCCCGCAAGATTCGTATCGGTAACAAGCTGTCGTTCACCGAGGATGACAGTCTGGTGGCTGAGGTCATTGACAATACCACTTCTCGTGGTCGTACGTTGCGTTTCCTTTTCGACGGTGACCACGATGCTTTCAAGAAAAAGCTCATGGAAATCGGCACTACGCCGCTGCCTAACGATATTCAGCGTTTGCGTGACATCGAGCCGGAGGATGAACAGGACTATCAGACCATCTACGCTACTGAGGAGGGCGCAGTAGTGGCACCGGCTGCCGGATTCCACTTCAGCCGCTTCCTGCTTTCCAAAATGGAGATCAAGGGCATTGAGCGTACCTATATCACGCTGCATGCCGGATTAAGTAATTTTAACGATATTGATGTGGAGGATTTGTCGAAGCACAAACCCGATTCCGAGCGTATGATCATCCGCACCGAGGTGGCAAACAAGATCAACGAGACGAAGGAAGAGGGTCACAAAATTGTGGTGGTCGGTACCACCACGATGAAGGCTTTGGAGTCTTCCGTGTATGATAACGGCATGGTGAAGACCACCGAGATGAACGGCAAGGAGGATATGTGGACCAACAAGTTCATCTACCCGCCGTACCGTTTCAAAGTGGCCAATGCGATGGTTACCAACTTCCACGCTCCGCAAAGTTCCATGTTGATGATGGTGGCGGCGTTCGGTGGTTACGACTTCGTGATGAAGGCCTATAAGGAGGCTGTGGCGGAGAAATACCGCTTCCTCACCTACGGAGATGCAATGTTGATTATTTAACGTTTTTTAATACGATATAACTATGTCAAAAGCATATCAAGCAGCGGGCGTACAGCTGGAAGCAGGCTATGAATCCGTGCGCCTCATCAAAAAACATATTTCCCGCACCAACCGTCCCGGCATGATGGGCAACATCGGCAGCTTCGGCGGTATGTTCGATTTGGCCTCCCTTGGCTACAAGGAACCCGTTTTGGTCAGCGGTACCGACGGTGTGGGCACCAAGCTCAAACTGGCGTTCATGATGGACCGTCACGACACGATCGGTCAGGATGCCGTGGCCATGTGCGTCAACGACGTACTCGCCCAGGGTGCAGCTCCTCTGTTCTTCCTGGACTACATCGCTGTGGGCAAGAACCATCCTGCCAAAATCGAGGCGATTGTGAAGGGCGTGGCTGACGGCTGTGTGCTGTCCAACTGTGCGCTTATCGGGGGCGAGACGGCTGAGATGCCTGACATGTACGATGAGGACGAATACGACATCGCCGGTTTCACCGTTGGTGCGGTGGAGAAATCCAAACTCATTGACGGTTCGAAGGTTAACGTCGGCGATGTGCTCATCGGTTTGGCCTCTTCTGGCGTGCATTCCAATGGATTCTCCCTCGTCCGCAAGATTGTCTTCAAAGACAACCAGCTGGATTTGAACAAGAAATACGACACGCTGCCCGACACGCTTGGCAACGTGCTGCTCACCCCCACGCGCATCTATGTGAAGCCCGTGTTAAAGGTGTTAAAAAGTGTTGATATTCACGCTATCTGTCACATCACCGGTGGTGGTTTCGACGAAAATATTCCGCGTGCTTTGCGTCCCGGACAAGGCATCTTCGTGGACGAACACAATTGGGAAATGCCCGCCATCTTCCCGTTCCTTGAAAAGTACGGCAAGGTCGATCACCGTGAGATGTTCAATGTCTTCAACATGGGTATCGGCATGGTCCTGATGGTGGACCCGAAAGATGCTGACCGCACTGTAAAGATGTTCAACGAGCTGGGTGAGAAGGCGTTCGTTATCGGTAATGTTACCGATAAGGAGGGTGTTGTGGATATTAAGTTAGTTTAGGTGATAGTTGTAAAGTTGCTATAGCATGGCAACATACGAATGTGTTTAAGGTATGAAGTACATTGGTCCTCATGTGAGTGCGAGTGGTGGGGTGGAGAATGCCCCGTTGAATGCCATGCAGGTGGGTGCTACTGCTTTCGCTTTGTTCACCAAGAATCAGCGACAGTGGTTTTCGGCGCCGTTGAGTGAGAAGTCCATCACGGCTTTCAAGGAAAATCTTGAAAAATCGGGTATTTCTGCAGATTATGTGCTTCCGCACGACAGTTACCTCATCAATCTTGGCAGTCCCGATGCGGAAGGGTTGGAGAAGTCGCGCAACTCCTTCTTGGAAGAGATGCAGCGTTGCGAGCAACTAGGGTTAAAAATGCTTAATTTCCACCCGGGCAGCCATCTGAAGCAGATTTCGTTGGAGGCTTGTCTCACCTTGGTTGCAGAGAGCATCAACATCGCGTTGGACAAGACGCAGGGTGTGACGGCTGTGATTGAAAATACAGCAGGACAGGGTTCCAATGTGGGTTTTAGTTTCCAACATTTGGCGTATATTATTGACAAGGTGGAAGATAAGAGTAGGGTAGGGGTGTGCTTGGATACCTGCCACACCTATTCTGCCGGTTATGATCTGAAGACAGAGAACGGCTACAAAGCCGCTTTTGAAGAATTTGAGGCGACGGTTGGTTTTCGCTATTTGCGGGCTATCCACCTCAATGATACGAAAAAGGATCTCGGCAGTCGTGTCGATCGTCACGACAGCATTGGCAAGGGACTTTTGGGTATGGAATTTTTCGAGCGGTTCATGAACGATCCGCGCTTTGACAACATCCCGCTCATTTTGGAAACGCCGGATGAGACGTTGTGGGCGGAGGAAATCAAATTGTTGCAAGGTCTTGTGAAATCATTGTAGAGACATGCTGTTGTAGAGACGTGCTGCAGCGCGTCTCTACGGGGCATCAAAGAAAAATTTTGCCACAACCCGTTGCTGTATTAAAAAAAAGTGTATTTTTGCCGCCGATTTCAACTGCTGCGTTCTTCTAACGGTTAGGAATCAAGATTCTCAATCTTGCAATACGAGTTCGATTCTCGTACGCAGTACAAAACAAGGCCATCTGTCACACCAACAGATGGTTTTTTTGTATAATGAAAATTTGAAATGAAAAAAATCATCTATTGGATTCAGAACGCGCGGGCGTATGCGTTGCCACAGAGCGTGTTGCCGGCACTGGTGGCCGTGTTTATGGCTGTCGGGAACGAAAATTTTTCCATCGGATTGAGCATTGTCGCGGTTTTTGGGGTGATGCTGGCGCACTTGTCGGTGAACCTCTTTGACGACTATTTTGACTACCAGTTCAAGAGTGAGGAGGTTCGTGAGCAGACGGCGGCAGAGGGGCAGCGTGCCCGTATCGCCAAAAGTCCGTACCTGACCTCCGGTGAGGTGACCCCGCGTCAACTTTTTGTGGTGGCCTCCCTTTTCGGACTTGCCGCGTTGTTGTTGGGCTGCGTTGTCTTCGTGAAACGCGGACTTGTACCGCTTTATATTGCCCTCGCCGCCGGATTTCTCGGCTTCTTCTATTCGGGAAAGCCTATCCGTTTTTGTTATCACGGTCTCGGTGAACTCGTTACGGGTCTCATTTTCGGTCCCCTGCTTATGACAGGCGTGCACTATGCGGCCTGTGGAAGCCTTAATGCCGGTGTATGGGTGGCCTCCGTTGCGGTGGGTCTGTGGGTCGTCAACATCTTGTTCACGCATTCCATCATGGAAACGAACACGGATCGGAAGGTGGGTAAGAAAACGTTGGCTGAGGTGTTGAAAACCCGTCCGTTGCAGTTGGTTGCCTCCGCCATCTTCAATTTCTCCCCGTACATCATCTTGTTGATAGCCATCCTACTTGGCCATTTACATTTTGTTTTTGCCGCCATTTTCTTGGTTTTGCCGAGATCCATCGCTTTGTTTTATCTGCTGTACCAATTCTGTTACCATCCGGAACGCGAGTTCCAACGGAAATGGTGGTATGGTCCTATCGAGCACTGGGATCTCATTTGCGAGAATCATTTGGAGTGGTTTGCCATCCGTTGGTTCCTGGCTCGCAACATTTTACAGGCCGCCAGCCTGATCTTTATTATCTGCTCTTTTATAAAATAAACTGTTTGTAAATTCCGTTGTGAACGGTACAAAAAAAACTGTACTTTTGCCACCGTGAAAAAATTTTTGCTCATAATCGGAATTTTGGGCTGTCTGATAGCGGCACAGGCGCAGCAGAAGAGGTATTCGGCGCGCGTGTTTGACGGCATCACCTACCAGCCTCTGTCAGGAGCCAGTGTCTATAATGTGAACACCAAAAAATTCGCTTTCACTGATAAAAATGGTCGTTTCGAGATCAATTTGTCCCTACACGACACCCTGATTATCACCAAATCCACTTATCGGCAGTTGGTCGCTCCCATTGACAAGAAGTTGTTCAGTGGCTATGAGGACTTTTTCCTCTACTATAAAGCTACCATGTTGAAGGAGGTGACCATTATCGGTATCAATCCGTCATACGAAGGGTTCAAAAAGGACATTGTGACGTTGAAACTGCCTGATTACTACAAACGTGCGGAGGATGTGCATCTTTCGGAATGGCAACGGGCCAACGCATCTTATGATGAAAAAGGTGGCAATATTCTGTCGTTGGGCGGCACCGTGACGATGTCGCCGATTTCCTTCCTGTACGACAAGTACAGTCGGAGGAGCAAGATGAACCGATTGTACAATGAGATGGTCTCCTATGAAGACGAAGTGGAGCGCATCCAGCAGAAATACAACCGGGAAATCGTTTCGGAACTTACGGGTTTGGAGGGTGAGGAGCTTCTTAACTTTATGATGTACTGCCGGTTCAGCTATTACGACCTTGTGCGATGGAGTGATGAGCAGATCAAGGAAAAGATACGGACTAACTATTTTAATTACCAATACGATAAGATTTCCCATGAGCAAGAGTAACGATTTTTGGAAGAAAAACCTCACATGGATGCACTTGGCTGCGATGGCGCTGGGTATGGTGCTTGCTCTGCTATACTGGTACAAATCCGGCCAGTTTTCTGACAATATTTTGAAGAAGAGTCCCGTGCTGATGGCATTGTGGGGGGTACTGACGGGGTATATATTGATTGATTTGGTGAAATCGAGTAAAAATAGAGACGAGAAAAACGAATGAACCCCGTAGAGACGTGCTGCAGCGCGTCTCTACAGCGGAGACGTGCTGCAACATGTTTCCACAACAGAGACGCGCTACAGCGCGTCTCTACAACAACGGAAAAAAATTATTTCAAACTAAATAAAATCATTATGGAAGAAAAATTTCAAACTTTGAGAGACAACCCGGCCATGAGATGGACGGCGTTGTTGCTGTTGGCTCTGGCCATGTTCTGTTCCTACATCTTCATGGACATCCTTTCGCCCATCAAGGACTTGATGCAATCGACAAGAGGTTGGGACTCAACGGCCTTCGGTACGATGCAGGGCGCGGAGACATTTCTGAACGTGTTTGTCTTCTTCCTCATCTTTGCCGGTATCATCCTCGACAAGATGGGAGTGAGATTCACCGCTGTGTTGTCAGGCACGGTGATGCTCATCGGTGGTTTAATCAAGTATTATGCTGTTACTGAAGCTTTCATGGGTAGTGGTGTGGAAGCGTGGTTCAACAATCACCTCAACTACATCCCTGGTTTCCAAGAACTCGGCGTGGCTCCTTTCTATGAAGGAATGCCTGCTTCCGCTAAGGTGGCAGCCGTTGGTTTCATGATTTTCGGTTGCGGCGTGGAAATGGCCGGCATCACGGTCTCCCGTGGTATTGTGAAATGGTTCAAAGGTCGTGAGACGGCTTTGGCCATGGGTTCCGAGATGGCTCTCGCCCGTCTGGGTGTTGCCACCTGTATGATTTTCTCACCCTTCTTCGCTAAGTTGGGTGGTAATATCGACGTTTCCCGTTCCGTGGCTTTCGGTGTGGTGCTGCTTTGTATTGCTTTGATGATGTTTATCGTTTATTTCTTCATGGATAAGAAGCTCGACGAACAGACTGGTGAAGCCGAAGAGAAGGATGATCCCTTCAAAGTGTCCGACATTGGCAAGATTCTCTCTTCTGGTGGTTTCTGGTTGGTGGCTCTGCTTTGCGTGCTTTACTACAGCGCTATTTTCCCGTTCCAGAAATATGCCGTGAACATGTTGCAATGTAACCTTACGCTCACCGAAGCTGACGCCAGCACTTTCTGGGGCGGCAGTTCCGTGACGATTATCCAATACCTCATTATGTTGGTGGTGGCTGTCTGCTCTTTCACCAGCAACTTCTCCAAGAACAAATCAGCCAAAGTCGGTCTGATGGCACTGGCTATCGTGGCTTTGGTGGTTTATTGTTGGATGGGTTATATGCGTGGTACGGCTGAGACCATCTTCGCCGTCTTCCCGTTGTTGGCTGTGGCCATCACCCCAATTTTGGGTAACTACGTTGACCACAAGGGTAAAGCCGCTTCCATGCTGATGATTGGCTCTTTGTTGCTGATTATCTGTCACTTGACATTCGCTTTCATTTTGCCGCAGTTCAAGGGCAACGCCGCCGGCGGTGTCATCGTAGCTTACCTCACCATCTTGGTGTTGGGTGCATCATTTTCCTTGGTGCCCGCCGCTTTGTGGCCGAGTGTCCCGAAATTGGTCGATGAGAAGATCATCGGTTCCGCTTACGCCCTCATTTTCTGGATCCAGAACATCGGTTTGTGGCTCTTCCCGCTGCTCATCGGCAAGGTGCTCGACAAGACCAACCAGGATGTCATCGCTCAGATGAACGAAGGTTTGATTGATGCCGAAACGGCCGCCGTTTCCTACGACTACACTTGGCCGTTGGTGATGCTGGCATGCCTCGGTGTCGCCGCTTTGATTCTCGGTATCATCCTCAAGGCTGTCGATAAGAAACAGCACCTTGGTCTGGAAGAACCGAACATTAAATAATTTGATACGCATACTGTAGAGACGTTGCGCGCAACGTCTCTACAAACGAAAAGGCCGTCCTATTTTGACGGCCTTTTTTCATTTTTGTCAGCAAACAATAACGTTAAAAAGTGTATTTTTGCCGTTTTTGAAAATTTTAACAAAGATTATTCATCAGACTCAAAATTACGAATATGAAACGCTATATTTTTGTGACAGGAGGCGTAGTCTCCTCTTTGGGCAAGGGCATTATTTCGGCCAGCATCGGGAAGTTGCTGCAGGCACGCGGATATTCCATCACCATCCAGAAATTCGATCCCTACATCAACATCGACCCGGGTACACTGAACCCTTACGAGCACGGGGAGTGCTATGTGACCGTCGATGGGATGGAGACCGACCTCGATTTGGGCCATTACGAACGTTTTACGGGCATCCGCACTACCCGCGCCAACTCTTTTACCACTGGCAAGATTTACAAGGCGGTCATTGACAAGGAGCGTCGTGGCGATTATCTGGGCAAGACCATCCAGGTGGTGCCCCATATCACCGATGAGATCAAGCGCAGAATGTTGCGTGAGAACGATGAAGATGTCGATTTCGTGATTTCCGAGATTGGCGGTACGATCGGTGACATCGAGTCGGCGCCGTTTTTGGAAGCCATCCGTCAGCTGAAGTGGGAATTGGGCAACCGCGCCGTGAGTGTGCACCTTACCTACGTGCCCTATTTGCGAGCTGCCGATGAGCTCAAGACGAAGCCCACCCAGCACTCCGTGAAGGAAATGCAAGGTGCTGGAATACAGCCCGATGTACTCGTTCTTCGTACCGAAAAGCATCTTTCTGACGGTATCCGTCAGAAGGTGGCCTCCTTCTGTAATGTCGATTTGGAGTGCGTGGTGCAGAGCGAGGACCTGCCGAGCATCTACGATGTGCCGGTCAATATGCAGAACCAGGGGCTGGACTCCGCCATTTTGCGGAAGTTCGGCGTGCCTGTGGGTGAGACTCCCAAGATGGAGGGTTGGCATCGTTTCTTGGAATTGCAACGTACTGCTAACAAGGAAGTTCGCGTAGGCTTGGTGGGCAAATACGACCTGCAGGATGCCTACAAGAGCATTCGCGAAAGCCTGATTTTGGCTGGCATCTACAATCACGTGAAGGTGAAAATCGACTTCATCAACAGTGAAAACATCACCGAAGAGAATGTGTCCGAAAAACTGTCGCAAGTGGCGGGTATCTTGGTATGTCCCGGTTTCGGTCAGCGCGGCATCGAAGGCAAGATTATCGCCGTGGAGTATGCGCGCACCCACAATCTTCCGGCCTTCGGCATTTGCTTGGGTATGCAGATGATGGTGATTGAGTTTGCCCGTAACGTATTGAAATATAGCGATGCACATTCTGCGGAAATGGATCCGGCTACCGAACATAATGTCATTGACCTGATGGAAGAACAGAAATCCGTGACCAACATGGGCGGCACGATGCGTTTGGGCGCATACGACTGCACTCTCCGTGCTGGCAGTCGCGTGGCAGAGATTTACGGTACTTCGCAGATCAGCGAACGCCACCGTCACCGTTACGAGTTCAACAACCGCTATAAGGAAGAGTACGAGAAGCATGGTATGCAATGCGTGGGTGTGAACCCCGGCAATGACTTGGTTGAGGTCGTGGAGATTCCCGACCACCGCTGGTTCATCGGTACGCAGTTCCATCCGGAGTACTCCAGCACGGTGCTGCATCCGCATCCGCTGTTCATGAGTTTTGTGCAAGAGGTTGCGAAATAATCGAAACGGCGAAAAGCATATAATCATCAAACAATGAGAAAGAATCTCACACGACTGTTCGTCGCCATCCTTGTCTGTTGTGCGATGCTCTTTACATCGTGCAAGCCGCACAAAGAGATGCTGCCCACTGTGCAGCGGATTCAGGAGCGCGGGGTGCTGCTGGTCGGTACCACTGGCGACTACCGTCCGCTCTCCTATTTTGAGGCCGACAGCACCTATTGTGGGTTCGAAATCGACATGGCGGAGGCGATAGCCCGACAGTTAGGGGTCAGCGTCGTATTTGTTCCCACCTCGTGGCCCACGCTGACCGCCGATGTGTTGGCGGATCCGCAGACTTTCGACCTCGCTGTCAGTGGCATCACCATTACTGAGGATCGGCTTAAAATCATGGCGATGAGTGACGGCTACTTGGCCAACGGTAAGACCATCCTTTGTCGTGTGGAGGACACCACGCGGTTCCGGTCGTTGGAAGATATTGACAAGCCCGAAGTGCGTGTGATGGTGAATCCCGGCGGGCTGAACGAGAGGTTTGCCCGCGAGCATCTCATCCACGCTACGATTATCGTTCATCCGAACAACGAGGAGATTCCCGGATTGGTGGCGCAGGGGGAGGCTGATGTAATGATCACCGAAATTACCGAGGCTCCGTGGTATGTCCAGAACGATCCTCGCCTTGCCGCACCGTTGATGGCCGTGCCCTTCACCCACAGCGAAATCGGTGTGCTGATGCGAAAGGGGCAGGACGACCTGTTGAAGGTTGTCAACAACATGATCCGACAAATGAAAGAAGATGGATCGTTAGGGCGGTTGAAGGACAAATATGGGTGGCAACTGCTTCAAGAGTGCTCGTTTTTACGCCGACCGCATCGCGCACAAGCCGGCATCCCCGGATCATCATCATGCTCCGGCGGCGCACGGCACTGCCTCTGCTGCTCCTGCGCCCAACAATGCTGCCAAGTCTGCTACGCCCAATAATAGCCCTGCGACACCTAGCAATAACGCCAGACCTGCGGCTCCTAACAATAATGCTCAACCTGCGGCTCCCAACAATAATCCCAAACCTGCCACCACTCCTAACAATAACCCCAGGCCTACCACCACTCCCAGCAGACCTGCCGGCAATCCTGGTGGCGCTCCTGGCGGTGGCAGACCCGCTGGTGGTCCTGGCGGCGGCGGTCCTGGCGGACGCAGATAATTTGATTAGAATTGCCCTTGCGTGTACGAGGTTCCGTTTGGCACGTTTGCTCTCGCGAGCAACCATCTGACTTTTTCGGCAACGACAGCTCTTGCGAGTTCCTGTCTCGCTTTTCAGGCCAAACGGAATGGAGGTGGGTTGATCGGCAGAGTAGAGGGTATCGATATGTGGGTTTATCGCGACGGGAGGCGGCAACGATTGACCGGATAACGGCAGCTTAGACGTTAACGGAAAGCCCACCTCCATTCCGTTTGGCCACCCTGCGGGAACGAAAAAGCCTCACATTATCGAGGCAGGCGCATTAACGAAAAGGCTTTGCAAGTACGGGCCAAACGGAATCTCGGGCTCGCAAGGGGAATGAGGGGACGAAAAAGCAAATCGGTCAACGGTAGACGGTATACTGCAAATGATTTGCGGTTTTCGTCGAGGGTCGCCTTCGGCGAATATATTTGTTGTCACACAGAAAGTACAGAAAGGTTCGCCTGCGGCGAATGGTGGGTGGTCGCAGAAATATCAGGGATTGCACAGATTTTTTTGCGCTGTCGTTAGAGTTATCCCTCTATTTCAAGAACTTTCTAACGACTTCTCCTTCAGAAGTAAACAGTCTCAGCATATAGGTGCCTTTCGATAATTGAGAGGTATTTATCACCCGATAATCTTTTTGAACCGTTTGTATGAGGCGACCTGTGATGTCATATATTTCTATACCGTCCAACTGGATCTCGTTTGTGCCACTGATGACCAAACGGTCGGTTACAGGATTTGGGTAGATCATGATGGAGGCAAACTCATTGTCTTGGATTCCCGTTGTTCGTGAAATTGAGAAATGTAATTGGTAGGTCCCTGTCGCAGCTGTTTGTTGAGGAGCGACATGGTAATAAAGTCTTCCTCCATCTTCAATGGTCATTGGTGGTATGGAAGTCCCATAGAACGAAGACCAGTTGTTTCCGTCGTCAGAGACTGCGATTTTCGCATCCACAGAACAGTTAGGGTCATTTGTGCAGTCGAACATCACAACTTCAATAGTGTAATTATAATCTGCCGGGAAATCAATTTTGTAGTAATCTTCATCCGATGTGGTATGGAACGACGCATTGGCAACAATGGAAGATGTCGGTTCGTCTATTGTAGCCAGTAAATAGGAAGTGTTGACTGTATTGTTCGGCTCGTATTGGTCAGGTTCAACACCGCCTGTCCGAGTGATGGAAATTTGCAATTGATATGTTCCTATTTCATGGTCAGTATAAGGTAAAACCCGAAAATAAAGTGTTCCACCATCACTCATTGTCATTGCTGACATGGCATTCCCATAGTTGGAAGACCAAGTGCTACCATCTTGGGATGTCGCGAATTTTGCATCTGCTGTATAGGAGGTGTTATTGTAACTGTTAAGTATATTTGCGTTTATGGTATAGGAATAACCTGACGGAAGGTTAATCTTGTAGTAATCTGCATCAGTGGTGATATGGAAGTTGGCGTTCACATTGTAATTTACACTACTGGAGTTGACAGTGCCAAGATTGTAAGCTGTTGATGCTGTACTGTTTGGCTCGTACTGGTCAGGGCTAATTGAACGATTCAATACAACATGCAGTGAATAAGTACCTATGTCTCCTTGGGATGTGGGTAACACTTTAAAATATATAGTTCCTCCGTCACTCATCGTAGTCCCACAATAATTAGCTATATATGTTAGAATATTAGCATCGTAATCAAACGGTCCTTGCCAAGATGTCGTATTGTTGACAGAAAAATAAAACTTTGCATCGACTGAATAGGATATGTCATCATTATAATACACGTCTTGCAGGATTGGAACTATATCATAAGAATATCCAGAAGGAAGGATAATTTTATAATAATCAACATCGGTGATAGAATGGATGTTTGCTCCATTGGTATTTACGTTGGCCATGTTATCTGTAAAAACAGGAGATAAAGTATATGCGGTTGCAGCCGTATTATTCGCTTCATACATATCCGCCACGGGCTGAGCGTAAACAGTAATTCTGACTGGATTCTGATAAAAATAACTGCCCGCATAATACCAATTGGAAGAACCCTGCGGTCTATACCGTAATGTCAGAAAGTAATCACCGGCAGAAGCAGTAATAGTACCCGTAAAGTCGATTCCGTTAGTATAATGTGTCATACTCTCAAGAGGAATTGTAAGAGTATGTTGTTGAATAGTTTGAACATACGAACCAGTCATAGAGAGTAACGCAACAGAAAAATCACCAGAAAAATCGGAACCGAAATTTGCAATATCCACGTTTACTGAAAGCGATTGTCCTGTATATATCATGTATTCCGACAGCTCAAACTCAGAAAAGGTTTCAATGTCCGCTTCATAGGTCACCTTGAACTGAGCAAAATTGATATTGGACAAATTATCTCTGATGATTCGCGATGTAGCAGGATCATTAAGATTTGTTGCAGAAGTGATAATAGCAAAATATCTTCCAGGCCCTAAAGGCAACCCTCCTTGAACCGTAAAGCTTTTATTCACATAATGATTTGGAGAGATTGTGGTATAGGAAGATGTGATTTCAGCTACAATATTTCCGTTTAAATCCGACACTAATGCAACAAGATACCCATTAAAAGTCGCATTGCCTGTGTTTGCTACTGCACAATTAATCGAAATTGGATGATTGGGGCCAAACAAATAACTAGTGTCAGATGTGGTCAACGTGCTATTCATCACAAGATCGTAATTAGGATGAACTACCTGATTGGATGGTGTAATGTGAATGATAGCTTGTTGACCATAAGTATAATTACCGTTACCACTACCTGATCCTCCAGATCCAGGAGCAAGATTGTTAATAGAGTAATATCCGTCACAATAACCACTCCATCCCCAATTAAAATGAAAATTATTATTATTAGAATAGCCATCACAAACAAAAGCATGTGCACTTGTGTTGTTCGCGTCATGTCCTGTATAGAGAATCACTCTGTCTGAATCCAACTCATTTTTTAATATACTTATCCATTGAGCAGATGTGAAATCAGATTTAGATATTCCCTCAAGATTGTCACTATAGTTAAAATATGTTTTTAACGCCGTTTCAGGACAAGGTAACGGTAGTAATCCGTATTCGTTAATAAAATTTGATATTCCACTAGCATAAATACCATAATTCATATCCACACTTACTCCGCACATATACATCAATGATGAAATAGCACTTGCTTGCATGAGAGTATATGAAGTAGATGTAGAATAGTCATTCAACATCTCATTCCAAGCAATTCCTGTCTCAAAATCCACGCTCTGCATGCCGTAATTGGGGTCTATGTAAGTATGAGAACCTGTTCCAATTTGAGGATATTCCCAATATTTCAGCACCTGTGCCATGGCTGTTGCCACACATCCTGTCATGGTATTATCTTCAGCATCATAATCGTATGGACAAGATAAATTATACGGCCAACCCTGGTCCCAATGTGTAGTTAATAGAGGAGTAACATTGGTAGTACTTTTTACAGGCAAAGGCTCGCCAGCTAACAACATTCCCCAATCACTACGTATTTCATTAGAGCATCTGACATAATCTGCATTTTGGATTTCTTGTTCGTAGCCTTCCAACCAAAATTTAAGATTAGGAGGCATATTTTCAATTTGGAAAGAGTTTTCCATTGAATATCCTAATATGGGGATTGCATTATCATTAGCCGAAACAATGACAAATCCTTTTCCATTTACAGCATTAAAGATGTAAAAACCCGAGAAAAGGGTATCAGGCAGAAGACGAAAATCCGGGACCTCTCGTTGGAAACGCAAAGTTTTACCATTTACAGTTGGCCCTGCATTGTTCTGTTTCCAGAAATTGATGGCTACTCGTTTTGCCGTAATTGTGTCAACAGGATTAGAGAAGACCATATTGACGCACATAATCAATGCTAACAATAACGTGATCTTTTTCATGATGATTGTATTATTATCTACCTTCATTCACTGGAACTCTGATCTGACGGGAGGTAATATTCCTGCGGACTTTTGGTACTTTTACATATTGAGGAACTATCCGTGTCCGAGGATAATCTACATCTTTATAGGTAATGGTTTCCACAAGAACAGATACTTTCACGTTCACCCTTATTTTTCCTATAGTATTGTCATTTCGTAAACAGATGTGATATGTACCTTGGGTATCCTTTGCATCTAAAAATTTTCCCCATGCACCTGGACCATTTCCAGTTTGCATACAATATGCACGTTCTCCATTTACAAATGCATTTCTGTCGTTCCAATTAGAAATAACAGCCCATATAACATTATCCACTGCGCCTTTGTCTGGAATTAGTAAATTTGTAATTTCTCCTGCGACGAAAGCACCCAAAGGGCTCATTGTTGTTCCCGCAATAGTAGAAGCCCCTTTAATCATTAAATTTTTATTTTTGCTCCACCAACTGCTTGAATGATCTCCCACACATATCCAAAAGCCCCAACCAATCACAGTCTTCCTCAAATAGGTATTTTCTATGTTTTGAGGTAAATGGAATGTAATGCATTTACGAGGATTTTCGTCCAAAAACATTTTGGCAATAGAAGGTATTTCCTCTTTACGATCGAACAACATTTCTTCTGACACCTCTCTTGAGTCCACTTCTTTTATTGTCTCCATGTAATGTACCGTATCATGTCCGACAAGAGAATCTTCCGAATAGTGATTATATGTAGTGTCATAAAGTGTTTTCCATTCCCATCCCGTATTGAATTTCAGT
This sequence comes from uncultured Bacteroidales bacterium, assembly GCA_900316305.1. GTDB lineage: Bacteria > Bacteroidota > Bacteroidia > Bacteroidales > WCHB1-69 > F23-D06. Next base: position 33,080 of record ONCM01000003.1, on the reverse strand, counting down.
GTTTCTTGCGATTTGGGAATACGTTTAATGTGAAGAGAACACATTTTGTTGCCCAATCCGTTGGTTATCCTGAACAAATAGACCTTTGTAGAGAAAACATTTAGTCGATAATCGGTCATTTTCGCTGTGAACTGGCTTGTTTTAATCTGGTTAGGTAGTTCCACAATTTCAAATTGCACTCCCTTCCCCTTGGCGAGTTCAAAATCCACAACCATTATGTCCCCTTCAGCGAAACTGTAATAGAACTCTTCTGCTGTGTTGCCATTCAACTTAAAAGACAAATCAGCAACTTGAATGGGCGTTTGCGCAAAGATGGCAGCCGCATTCAACATCAAGAAAATGCAGAGAAAATATCGTTTGTGCGTCATTGTTTTTGGGAATAATGGTGAATTGTCAATCTACTTCGTGGGAATCCAAACACAACGGACTTTGTTTCTTTCATCTGACTCTTCGTCCGCGATCTTCCCATTCGTGAATTTCAGATTGTAATATCTGCCTGATTTTTTGTTCAGTTCCAGTGCCCAGTAGTACTCACGGCTGAAATTACCAAACATATCCCGGTATTGATAGATAGTTTGCAATTCACCAATAGTTGGAAGCCGCCAGCCATCTCCTTTGCAGGCGCATACACTTTTTGCCACATCCCAAGACATTCGAGATGGCTCATCCATGCCATTTACATAAATTTCTCTGCCTGGAATTTTAATGGTGTTTTCAGGTGCATTTGGATTGTAAGGTTCTTCATTTGTGGACTGGGCGAGACTTGTTGCTGTCCAAAACAATGCAATTAACACCAATGAGATTCTTTTCATTGTATCCAGCCGTGTTGTATCCCTGTCGGCTCATCAGGTTTCCGCGCTCCCCAGTACCCTAAGAGCATATCACACAAAAGAAGCGTGGCACTGTATACCACTTCTTCTAATGGAGGTCGTGAGAAAACCTAATGATGCAGATGTGGATTCAGCCCACGCTATTCGCGTAAGCCATCACACTCTCTTGCATCATTATTCGGGAAATTTCTCACGTTTCCATTAGCAAGACGAGCATAACGCTTCGTTTTATTCAATAAAAATCCGCCAATCTTGCGACAAAACATGTCCTCGAGTTGACGGTGCAAAGATACAAAAAATAATACGGTGCGCAAAATTTTTTGTTGCGCTGCATACGCCTACCCCACACTGCGGCTGGCGCCTGATGTGGGGTTACTAAGATGGCGTGCGTTCCGCACGCGGGGGTGGGAATAGGAACCGACACATTGATAAAAAAAACGGCCTCGCGATTGCGGGGCCGTTTCCTATTTATTTCTTCAGAATCTTCTGTACGCCGTTGCCGACTTTCAGCAGATAAAGACCAGAGGGATATTGTTGCATGTTGAGAGTCACTTGTGTGTCGCCGTTATTTATTGTTTCAAGTAGTTGGCCATTGGTGTTGTAGAGTTCGATGCGTTCGGCGTTCTCGTTGATGATGTAGAGCGTGCTATTGCAGGGGTTCGGATAGGCATACACGCGAGCCATTTCGTGGTTGCCAATGCCGACGGTCTTTTGGTGAATGACGCCCACGCCAGTGAGGTCGTAGCCGCAGCTCCAGAAGTTGGTCGGCCAAGGGTCGTTGACGATGTGTCCGAAAGCGTCGTAGGTGGCGTACTGCGGGTCGATGGTGCCCACCACATCGATGATACGCACATAGACGATGCTGTCAATGTTGAGGTTGGCACTGTCGCGCAGCTCTTCGAGATCAAACGGGGTGCCGTAGCCGATGCGGAACTTGCCGGCCAGGTTGTTGAGGTTGGTGGCATCCACGCCGCCTACAGCACCGCTCACCTGCTCGTCGGTCGGGGTGAGTGAGGTGGCTGGGAAGCGCACGAAATGCACGCCGTCGGAGCTTACCTCCACAAAGGCCAGTTCGAGGAAGGTGTCGTTGAAGGAGTTCTCGAATACGGCAAAGTCAGGACCTTCGCCGTTACTGATGGGACGGTCGAAGGTGACCAGCGCGGAACCGCCGTCGCCGAGACTGACGGCATCCATGGTGTTGTCCATGGTAGCCGGTCCGATGGCGTTGGTGTCACCGCCGAAGTAGGCATACGGACCTTCCGGGTTGGTGATCATATACGGTCCACGGGTAAGTTCCACTCCAGTAGCCCAAGCCACAATTTGGTTGTCATTGGCGGCGATGGCGTTGCAGCCTTCAGAGCCGACAGGGCCGCAGAAAGGACCAGGTTCGGAATCCAAAATCGTATTCAAGATGGAATCAGGATAAGTAGTGACAACGGAATCATGGCCAATTAGATGATCCATCTCTTGGGCAAAAATCAGGTTTATCATGCAGAATAAACCGAAAAAGAGTAATAATTTCTTCATAATTTATTTTGTTTGTTAAAAAATATCATAAATGCATATCCACACCACTTTGTAGTGGCAAAAATAGGATTTTTTCGGTTATATTAGGATTATAGTGACGCGTAATTTTGTATTTGATAGTTTTCAAACAGGAAACAGCCCCGACATTGCGGAGCCGTTTCCTTCTTTAACCGGTTACATCATCCCAAAGACCGGCAACTCATTAATATAAAAGGGGTTATTTCTTCAGAATCTTCTGCACGCCGTTGCCGACTTTCAGCAGATAGAGGCCAGCAGGATACTGTTGCATATTCAGAGTCACTTGCGTGTCGCGGTTTTCGATGGCCTCCAGCAGTTTGCCGTTAGCATTGTACAGTTCGATGCGCTCGGCGTTCTCGTTGGTGATGTAAAGCGTGTTCGTGCACGGGTTCGGGTAGGCGTACACGCGGGACATCTCGTGGTCATCGATGCCGTCGTGGATGGTGTCGGGCACAGAAACAGGATTGATGGTCATCGGATAGACGTAGGTGTAGTACCAGTAACCCTCGTATTCCATGCTATCGACAATAACGCCGGCAGCGGGTTCGGCCCATTTCTCGAAGTCACCGTTAGCGAGGGTCTGATCCATACCCATATCCATATAGCCATTGTTCTTGCTTTCCCAATAGCTGTAGGGAACCTTGCGGAGGGTGTCGCCTTCGGCAACAATGAAGAGGATGTCGTCGAGACCCCAGCTGCCCAGTTCGTAGCTGAAGCGCGGGTCGGCGGCGGCGATATCGGCCATCATGTCGGCGACAGTGGCAGTGCCGTTCCAGCGGTAACCCCAAGCCAAAGCAGTGTCGGCCCAGTTGACAGCCATGACGGCCTCGTTGGAACCTTCACCCACCCAGTAGAGGATTTCGCTGAAAGCGATAGTGGCCTCTTCGGGGACGGGGATTATAGGTGTGGTGTCGGGAGCTGTAACAGGATGAATGGTGGTCGGCCATGCCACGCCCGACGGATACCACATACCGGCGTATGCGGTGGAGTCGTAACCGATACCGTAAGCGGATTCACCTACCTTGAGGAAAGCACCGTCGGTCACCGGACTGGACAGACCAGCCTGTGAGTTGCCGTTGAGGATGAACTGCATGAAGTTGTTAGGATTATTCTGGAAGCTGAGGTTGACCGTCCCATCATTGTAGTCGAAGGTGGACATGGCGGTGTTGGTCGTGAGACGGCTTTCACCGGCAACGAGCGCCTGCAAAGCGGTGGTCACGGTCAGATTGCCGTTGAAACGCAAACCCCAAGCCAGTGCAGTGTCGGGAACGCCCCAGTTGATAGCGATGACGGCCTCGTTGCTGCCTTCACCGACCCAATAGAGGATTTCCTCAGCGGAGATGGTAGCATCTACCGGCATGGTAGCCACGGTTGCAGGAACAATAGGCGTGTTCCAGACATCACCTGCCAACGTGCTGACCACAACGATCATGCTGTCGGCAAGGTCATAGTCTTCAAACTCTTCAAGGGCGGAAGCCAACGAGCCATTCACTTTGAAACGGAAGTTGTCGCCGATGAGTTTGAGCGGGTGATTGACATAATAGAAAGTGTATTCGTATGTTTCATAGCTGACAGTGTAGGCCAAACGCGGGTCAGCGGCATCAATGTCGGCGATCATATCGTCAATCGTGGGTTCATCATCCGCATCAAAGTGATAACCCCAAGCCACTGAAGTAGTGTCAATGTTGAGTACGAAGATGGCGCTTTCGTCACCACTGCCAATCCAGTAGATAATGTCATTAGCGGAGATGGTGGCATCTTCAGGGGTAGGAGGAGGCGTGGGGATAGTGTCGGGAGTGGAGGTAGTGTCGGCTGCCAATGCCACTACGATATTGTCGATGCGGAAATCGTTGTCGGTGCCGCCGACAGTACTTTCGCCGTAGAAGGCCAGTCGAACAACTTGTCCGGTGAAATCAGCCAAAGAGAGGGTGATATTGGATACGGTGTTGGTAACATCGGCAAGGTAGTAATCATCGCGGTTGACGGTGTCGTTACCCCACTTGGCAATAGGAGTCCAGCTGGTGCCGTTGTCGGTGGTGGCGAGCACGATGAAACGGTCATCATCAAGGCCGGATCCTGTTTGAGGAGCGTTGGCATTGTTGTAAGCGGTGAACATATAGTCGAAGGTCAGCTCGGCATTCGCAGTGAGATCAATTTCAGGAGTCACTAACCAATACTTGCATGAAGTTCCATAGATGTTGACTTTCACATGTGACGATCCGTCAAAAGCAGTGTTGGAACGTGCCCAACCGCTGGAAGTGGAGGTCAGCGTAGCACTGTTGGTAGAGTCAACATAAATACCGCTATATCTGTTCCAGCAGGAAGAGAGTTGGTTAATATTCGTGATGTTTTCGAAGTCCATGCTCCACGGCAGCGGCATGGGAGCACAGGAAGTGGCGAAGGTCAGCGTGCGGGCATTGGTGGGTTCGCCCCAACAGATACTGCGGATATCCACAGAATAGGTGGTGCTGGGCAACAGACTACTGAGTTCGTAGAGGGTGTCGTTGGTGACGATGACGCTGTCGGTCGTAGTGCCGTCGGTCCAGCGCACGATGTAGGAGTCTGCCGTGCCGGGATCGGTCCAGGTAAGGGTAGCGCCGTAAGCGGAGATGTTGGACACTTCAAAAGTGGTAGGACGGTTGCAGCTGCTGACGGTGTCCACCACCACGCTGTCGATGTAGCTGGTGATGGCGGTGGTGCCGGTGCTGGTCTGCATGATGGTGATGCGGTTGCCGTTGCCGGTGTAGCCGCTGAATTCCACCTCAAACTCGTTCCAACCGATGACGGTCGGGGTGAGGGTGGCCAAACGGGTGAAAGTGGTGGTGTCGGTCACGTCTTCGCTGATACCAACAGCGATACGCACCTTGTTCATATTGGTGGTGCTGCCACCATATTTGTAGAAGAAACTTACTTTCAGGGTGTTCATATTAGCCGTAAACTCAGGCAGATAAGCCACGGAGTATTCTTTGATGGCACTGGTAGTTCCTTTGGAGTACATCTTGAGTGACTTGAAGCCGTTGTAGGCATTGCCACTACCACTGGCACAATAAGGATAGTTGTTGGTAACCAAGCTGCTGGATGAGTTACAGTACAGACGGTTCCAGCAACGGTTCATGCCCTCCGACTGAGTGGCCGTCCAGCTTTCGAAGTTTTCCACGAAGGGAACATCGGGCACGGGCGCACAGAGGGTGCTGACCGAAATGGTGTGAGGCAAAGTGAAAGTACCATCGGGACAGATAGAGACTACAGTGAGTTCGAAGTCCGTAGAAGCGGCCAAACCGTTGACGATAACCACTGTGTCGTAGAAGTCGGCGCTATCAACGCTATTTTCTGAGCTGATATAGTAACGATAGTTGTTCACCAAGGTGGGGTCGTCCACGTGAAGAGTGAAGCCGTCGGTGGTGATATTATCCACGCTGATGCCGTTGGCGCGGGCGCAGGCGGGCATGTCGTGAACGTCGAGGTCATCGATGTACCAAGATTTGGCGGAACCGCCAGTGGGGATTGTGCGTATCGCGATGCGGGCATTGGCGGGTGCATTGCTCAAGGTGACGGCACGCAGGTCGTAGCCGTTGGTGAACTGGCCACAGCTATAGCTGGTCACCGCGACAAAACTGGCTGTGTCGGTGGGATCGGTCATATAGCCCACTTCCAAAATACCGCCAAAAGAGCCGGTTTCGGAAGGACGGGTCATAAAGCTGATTTCCAACGTATTGGTTGCTTGAGCAAGTTCGGGAAGCATCAGAATATCAATAGAGTTGGAATTGTTGGAATAGATGCGCAAGGTGTAGCCATCCTCGCCATAGCCGTAAGTGGACGTGTAGGGGAAGAGCTCCAGACGGTCGAGCGCACGTGATTTGAAGAAGCCCCAGCAGGGTAGGGTGCTGTCGGTCACTGCGTAGCCGTAGCCGTTGGACAAATCCGCAAACTGGCTGAAATCCTCATGATAGGGGATGGCAATCGGGCCACAGCCGGTGCGGAAGGAGGTTTCGGTAGCGTTTGTAATGGTGTTGTCGCTGCAGATGGTGCGCACACCCACCACATAGAGCGTGTTGGGCTGCAGGTTGGTGAGAGTGTAGCTGTCACTATAGATTTCTACGCTATCTTCGGCGGCATATACCATATAATGATTAGTATTATTGGGATCGGTGATCGTGATGTCAGCTGAATAGACATCAATGTTAGAGACAATCACCTGAGAAGGTTTCACGCAGGAAGGTACTTCATCCACCATCATATTGTCGAGATAGGCGGGACCGTTGTCGTTGGAACGGAGGGCGATTCTGCCGGAGGTGAAGCCAGCGAAGGAAACCTCAAAGTGGTTCCAACCGCTGTTGGTTGGCAGACAGGTAGCGATGGGGGTGAAGGAGGTTTCATCCGTCACATCGGTGATGACACCCGCTTCGAAGCCGTGTCCGTAGGTGGAGAGCACGTCGAATTGGAGGCGCAACTGGTTGGGGGTGTCCTCAAACGGCGGCAGCACCAGAATGGTCGGACTTGTGGGACGGCTGCTCACGTAGAGGCATTTGCCGCCGCTCACATTGACCGAGGAAGAGTTGTTGATATAGGGATCGGAGGTGCTGTAGGGGTTAATCAGATCCCAGCAGAATACTTGGCTGGCGAAGGAGACCGACGCGGACGCATAAGACAGGCCATTGTAAGACTGAAAATCTTCCGTCCACGGAAGTTCGGTGTGAGCCACTTCTACGCACGGAGTGCGGAAGCTGGCGCTGCGGGCTGTGGTCTGCGTGCCGTCGGAGCAGTTGGAGAAGACCTTCACCGTGTAGCCGGTGTTGGCGGTAAGGGTAGAGTAGGAGATGGTCTGGGTGTAGATGACGACGCTGTCAATCAGCGAGTCGCCTTCAAAAAGCATTACTGTATAGTTATTCAAATTGGTGGTGTCGGTGATGTTTACCGTGGCGCTATAGGCGGTAAGATCTGAAATGCTAACGCTTTGCGCCTTGGGACAGGAGGTTACGGCGTTGGGGTCGACAGCATAGACAATGTTGGTCACACCGGCAAAGTTGTAGTTGCTGCATGTGGATTCGGTAATCCGCAAGTGCGTGCTATTGAGTGTAGTTGAGCCATAAGCTCCGCCGTAATTGTTGCAGTTAAATCCTCCCGAAGGGGTCAGCACAAGGCCTTCGTCCGGGTCGTTGTAATAGAGCGATGTCAGGAATCCACTGCCGCCCATCACGTAGGAAAAGCGACTGTCGTAGGCGGCGATGGTGTCCAATGCGTTGACAAGGTAGATACTGCCTTCCCAGCGCACGCCCCAGATCACCACGGTGGGCGTGTAAGGAGCTGAATCATCGTCCCAACCGATGGCGACGACCGTGCTGTTGCTGCCGGTGCCGGTCCAGAATTGGACATCATTCGGGTCGATGGTTGTCAATTGGGCTGAGGCGTTTAATGCAAGCCCCAGAGCCATGATGAATACAAGTAGTTTTTTTACCATAATGATATTGTTTAAAAATGTTTGACCATTTCTGTCCAATATCGGCAAAAACTTTTGGGAAACAGGCGCGTGCGAACCTTCGAACCACACAAAAGGGGAGGTAATGAATACCTGACGGGTCCTTGTTCGGGGTGCTTTTCCTCGAAAGCGTTACCGATTTCTCAGGGTTTGGCAGGTATTCTGGCTTGCTCCCCGTCGGCCCTGTCTTCCCATGTACTTATGGCAGCACACAGTGACGTTAAAATTGGGCTTTCAGTTCGTTGGAGCTTACAGCAGCGGGACTGCGCCGGACTCGCACCGGCTTCCCTCTTGGCGCCCTTCGTCAGGGCGACCAAACCGGCGGCAAAAATACACTTTTTTTTGTATTTTTGCAGTCCCATTCGGGGGAATCCGAATGTTTTATAAGTTGTTAATAATCAAAATTATGACAGATTTTAGTATATGGGAAGTTCTCTTCCTGCTTTGTTTCACGGTCAGCTGGCCGATTTCCATTGCCAAATCCTTGCGCACCAAGGTGGTGATTGGCAAAAGCCCTCTTTTCATGTCCCTGATCGTATTAGGGTACATCTTCGGCATCATCCACAAGGTGTTGTATAACCACGACATTGTCATCTGGCTCTACATCTTTAACGGTACGTTGGTGGCCATCGACTTGATGCTCTATTTTTTGTATATCGGGCGAAACCGCCGGGAATTGGGTCAAGGGAAAAAGAAAGAATGAAAAAACGGCCTCGCAAACGCGGGGCCGTTTCCATTTCAGCCGATAGGCTACTCATTAATATAAAAGGGTTATTTCTTCAAGATTTTCTGCACGTCATTGCCGACTTTCAGCAGATAGAGGCCAGCAGGATACTGTTGCATATTCAGAGTCACTTGCGTGTCGTGGTTCTCGACAGCCTCCAACAGTTTGCCGTTAGCATTGTACAGTTCGATGCGCTCGGCGTTCTCGTTGGTGATGTAGAGCGTGTTCGTGCACGGGTTCGGATACGCGTACATGCGGGATATCTCGTGATTGTCGATGCCTGAGCCTGTCTCGGGCACAGAGACGGGATTGATGGTCATCGGATAGACGTAGGTGTAGTACCAGTAACCATCGTATTCCATGCTATCGGCGATGATGCCGGCGGCGGGTTCGGCCCACTTCTCGAAGTCACCGTTGGCGAGGGTCTGACCCATACCCATATCCGTATAGCCATTGTTCTTGCTTTCCCAATAACTGTAGGGAACTTTGCGGAGGGTGTCGCCTTCGGCAACAGCGAAGATGATGTCGTCGAGACCCCAGCTGCCCAGTTCGTAGCTGAAGCGCGGGTCGGCGGCGGCGATGTCAGCTATCATGTCAGCGACGGTGGCAGTGCCGTTCCAGCGGTAGCCCCATGCCAAAGCAGTGTCAGCCCAGTTGACGGCCATGACGGCCTCGTTGGAACCTTCACCCACCCAGTAGAGGATTTCGCTGAAGGCGATAGTGGCCTCATCGGGAAGAGGATCTGTAGGAGGCGCGACAGCAGTGGGAGTCTTGACCCATGCCTCTTCCATGTAATAACCATACTGGAAATCCCAGCCGATGGCGGAATTCATGTCACCGTATTTGAATATGTCTCCGTTATGGAGTGTGCTAGCTGCACCGGCACCTGCGCTAACACCGTTGAGGTTGGTCCACCAGAAGTTGTAACCCATAGTCGGATCAACGGGGGAAAGTCCCAGGGTGTCGCCGTTGGAGAGGACGAAGTGGAGGTCACCGCCAGAGGAGGGAGAGCCTTCGGACCAGAAACGGGGGTCGGCGGCTGCGATGGCATTGACCATCTCTTGTGCGGTGGTGCTGCCGTTGAAGAGGAAGCCCCATGCGAATGCGGTGTCAGGTTGCGCAAAGTTGACGATGAACTCAGCGCTGTCGGAACCGCTGCCCACCCAGAAAAGGATGTCGCTAAAGGGGAGGGATGCGTCAACGGGATCATCGCCATCGCGGACTGCACCATCATGATTTCCATGTCCATTCAGAATCACCGTCTGTTGGGCAAAAGTCAGGTTTATCATGCAAAATAAACCGAAAAAGAGTAATAATTTCTTCATAATTGTTTTGTTTATTAAAAATACCAAATACGTGTAATCCTTAGCATTTAAGTTTGACAAAATGCTTCGGTTAATAATAGAAACAAAGAGTGTGATTAAGGTCTCTTTTGTATCCGCCTACCTCCCGAAGCGATTAACAACGCATAAATGGCAGGTTTTCTGACTTGTTCCTGAAGCGGCGTCTTCCCATCTTTCGACAGTGACATTTTGCGGCTCCTTTCGCGGAACTTACAGCAGCGGGTACTGTACAGGATTCGCACCTGTTTCCCTTCACCATTTTGCGGCTGCAAAAATACACTTTTTTTGTACTTTTGCCGCCGCAATTGCAAAAGACAATCATCATGTTCGCACAAATCAACTTCGTAGAGATATTCAGCACGTTCCTCGTGATGTTCGCCATTATCGACATCACCGGTTCCATCCCCATTTTTGTCTCCATGCGCGACAAGGGGACGAAAATCAAACCCTTGGAAGCCACTGCCGCCGCCCTTATCCTGTTCGTCGGATTCTATTTTCTGGGCGATGCGTTGCTCAAACTCTTCGGCATTGACATGCCGTCGTTCGCCGTTGCGGGTTCTATCGTGCTTTTCATTCTAGCCTTCGAAATGATCTTAGGGCGCGACATCATCAAAAACGAGCCCACCTCGTCGGGTGCCAGCATCGTTCCCATCGCCTTCCCGCTCATTGCCGGACCCGGAGCCATCACCGCCTTCATCTCGCTCCATGCGGAATACGCCACCGTGAACATCATGATCGGCTTGGCCATCAACATCGTCATCGACTACATCGTGCTGCGCTATCTCGATAAAATCAGCCGATGGTTGGGCGCCGATGTCATCTATGTGCTGCGGAAGTTCTTTGGGGTTATCCTTCTGGCGATGGCCATCAAACTCTTCTCCAACAACATTCTGGCGATTGTACATGGTGCTGTGATAGGGTGAGTGTAATTTTTTTTGCGCAAAAATAATTCATCAGTTTTGACTTATGGCATTTGTTGAAAATAATGCGATAAAATAATGAATATTCGTTCTAATTTAACTTAGAGAATGAACAGAAAATGGATTAGCGACCTGGTTGAACCGAGAAAGAAGGGCACTCTCTCGCGCGCTTACGATTGTGTGATGCTCGTGGCCATAGTCATAGGCACAGTACCCCTGCTGTTCCGGGAGCAGAAGCCTTTGTTTGTGTATTTTGATGTTATTTCCGGTGTCGTCTATCTGGTGGATTATATTCTCCGCTGGGTGACTTGCGACTTGCGTTCCGACAAGCCCAAATGGAAGGCGTTCCTTCTCTATCCATTCACCCCAATGGCCATTATGGATTTTCTGTCCATCTTGCCTACTTTCCATCTGCTGGCACCCGCATACAAGCTAACCAAGGCAATGCGTTTGCTGAAGATTTTTCGATTCACAAAGATTGTCCATTACATTGGTCCTTTGGACATATTTGTCACGGTGCTAAAGAAGCAGTGGAAGCTGCTGGCGACTGTCATGTTTGTGGCCTTTTTCGACATCCTCATCACGGCCATTCTCATTTTTCAGTCGGAGCATGAAATAGACCCAGCGACAGGGCAGTACATCTTCAAAACTTTCTATGACGCCGTCTATTGGGCCGCCATCACGCTGAGTACTGTGGGATATGGCGATTTGTGTCCCGTATCTGCCATGGGAAGGACTCTCAGTATCATTTCTTCGCTGCTGGGTATTGCCATCATTGCCTTGCCGTCGAGTATCATCACCGCCGGATATATGCAGGAATTGAACCAGCGCGTGAAGGCGAGGAACGAAGAAGAGAAGAAGGAAAGTAGTACGACAATAAACGAAAACTGAATCCGTACTATACAAAAAAATGTTAATTTTGCAGCATCATTACGAAACTCGAAGATTTGTTCGTAATAATGCTGGAAAATGAACACGATAAAGGACTATTCATCATACGGACCGGCGTACCGGAACTTCAAGGTCAGGGAGGAGGTTTTCGTCCCTGAGCCGAAGGAGGATTTTTCCGGGGACGACCCGTTTACGAGAATGGCACCCATACGCGGGGAACTCAAGGACATTGCATTTGATGAGACTTACCCCTATCTTGATAAATCTCTGAAGTTCAAAATTTGGCATTCCCTCGTTTATTTTGCCCTCTGGATTGCTGCTTTCCCTGTGAACCGAATTCGTTATGGTCTCAAGATTGAAGGCCGCGAGAAAATTCTCCAAAACCGCGATCTTTTTGCAAACGGCATGATGACCGTGTGCAACCACGTCCACCGATGGGACATGATTTGCGTGTTGCAGGCGATGCGCTACCGCAAGGCCTGGATTCCCATGTACGCCCAGCCGTTTCGAGGCAAGGACGGGTTTTTGATGAAAGCCATCGGCGGCATCGCCATCCCGGAGGAACGCAGCGGACTTCGGGAATTTGACAAGGCTTTGGAAGAACTTCATGCCAAAAAACAGTGGATACACATCTTCCCCGAAAGCTGCAGCTGGAAATTCTATGCCCCGCTACGACCGTTCAAAATAGGCACGTTCAACATGGCCTACCGGTACGCGCTCCCGGTCATCCCCCTGATGCTCTCCTTCCGGCCGCGCACCGGATGGCGTAAACTTTTCTGCAAAGACGAACCACTGCTCACCATCCACGTGGGCGACCCGATCGTGCCTGACCTCAACGCTCCCCGGAAAGAGGAGGTGGCACGTATGCGCGATTTGGCGCACCAGACTATGCTTGATATGGCAGGCATCGTTTCCAACCCCTGGCCATCCAGTATCGATTAAAATCTCCATCATTATGAATACCATCATAGATCCCGTACCGGTTGAACTAATCAAGTCAGAACTCACCAAATCCAAGAAGCTGGAAGACACCAACAAAGGGCACAACGAGCTCTACATTGTAACGTGGCAGGATTCCCCCAACGTGGTCACGGAAATCGGCCGATTGCGGGAGTTGGCGTTCCGCGAGGCCGGCGGTTCCACGGGCAATGCTATAGATCTTGATGAATACGACAAGATGGAGAAGCCGTATAAGCAGCTGATTGTCTGGGATCCGGAGAATGAGGCCATTATTGGCGGTTATCGCTTCCTTTTCGGCTCGGAGGCGAAGATTGACGAAAACGGTCAGCCTGTACTAGCCAGTTCCCATCAGTTCCGCTTTTCCCAGAAGTTTATCGATGAGTATCTGCCGCATGTCATTGAACTCGGACGCAATTTCGTGGCACCGGAGTATCAGAGTTCCAAGGGCGGTGCGAAGTCTATTTTCGCCTTTGACAACTTGTGGGACGGTTTGGTGGCCATTATCATGAAGAATCCCAATTTGCTCTATTTCTTCGGAAAGATCACCCTGTATCCTTCCTACGACTATATTGCTAAAGATCTGATTTACCATTTCTTATGGAAACATTTTGGGGATAAGGATGAACTTGTCCGGCCGTGGGACGACCAAGCGATCATGCCCGCTTCCGATCCCGGATTGATGGATCTGGTATTGAACAAGGAAGACCAATTGGAAGATTACAAGTTGCTTAAGGGGGCGGCCAGAATGAGAAATGTGAATGTCCCACCCAATGTAACGGCTTACGTTTCCATCACGTCTGAATTGCTCATGTTCGGTACGGCAGTGAACCATTTGATGCACAATATCGAGGACACGGGGGTGCTTATCCCGTTCGATGCTATCTATCACGAGAAAAAGCGGCGTCATATAGGGGCATATCTCCGGTTTGCCCGTTCAGAAAGACGCAAGAACGAGATTATCGACGGTCCTGAAATGGAGGAGGAGATGATCGAGGAGTGGCTGGTCAAGCGAAGCCGCAAAGTAAGACGTTTGCTCAAGAAAATTGGCCGGAAGGTATAGTGCGACAACTGCGTGCGGAAGGCACGCTTTGGGAAACGGAACATACTGCCGCAAGGGCTCCGCGTCTTTGTGGAGGTGTTTAGGTTTACAAAAAATGAGTATTTTTGCAAACTTAAATATCAGAAATTTATGAAGAAGATAGTAATGCTATGTGCAGTGATACTCGCCCTTGTCGCCATGAACGCTTGCAAGAGCAAAGTTGTAATTGAAGATACTTCAGATAGAGAAATTGTTAAGTCTTCAGAGGCATCCAAGGAGGACGAAGAATTTCTGTTTGACACAATCAATGGCTGGTTGACTGTCGGTGTGACCGATACAGTCGTCCTCAACAAACTCGGCAAACCAGATTCTGTTGTCTATGAGGGATTTATGGAATTTTCAGGTTTTTTCTATGCGGAGTGGATATATGACGGCATAGTTCTGGATATGGAGTCGGACACCGCGGGCGCCCCATCGTCTGTCTTTTCAATCATGGTTACTTCCGGCAACCGATACAAAACAAGCAGAGGCGTTAAGGTGGGTGACACCAAAGACAAGGTTTATGACCGTTACAAGGATATCTTGAATGAGGAACTGACGGACAACGACCGTGTGTTTCTCGGAAGCATCTATGGAGGCACGGAATTCTGGTGTCCGAGTGGCAAGTTGAAATGGATTCACATAGGTTCGGTTGCCGAGTAAATTAATTATTTTTGGCTATAACGGATGTTTTTTATATTTGAATAGCCAAAAATAAACAGACGTTTTTTTCAAAAAGCAAGAAAAAAGGGTAAGTCACCTATAGACACGCTTCGTCACTATGGCATGAAGCCCGCCGAGATAGACGAATTCACCACCAGTGTGCTCAAGACCCAGCAGCGGCTGTTGGCCAACAATTACGTTCCCTTGGACGAAGAGGAGATCAGGAGGATTTATCAGGCGTTGTATTAACGTCAGAATCAAGTAGAAATCGTTGAAAAAATGAGTATTTTTGCCGAAAATTTGATACTCTAATCTGGATTCGGTTATCTGGAAGCCCGTGGCGGGAACAGGAACCGGAGATATAGAATGATAGGCGTGTAGCAGTAAGACAAATCCTTTAGTAATGGAAAACGACAAACAGAAGAATCGGAAAAATGCGATATTGGTAAGTCTATTGCTTGCTTTGATTTTTGCATATCCGACGTTTACAAGTGCAAAGAATGTGTTTGTGGATGGATACATCCAGTGGACTTCTTTGATACTTACTATGTTTTTTGGTGTATGGGTACTTCTGCCGTTTGCGACTATTCTGTTTTACAAGGGTGATGAGCCTAAACAAAAAGACACAGAAACCAAGCGGCATTTTTCACGAATACTAATCATTGTTGGCTCTATTGTTTGGGGGTTGTTGTGTTTTGGTCTTGGCATTTTTGCGCTCATTAGTTATTTTGGTTACAAGGATGTCAAACCTGAAAATCTCCGTAGTATCAATGGCACCATATCAGAAGTTGTCATAGAGCGTGTTAAAGCACGAGAAACCTTTACTCATGTATTATTGATAGAATACCCTCAATATTGGTTTTATATACCCATTATTGATAAAACCTTGACTAGCGAATCACCCATAACATTATATGTTCCTGTTCGTGATTATCAGCGTGTCGTGGAAAATAGTGCGCTTACCAACAGAGAGCTCCATACACAAGATGAATACGACCCCTTTGTGGTCGCATACGAATCCAATAATTCCTGCTTTACATTATCTGACTATAATGAGTGGTCCCGGACGGATTCGAAGTGGGGCTTATACTTGGGAATTGTTCTCGTCCTGTTTGGAATTGGCGGGGAGATTTGGTTCTTTTGGCGCAGTAAGAAAGTAAAGGTTGCAGAGATGTAACCTTTGTGAGTTATGTTCAAGACACTAAAGCGTGTCTGATATAAATCATTTTTGATTATATATGGTAATTTTATACCTTTGTAGCCATAGTATTAAATCGTGACATTGCTGTTCGAATTATTTTAGTATTTTTGCCGTTTGAAAATAGATGAAAATATGGCAACATTAACAATAACTTACGATGGGCGCAGTAAGGTGGCGCAAAGTGTTGTGGCATTGATACGCTCGTTAGGAAACGTGTTCCACATTTCGCAGTCTCAAGAAGAAGCGAAAGATCGCGAGTGGACGGCCGAAGAGGAACGGCAAGCATTCTTATGCACATCAAAAAATAATATGGCCCGTTGGTTGAACGAAAACAAAATCTAACATCCTATGAAATACGAGCAGCGTGACGTTGTTGAAGTCAACTTTATGTTTCCAGATGGTTCATTTAAGCCCCATCCGGCGTTGATTATTTCAAATAATGAACTGCAGGAGAACGAGGGCTACATCTATTTGTGCATGATTTCTTCGAAAGACTACAATCCGCAGTATAGCTTTACCCTTTCCGACGAAATGCTGACAAAACCATTAAGTAAACAAAGTTATGTGAAATGTCAGCTGATAATGGGAGACATTGAACGCGATGTAGTGCGTAAAATCAGCCGTCTTAAGCAACCTTACTTTGACCAGATTGTGGAGAAAATAAAGGTGTCGATTTTTTAATCCTAATACATTTCACAGCCAAGTATAATACACTGACGAAAAAGAGATGCCTTGGATTGTTTAATGTACAATCGAATCAGAATCGTATAAACAACTCGGCACACTAAAAGAAGGAAAAGTGTTTTTGCAATGCTATCGTTGCGGGTATTCCTGAAAAATCCGCAACAACACTGCGGATTTTCCGTTTGTTATTTAAACATAAATATCAGAGAATCATGAAGAAAACAGTAATGCTATGTGCAGTGGTGCTCGCCCTCGTAATGCTGACTGCCTGCAAGAGCGGAACGCAGAACAACGTCACCGTTTTTGAAAACGAATTCAACGACAGTATGGCTTGCGGTGGGGGCTTTGAATACGATTGGCAGTTAATGCTCATCGGCGAATGGAAAGCCGTCCGACTGAATAGAACAAAGACCGTTTCTGGTAAAGAAGTAACCGAGACTCTTGTCCCTGCTTTCTTATGGCGTTTCGAGGATAACAGGGTTTATTACGAAACCGGATACGCTGATGGTGATTCGATCACAATGCAATACAGCTATTTTCTGAAAAACGACAGCCTTATGTTAAGAGAGGACAACGAGCCTGGAATTAGTCCTTGGTTTGTAATTGATTCCCTTTCGCAAGACAAACTTGTACTCACATCTGTCGATTCAATCAAAGACGGCACAACGGTAAACACATTGACATTAAAGAGGGTTAAATAGTAAACTTTTATGACCGAATCCGAACTATACAAAAACCTCGGTACCCTGACCAAAAGCAAAGACCAATGGGAGGGAAATATTCCATTCGTCGCGTCGCTGCTGTCGTCAGAGTCCACCAAAATCAAGGAGAAAGCGCTGTGGTTGTTAGGTGAGATGGGACTAAAGTTCCCGATTGCCGTCAAGGACAGCGTTTCTGCGATTGCCGCCTTTTGCGATAGTGGGGAGCCGCTTCTGCGGGAGCGTGCCGTGAATGCCCTCGGCAGAATCGGGCGAGGCTGCTATTCGTCTGTTGAGCCGTATTGGGATAGTCTGTTTTGCTTCGCCCACGATGAAGAGGCGGGCGTCCGGCTGGCCTTCATCTGGGCGTCGGAAAACATCGCCACCAACACGCCCGACCCGTACAATGATTATATGTCGCTGTTTGCGGAACTGCTACATGATCGCGACGATCGCGTCAGAATGGAAGCACCTGAAATGTTCCGCGTCCTCGGTAAACGCAGACCGGAGTTTGTGGAACCCTACTTGGATTTGTTGCGCAACATCGCCGAAAGCGACAGCAATCGTGTGGTCAGGATTCACTGTTTGGGGGCAGTGAAGGCGGTGGAAACAGCGAAAAAACATTTTGACTGATTGTAAAAATGAGTATTTTTGCAGTCTGAAATAATATTGATTTCTACAAGAAATGAGCAAATACGAGATACCCTTTCTGACAGCTGCCGTGCAGGCTTTCGGACAACGTTTCGCGATGACCCGACAAGCAGCGTTCAACTACCTGCACAAGCATAAAGGACTATCCTTCCTGATTGAGTTTTACGATGTGGAACATCTTCAGTCGATGGATGAGACTATAGACGACTTGCTCATTGTCTGCCAACAAAACGGAGGTGTACTCGCATGACACAGCCTTCTCATCACCAAATAGCGACATATCTCACCGACTATGCCTTGAGCGAGTTGGTGAAATATGTGATGGAGGACACAGGGTGCAGCATTGAACAGGCCATGGAGAAGGTTTATAATTCTCCATTGATAGATATCTTGCAGGATGAGGATGGAGAATTGTATGTGCAAAGCCCTGCGTATCTGTATGAGCTGATGAACATTCAGGCGACATCAAAATATAAAGACATTTGGTTTGGTTGTCTTCATGTTAAAACCCGTTCAAGAAATAATGAATTATTGGGAGATGTGGAAGGGGCATACGTCCAAACAATTGCAAAAGCCCATAACAAGGAAGAATTTGTTTCTGTACTTAAGGAATATACTTTAAATTTTGATCTAGAGTTTGTCGAATTAGAAGACATATCCACTTTGCAATACCGTTTGTGGAACCAACTACCAGTTGCCGAAATACTACTTGAGGAATCGAAATCTATACATGATTACGGACATGTTCGTTTCAGCACATTCCACACATATTGAGTGGAATTGATATTTACTATAACAATCTAATAACGAGTAATATAACTCTTTCTGATTTATTTCTTGAATGAATTATTTTTGGCTATAACGGATGTTTTTTTGTTCATATAGCCAAAAATAAACAGACGGATTTTTTCGAAAACAAAGAAAAAATCATTTCCTCACCGTCACGCACAGCCACCGCTTTTCCTCGTTTACCGTGATGTTGAAATCATGGAAGCCGACATTCGTAAGATGGAGTTTGATTTCTTCGGGCGTGTAAGTGTGCATTCCCTCAATCATGCTCTCCCATTTGGCATCCATCGCGGCGTGACCGCCGCCGTTCATTCCATTCACCATTATCTTGCCTAAAAAGCCTTCGGGCTTCCTTGCATTGCTGAAAAATCTGCTTAAAAGTCCCATAATTAGTCTGCTTATAATTCTGGCGGCAAAAATCTTATTTTCTGGATATGGCAACATCCCAAGAAGTAGCTATTTTCGGGAGGAATAATACCATAAATTCACAACCGAAAAAAATGTACTTTTGCCGCCGAAATGAGCGCACGACTAAGACAATTGACCGCGTGGGTGCTGCTACTCGTGTTCTGCGGCATGACCGGCACCAAGGCCCTCCACCACCATCACTGGACGGCGGAGGAGGATGTTGTCTGCCCGTTGGACGGCATTTCGATGTCGCACCACACGCTCGCGCACACCATCCTGCAATCTGTCGATGAGGATGACGACAGCGATTGCGCCATCTGCCATTTTACCGTCACGAAAGTTGTTCTGCCGGTGTGCCAACACTTCTCCGGCGGAACTTTCACCCTTTTTCTCCATTATTTTGTTTCCACTCCCTGTGAGATTCGTTCAGTCGAGGGGGTGAGCTTGTTACGGGCACCGCCAGTTCAGTTAGTAGTTAGAAGTTAGCAGTTAGTAGTTTGCGGCAACGTTGTACTTGCCGTATACTATTCATTGACTATACTCACTAATCACTGATTACTAATAAACAAGCAAACAAATAATGAAAAGACGTATAAATTGCGCCCTGACGGTTCTGTTTGGGGTGCTGGCCTTTGGTGCGGGGGCCCAGGATTTGCCGCACCATGACCACGAGCACGACACGCTGCACGTGGATGAAATCACCATATCTTCCAATCGCGAACAAACTCTCCGACGGGAGGCACCAGCATTGATCGATATCGTCACGCCGCGCACGATGATTGCCACCAATGCCGTTTGTTTGGCGCAAACCCTCGACTTTATGCCGGGTTTGCGCGTGGAGGACAACTGCCAGAACTGCGGTTTCACGCAGGTGCGCATCAACGGACTGGACGGCCATTATTCGCAAATTCTCATCGATTCGAAGCCGATATTCTCCTCGTTGAACGGTGTTTACGGTCTTGAGCAGATTCCGGCGGAGATGATCGACCGCATCGAAGTGATGCGAGGCGGCGGCAGTGCCCTGTTCGGAGCATCGGCGGTAGCAGGTGTCATCAACATCATCACCAAGGAGGCTACGGAGAACGGCGGCGGCTTTGGTCATACTGTTAGCAACTACGACTTTACGCGCACCTTCGACAACACCACTCACGCGTATGCCTCTGCCGTCACGCGGAACCGCAACGCAGGCGTTTACCTGTTCGCGCAAGACCGCCATCGCGATCCGTACGATCGCAACGGCGACGCCTATAGCGACCTCCCGAAGTTGCGAAACCTCTCTGTCGGGCTGAATGCGTTTGTACGGCCTACGCGGCTGTCGAAACTGAGCGTCCGCTACAACATCGTCAATGACGAGCATCGAGGCGGCAACAACCTCGGTCTGCAGCCCCATGAGTCGAACATTTCCGAAGGCGCGGCGCATCTCATCCACAGCGGTCATCTTGACTACCATATCGACTTCGGGCACCAACACGTGGAGGCTTACACCGCCCTGCAGCACATCTGTCGCAACAGCTACTACGGCGGCATTGGCGAAGGCACGCCCGAAGAGCGCTTCGATGCGTTGAAGGCTTACGGCTATACCACCAACTTCACCCTCGCCACCGGTGCCCTGTGGCGCTATCACTTTGACAAACTGTGGTTTATGCCCGCCTCCCTGACTGTGGGTGCGGAATACAATTTCGATCACCTGACTGACTCTATCCCGGGTTACGCACAATATCTTCACCAGGACGTGCATATCGGCAGTATTTATGCACAGAACGAGTGGAAAAACGAAAAATGGTCGCTGTTAGCCGGCGTGCGCATGGACAAACATTCGCTCATCAGTCGCCCGATATTCTCCCCGAGGGTGAACATCCGTTACAATCCGATTCGAAGACTTTCTTTACGAGTAAGTTACGCCACCGGATTCCGGGCTCCGCAAACCTACGACGAGGATCTGCACGTCTCTTTGGCGGGCGGAGAGCGCATCATCAGTACCCTAGCGCCAGACCTCAAAGAGGAGCGTTCACACAGCGTCTCCCTTTCCACCGACTATTGTCTTTACAAAGGTGGCGTGGATGTGGACTTGACTGGCGAGGGCTTCTACACCTACCTGAAAGACATCTTTGCTGAAAGACGATATGAGGATGCCGCAGGTAACGAAATATCAGAGCGTTATAATGCCGGTCGTGGGTATGTGGCGGGCGTACATGGTGCGGTGAAAGTGGCCTGGAACCGCTGGATTTCCGGTCAACTCGGGGCCACATGGCAGGTGAGCCGCTACACAGAGCCGGTGGAATGGAGTGAGGACGCCGCTCCCGAAATCCGGATGCTCAGAACACCGGATGTCTATGGCTATCTGATACTTGAGAGCAACCCTTGGCGTCACCTGACCTTGAACGTTACGGGTAATTTCACCGGCCCGATGCTGGTGCCTCACGAGACCGAACCGCCAGTTTTGGTAAAGACGCAGTCGTTTTTTGTCCTTAACGCGCAGGTTTCATACGACTTCCATTTCAAGATTCAGCGGAAGTCAGAAGAGAGTTTTTCTGTGATACAGCGCCCGTCTGAAGTGGGCTTCAATGAGATTGTGTTACGCCTGACGGCAGGTATGCAGAACATCACTAACGCCTACCAGCCCGACTTGGACTACGGCATTCTTCGCGACGCGGGCTATATCTACGGCCCGAAGCAGCCGAGGAGCGTTTATTTTGGGGTGAATGTAAAAATTTAAATTATCTTTTATCAGAATCACTTGAGTGTCGCAGCCTTCGATTGTTTCAAACGGATTACCGCTAATGCGCAAACACGAAGCCGAAGTAAACGCGCACTCCTTTGGGCACGGCTTCGTTCTTGAAGGGAAAGAGGTGGTCGGCTTTGAGCGTGAGATGGACAGCTTCGGTGAGCGCAAACTCCACGCCGAGGTATGGGTTAACGAAGAAAAAGGGCTCTTTGTGTACCACAGCGTTCGTCTCGGCATCCCAATCGCTGTCGGAGCCGTCGAGAACAAGCAACGTTGAGGTCTTGCCGCCCCCTACGCATAATCCGGCATACGGTGCCCACCGCTTTATCGGCCAGTAGAAATCGGCCACCATGCCGCCCCAGCCCATACGGACATAGCTGCTGTTGCGCTTTTGGGGAAGCGTGGAGACATAGCCTTCGCCACCCAGGCGCACATGGTTGCCGATGTGGAAGCGCAGCACACCGCCAAGTCCGAAAGACATCCCGCTGGCTTTGTAGTCCAGTGCCGGGATATTGTCGATGAGGTAGCCCGTGTGGACCATCATTCCCCCGTCGAACAGCTGTTTTTTCTGTGCCTGGAGGCTGATGGATAATATCAGTAATAGTAGTAATAGGACTGTTTTCTTCATATCTTTTGGAGTTCTTTCATGACCGTTTTTGTAACAATTCAGAAGAATACTAACTATCCCAGCACCACATCCATCACCATCATCAGTACGAAGCCCATGGCGAAACCGATGGTGGATAGGTTAGTGTGGGTGCCTTGGGCGGTTTCGGGAATGAGCTCCTCCACAACCACATACATCATGGCACCGGCGGCGAAAGCCAGCAGGTAGGGAAGCGCCACTCCTAGTACGCCGGCCAGCAGTAAGATGGCCACCGCTCCGATGGGCTCCACCACACCGCTCAGGGTGCCGATGAGGAACGACTTCATGCGGGAATTGCCCTCCGCGTGCATAGGCATGGAGATGATGGCGCCCTCAGGAATGTTCTGTATGGCGATGCCGATGCTCACCGCGAGGGCGGCACTGAGGGTCAGTCCTTGCGCTTCGCCCGCGAAGACCACACCTACGGCCATGCCTTCGGGCAGATTGTGGATGGTTACCGCCAGTGCCAACATCATCGTGCGCGAGAGTTTCGATTTCGGTCCTTCGGCCGTCTCTGCGCCGATATGCAGGTGCGGTGTCAGTTCGTCGATCAACAGCAAGAAGGCGATACCGGCCAGGAATCCAATGGCAGCCGGCAACACACTTTCGCTCACCATCTCAATCGACGGTATCAGCAGCGACCACACGCTGGCCGCCACCATCACCCCGCTGGCGAATCCTAATAGCGTCTTCTGCATCCTGTCTGGAATTTCCTTCTTCATGAAGAAGACGAAAGCCGAGCCCAGCATCGTGCCGAGCAAAGGCAGCAGTATTCCTATGATTATCGCATTCATATTATTCATTTTTCACGCTGCAAAAATGCATATTTTCCACAAAATGGAAATCCCAAGAATTAGCTATTTTCGGGAGGAATAATACCATAAATGCACAACCGAAAAAAATGTATTTTTGCCAATTCTCCAATCAAAATAATGTTCGCAAAATGAAGAAAATTTATAAAGCCCATATACTCTATACAAAAGACAAGGATCATTTTGAAGTGCTGGAAAATGGTTATGTCGCTGTGGATACTGACGGACGAGTGACAGGGGTGGCGGCCGATCTGGCATCGTTGGGAGCCGATGCTTCCCAGTGTCGCAACACGGAAATCATTGATTTCGGCGACCGGTTGCTGATTCCCGCTATGAACGACCTGCACGTGCATGCTGCACAGTACCGTAACCAAGGCATCGCCATGGACTTGGAACTGATGGAGTGGCTTCAGGAATACACCTTCCCCGAGGAAATGAAATATGCCGACACGGTCTATGCCGAGCGGATGTACCGTCGTTTTGTCCGCGACCTGTGGCGCGTCGGCACCATGCGTACCTGCACGTTTGCCTCCATCCATACCGAAAGTACCCGCATGCTGATGCATCTCTTCCGGGAGGCGGGCATGGGGGCGTTGGTGGGCAAAGTGGCCATGAACCGCAACTGTCCCGAAGGACTATCGGAGTCGGTGGAAGAGATGGTGAAGGGATACGAATCGTTGATTGTAGAGACGTTTCCTGAAACGTCTCCCGAAACGTCTCTACAGGCCCCTTATCCTCCTCTGGTGCGGCCGATTATCACGCCCCGCTTCATTCCGTCGTGCCCGCCGGAAATGCTCCGCGCCTGTAGCGAACTGGCATCCAAGTATCAGTTGCCTGTGCAGTCGCACCTTTCTGAAAACAGAGACGAGATAGCCCTAGTGCAGAAGCTCGAAGGCACATGGTATGGCGATGCCTATAACCGATATGGCCTTTTCGGACAGACGCCTACGGTGATGGCCCACTGCGTTTTTACGGAAGAGGAAGAGATGCAACTAATGAAGCGGAATGATGTGGTAGTAGCCCACTGTCCCACCTCGAATCTCAATGTGACGACAGGCATCGCGCCCATTCGGCAGTTTCTCAACGAGGGGGTGCGTGTGGGACTCGGCAGCGACATCAGCGGCGGCCATAACCTGAGTATCTTCCAGGTGATGGTCTATGCGATACAGTTGAGCAAGGCGTATTATCAGCAACATCACGAACGACCGTATCTCACTTTGTCAGAGGCGTTTTGGATGGCTACGAAGTGTGGCGGGAGTTTCTTCGGGAAGGTGGGGAGTTTCGAGCCTGGCTACGAGTTCGACGCGCTTGTCATCGACGACAGCGACCTCAACCACGACCATTATACGCTACTGGATCGTTTGGAGCGGTATATCTATGTGGGCGATGATCGCCAGATCGTACACCGCTTCTGCCGAGGAAAAGAAATCCCGGAACCGAAGGTAAATTTGTAAATAAACTAGGCTATTCGCCGAAGTCAATCACCATTGCCGACGGATTCAAACCGCCTTCAAACGAGAATTTCTTCTTGCCGTTTTTGTCGAAGCAGTAGATGTCGCCATTGGTGGTGAAGGTGCCCGCATCGGTGATATAGACATCGCCGTTCAATGGGTTCACTTTGATGCCGTAAGGGGTCTTCAGCTGCGTGCCGTCGCTGATGAACTGCTCCTTCACGATTTCGTCCGTTTCCAAATCCAACACGCTGATCCATGCGGAAGTCATGGTGTTGAAATTGTAAGTGTAGATGTAGGCGAGGTTTTGGTGGATTTCAAAGTTCAGGACTTCGAGATTGTATGTTTTTACCACCTCATCAGTCTGACAATCAATCTTTTGGAAGGTATAAGGCACGGTGCCGTAATCGCCATTGGAGACCACATAGACGTAGCGGTTGTTGTAAGATTTGATACGGGTGGGATTGATTGCCACTGTGATGTCCTTGGTGACGGTGAATGAGGCGGGATCGATTACCGAAACGGTGTTGCCGTAGTTCGGGGCACTGAGGCCGCCGGAGTTAGAGACGTAAATCTTGCCATTGCAGGTGCAGATGCCGTCGGGGTTCGGACCGGTGTGCACGGTGGCTTCCACCTCTAAAGCAGCTGTGTCGATGCGCACCACATCGCCATCGAAGCAGGAAATATAGGCTTTATTGTCCAAAAAGGTGATATAGCGCGGCTGTTTGCCGTTCAAATTGATGGTTTTCAACGATTGGACAGTTTTTGCATCCACCACCTCCACGATATTGGAGTTGTTGACCACGATGTAGAGTTTGCTGCCATATCGCTGCAAATCGTTGCCCACATCGCCCAAACCACGATGATTGACATCCAAAAAGATATTCGCAGTGAATGTTCCATCCTTATAATTATAGTATGATAACGTACTGTTATTCTGTTGGAAAAGACCTTCATTGAGAATGAAAAGTCCGTTCGCGTATGTATCAGGGATGGGCTCAGGATCAGGTAGCGGCGGTTTTGGTACGCAAGAAATGACCAAAATTGGCAGAATAAGAAGCCATAAGACACTCTTTTTTAATAAGTTACATAAATGCATAATCCTCGGCATTTAGGGTTTGACAAAATGCTTCGGTTAATGTTGGAATGAAGAGCGCGATTAGGGTCTCTTTTGTATCCGCCTACCTCCCGAAGCGATAACAATGCGCCGTGGCAGGTTTTCTGACTCGTTTCTGAAACCGCGCCTTCCCGTCTTCCGACAGTGGCAACGTGCGGTTTCTTGGCTTGAAACTTACAGCAGCGGGTACTGTACAGGACTTACACCTGTTTCCCTCTCAGGATTTTACGAAGAAAATCCTTCACCACTTTGCGGCGGCAAAAGTACACTTTTTTACAATAAAAAACTTATTATACCGTTCTGTAAATTTGTCTGAAAAAAACGTATCTTTGCGCCGTTTTTGAAATTTCAAATAAAAACCTTAATAACCTATGAGAAAATTATTTGCTATCAGCATGGTAGTGGCTGCTGTTATGATGATGAGCGGCTGCGGACTTGGGAAAATGGTCAAGAAATACCCCGAAGTCACGGTGACGCTTGACAACCCCGATTTGGAGAATAAAGGTGGCGAGGTGGCTTACACCATCAAGGGCACCATCCCTCCGAAATATATGAAGAAGAAAGCCACCATGACCTTTACCCCTTCCTTATCTGTTGATGGTCAGAAGGTTGAACCTCCTTTTGCCACGATTAAGCTGAAAGGTGAGAAGGCTCAAGGTGACGGTATCGTCATTAACTATAAGAATGGTGGCACGTTCACGCAGAGCGGCACGTTCAAATTCGACGAAAAATATGAGAATGCCGACATCGTGACGGGTGCAACGGCCGACCTCAAGAAAAAACACCACGATTTCGGCGACCGTAACCTCGGCGAGGGCATCAGCAACACCAGCGCACGCGCCAACTTGACCCCGAGACTGACGGACAACGCCAACAGCGGTACCGCTTTCCTGCTGGCTCCCCATAACTATAAGGCTGAATTCATCGGCAGAACCGCCACCCTCTATTTCGACCTCAACAGCTCGAACATGAACTGGAGCAATCCCAACAATAAGACTCAGGCCGCCAAGGATTCCATCAAGGCGTTCATCGATTTCATGGGCAATGACTACATCATCGACCGCGTGGTGATTTCCGGTTGGGCTTCCCCCGAAGGTGAGGAGACCAACAATCAGGGTCTTTCCGAGCGTCGTTTCCAAGTGGGTAAGAACTGGTTCAGCGACAAGTTCAACGCTTATCTGAAAGATTACGCAAAGCGTAACAATATCAAGATGAAAGATTTGCAGAAGCCGGTCTTCGAGTATGTGAACAATGCCAAGGGTGAAGACTGGGACGGTTTCGAGGCTGCTATCGAGAAATCGAACATCGCGCAGAAGAACCAGATTCTCAACGTGGTGCGTTCACAGGCTAATAATGATATGCGTGAGCAGAAGATCCGCGAGATGACGGACATCTATCCCGAAATCGCCGATGCCATCCTGCCTCCGTTGCGTCGCGCTGAAATCCAGATGGTTTGCAAGAAGCACGACACCTACACCGATGCCGACCTTGTCCGTTTCGTGCAGGCCAACCCGAACGACTTCTCCATTAATGAGCGCCTCTATGCCGCTTCTGTTGCCACCGATATGGCCACGAAGGAGAGCATCTACAAAGCGTTGATTAACAACAAGAAAACTGAGAATGACTGGCGTGCGTACAACAACCTCGGTGCTATGAAGTTGAACGAGTACTATCAGACCGGCAACGATTCCAATTTGGAAGAGGCTCTGAACTACCTGCAGAAAGCTGCCGCCCTCTCCCCGAATAATGGTATTATTCTGAACAACATGGCTATTGCCGACTATCTGAGCGGTGATTTGGCTGCCGCACAAGCCAACTTCGAGGCATCTGCCAACGCTTCCGTGCAACCCGTCAACCAGAACTACAACACTGGTGCACTCAGTATCCTCAACGGCGACTACTCCAAGGCTGCCCAGCTGATGGGTAACCAAACTTGCGACTACAACACCGCTCTGGTGCAACTGCTGCAAAAGGACTACAACGCCGCCAAAGCTACTCTCGACTGCATCGATGAGGTGGACGCCAAGACCGCTTACCTGAAGGCCGTCCTTTCCGCCCGCATGAAGAACGAGGAGGGTGTCTATAGCAACCTCACCACCGCCATCAATTTGGATCCTTCCATGAAGAAGACGGCCAAACGCGATGCCGAGTTCAAACGCTATCGCCACTCTGACCGCTTCAAACAACTGGTGAAATAGTTTCATACAATGTAATACTATAGGCGGGCGAATCTTTAAGATTCGCCCGTTGTTGTTTATTTGACTGTCGAACTATAAACTTTAACCCTAAGCTCCTAAACTTCTAAGCTTCTAAACTTCTAAGCTTCTAAGCTTCTAAGCTCCTTAAACTCTAAACCATAAACCTTTAACCATTAAAAATGTATCTTTGCCAAAATAAAAAATTAACGACAAAAATCTATAATCTACTGATACAAAAATGATTACAGAAAACAGAAATGTAGCTATTGCATACGACTTTGATGGAACGTTGGCTCCTGGTAACATGCAGGAATACAACTTCATCCCCGACCTCAACATGGACAAAGGCGAGTTTTGGCAGGAGGCCAACGAGATGGCCAAGAAGCACGATATGGATGAGGTGCTCGCCTACATGCATCTGATGTTGATCAAAGCCAAAGAGCAAAACCTGGATATTCGAGAAGATACGTTTGTAAAATATGGGGAGAAAATCACCTTTTTTGAAGGAGTGGAGACCTATTTCAAGCGCATCAATGCGTATGCTGCTTCGCAAAACCTCCATTTGGAGCATTTTATCATTTCCTCAGGTTTACGCGAGATTGTGAGAGGGACGAGTATCGCCAAGTATTTCAAGACCATATATGCTTCTGGTTTTCAGTATGATGAGAACGGTTCCGCCTGTTGGCCCGCGCTCGGTGTCAACTACACCAACAAAACGCAATTTCTGTTCCGCATCAACAAAGGCATCTACAACTCATACGATAACACGTTGATTAACAAGTCGGTGCCCGAAGATGAGCGCGCGGTTCCCTTCTCTAACCTGATTTACATGGGTGATGGGGAGACCGACGTGCCCGCCATGAAGATGGTCAACCTTTACGGCGGTACCACCATTGCGGTCTATAACCCCAACTCCGTGGCCACTCCTGAGCGCCCCATCAGTGCCCGCGAACGCTGCATCAAACTCATCAAACAAAAACGTGCCGACTACATCGGTCCCGCCGACTACACCGAAAACAGCGAACTCGACATCATCCTCAAGAAGGTCATCGACAAGATCGCCGTCGAGCAGGATCTGCTGCACATCAAGTATCAGGAAGTTAGCACAGTTAGCAGTTAGTAGTTAGCAGTTATATGCCAAAAAGGGCTGAAAGCCCGACCTATGCTAACCTAGGGTGAGGCGAAGCCGAGCCCTAGGACATACAGAAAAACACCATTCCTATGGAAAACCTATACAAAAAATACCAACAATCCTCGTGCGTCTGCACGGACAGCCGGAATCTGACGCCGGACTGCCTCTTCGTGTGCCTGAAGGGCGCGAACTTCGACGGCAACAAATTCGCTGCTGAAGTGCTGGAACAAGGCGCAAAATATGTCATCACCGAAAACCGCGATTTGCAGGGTAACCCGCGTGCCGTGGTAGTCGATGATGCGCTGAAAACACTGCAACAGTTGGCGCACTATCATCGTCAGCAGCTGAAAATGCCCGTTATCGGTATTACCGGCACGAACGGCAAAACCACCACGAAAGAGTTGATAAATGCCGTTCTGTCAACGACTTACAAGACCGCTTGCACGAAAGGGAACCTCAATAACCATATAGGAGTGCCGTTGACGCTGCTCTCCATCCAACCGACAGACGAGATGGCCATCGTGGAGATGGGTGCGAACCATGTCGGGGAGATTGCCGACCTGTGCGAGATTGCGGATCCCGACTTCGGACTCATCACCAACATTGGGGTAGCGCATATTGAGGGATTCGGCTCCAAGGAGAACATCATCCAGACAAAGAAGGCGCTCTATCGACATGTGATGGCTCAAGGCGGTACGCTTTTCGTCAACGAAACGGACAATGTTTTGCGCAACGGCCTCTCCTACGATAATGTCGTATTTTATGGTCAAGATGCTGAGGCACAGATTGTTTCGATGAATCCATACCTCAAAATCCGTATTGGGACGGAGACCGTCGAGACCCATTTGACTGGAAGCTACAACATTTGGAACTTTATGGCTGCCACCGCTGTTGGTCGTTTCTTCCAAATTCCGGATAATGTAATTGCCAAAGCATTAGGTAATTACGTTCCATCCAACCACCGTTCACAGGTCGATCGCATTGGCAGCAACGTCATCATCTCCGACTATTACAACGCCAATCTGACCAGTATGACGGCTGCGTTGAAGAACCTCTCACAGTTGGAGCATCCGCGCAAAGTGGCCATTTTGGGCGATATGCGCGAGTTGGGCGATCTCAGCGTAGAAGCACATACCGAAATATCGCAATTAGCTGAGAATCTGCATCTTGAAACCTACTTTGTAGGACAAGAATTCGCGAAAGTTGTCAAAAACAACGTTTTTGCGGACGTGGAAGAGGCCAACGCCTACTTCGTTGCACATCCTCTTGAGAACGCCATGGTGCTGATTAAAGGTTCCAACAGTATGCATCTCAACAAGTTAACGGCAATTCTAAACGCATGAAAAAGGTGAGCGAAGGCATCGGGGTAATGTCCGGCACCTCTTTGGACGGCATCGATTTGGCTTGGTGTCGTTTCGAAAAGGATGACATCGGAAAATGGAACTACCGTATCGAAAAAGCGACCAATGTTCCCTACTCCGAAACGTTCAAAATGCGGTTGGCCAATGCTCCGTATCTTTCTGCATTAGAGTATGTTAAGTTGAACAACGATGTGGCGGAAGTTTTCGCGGAGGCTATCAACTCTTGGTTGGGTGAGGGTCCAAGACCGGATTTCATCGCCTCGCACGGACACACGGTTTTCCACCAGCCCGGCATCGGACTGACCACCCAAATCGGCAACGGGGCGATAATTGCGGCGCGAACGGGAATCCCCACAGTCTGCGATTTCCGCACCAAAGACGTGGCGTTGGGTGGCCAGGGTGCTCCATTGGTGCCTATTGGCGATGAGTTGCTTTTCAGCGATTTTGATGCGTGCCTCAACTTAGGCGGTATTTCCAACATCTCATATCGTTTTGGAAATAAGCGTGTTGCATACGATATTTCCCCTTGTAACATGGCACTCAATGCGTTAGCAAACCATGCCGGACTGCCTTACGACAAGGACGGACAACTTGCAAAAGAGGGTTCTATCATCCCCGAACTGTTGCAAAAGCTGAATAATTTGGCTTATTACCATCAAAATCCACCGAAATCTTTGGGGAAAGAGTGGTATGATGAAGTTTTCTCTCCCGTTTTAGCTTCGTTTTTATCGGATTACAGCCTTGCCGATTTGTCCCGAACGGTGGTGGAGCACATTGCCGTGCAAATCATCGCAAACGTGCCGGAAACCGCCCGCACCATGTTAGTCACCGGTGGCGGCGCCCACCACACTTTCTTAATACAACAAATTCAGCATCAAAGAAATACGTTAAAAGTTATTGTTCCTGATAATCTAATTGTGGACTACAAGGAAGCGCTGATTTTCGCCTTTTTGGGATTGTTGCGACTGAATGGGGAGAACAATTGCTTGCGCAGTGTCACGGGCGCGAAAGAGGATTGTTGCGGAGGGTGTGTCTATTGATATTGATTATTTTATCATCATTTTTGAAGGTAAAATACGGTCCACATATACAAAAATCCCTGCTATGTGAAAGACCACAGTCCATTTATGGTTGACAATCGATATCGTTTTTGCCTTAGGGTGTATTGCTTTTGCAATAGCGTAGCGACTGAATGGATAAATATCGGCGGTATAGCTGAGCGATGCCAATTGTCCGAGGATACGATTCACATAATTGTGTCCGCTTTCTGGTCGATAAAGCCCTGCTATATACGAGGAAATACTGTCTAAATCCGATATTGCCTCATTGTTGACGATTATTCTGTATGTTTTCATAGTTGGCATCGAGTTTTTGGTGGAAGATTTCTCCGAATTGTTCAAGAGACATGTACCCATCGGGAATCACTGAGTCGTTTATGACAACTGGACTGTGGGAAATACCGTAAGTGGCAAGAGGTTCTTGCACTACAGAATGATTTTGCTTTTTTGTCTTATAGGCTCCTTTTTTCATAACATGAATAATATGCGGCAAAAATACAAAAAAATAACAGATGGATAAAACTTGTGAAATTTTTTTCAACGCACTGCAACCTTTTGGATTTTTTGCATCCTAATAATAGATAAAGATACTATTTTTGCAGCATCGAAATAATTTAAGCAATGAACCGAGGCAAACATACTTGTGAGTACTTGAAGGATGTGCGGCGGCGAGTGGCGCGGGAAAACGACATCCCGTTGGAGCAGCCTGCATGCACCTTCGAGGGGGAATGCAACGGCACCGAAACCGTCATGGTACGATTATCCTGAAATTTATTGTGGTGGGCTTGCACTTGAAGGCTACCACCCCGAGCCCATTTTTCCGGAGCAGTACGGTACACCTGCCTCCTGGCTGAAGGGGCAAATCAAGGATTCGGCGACCCTCGCGCGTATCCACGACCGCGACATGGACGATATCGTCATCCATTACATGGTAAATCCCGATGGCACCATCTCGGATATAAGTTTCTTTCCCTCTTTGATGGCTTCGGAAGATCCTGAGGACGAAGCGTTTGTGAATACGATTGAACGCATCATGCTCGCCATGCCTCTCTGGGAAAAATCCTACCAAGACCACGCATTCGGACATGAGATTCCGGTGAAAGAACTGCGGTGAAGAACACAAAAGCCAACAGCTAAAAGCCAATAGCCAAAGTTATAGTCTATGTCATTTCGCATCCGTTGTGACTTTGTCAAATAATTGTCGGTGCGCATTCGGAAATTGTGTACCTTTGCGGCTCATTTTTGGAATTGAAAAACGATGGAGAAAATCATTATTTTAGACTTCGGTTCCCAATACACGCAGCTCATTGCGCGTCGAATCCGTGAACTGAACACCTATTGCGAAATCCTGCCTTACAACAAGTTCCCGTTCGGAGAGCCTGACATCAAGGGTGTTATCCTTTCGGGAAGTCCGTTCTCGGTGAACGACGCCAACGCCTTCAAACCCGACTTGTCCGAAATCAGAGGCCACTATCCGCTGCTCGGCATCTGCTACGGCGCCCAGTATCTGGCGCAAGTTGGCGGCGGTGTCGTGGGGGCAAGCTCCACCCGCGAGTACGGCCGCGCCCACCTCGCATTCGTAGAGGCGGACGATGTGCTGCTGAAAGGCGTTCCGCAAGAGAGCCAGGTGTGGATGTCGCACGGCGACACTATTCTGCAACTTCCTGACAACTACCATATTATCGCCAGCAGCAAGGAGGTGAAAGTGGCAGCTTACCA
>ONCM01000006.1 GCA_900316305.1 uncultured Bacteroidales bacterium | reverse complement strand
AAGTGCATCAACCAATTTCTGCATGTACCACACCAACCACTCTGTTATATCACCATCGCCATGCTGCATCCGCTCCAAGATGTCGTAATAGTGGTTCTTGTCCTTGTTAATCTGTGATGAAACATTATAGAAACGGAACTCACTCTTTTCTCCACGCGCCAACATCATGTCAGAAAGGATACGGGCCAACCGCCCATTGCCATCCTCAAAGGGATGAATGCTCACAAACCAGAAATGGGCAATGGCTGAACGGATGACACTGCTCACAGGCTCTTCTCCATCAAACCAAGCGAGGAACTTTTGCATTTCTTCCTCTATACGGTCTGGTGACGGAGCAATATAGTGGATTTTCTCACGTCCGAACATTCCGCTGACGATATGCTCTTCGTTTGTACGGTATTTGCCAATTTCTATCTGACCACCCTCGCTGTAGCCAGATGGAAAGAAAGCGGCTTGCCAAGCACACAGTTTCTCTTTGCCGAGAGGCATGTCATAGTACTGGACTGCTTCAAGCATCACACCCACAACAGAGTTAACATAGTGCGAGGGTGCTGTATATTTCACATTTTCAATGCCAAGTTTTCGGGCAATGGAAGAACGAACCTGATCCACGTTCAGCAGAATGCCTTCTATCTCCGAAGAATACACCACATCGTATGTCAGGTTCTCTGCCATCGCACGCAGTTTGCTGTCAAAGCCCAAAGAACTCAACCTACCGTATAGCAGCCCTTGTTTACGGAACACTTTCTCCTGAAGGAGAGACACTTGTGATGTGTCCCAACGGAAGTTTGTCCATTTTTCTCTTTCGTGTATATACATAACTCATTCGTACTTGATGCGGCAATATACCATTCGTAACGTCGCAAATTCTGCGGCAAAAATACAAAAATAACTTCGAACCGCCAAACAAGCCCTGTAAACTTCATGTTGATTACTTCATGTTAACACGAAGTAATTAACAGCCGAAGGCCAATCAACGGACGCAGGCTCATATCGGAGCGCATCCGACGGCCAGCCTGTCACGTTGCGGCCGGTGTCCAACCTCCGGATTGCGGCGAGATCGTCGTCTGTGAGCGTGAAGTCAAAGAGGCTGATGTTCTCCATCATCCTTTCCTTGTGCGTGGTCTTGGGAATGATGATGATGTCGTTCTGAACGAGGAATTTCAAGGCGATTTGGGCGGAAGTCTTGCCGTATTTCTCGCCGATACCCACCAACGTCTTGTCCTTGAAGATGCTGCTTCGGCCTTCCGCCAACGGACTCCAAGCCTCCAAGGCAACATCGTAAGGTTTCAGGTACTCCCTCATCTTCCGCTGCTGGTAGAGCACGTGGGCCTCGCATTGGTTCACAACGGGCATGATCTTGGTGTCCTTCACAATCATCGGGAAGGTGTTAGGATAGAAGTTCGACACCCCGATGGCCTTGAACAGCCCTTGCGCGTAGAGTTCTTCGAGCGTGTGCCACATCACGGCGGGGTTTCCCACGGGCCAGTGGAGCAGCATCAGATCCACATAGTCCAATCCGATCTGCCGCATGGACTGGTCAACTGTGCGTAGCGTCTCCTTCCGCGTATAGCAGGGCTCGCAGATTTTGGTGGTGACGAACAGCTCTTCGCGTGGAACGTTGCAAGCCCGAACCGCGTCGCCTACGCCTTTCTCGTTTTCGTACATGGCGGCCGTGTCAATGCTGCGGTAGCCCACCGACAAGGCGTCTTCCACCACCCTTTGCGTCTCTTTTTCGGGGATGTTATAGACCCCAAGGCCGACCATCGGCATCTTCAGTCCATTGTTTAAGGTTTTGTATTCCATATTCATCCGGTTTTTATTGGATAGTCCTAGAACCTCTTGTACACACCTTTACGCCCTGTTGAACTTCTCCTTCCCCTGCCTGCACCGCGGGCACTTCCAATCTTCGGGCAGGTCTTCGAAGGCTACGCCGTCGTGCTCTGCGGGGTCATAGACATAGCCACAGATGGAGCAGACGTACTTGCCTGAGGCTTGCTGTTTGGAGAAATCCACCTCGGCCAGGACGGTCGGAATAGGGTTATTGAGGTCCATCACGCGCTTGGCCTCCAAGTTCTCATAACCCTGCGGGGTGTGGGTGCCGCAATAGACGGTGGGATGGTTGCGGATGAACTCGCGCACTCGGTTCAGCGTCTCACGGGCGGCGGAAAGGTCGTCGAAAACCACGGAGAGTTTGTCCTCATACAACGCTTCGTCCACGTAAGTGATGTCGCCGTGAAGCATGTAGAACAATCCGTCGTTTTCCACCACGATGATGCTGTTGCCCTTGGTGTGACCTTTGGCCTTGATGAGGTAGATGCCGTCGTGGATTTTCTGACTGTTGGGGAAATTGTAGTAGGGGCCGTCGGTGAAGGTGACGGGGACGAGATTCCCAAGCCCATGGAGCTCGGCAGCGTCCATCTCGTCGGCATTGACATAGACCTTGGCGTTGGGGAAACTCTTCAATTCGCCGCTGTGGTCGGCGTGTTTGTGGGTGAGCAGGATCTTGGTCACCTGCTCGGGTTGGTAGCCGAGGGCTTTGATATCCATACGTTTGAACTATTTTGCCGGTTCCCACTTGCAACGGACGGGCGACACGATGGCGCCTTCCTTTTTCAGTTCTGCAAAAGCTTTGTCCACTTCTTTGCGGTCGATACCGGTGATTTCAGCGATTTTGCCTGCGTTTACGGGAGCACCAAATTCACGCATGGCTTGTAAAACTTTCTCTTTCATATTTTTTGATATTTAATGGATTAGAACTTTGTTGATTACATCATCTCGATGAGGAAATTCTCGTAGCCGAGTTTGTCGATGTAGTTGAGATACTGTCTTTCCCAATCCATGTGCGCCTTTTCGTCCTCAATCCACTTGTAAATCAGCTTTTGGGTGACATAATCATCTTCGAAGGCGGCAGCCATCTCGCTCATGATCTTCACCGCTTCGGGGTTGTAGTCCGACTCGATCTGCTGCTTCGGATCGTCGTAGAACGGGAATTCGATGGTCTTCATGGCTTCCTGTAAATCGGCGGGTTTGCAGCCGAGTTCCACAAGACGATTCAGAACTTCTTCTGCCTCAGCCCATTCTTCTTCAGCTTCCTCTTTCCATTTGTCGGCCAATTTGTTCCAACCGTTGAAACGGTCGTAAGCCGAGAAGGCGAAATGTTGTTTACTGTTTCCAAACCAAACAGCTCCAGCCATAGCGAACTGTTTCAAAGCTTCTTCTTTTGTCATAATTGCGATAATTTAAATGTGAATAAATCTGTTAAATTTTATTTTTTTGCTTTTTTCAATCCATCGATTAACACGTCCAATGCGGGAATGATGTTCAAGATTTCCTCCTCCTCTCCCGTTTTCAATGCGACATCGTTGCGGAGACAATCAGGAATAGGTTTTGCCTTCTCTTGCAAGGCTTTGCCTTTTTTTGTCAGCGAGACAATGCGCTGGCGTGTATCCACTTTGCCTTTGGTGCGGCTGATGAGTCCCGCTTTCTCCATCCGTTGCAACAGCGGGGTCACGGTGTTGGTGTCCAGCAGCAGCTTCTTGGCGATGTCGCAGACCGGCTGCTTGTCCTGTTCCCAAAGCACGAGCATCACGAGATATTGCGGGTAGGTGATGCCTAACGGATCCAGGTATGGGTGGTACGCGCCCATGGTGAGCCGCGCCGCCGTGTAGAGTCGGAAGCAGAGTTGGTTTTCCAGTTTTAGCTGATTATCAGTCATTTCCTTGTCCTTTGATGAAGTTTTTTTATTTATATCGTTCACGACGCAAAAATACAAAAATTTTTATATCGTATGCGATACAAATTTTTTTTTGAAAAAAAACACCGCAAAGGAATCAAAACCCTTGCGGTGGAATCTTTGTTTACTTCAATATCCATCGGGAATCTGTGCGGAAAATTCCCTTATTCATTGTTTATGATTTGCGGCGGTAGGTGTACTTCGTCCAACGATCGTGGTATTCGTTTTTGGAGCGTTCTATGTAAACGAAAGTAGTTTCGTTGAGTTCCACCACCTCCCACTTATAAATATCCGAGTTATCCATACTACTGATGGGCTTGATGTATAGGGTGTCAAAATATCGCGACATAGACCAGCCTTTCTTTGCAGGCATATATATGTCCGGGCCTGCATCCGGATCAGAATGCAGATAGACTTCCATTGTCATAGTTTTGTCGGAACGGAATTCCAACCCCTTACATGCACTGGACGTGGAAATGCCGTGTTCGTGTAATGTCATGTCATACAGGTTCTGGTCATCGTACTCAAGTTGTACAAACTCCCACTTTCCTATGATGTTGTCATCATATTTGTTGCAGCCGGCCATCAGACCGATACCGCACAGCACTGCGAGTGTTAAAAATGCTTTTTTCATATTATTGAACTATGTCGGACCTTTGTTTTTACCATTTTCACGCCACACCTCCAAATACTGCAAGGTCCGTTAAACAGAATCTGAAGCTATGACGTTGCCAATATCGCAATCATATTTGTTAGGCCTAACGAAATAACAAACGAGTTATTGCAGCTTTACGGATTTTTTTCGTTTGCAAAAACACGTCCTTAATTAGACGTTCTTTACTTTCCGAACACTTCTTTGGCTTTGTCCATCTTGGCGGGGATATCGACACCGAAGGGGCAGCGGTTCATGCAGGCACCGCAATGGGTACACTCGCCGGCATGATGGGGCAGGGCGTCGTACTGGGCTTGTAGTTCGGGAGTCAAACCCTCCACCTCCACCTTGTCGAGCAGCTCGTTGACCTTGGCGATGGGGATGCTTTGGGTGCAGGGGGAGCAATGGTTGCAGTAGGTGCAGTCGCCGCTTTTGTCGGCAGCAGCACGGGCACCCACGGCGGTATAGTCCTTCTCGGCATCGGTGGCGTGCATCCAGTGGAGGTCGGCCTTCAGCTCGTCGAGGTTGTCGATGCCGAGGATGCAGGTGGAGATGCAGGGCTTGGCCAGACAGTAGGCGATGCATTGTTCGGGTGTGTAGGCCACTCCGAGGGGCGAGGTCTTCGCGTCGAGCAGGCGGCCACCACCACCGAAAGTCTTCATCACCGTCACGCCAATCTTATGGGTGGCGCAGTAGTCGTACAGTTCCACACGCACGGGGTCGATGCCCGCCGGCAGGTTGCGCATCGCTTCCTGGTCCCACGGATTCTGGCCTGCGCGCAGACGGTCGAAGGCGGGATTGAGGCTGAACATGATGACCTCCACCCAGCCGCTCTTGGCGGCCAACAGGGCCACCTCGGCATTGTGGCTGCTGAGGCCTATATGCTTGATTTTACCCTCTTTCTTCAGCTGGAAGACATAGTCGAGGAATGGCGAGTTCTGTATCTCCTCCCACTCCTCACGGCTGTCGGTGATATGTATCATGCCCACCTCGATATGGTCAGTGCCCAAACGTGCGAGGAGGTCCTCAAACCCGGCCTTGGTGGAATCGAGGTCGCGGGTGCGTGTGTGCTGCCCGTTGGCCCAAATGGTGCCGATATGGCCCT
Organism: uncultured Bacteroidales bacterium; assembly: GCA_900316305.1. Taxonomy (GTDB): domain Bacteria; phylum Bacteroidota; class Bacteroidia; order Bacteroidales; family WCHB1-69; genus F23-D06. Next base: position 154,964 of record ONCM01000006.1, on the reverse strand, counting down.
GGATAATCATCTCGTCACGACGGCCTTGGAGGGCGTAGCCGATATTGGAGCGCGTCTTGGGGTTGGCGTCATAGATGTCGATGTAGTTCATGCCGCTGTCGAGAGCCATCGTCATCAGCTCAAGCGATGCCGTGCTGTCGAGTTTCTCAAAGCCTCCGCAGCCGATGCTTATCTCGCTCACCATCAAGCCCGTGTTGCCCAGTGGCCGGAACTTCATGTCGGTTTGTTTTTGCTGCTGCTTGCAGCCTACGGCCACAAGGCAGAGCGCGGCTAGTAAGATTGTGTATACTTTCTTCATATTAAATTATTTATTGTTTGTTTGGTATTTCATACATAATACTCCGGCTGTTTCGGAACGGCGAAGGTGTGTATTGTCTTACCTCCTCGATATTCATATCATTTTCTTTCTGGGTCAATGGGTCTGATTACCTTTGCGGGACTTCCGGCGACTATCATGTTGTCCGGCACGTCTTTGGTCACTACACTTCCTGCGGCCACGATGGCGTTCTCGCCAATGGTCACTCCGGCCAGCACTTTCACATCGGCACCGAGCCAAGCGTTGCGCTTGACAACGATGGGCTTGGTGCGAAGTTCGTGGCGATGGGCAGGGTCTTCGGGATGGTATTCGGTGGCCAACACGCAATGGGGGCCGATGAACACACCGTCCTCGATGGTGATACCGCCAAGGGCGAGGAACGTACAGCCGAAGTTTACGAAACTGTCCTTGCCGAAAGTGGTGCTTTTGCCGTAGTTAATATGGAACGGTGTGAACACGCGCACCGTGTCGGGGATGTCACTACCGGTTATCCGGTGCAGGTATTCACGCACTTCGGCCTCGGTGTGCCAGCCGCTGTTCATCTCCGCCGCAAGCTGCATCGTGCGCTGTACGTCGTTGTAATCTATCTCTCCAGAGTATCTTATGTCTTCTGCCATAAAAGGAATAGTCAATGCTTTATATATTGTTTAGATTTTGAACGGCAAAGATACGCATTATTTTGGAATCATAGTCTTGCCCTTATTTCCATCTTCACCTTTTCCAAATCGTCGTAAGACAATATCGGCATGAGGCTTTCTATTTCCTCGATGCTTTTGTCCCACCATCTGAATTCAAGCAACAATTCTATCAGTTCGTCATCGAAGCGTTTTCTGACGACTCGACAGGGATTCCCAACAGCGATAGAATAAGGAGGAATATCTTTCGCTACGACAGAGTTCGCGCCGATAATGGCCCCGTCGCCGATATGGACACCTGGCATCACGGTTACGTTCTGACCTATCCAAACGTCATTGCCGATAACAGTATCACCCTTTAGCGGCAACTCATCTTTGACTGGCGCAATGGCACTTCCCCAGTCACCACCCATAATGTAGAATGGATATGTCGTTACACAGTCCATCCTGTGGTTGGCACCATTCATCACGAACTCTATACCCTTGGCGATGGCGCAAAACTTCCCGATGATTAGTTTGTCACCGATAAAGTCGTAGAAATGCGTGACGTGCTTCTCAAACTGGTCCGCACCGTCCACGTCATCATAATAGGTGTAGTTCCCGATGATGATACGGGGATTCTTCACCACATTCTTGATGAAGCAAAGTCTTTGAAGGTTCGGGTTAGGAAACGCCTCGTTGGGGTCGGGCCTTGTTACTCTGATGTATTCCATAGCAGTCATCTATACTAATTGTCCTGGCAAATGCAACTTTTCTTTCTTGGGGAAAGTGGCTTCGTAAGCCTCGAAAGCCTCTGGATTCTCGTCAGCCACAAAATAGCCCTTGGGCGGGCAGTAAGTGGCCTCGTTAATGCCATTCGATTTCAGCCAGCCTGGGACAAGTTCCTGCGCGAGGAAGTAAGGCACTTCGGCATCCTTCGGCTCGGCGTGATAGTGAATGTTCAGTTTGCTGGCGAGGTCGAATCCTGCGTGCTTGTAGAACTCGATGTTGCCCTCCATGCAAAGGAAGCCGACACCCAACTCGCGGGCCTTTTCCAACGCATACTGCAACAGATTCAGACCGTATCCCTTGCGCTTGTAATCGGGATGAATACTAATGGGGCCGAAAGTCCACGATGCTTTTCTGCTACCATCCTCAAGCAAGAGTTCTGCCTTGGAAAACATGATGTGGCCAATGATTTTGTCACTTTCTTCCATCACAAAGTCAAGTTCTGGGATGAAGTCGGGATTCGTCCTATACTGATTGAGCACGTAATGCTCTGCACATCCTGGCCGATAGACATTCCAGAATGCTTCGCGTGTAAGCTTCTCCACCTCACGATAATCTTTCGTCTGTTCTAAACGGATATTCATTGTTTGTATTCTTTCGTGATATTGCCGCATACTTGATTTTCCGTTTCTTCAGTTTCATTATTACCGAATAAAGTTCATTCCCTGCCATTCGCTTTCGCGCTGGGGATAGTCGGGGTTGCCACCAGCGTGTATCTTCCGCAGCATCCACGACATGTTGTCGGCCAGGGTGCGCATGGTCTGCATGCCCTCGGTGTCGAGCGCGGCCATTGCCGTCTTTTTCAAAAAGTCTCGTCGGTCCATATTTCAATTAGATTTATTCTCCGCAAAAATACACTTTTTTCTGCAAACGAAAATCGCCGCAAAGGTTACGAAAACTCTTGCGGCGGTCAGTCGTTATTGTCCACACATCGTTTGATACAATCTCGAAACAAAAGAAGTCGCCTTGATTTTATTCCATTTTATTCATCGTTCTGATTTTCTCCAGCATCATGGTGGCCCATTGGGCATTGCCTGGAAGCTGGTAGCGCACGTTACCTGTGGCAGACGGGGTAAAGATGGTGTGGGCCTGCGGCGTAATGCTGATAGTGCCGCGTTCGCTGAGGGAGAATAGCGCATCGCCCTCCACGGCCTGGATGACACACATGGGGTCCCACATCCTCTGTCCCGTATTGCAGTCGCATGTCATATACACCTGCTTAATGGGGTGGCGGTCGGTCCACGAAACATCGGCTATAACCTGCTCGGGTGTGTATTCCACGGCTTGTCCCACCTCCATAGGCGAAAAGACCATGTCCACTTCCTTCGGCCACAGCTCGAAGAAGGTTTGCGCGAATGTGATGCCCTGGGCAAAGTTGAAGTCGGGCTCTTCGGCATCACCGAAGACACCGCCCTGCAAATAGATGCACTTCACCTTCTGCCGTACCAGTTCCACACCACTCAGGGCAGAGTATTCATCAGCTTCCGACTGTAGCAACTGTGCCAGACTGGTGACGAAGCCTGTCGTCACGATGCTCACCGAGTGGTCGGGCTGCTGAGAAAGCAGACGACGATAGAGTTGATAGCCGTCGGGGCGCATTCCGGGTTGGTTGACGGTGCGCGGGAACATCAGAGTGGTACCATCTTCCTCAGTCATATAGGCCACATGTGCATAGTCTATCCACACCCTCGGATTCTTGATGCCATCCCGCACCAGTCCGATAGGAACATTCGGATGACCAAAATACGTGTTCATCACATCGGCAAAATCAGCATTCGCTTCGCCCTCGCGATCCACCACCACACCCAGCAACCGGCACAAATGCTGTTCGTCATAGTGATAGAGCATCTCTAATGCAAAGAGGTCGTCTGTCGATGAACCGATGTCGGTATCGAAAATGACAAGCGGTACACCTGTGTACACATTGTCCGGTGTCGCAGGATCGTCCTCTTTCGAGCATGAGGTCAGCATTAAAAAACCGCAAATGAGGGTGGCGGAAAGCACCCATCGCATCAATTTATTCATTATTTCCTTTATCCTTTTTACCGTTAGCACTGTCTTTGATATTTGGCAGTTGTTTCATTTTTCTGCAAACCGTTTCAAAGCCTCTTCGTCCAAACGCTGCACAGTCCACTTATCCATCGGCGCACTTCTCATACTCAGCTAATTTCTTGATAAAGTCAAGAACAAGACCAGCCTCATCGGGCTTCGCGAGTCGGATATTGAAACGGTTTTTCATTATTGTAAGTCTTTTTACGGGTTACAAAAGTACGAATTTTCTCTATAGTCAGAGAGCAGGTTCCAAATACCATCTTCTGATAGTACTCCGCGTTTGAGGTCTGGGGGAAGTTTCCCAGCTTCGTCAGCGGCAAAGTCTAGTTTCCACAGCTCACTGCCATAGTATTTGCTGAGTTCGGCAACATCCTCTTTGATAGCCTTCAACGAAACAGCAGACCCATCCTTGATGGCAGCCAAAGCATGATTGAAGCGTTGCTCCATCCACTTAATTCGCTCAATTTGTAAAAGCTCACAAATCGGGTCCTCTCTGATAATCTTTGGCGCAGATTTACCCGCCAGCACCAATACCTTCTTGCCATTGCGGTAGATATGTAGCTGGCGAGAGCGGACTACAGCTGTCAGTTCATTGTCATCCTGCATGGTCATCCAAAGAGGATGATAGATGCCATCCTCGTCAAACAGCTTCTTCTGCAGGTGTGAACAAAGGTTGGTGGTGTCAATCGTCAACATATCACTTGTCAATATCCACAATCTTGTATTTCTTGGTTCCGAGTCCGATCTTCTCGGCCCAGTCGATGGTGTGGGTGCCGTGCTGCTGGTCGATGCGCGAGAGCAGGTCGGTAGGATCGTTGGTGGCGGTTACCTTTTGCTGGTTGATGATATCGACGCAGGCCTGGTCGAGGGCCACGGGGTCGGTGGAGGCGAGGATGCCGTAGTCCTCTAATTTCACGGGCTCGGGATGATCCACGCAGTCGCAGTCGATGCTCATATTGTTCATCACGCTGATGTAGATGATGCCCTGCTTCTTCTGGAAGTAGTTGACCACCGCTTGCGCAGAAGCCGCCATACTCTCGAGGAAACCGTCTTGGTCGCCGATATATTCGGGGGTCCAGAGCTTAGCCATATCGAGCTTCTCCATCTTACCGGCGGAGTGAATGTAGGCTTTGCCGTTCTGACTGGCGCATCCGATGCTGAGGTTCTTCAACGCACCGCCGTAACCACCCATGGGGTGACCTTTGAAGTGGTTGAGGGCGATCATGAAGTCGTAGTTGGCGATATGGCCACCCACGATGTCGTACTTGATGTGGCTCTGGTCCTTCACGGGGATGCGGATCTCGTCGTACTCGTCCATGATATCGACGGGGAAGAGGTCGAGGAAACCGTGACGACGGATGACCTCCCAGTGGTTGGCGGAGGTGTTGCGGTCGTCCTGCAGGTCGTTGGGACCGCTGCTGTAGGCGGTGTTGCATTCCACGATGGTGCCATCCACCAGCAGCACAAGGTCCTTGATAAGCTCGGGCTTGAGGTAATTGGGGTTGCTGCCCTCGCCGGTGGAGACCTTCACGGCCACGCGGCCTTTGGCTTCCACGCCCAGCGCCTTGTAGATGTTGACCAGTCCTTCGGGGCTGATGTCCTTGGTGAGATAAACGACGGCCTCACCGTCAGCTTTTGCGGCGGACGTCTCTTGCTTCTGTGAATTACAGCTTGCAAACGTCATCACAGCTGCGAAAATCATTAAAATGGTCTTTTTCATTATTGTAAGGTGATTTCTATTTTTTATTTCTTCGCGTTGTTGCCAATCTTGCTGCGGGGCCCATCAACTTCAAGTAAGGAAACAACGCTGCAAAAATACGCTTTTTTATAACAGGACCTTTCGGCGATCGGTTTCGTTTTCCCCCGCGTGCCAGAGGCACGATATTTCAGTAACCCCACATCAGCGTAACGAAGTGAAGCGCAGTGTGGGGTTACTAAAATGGCGTGTTTCCAACACGCTTTAGGGATTTATGACTTTATTCTTTCGTGAATTTCCGTTTTTTTAGTTTCATTGCCGATACTCTTTTTATGCTTCCTTAATATACTTCTGTCGAATTGCTTTAGGTAGTTTCGATGCTACAAGCAGGTACGACTCACGAATCCATTCCTGAACCAAAGTATCTTCCAACTGCTCGTAATAGATGTCACTCCAATGCTTCTTGTTCCAATGCCAAGCGGGTGTTACGGCGGAGAATTGTTCCCGTAACTCAATATTCCTTTCTGGTGACAACTTCAGCGCCAGTCTGGGTTCTGAAGGCTCCTTCATATCATGTTTGCCACCACCTAACCACAAGCAGACGAAAATTTTCCCTTCCAACCGGAAGGTGAGGATGTCGTCGCCAAACGGCTGGTCTTCGGTCACGCCATAGAGGGACAAGGTGTAGTCTCGTACTTGCTCGATATTCATTTATAGTTTTTTTTACGCGGGCAAAAATACGATTATTTCGGAATGCGGGCAAAAGAATACCGATGCAAACCTCTAATTACCTGCACCCTTCAATATCCCCTCGTAAATCCGCTTGTCCATATCCTTAAACACATTGAAAACCACCTGCTTGATGGAACTCCCAGGGTGTTCAACAAAGAAGTCGGAAACGGTTTTCACCGCTATTTCGGCGGCCAATTGGTTCGGGAAACGGAACTCGCCCGTGGAGATGCAGCAAAAGGCGACGCTTTCAAGACGTTTTTCATCGGCCAGCTGCAGGATGGAACGATAGCAAGATGCCAACTGTTCTTGCTGGAACGCTGTTGGAATGCCGTTTGGGATAATGGGGCCGACGGTGTGGATGACGTGTTTGCACGGAAGATTGTACGCTTTCGTGATTTTGGCGGTTCCCGTGGGTTCCAAATGTCCTTGCTGCTGCATCAGTTGGTGGCATTCCTCACGTAACTGCACGCCCGCAGCCGAATGGATGGCGTTATCGATGCACCTGTGCAACGGATGGAAACAGCCCAGCAGCTGTGCATTGGCGGCATTCACGATGGCATCGACCTTGAGGCGGGTGATGTCACCCTGCCATAATAACAATTGTTTTCCTGTAGAGACGTGCCATGGCGCGTCTCTACCTGTGCCGCAATCATTTTCCGGACAGTCTCTTCGTTGTCGTAATTTTTCTGGTGACAGGGTTTCGCGCATTGAAACAGGCCGTAGTCGCCCTGCGTGTAGAATAATCTCTGTTTGTCAAACCCGGCCTTCTGAAACTGGTGGTCCACATTGGTGGTGATGACGAAATAGTCCTTGTCCTTCAGCAATTTCAGCAGGTTGTCATAGACGGGCTTCGGAGTGGGCACATAACGGTTATAGTAGATATGGCGGCTCCAGTAGGCCCATTTCTCCTCCTCAGTAGGAAACGGATAGAACCCGGCCGAATACATATCCGTGAAGCCGTATTTGTTGATAAAGTCGGCAAAATGCTGCAGGAAACGCTCGCCCGAGTAGGTGAACCCCGCTGCGGTTGACAGTCCAGCCCCCGCGCCGACAACCACAGCATCGGCTTCTCGCAAGGCTTTGTGTAATTTTTCTATTTCCATAAAAATCAAAACAAGTCGTCCAATCTAAACGAAAGAACGACTTGCATATTGTTAATTATTCTGCCTTTGTGAAGATTTAGCTGAGCAGCCATTCCACCATCTCGTCAGCAGCCTTCAGTTCGTCGGGCTTCTCCATGATGCTGCCGGGAACGTTGGCGTCGCCTGCGACATGCGCTTTGCAAGCGGTGAAGCCGGCGGTGGCGAAAAGTTTCAGGTTGGCTTCCGCCATCTGGGTGGTGTAAAGCACCAGCAGCGACCATTTGTCTGTAATGTGCGAAATCACATTGCGTATCGGACAATCGGGTACTGTGGCACTATGAATTTCTTTCTTGTTCATCGTTTCTGCATTTAACGGTGCAAAAATATACAAAAAATTCTATTTATCAGTCACTTACCTTTTGTCAACACGCGCACCTTTTTGTTAGTAATGCTGAAAAACAGGGAATTAAAACAAAAAACCGCCGCAAAGGCGCGGGAACCCTTGCGGCGGTCAGTTGCGTTTTCCCATTGCGTGCTGGAGGCAAGATATCTTAGTAGTTCAACAACGACTCGATGACACGCTCAACGCTATCATCAATCAAAGTCACTTGCTCACCGCTTTCAGAAATCCTTTTATTCATCGGTTTCGTCGTCATATATTTCTTCGTCTTCATACATATCTTCGAATATCATCCGGTCTAAGTTTACCCAACCTTTCCTTGTCAGGAAGTTGTGTAGCCTGTCGCACATCTTGTCCATCAGATCTGTTTTACCGATGATTATTACCACAATCAAAATGAATGCCATCAAGGCCCATGCGTAATACTCCCACACCTGTACCGGCTTGTGCTCCACGACGTGCGACACCACTGACTCGGCGCCCACAAGGATGTACATAAGGGAGAAAAGCACAATGGTGATGACATTGCCGCGACGGGTGTGTTCGTACATATCCTGCTGCAACTCGTCGTCGAACTGTTTGACTCGGCGGTAGAAGATGGCGTAGATTAGTGCCACAATAGAGAATATCGGCATCATAAAAAGTCCTAGCCAGCCGTTATAGTCATGCGGCCAACCCTCAACAAGAGCCTCGCGCCACATCAGGTAGCTCGGCACAGCGATGAGAGCCGCTGCGAAAAATAGGAAACCACGTTTCATTTTATCTTCCATAATCTGTATGCGCTAAGACCTTAGTTTGTCTGTTCATAGTCTATTTGTATTGCTTATGATATTTCTTCAACTGCCGGTTCAAGAAAAACTCGGCCGGTTCAAGGACGGTAAAGCGGTAGCTCTTCCCATTTTGCAGTTCAATTTTATAACAATTATAAATTTCGAATCGGGTATATTCTCTTGAAAACTCTTTTATTTCCGACCATTCGATTTCGACCGTCCCGACATCATCCCCCTCAAAATCGTTTTTCATTCTCTGCGCATGTTCAATCTGAAAAGATTCGGGATAGACCACGATGGTGTTTCGGTTTTTCCTGATGTCAAAGAAATAGGACACAGTCACGATAAAGGCAACACCAAACACGACATAGCCCCATGTGGAGAGATCACTTGTGAACACGAGGTATATAACCAAGGCCAGCATAGAGACGAGAAAAATGACGCAAAACCACGCCAAAGCGGTATCCCTGTAAACCTTAACGGCATTCTCTCTAATGTCCATAGCCTTTTTAGCGGACCTTCATTTTTACCATTCTCACATCATACTTCCAGACTCTGCAAGGTCCGTTAAACAGAATCTGAAAAGACGGCGCGGCAAAGGTATTGGGACACTCGTTCAACATCCGCCACACGCCACTACCGCCCATCGAGGCGCCAAACAAATAGGCATGTTGTCGGTCCGTACTGTCGGCATAGAGCTTCAATAGCTCTTTCACCGGTCCGAGGTAGGACGGGAAATTCCGGTTGCCCGCCCAATTATGGTCGGCAGGACACTGCGGAATCAGGAAGAGGACGTTCATGCGGTGATCCAACATGTAGCTGTAGATCGAATCGATGGCTTTCTGCCGTTGGAACTGCGCAATATTGTCGACCCCGCGACCGTTAGCACTGTGCAAATAGAGCACCAGCGCGGGTTTGTCCGGCAACGAATCGGGATTAAAGTGCGCCACTCGATACGGCAGCGGACCGGCTGCCGTCTCCAGCAGCCGGGCTTCGTATCGCCCGTCAACCTGTGTCGCAGTGGCAGCAGGCGGCATTGTCTGCGTCGGAAACGAATGGCGGCTGCAACCAAGCAAAGCAGAAACTATCAAAAGCAGTAAGAGGTGGCGTTTTTTCATCGAATGACATTTGGTTCGGCAAAGATACTCTTTTTGCGAAAATGAAACTGCTGGCAAAGGTTAAGAAAATCCTTGCGGCAGTCAGTTTCGTTTCCACCGCGTGCTAAAGACACGATATTTTAGTAGTTCAACAACGACTCGAAGATCTGCTCAAAGCTCTCATCAATCAAAGTCGCTTGCTCTCCGGCTTTCACAGAATTATCATAGTCTTGCCTTTATTTCCACCTTTACCTTTTCCAAGTCGCCACAAGATAATATCGGCATGAGGCTTTCTATTTCCTCGATGCTTTTGTCCCACCATCTGAATTCAAGCAACAATTCTATCAGTTCGTCATCGAAGCGTTTCCTGACGACTCGACAGGGATTCCCAACAGCGATAGAATAAGGCGGAATATCTTTCGCTATCACCTTTCAGCGGCAACTCATCTTTGACAGGCGCAATGGCACTTCCCCAGTCACCACCCATAATGTAGAAAGGATAAGTCGTAATGCAGTCCATCCTGTGATTGGCTCCATTCATAACGAACTCTATACCTTTGGCAATGGCGCAAAACTTCCCGATGATTAATTTGTCACCGATAAAGTCGTAGAAATGCGTGACGTGCTTCTCAAACTGGTCCGCACCGTCCACGTCATCGTAGTATGTGTAGTCCCCGATGATGATACGGGGATTCTTCACCACATTCTTGATGAAGCAAAGTCTTGGGAGGTTCGGATTCGGGAACGCCTCGTTGGGGTCGGGCCTTGTTACTCTGATGTATTCCATAGCAGTCATCTATACTAATTGTCCGGGCAGATGCAGTTTCTCCTTCTTGGGGAAGGTCTCTTCGTAAGCCTCGAAAGCTTCCGGATGCTCCTCCTCACGATAATCTTTCGTCTGTTCTAAACGGATATTCATTCTTTTCAATACGGTTTGTCGTCCAGCGGCCGAGCACAGCCCCAACTCTGGGCGAAGTCTTCAAAACTCTTGTTCACTTTCTTCATGAATAGCAGGCTCACCATCTTGCGCAGCAGCCAGGGATATTGTTCCGGGCCGGTGAACCGTTTGGCTTCGGGGGTGTTGAAAGTGCCTTTCTGCGCATACACACGGCCCATCTTCAGGAAAGGGGTCACCATTTTGGCTCGCTCTTCACCTTCGACGGTGCGGATGCGGAAACTGCCGCCGCGAACCATCGTTCCGCCATAACTACATCCTAACTGCGCAGGCAATCCTTGCAGAAAATGCTCGCCCAAGCGGAATTCATTCCCCTCGTCCATGCCTCCATGAAGCAGGAAGGAGAGTTCGCCCGGGGTCTGACGCTCTTTTGGCAACGTCTCTATGAATTCCAACAGCAGGCCAGGAACACATTCCACATAGAGCGGAAGGGCGATAAGGGTGCGCGGGTGGGTGAGAAAAGCCTCACGCGCCGCATCCCATTCAGTTCGGCTGGAGATGTTGTGTAGTTCCCAAGTGGCGCCAACCTCTTCCAGACCTTTGGCAAAAGAGTGGATGATTTTGTCCGTGTTGCTGAATTTCGCCGTGCGCGGACTGCCGTTAATGATCACCAAATGTTCGATTGGACCGGACATAACGGGAAGAGCTTCTTTATAGGCGCAGGCAGAACCCTGTGTTCCATCAAGGGCAATCGCGCCCAAAGAGTGACCGGCAATGTTGGCGGCTGTGCGCTTGCACCAATCCTCCATCATCTCCTGAGAGGCTTCGCCTTTGTAGAGAAGTCCGATGTTCAGCGGGTGGTAGCGCAACTCGTGCCGCATCCAGCCGTCGCGAAAGCCGATATACATGTTCAGCAAGGGCATGATGCGGTCCATCACCCGTTTGCCTTTGTAGTCCAAGAAGCCGAAATGCGTGTCGGAAACCAGCCAAAGATTGTCGGCCTTGACCAGTTTCTTCAGAATGTTCTCGTAATCGTCCTTGATGGCGCAGATGCCCGGCGTTTTGAGCCAGCACTGGTTGCAGCCCATGCAATGCGCGATTTTCATCTCCGAGGTGTCGATGATTTCCGCCTCTTGGTCTTTGATTAGCGTGCGAATCTGTTCGGATGCCGCTTCAAGTCCTATGGTGTTTAATACTATTGTCATGCCGCTTTATCTAAAAAGGCTGCAAAAGTACACTTTTTTTCGCCATGCTGTACATAACAAAACTGCCACAAAGGCGCGAATGCCCTTACAGCGGTCAGTCGTTATTGCCCACACATGGTTTGATACAGTCCCGGGACAAAAGATGTCGCCACGATCTGTGCGGCAGTTGCCAAGTCGATCAGCGCGTGACCGACCACCAGCAACCAATTTCGCTGAGGCTTTTACTGGACAATCCTGCACACGCAACGAATACCAGCAGGAATGCTATAGAACGTATGGGTAGCCAAAGAGATAAACGTTTCATTGCTTTGTCTCTTGAATATCACGATAGTCAGAGAGCAGGTTCCAAATCCTTGAGCTTCTTTGCGGGCACGCCGCCAACGAGTGTGTTGTCGGGGATGTCTTTGGTGACGACGGCACCTGCAGCCACAACCACATTGTTGCCGATGGTTACACCGGGCAGGATGGTGACGTTGCCGCCTATCCACACGTCGTTGCCGATGCGCACGGGCTTGGCATATGCCATATAATCACGCCTTTCCAACGCCGACAATGGATGACCGACGGTCGTAATCAAAGTGTTTGGACCAATCATGACATGATCACCGATATACACCTCGCGAATGTCGAGAATCGTCAGATTGAAGTTGCCGGTAAAGTCATTGCCTATGAAAATATTCTTTCCGCAGTCGCAGCCGAAAGTTTTTGCTATCCAAACACGTTCGCCTACTGCGCCTAACATCTGTTTAAGGTGCTTGTATTGCGCTTCATAATCCTCGCCGTCAATAGCGTTGTATAGCTCGCATTGACGAATTGCTGCGCCTTTGCGAGCGACCATCTCAGGGTCGGCAAACGAATACGGTAACCCTGCGTTGCATTTTTCCAGTTCAGTCATAATTATATTTTTGAATTTAGAACTTGAGCGGCAAAAATACGCAATATTTTGGAATGCAGGCATAATAAAACCGCCGCAAAGGCGCGGGAACCCTTGCGGCGGTATCTTTTACATTCATCGTGGAGTGGAACTATTTTGCCGGTTCCCACTTGCAGCGGACGGGCGACACAATCGCGCCTTCCTTCTTCATATTTTATTGAATTATTTGTTTGCTAAGTGTATCTAATCCAAGGATTTCGGCACAAGTGATGACAGAAGTCATTGACACGCCGAGCAGTCCATGTAGATTTAAGTTCTGACCGGTAAGTAAAACGTTTTGCACCGGTGTCTTAGGGGTGAAGACTGTAGTTATAAGTGAGCGCCAGTCCTTGCGGATACCGTAGGCAGAGCCCTTGTTCGTGCGGGTGTGACGCTGATAAGTTAATGGTGTTGAGGTATAGACATGGTCTATTGCGCCGCGCAGTTGCGGCAACCGTTGCTCTACCAACGCCAAGCATTCTTCCGTCTTATGCTGTTTGAACGCCACATAATCCTCGCCGCGATGTCCGGCAGGCTTGTCTGCCCATTGCGACACTTCAGACCAGTGCATCGGGCAGAGCAGATCGATTGCTGCCTGGTCGGGGTAGAAACTAACCATCACACTTTCTGTCCTGCCCGTACGGATATTCCATAGATCGGCATCCTCGCGATGAACAAAGATATTCTTGTTCTCGTAGGGTAGAACATTCGGTTTGAGGCGGATATTTGCCGTGAAAATGCCGATCGTATCTGCTAAGGCCAGCATGCGACGGCGATATATATTGCGTATTGAGGGGCATTCCGCCATCAGCCGCATGGCCTCTTGTGGATGGATATCGCAGATCACATAGTCTGCTTCGATAAACTCATCGCCGTTCACCCACACACCGCGTACTTGACCGTTTTCCTCTATTTTACTTACAGCCGCACTCGTGCGCACTATTCCGCCCATTTGTTCAATGTCGGAGACGAGATGGTCGGCTATCTGCTGCCCACCACCAAGCAACCGCCACGCGGATTGGATATACGAGTTATTAATCTGCGCGAAGGGGTATAGAGGAAGCGTCGGAGCGTTTAGTTCCATCTTTAGCGAAGTGCCTGACAGCACTTGACGTAGTAACGGGTCATGTATCGTCTCGCATAGGAAATCATGCGCCGAACGTGCGAAGAGTGAACGTTCATAGAAATTGTCTGCCTGACGCGGCTTTAACGCATCGTAGATATGCTCTCCTACTTCTCTTAAAAGGTTTGTATATGCGCGTATGCCCGCCTGCTCGTGCGGAAATGCCGCTGAGAGTGTTTGAATGAATCGTTCATGACCGACTGCATAGGAGAAACGCTCATCGCCGATGACGACTTCGTCAAAGCATTCCTCATCAAGTGCTTGCCACGGTAAATCCAACAGATTAAAATATCGAAAAAGCGGATACAACGACTCGCCCTCACGCAGACCGCCTACATAGTGAAAGCCTGTGTCGAACAGGGTGTTTCCACGCTGGAAAGACTGCAGACAACCACCTACCACGCGGTCTTGCTCAAGTACCGTGACCTCCATGCCGTTCTTGGCCAGCACAAAGGCACATTGCAGGCCGCCTAAACCGGCTCCTATGATTACTACACGATTATTCATCAGCAACGTCCGCTTTGAGTGTCAGGTATGTCTCTTCGCCTTTGCCCAGTGTGGCAGTCAGGCGATAAGTGTTTGGTTCCTGTTCTTGGAGGTTGATGGTGACATCAGCCGTGGAGTGATTGAGCGGAGTGACAAGAGTGGTAAGCCGACATTGCTTGATACGATTGATGCGAAGAGCATGACCGTGCACGGCTTCTGCACACTCACGGATCATTTCGATGTTACAAACGCCGGGCGATACAGGTTCTCCGGGAAAATGTCCCTCATATACGATACTATGCGCGTTAAGACGAATACTTACCACACCGGATAAATTGTCAGTCGCTTCGCTTCTAAGGATAGTGAAATAATTGTTAATCATCTTTGAGGAAAAATTTCATTACACAGGTTGCCACCAATTCGTCTTTGAGTCGCACTTCGGCATTGATAAGTCGGATGCCACCAATTACCGTAACAAGTTGTATATGCGTGCGTAGTTCACTGCCGACCGGCGGCATGAGATTAAACACACAGTCTTTTATCTCGCCAATGAACCCGAGTTTGGGTTCTTCACCACGGACGAATGTCCCATAGCCTGCAAAAGCAGCTGCAGACTGAGCGATATGTTCTATCAAACCCGGCTCGCGGAAAAGGCCATCTTTGACGAAGATATTGTCCTCTTGGATGGTCAATCCGGTGTCAGCGCTCTGTTCGTCAGCAGACCACACAACGTCCACCATTACTATCGGCGGACGTTGCGGGATCAACATAAATATTTCTTTGTCACGAAAAATCACACGCGCTCAGCTAAATAGTCGTACAATGCCTCAAACGTTTGGACCTTAACCAACTCTGTAGGTTGGATCTTCACACCGAACTCGCTTTCGATGAGTACTAACATATCCACCAGACTCAAGCTGTCCAACATCAGTGTCTTCTTGATGTTCGCTTCTGGGGTGATGATACTTTCTTCTACTTCAAATTCTTCTGCCAAAACACTGTTTATCTTGGCAATCAATTCTTTCTTTTCCATAATTTTAAAATTATACCATTTAATGATTTACATAATTACATATTTCGAACAATCAGCGTTGCATTCGTGCCGCCAAAGCCAAAACTGTTGCTTAGGAACGTATCGAAATGTTTCTCTATGCGTTTGTTCGGTATCAGCAGCTTGGCGCTGTCTTCGTCAGGGTTCTCGAAGTTGATGTTTGCTGCGATGAAATCGTTTTTCATCATCAGCATCGAGTAGATGATCTCACTTGCACCGGCCATCCACATCTCGTGTCCTGTTTGTGACTTGGTGGATGTCACTTCAATCTTGCGGTCACCAAAGACGTTATAGATCGCTTTCGCCTCGTTTGTGTCTCCTACGTGCGTCGATGTTGCGTGAGCGTTGATGTAACCTATCTCGTCAATGCTGATACCCGCACGCTCAATCGCCATGTATAGCGACTTGCTCGGTCCTTCCACATTCGGCGAGGATATATGTTCGCCATTCGCGGAGAAGCCATAGCCGAGAATTTCCGCGAGGATAGGCGCACCACGTTTCACGGCGTGCTCATACTCCTCGACGATCACCGTTGCTGCTCCGCCGCCAGGCACCAAACCATCACGATCACGGTCGAACGGACGAGACGCTTTCTCCGGCGCATCCTCGCGTGTGGAGAAGGCGGAGATTCCGTCGAACGATCCAACTGAGAACGGGTTCACTTCTTGCGCGCCGCCGCACACGATCATATCTTGCAGACCTGTTTGGATCAGCAATGCACCCAAACCGATGGCATGAGAACCGCTGGCACAAGCTCCGCTGATCGTCAGGTTGATTCCACGAAGATGGAAGATGGTGCCAAGATTCATCGTCACTGTCGAGTTCATCGACTGGAAGATAGCACCACTTCCGCACAACGTCGTGTCTTTTTTCTCGCGAATCGTATCCACCGCACGAACAGCCGGATCAACGGCTGAGTCATTGCCATACAACAGACCCACATCGTGCTTGTCCAGATAATCCTGATCGATGCCTGCATTGCGCAAGGCTTCTACCGTCGCGCAGTATGCGTATTTAGCCTGTTCGGGCATGAACGCGCGTTGTGATCGGCTTAAAATGCCCTTCAAATCAGGGATATCTATTTTGGCTGTCAGACCAGAACGGAAGCCCATCTCTTTACGCACGGGATCAAGGATGATTCCTGACCTACCCGTGTACAACGAGTCACGCACTTCGTCTAACGATTTTCCAAGGCAGGACCATATGCCCATGCCTGTTATTACTACTCTTTTCATATTATATCTTTTAGCTTTTCAAATAATTGCTTCCTTTTCATCATGAGGCTTTCTACTTTCCGCTTTCCACTTTCCACTTTCAACAGCCGCACGTTCCGCCACGTCGCTTTCATCCACTTCCATTCTCTCAGCGCGAACTCAGACAGCGGCCACACCGCCAACAGCATCCATAGTGCCGACTGCCACCATAAGCCCCACGCCAAACCGCACACAAGCACCGTCAGTATAAAGAAAAACGGCATGCCCACCACCACGGGGACGACAAAACGCCAACTGTTCGTATACATCTTGTCCGTTTTCAACAGTAGCCGTTGGATGTTATAGTGGAAGATATTCGGGTAAAGCGACACGATCCACAGCGGTAACAAGATGATTTGCGCCAAAATGCTCAGTAACGTCACGCCCCAACTCTTCTTGTTTATAATATCGCGTTCTGTGATACCGAGACGTTCTTCCTCCTCACGTATCTCCCGCACTTCTGCCCAAAAATGCTCGTCTTTCGCCTTGAGTCCTTCGACCAATCGCTTGTCAGCCTCTAATTGCGCCGACAAGGCCTTCGTACAATGTACATTGTCCCTTTGTACATTGACTTCGCTCTGTCTTAGCCAGTCGATATCATCGTAGTGTTCAAGGTCGCGGATGTCGAGCATCATGTCCTCTATCTGTTTGCGCACTAACTCATTCACCTGGCGTTGCGCCGTGCGAGGTTTCGTCTTATATAACTCATAATAGTCCGACAGCGAAATTGGCTGGCCGAAACGAATCACCACATCGACACCCGGCTCAAAATAGTCCGCATAATGATGCGCACTCGGTACGATTTTGATGTTGTGCGCAAATCCGTCTCGCGCCGCGGTCTCAAATGCCAAACGGGTATAACCGAACGAGAAATCCCCTAACCAATGTTTATCCTGATGCGTTCCTTCCGGATACATGATCAATCGGTTGCCTTCCAACATCTTTCCGCCGGAGATACGGATTGTCTCCGCATTCTTGCTCAGCGACTCCTGGCCCTCAAAGTCGAGTCGGAAAGCCGGCAACATACCTAACCACAGGAAGAATTTCGTGATCAGCTTGTGCCACGAAAACACATTGCCACGGGCTATCACATAAGGATGGCTCTCGTTTTCCAAGCCCAACAACAGATTCAGCGGGTCATTGGCGCAGTTCTGGTGATTAGATACAATCATACATGGCTCGCCCAACGCTGGCAGATTCTCCTTTCCTATATATTCCACGCGGTACATCAGATGCCGATTCATAAATCGGGCATAGTGCTTGTACCATTGATACCCTTTTCCCCCAAGATATTTCTCTTCCCCCATAGCTTTATTCAAAAAAGGGCGCAAAAGTACAAAAAAAATCGAATCATGTAACCGATTGTATTCTGTCTGAACATTCGGAAATGATTACGGAAAGATTGACAATCAACTATAGAAACCGCCGCAAAGGTCACTTCAACCCTTGCGGCGGTTAGTTCCGTTTTCCACCGCATGCCGGAGGCACGATATTGTTCACAATCTATTTGCTGGAAAATGTCTTTGGACGAACTTTCTGATAAACTTTCCCATGATTTCTACATCCCTGCTCCGTCGAGAGACTCGGTTGCGTGACGCTCTTTGGCATTCTTTGCAAAATCAAACAGCGATTTTGGCAAGTGGCAGTAACCCGTGGGGTTCTTGTCCAAATAGTCCTGGTGATATTCCTCCGCCGTGTAGAAGTTCTCCAAGGGAAGCTTCTCTACGGCCAAGGGCTGCGGATAGTTTTTCTGCTCTTCCTGATATACCTTCTCGATAATGGACAAATCCTCAGCTTCTGTGTAGTAAATACCTGTACGATAGCGTGTTCCTTCGTCGTGACCTTGCTTGTTTAAGCTGGTGGGGTCGATGGCCTTGAAAAACATCTGCAACAGAAATTCAAGACTGACCACCTCAGGGTTGTATTGGATATGAACCGTCTCCACAAAACCGGTTGTATCGGTATAAACTTCCTTATACGTCGGATTTTTGGTATGCCCGTTGGCGAACCCCACTTCTGTATCTACCACACCTTCAATCTGTTTGAAATAATGCTCGGTTCCCCAAAAGCAACCTCCAGCAAGATAGATTTCTTTAGCTTTTGTCATTTTGTATTGAAAGATTTTGTTCGGCAAAAATACTTTTTTTTCTGTATAGATAGATGAAATTATCGTATCTTTGCCGATTCAAATCGAAATTGTAAGTATCACTAAATATTGTAAAGAAATGGCAAGAGTATTAATCATCGGAGCGGGCGGCGTTGGTTCCGTCGTGGCTCACAAATGCGCTTCCGTACCGGAAGTTTTCACCGAAATCATGCTGGCATCCCGCACCAAGGCGAAATGCGACGCTATTGCGGCACATATTGGCGGCAACCGCATCCAAACCGCTCAGGTGGATGCCGATAATGTGGAGGAAACGATTCGCCTGCTGGAAAGCTATAAGCCTGATTTGCTGATCAATGTGGCCCTGCCTTATCAGGATCTGCCTCTGATGGATGCCTGTCTGGCTACCAAAACCAACTATATGGACACCGCTAACTACGAGCCCCGCGACAAAGCGAAGTTTGAGTATAGCTGGCAGTGGGCCTACCACGACCGCTTCAAAGAGGCCGGCATCATGGCTCTCCTCGGCTGCGGTTTCGACCCCGGCGTGACCAGCATCTATACTGCTTATGCCGCCAAACACTACTTCGATGAGATGCACTACCTCGACATCGTCGATTGCAACGCCGGCGACCACGGCAAAGCTTTTGCCACCAACTTCAACCCCGAAATCAACATCCGTGAGATTACCCAACGCGGAAAATACTGGGAGAACGGTCAATGGGTGGAAATCGATCCTATGTCCATCCACCGTCCTGTGGAGTATCCCAATATCGGCGACCGTGAATCCTATCTGCTTTATCATGAGGAACTTGAGTCTCTCGTGAAGAGCTACCCGACCATCAAGCGTGCCCGTTTCTGGATGACCTTCGGACAGAAGTACCTCACCGTGCTGAACGTGCTGCAGGAAATCGGCATGACCAGCATCAAGCCTATCAACTACAAGGGCATGGACATCGTTCCGTTGCAGTTCCTGAAGGCTGTCCTGCCGGAACCCTCTTCCCTGGGCGAGGGCTACCACGGCCAGACCTCCATCGGTTGCCAGATCAAGGGTGTCAAGGACGGCAAGGAACGCACTTACTATGTGTGGAACAACTGCGACCACGCCGAGTGCTTCAAGGAAGTCGGCGCACAGGCCGTTTCCTACACCACGGGCGTTCCCGCCATGCTCTGCGCCAAGATGATCCTCACCGGCAAATGGACCGGCAAGGGCGTCTTCAACGTCGAACAGTTCGATCCCGATCCCTTCATGAACGAGATCGGTGGCTACGGACTGCCCTGGAACGAACAAATCGACCAACCGCTGCCGGTTTATAAACACGAATAAAGGCGATTTGCGATTATTTTTAAAAACCATTCATCGCCTATTCATCGCGTCATCGTATCATCGCAATAATCTTTGGTAAAAACACCAACAAACCGATCACCGCTGCGGTAATCGCTGACACCAGCACCGCGGCGGCCGCCAGATCTTTGACTTTCTTGATCTGTTCATTGCGCTCGGTGCAGACGTGATCGCAAAGATCTTCAACAGATGAGTTGAGGATTTCGAAGCTGAAGACCAGCCCTACGGCGAAAGCCACCGCCACCCACTCCAAGAGCGAGATTCGGAGAAGAATACCTGCAATGATGACGCAGACGGTTGCAAACAGGTGGATGCGCGAGTTGTGCTCCTCACGCAAGAGGATGCGCAGCCCGTTGAATGCGTATGTGAAGCTTTTCAGCCTTTTGGCGATGGAAAATTTCTCTTGCGACATAATCCCAGATTTGATGGGGCAAAGATAGCATTTTTACTCTTCCGGCACAAGATGTTGTACCCAAGCGCTATTCTCCATATCAATGTAATATAACAGGTTCTTCCACAAGTGGAAAGTCTTGATGCGCTGGAGGTCGATGTCCATCTCTTGCAAACTCATCGGATGGGTGGGGGAGGGGATGTCGTATCGGTATAGTTTGTTGTCTTTCAGATAGATGATGCAGTCTTTCATCAGTTGCATGGCCGTGATATTGGGAATGGGAATCTCCCGCTCGAACGTGCCGTAGAAGTCGAAAAGGCAGATGCCGTGGAGCGTGTCCAAAAGGGCGATGCGATGTTCGGTAACCACCTGCATGTCAGTCGGATGGAACTCGCCCGGAAAGGAGACGTGCGATTGGGACAGCACGTTCAGACTTATGTCCGTGATGATCAAATCTTGATTTGCATCGTCATACAGCACAATCTTGTTGGGGTTGCCCATGGCCGCCAAGGAGACGGTCGCCAGCGATTGGTCGAAGAGGTTCAGCGTGGCACAGATAGGTGACAATTCATTGTCTAACAGCGCGATAGTACCGCTTTCGAGATAGAAAACCAGAATTTTGGAGGCGATATTCGCATCCACTCGCGTGATGACACCCCACGACGGATCTCCATAGTTCAGCTGCTTTGAACCATCCTTTGGGAACATATCCAGATTGTAACCCCTTGTGAGATAGACGTTCCCTTGAACGTCCGTGGTCACGCTCTCGTATGGAACCTGAAAAAAAAGTCGCTCTTGAGCCATGCAGCTCAAGGCGACGGAAAAAGTTATGATAATGATAAGGAGTAGTCTTCTCATTGGTTTTGGCTTTTGGCTAAAGGCCAATGGCTAACAGCCAATAGCTAGTGTTAGAATTTCCAACCAATGGTGGCTGTTGCGTAGTGGGTGTTGGTCTTGACTTGGCACGGCTCGCCAACAGGATCGTAGAGCCAGTAAGAATCCTTGCTCATGCGCAACATGTAAGCGAGGTCGCAGAAGAAGAATTTGCCTCTGAAGCCCACACCGGCGGAGATGAAGTGTGCTGTGCCGTTATAGGTCGTTTCGTGCATCTTATACGGAGAGGTCTTGAGACGGTAGCCGGCGCGCAGGGAAAAGCCTTGGGTGATGTTCACCTCGGCACCGACGCGGAGGTTGTGAGAAATGCCATATTTCATCTTAATCATCTCATTCTCATTAGAATAGTCGTAGTTGTCGTTGTACAAGGAAGCCATGCTGTAGTTTTCGAATTCATACTCGGCGGCGATGAAGGCGCGCTTCTTGATCAGGAAGGAGGCACTGGCGTTGAACTTCAACGGTGTGGTCAGCGTGAAGTTGTTGCGGTTCTCGTAGTTGAAACGTGAGTTGGGGAGATTCGGGATATTGACGTATTCTGTGTAGAGCTCGCGATAGAAATAGTCCTTGATGTTCCAATAGTAGGTGGGGGTGTGGAAACCAAGACCAAGTCGCACAAACTCAGCGGGTTGGTAAATGACACCCAATTTCAAGTTGACACCGGCGCCGGAGTTCCGTTGCTGAGTGTAGAGGGCGTATTCGGTGACATTCCCAATGTCGTAAGCATCAGCAGGTTGCTCGTAATAGTTGGTCTTCTCCCTGAAATCGATGAACGGAAATCCGAGGGTGGCTCCAACGAAGAACTTGTCGTTGTAGTTGCCGCCGAAGGTGATGGTCATCTCATTAATGGCACCGCTTCTCACCACCGTAGCTTTCTGATTGATATCGTGACCGCCATAAAGAGCCTGATAGAGGTTGTGATAGCCGGGAACGGTGTCCATCATCCAACCCATCCATGCCAGATATCCGTCGCCAGTAAGATTGTTGTAATCGGTGCCGTTGGCGTGCATGGCAATCTCATTTCCTATCGTGTTCATTACCTGTGCGTTGGCGCGGTAAGAACTGTTGAAGTCCATGATGCGGTTGTAGCCGAATCCGAACTGCCAGCTTTTCCAACCGTTGTCACGATGGATGGTGTTCGCCAACACAATACCGCATTGCGGAACCGTGTATTTGAAGTTCTGGGCGGATGCTTTCTGCTGGTTGTAGTAGGTGTCCGAATATCCGAACAGGAGCTGCATCGGGGTGAACGACACCTCGTGACGCTTGTAAAGTCCGATGGACGCTGGGTTGGTACTTACGGCCGAAAAGTCACCGCCCGTAGCTCCGAAAGCGCCGCCGGCACCCATGAAACGGGCCGTCCCCAGATAATCCGCCTGCGAGAAGGTGAACGCCTCGTAATCTCCTTGCGCAAATCCGATGCCACACATCCCAATTAACACAATCATTAATGTTGCTATTCTTTTCATTTCCTTCAATTTTCTGTTTTTGATTTTCGATATGTATTCTACATTCTGCATTCTACATTCTACATTTTGAATTACCGTCTCCCCGTAGCATGTCCTCCGCCGGAATGACCTCCGCCAGAATGTCCACCACCAGAATGTCCACCACCGGAATATCCGCCACTGCTGTGGGAAGAACCGGAACTGAAGGAAGAACGGCTGCTGCTCGGAGAGCTGTAAGAGCGACTACTGTTGCTATTGCTGCTGGATGAATTGTAAGAGCGGCTATTGCTTGACGATCTCTCGTTGGAGCGGCTGTTGCTCGATGATGAACTGCTCGAAGGACGGCTCTCGCTTCTCGGAGAACCGTAGATCGAACGGCTGCTGCTCGCAGGAGCTGTGGTGGTCGGACGAGAACTGCTGGCCGGACGAGAGGTGGAACTGTTGCCAGCAGGAGTGCTATAATTACCTGATGCAGAAGCAGGTCTGCTGGTGGTGACGGTTCTTGTCACCGTGCGGGGCGAAGTGGAAGTGCTCGCCGGTTTGTTCGTGGAAGGGGTCACTACCGTGCGTGTAACGGTGTTCGTATTCGTTCTCGCACCGGTAGCGGTGGGATTTTGAGGAGTGGTCGGACGGGTTGTCGTGGTGTTCGTCGTGGTGCCCGTGGAAGGAGTCGTGGTGGGTTGCGAGCTGCCCGGGGTCAGGTTGGTAGGGTTCACCTTTTGGTTAATACGGTTGTCTGAGGTGTTCGTCGGAGCAGCCGTAGGGACCGTGGAAGTCGTCGTCCTGCCTGTTGAAGAACCGCCGCCATTGCCGGCACTGCCCGTACCTGTAGTACCTGCCAGTTGGTCGTAACGTTGGTTGAAGCTTGCAGGTGTGGAAGTTACAGAGTAGTAGTTGTTGGTCTCGCCGTTGCCGTAACCGCCAGCCAAAGGTCTGTTGGTGTTGTCTCCGTCTTTGTTCGGACGCTCACCTTGACCGTGGCCGCCGTTACCCACAGAGGGACCGACATTGTTGCGGTGTCCGTAGTAGTAGGCGTTGTTGGGGTCGTGGTGGTTGTGGTAGTAGTCAACGGGTCCGGGACCGTGAGGATGAGGTCCGTAAGGATGATACCATGGGTCGTAGGCGTAGTGCGGTCCGTACCAGCCCCATCCGTAGCGCCAGCCATAGTCGTACCAGTAGGGATTATACCAGTAGGGACGGTAGCAGTAGCCCGGCCACCACCAGTTGTAACCCAAGTAGATACTGATGCCCCAGCTGGCTGGACTGTAGTCGTACCAGTATAGGTTGGTGAAATAGGGGTCGTAATAGCCCCAGCCTGCGTACACGTCGGTGTGGAACCGGCGGATGCGTGAAGCGTAGCTGTAGTCGTAGTAGTCGTCGGGGTCATACCCTGAACTGCCCACAGCCACAGTGGACTTGGTGCCGTCGTCGTTCACCACCTCCATGTAGGTGGTGATCACCGGCTCGCTGCTGCCCGGATAGTAGGTCAGCGTGCGCAACAAGTTGCCGTTCTCGTCAGTCTCGTAAATGATAGAATCGGCCTCAACGGTGGCGTTCGAGGCAGCCGCAGTTGCGCCTGGAGTGGCGGCTTTTACCTGCGTTTCCTCCGACGTTGAGGTGTATATGTCATCGTAGTAGGCGAAGTTTGCTGTTGAACAAGCTGACAATAAGCAGGTTACTGCGCTTAGGACGATTAAAATTTGTTTCTTCATAGTGTCCTCCTTATCTCTTATTTTATTATTTTTGCACCTGAATTTCTGATTAGACGGCAAAAGTACTAAAAAGTTAATATATACAGAAAATTTATGGCAAAAAATTTTTGTTCAAGAGAAGAGAATTACTCACAGTGGTATAATGACATTGTGAAGAAAGCGGATTTGGCAGAGAATTCTTCCGTGCGCGGATGCATGGTCATCAAGCCTTACGGATACGCGATTTGGGAGAAAATGCAGCGCCAACTGGACCAAATGTTTAAAGATACGGGCCATTCCAACGCCTATTTCCCGATTTTTATTCCGAAATCTTTCTTCAGCCGTGAGGCCAGCCATGTGGAAGGCTTCGCCAAAGAGTGCGCCGTGGTGACCCACTATCGTCTGAAGAACGATCCCAACGGTGGCGGCGTGGTCGTCGATCCCGACGCCAAACTCGAAGAGGAGCTCATCGTGCGCCCCACCTCTGAGACCATCATCTGGGATACTTACAAAAACTGGATCCAATCCTACCGCGACCTGCCTATCCTTTGCAACCAGTGGGCTAACGTCGTCCGTTGGGAGATGCGCACCCGCCTCTTCCTTCGCACCGCCGAGTTCCTCTGGCAGGAAGGCCACACCGCACACGCCACCCGTGAGGAAGCCCTCGAAGAGACCGACAAGATGATCCACGTCTATGCCGATTTCGCAGAAAAACACATGGCTATCCCCGTCATCATGGGTGTGAAATCCCCGAACGAACGATTCGGCGGCGCCCTTGACACCTACTGCATCGAGGCTTTGATGCAGGACGGCAAGGCACTGCAAGCCGGCACCTCCCACTTCCTCGGACAGAACTTCGCCAAAGCTTTCGACGTGAAGTTCCTCAACCAGAAGAACGAGCTCGAATACGTGTGGGCTACCTCTTGGGGCGTCTCCACCCGACTCATCGGTGCGCTCATCATGACCCACTCCGACGACAACGGACTCGTGTTGCCGCCGGTCTTGGCCCCCATCCAAGTGGTCATCGTGCCGATTTACAAGACCGATGAACAACGCGAACAAATTGCTGCTAAGGCAGATACGCTTGTACAGAAACTGAAATCCCTCGGTATCGCCGTCAAGTTCGACAACGACGACACCAAGCGTTCCGGCTGGAAGTTCAACGAATACGAACTCAAGGGCGTGCCCGTGCGCGTCGCCATCGGACCCAAAGACATGGAGAACAACGAGGCCGAAGTCGCCCGTCGCGACACCATGGAGAAGTTCAACGTCTCCTTCGACACCCTCGTGGAACATATCCAGAAACTGTTGGACGAGATCCAGCAGAACCTCTTCAACAAAGCGTTGAAGTTCCGCGAAGAACACACCTACAAAGCCGACACTTGGGATGAGTTCGTCGATCTGCTCGACAACAAGCCCGGTTTCGTCTATGCCCACTGGGACGGTACTCCCGAAACCGAGGAGAAAATCAAGGACCTCTGCAAGGCGACCATCCGCTGCATCCCCTTCAACAACCCGAAGGAGGAAGGCAAGTGTATCCTCACCGGCAAACCGTCTCACGAGAGAGTGTTGTTCGCCCGCGCGTACTAATAGTTAGTAGTTAGCAGTTAGTAGTTAGCAGTTATTCCAAGAGGGCTGTAAGCCCGACACGTGTCAACCTAGGGTGAGGCGATAGCCGAGCCCTAGGAATATGAAGTAAGAATATGGATAATACCGACAAATACACCGAATCCCTCGCCGCCTTCCGTCATCTCCTCGAAATCATGGACGAGCTGCGCGAGAAATGTCCATGGGATCGGGAGCAGACGTTCGATTCTCTCCGCAATCTCACCGTGGAGGAGACCTTCGAACTCGCCGATGCCATCATGGACAAGGACTACCCCGACATGTGCAAGGAGCTCGGCGACCTCCAGTTGCACATCGTCTTCTATGCCAAAGTGGCCTCCGAGATGGGTCTCTTCAATATTACCGATGTGCTTAACAAGCTGTGTGATAAATTGATACGCCGTCACCCACACATCTATGGCGAGGTAAAGGCCGACTCAGCCAACCAAGTGCACGAGAACTGGGAGAAGATCAAACTCCAGACCGAAGGCAACCGCTCTGTGTTGGGCGGCATCCCTTCCGCTATGCCCGCCGTCACTAAAGCCTACCGCATTCAGGACAAATGCGCCGGGGTCGGCTTCGACTGGGATAACCGCGAGCAGGTGTGGGACAAAGTGCAGGAGGAACTCGCAGAACTTCAGGAAGAAGTGCGCAACGATAACAAAGAGGCGATGGAGGACGAGTTTGGCGATGTGCTCTTCGCCCTCATCAACTACTCCCGCTTCATCAACGTCCACCCCGAAGACGCTCTTGAAAAAGCCAACCGCAAGTTCATGCGCCGCTTCCAACTCCTCGAACAGATGGTGAAGGACGACGGCCGCAAACTCACCGAGATGAGTTTGCCGGAAATGGACGAATATTGGGAACGAGCTAAGAAAGTTAGTAGTTAGCAGTTAGTAGTTAGCAGTTAGTAGTTAGCAGTTAGTAGTTGAAGTGCGGTCGAAGGATCATTCCCCTTCCTTTGGAAGGGGTGGCCGTTAGGCCGGGGTAGGAATAACCTGAAACTTGAAACCTGAAACCCAAACGTATGTACAATAAATTAAATATAGTATATATAATATTAATGTGCCTCATCGCCCCGGTGATTACTACCGCCCAGAAGACTTCCAAGGCGGCACCGTTGTGCGATAAGGCCAAACAGTGCCTCAAAGTCAATGATTTTGATAAGGCGCTGCGTTATCTTGATCAGGCTCAGCTGAAAGATCCTAACTATGCGGATGTTTACATCATGAAAGGGGATATCTACAATATCCAGCTTCGCTCCGATTCCGCCTACAAGAACTACCAGCGGGCCATTGATATCATTGGCGATCCTGATCCGATGTTATACTATATTGCTGGTAATGAGGGCGCTAAGTGCGGCGCCTACGCTTATGCCCTGAAGACGCTGCAACTCTTCCTCCAGTATGGGTTGCAATATTCCGATGTTCATCCGGAGGCCCAGCGAACCATTGCCAATTGTCAGTTTGCATTGGAAGCGATGAAGAATCCCATGCAATATGCATTGGTGAATATGGGTCCGTACATCAATTCCGACTGGGATGAGATGTTGGCGGCCATCACCGCCGATGACGATCAGATCATCTTCACGGTCAGACGACCGCGCGATGAGAATACCGTTTGTGCTTTCTGTTTGAATGAGGAGGATCTCTATTACAGTACGAAGTCCGGTTCCCAGTGGCAACCGCGCGTGGCTTTGGGTGCTCCCGTCAAAACGGGCTACAACGAAGGGGCCCAATGTATCTCCCCCGATGGTAAGTACCTCCTTTATACGATGTGTGATGCCGATTTCGGAATGGGCAGTTGCGACCTCTACTGGGCAAAGCGCATCGGTGACCGCTGGTCGCGACCCCGCAATTTCGGTGCGCCAGTCAACAGCTCCGCATGGGAAAGCCAGCCGACTATCGCCTCCGACGGACAAACAATCTACTTCGCCTCTTCCCGTCCTGGCGGTTTTGGCGGGATGGACATCTGGATGACTACTATGACGGCGGAAGGTGAGTTCACCATCCCTGTCAACCTCGGTTCCGCTATCAATACCCCGGGCGATGATGCTGCTCCCTTTATCCACAGTGATGGTCGCACGCTCTACTTTGCCTCCAACGGCAGGGTCGGTATGGGCGGTTACGACCTCTATTACAGTACGTTGCAGCCTGACGGATCCTGGAGCGAACCCAAAAATCTGGGCTATCCCATCAATTCGCCGGCGGATGAAATCAACATCTTTATCAATGCGGCTGGTACCATGGCCTACATCGCCTCCGACAAGGATGGTGGTTTCGGCGGTCTGGATCTTTACAGCTTTGAGCTGGATGACAAGTTGCGTCCTAATCCGGTCACCTATATCAAGGGACATGTCCGCGATGCCTTCACCGGTAACCCGCTTGCCGCTCGCATCGAGATGATTGATTTGACTACCAAACAGTTGCTATCTTCGACCACCTCAGACCAGCAGACTGGTAGCTATCTTGCCTGTGTTCATACGGGTGGCAACATCCTGTTGAATGTCTCTCATCCGGATTACCCCTTCTATTCCGAGAACTTCCAGTTGGAACGTTCCTATACCGAGCTCTCTCCCTATCTGAAGGACATCCAGCTGCAGCCCACCGATGTGGGAACCGTCGTCACCCTGAAGAATGTCTTCTTTGACTTCGACCGTTCTGAGCTCAAGCCGGAATCCTTTGTCGAGTTGGACAAGTTGGCCGACTACCTGAAGACCAATACCATCCGCATCGAGATTGGCGGACACACCGATGACCAGGGTACTGACGAATATAACGACCGTCTTTCCGAGAGTCGTGCCAAGTCGGTCTATGACTATCTGATCGCTAAAGGCATTCCTGCCGACCGTCTCCAGTACAAGGGTTACGGCAAGCGCGTGCCCATCGCCGACAACACCACCGAGGAAGGTCGCGCCACCAACCGCCGCACGGAATTCAAGATAGTACGATGACCTTTCCCCTTCTATTATAGAAGGGGTGCCCGAAGGGCGGGGTAGTAATATAAGGCAATAGAAGTCCTTGTAATTTCCTGAATATAAATCAATTAATCAATATCGCGCCGAGAATTCAAAATTCCGGCGCGATTCATATTCCAATACGTCCAATTTAATCCTCGTCGCGATATCATCCAATCATCATATCCTCTCATCCTCTAACCATCTTCTCCTCACATCGCAATATTCCCCCTTTTGTAACCTTCTGAAACACAAGTTCGTAAAAATGTTAGTAGGTGTTGAATATTGTTGAAAAAAAATTTATGCTAATAATATACCTGTAATTTACTGACAATCAGTCGAATGCGAAAAAAATCAAAAAAAATCAAAAAAAATAAGATAGATGGAAAAACAATGAAAAAAAAATGTATTTTTGCAGGTTAAAAATTATGTATAGTGTAATGTAATGTATAGTGTTGAATTAAAGGCAAAAAACGAATCGAATAAAGAAAAATAAATAATATAAATTACAAATTAAACAAAAAACAGTATGAAAAAACTATTATCAATTTGCTTTCTAAGCATTCTGCTGGGGCTCTTGAGCTTCAGCACGCAGGCGCAAAGCAACAACTGTCGTAGTGGTTTTTGGATTGAAAATCTTCAACCCGAGACCTTGACAGGCATTGCAAATGCGCCCAGCGGCAATGGCACATTGGTTTTGGACAATGTCCTGAATCCTGCTGTAAAGGGTCAGACGGACCTGTACGAGCTGCATTTCTGCCCGTGCGGTCTCGATCCGAAAACCAAGGTCTCCGTTGACTGGTTGCTGTACCGTGATGGTCAGCTGGTAAATGAGAACCTGTCCGCATACGCGGATTTCAGCATTTACACGCTCTATCCGGAACTCAACGTTCAAGGCCAATGCCAACAGATCGCATGGTTGGGTGGTCAAGTGGCGAACAACTTCGGCTTCTGCAACGAGCAGGAAGCTGCTAACAACGCCCTGATTGCCCTGCAGAACAACATCAACGGCGTGGGTCCTTGTACGACTCCGACCAACTATCCTGGTGCTCTTCAGTCCCAGTATGGTACTCAACCCGGTTCCGTCGTTGTGAACCAAATCACCGGCGAGACCACCAGCGCTATGGGTTTGGCTACGCTCTATTCCCAGGCGTTTGACTTCTTCTACATGGATTTCTTCACTCAGACTAGAACGATTGTCAAGATTACTTGGAAACAAGTTGGTAACTACTCTCTCGTGATGCGCGTCCGCGAACGCGTCGGCGGTACGGATTGGAATAACGCTTATTGGAAAAAGAATGCTGACGGCACTCTCTCTCAGGTTGACTACATCGGTGGTCACCAATCTTGCTGCGGCCCCGTCCTCGCTGAGGATTCTATCCACTATCTTGTCACTGGCGAATTCTTCAAGGAAGTTTGCGAAAACGAACCCTATCAGTTCGGTACCATCGAAGATCGTTGCAACCAAGAAGTCATCGATCATTGGTTCACGACCACTACTCCCGATACCTTTGTCATGTTTGGCAACTATGATTCCGTGAGATGCTGCCACATCACCGTGGACAGCGTTTACAGATTCCACTTCTTCCAGAGAAATACTCCTGATGTCAATGTACACGATTCTATCATCTGCCAATGCACCCCGCTGACCTCCGATGACATTGTCAACATGGTTGGCGTTGACCAAGTGGATCTCGAATACACTTTCAACCACTATCTGCAATGGTACGGTTATGGTGATGCCGCTACGGTGGAAATAGGTACTGGTACAGGTACGACAAATTATTTGCCTGCCTATTTGTGGTATCATAATGCCTATACGCAACAGATTTATACCCCTGAAGAAGTAGGTGGTGCTGGTCATCTTTCCAGTATCAGTTTCTATCATGCCACTTCTTCCGCAAGTCCTGTTACGGAAACGTTGAAGATTTATCTTTCTAATACAGACAAATCTTCGTTCTCCAGTTCCTCCGATTGGGATTTGAACGAAAAGACCTTGGTGTATGAAGGAACTGTTACCTTCAGTGAAGAGGGTTGGGTGGAATTCCCCTTCGTCCAGTCTGGATTTGACTATGACGGAGTAAGCAACCTGCTCGTAACAGTGATTGGCCATAACACCACTTATGCTAATTATCACTCATTCGCTCAGTCAAATACTCCGAATGGTGCTTATATGGCTGCTTATAAATATAGAGATCCTAACCCTGAATATACCAATGAGAATGTTGCTACAGAAGCTGGTACAGAAAATACGGTTAGCTACCGTAACGATGTTCGTTTTGGTGTACGTCAACTGACTTGGTTGGATGCTCCCGAAGCAATGCCGACGGATGTTGAAGCTGCAAGCTATGAATACACCGTTCGTCAAGTGAACGAATACGCTAACTACGCAGTGCTCGATGGTTCTGTGATGGACACCATCACTTGTGTTGGCGAACCTTACTCCTTCAATATCATCATTGAGCCTATGATTGTGGAACTTCCTGAAGATCCCCAAATCTGTGTGGCTGACTTTACTGACACTACTGTACATACTGTGATTGCTGAGCGTGTTGACAATTGCTCTACCATCACCCGTTGGTTCGCTGCTGACGAAGATGGCGAGGCTGACCTTAGCGAAGTGATCTTTGAAGGCGATACCTTCAACATGACCAAAGAGTTCTTGTCCGAATACTTTAATTTCGAGGCTAACAAAGATGGTCAAGTGGTTTTCTTTGCCGCTGCTTATAATGCCAATCTTAATTGCACGGGCAAGATTCTCAATCCTTACGTCATTACTTTCCACCAATCTCCGGTGTTGACCGCTACGGTTACTCCTGATTCTTTGTTGTGCCCTGGTGGTGAGGCTCAAATGCAGGTGACCATCACCAACAATCCGTTCCAACTTGAAAAACCGTTCACCTATTATTGGACGGGTGTGGATTCACTTACTGATATGGTTCCTGAATATTCTACCTACTTCTTGACTATTCCCGAGGACAACAGTCATGATGCTAATTCAACACAATATTTGCCTGACTATGTGTTGTTTGATTATTCATACACTCAACAACTTTTCACTGCAGAAGAACTTGCATCAGGTCCTATCTCAAAGATTGGTTTTTATGCAGCTAGTGTTAATAATAGTCCTGTTTCTCAAAATCGTAAGTTGAGCATTTACTTGTCCACTACTGACAAGGATAATTTAGCAAGTGGCTGGGAAATTGATGAAGACAACATGACGCTTGTCTTTAATGACTGGTTCACCTATACAGCTGATGCATGGAATGATTTCGTTCTTACTACTCCGTTTGATTATGATCCCAGTCAAGGTAATTTGGTTATTACGATCATCGATTCTACTGGAGATTGGAGTTCTAGTAACTATTTCTATCGTACTAGTACTGACCAAAATGCTATTATGGCTCGTTATGCTTACAGAGATGGTACTCCTTATGATGTTATTCCTGGTGAATCTGGTAATACTGCCACTTACCGCGATAATATTCGTTTTGAATTTACGGGTGTTACCATGGTGGAAGGCGTTGCTCCCATTATGATCGGCGAAGATTTCGTCTTAGAAGGCAATGGTACTTCAAATCGTGTTCCGGTGAATAATTACTATAAAAATTCTTATAATCAGCAAATTTATACTCCTGATGAAATTAGTCATGGTATGCCTGGTGTGATCACCTCTCTTGCCTTTGATTATGCTTATGATGCGCCTACAACTGTTAAGAACGATGTTGATATTTATCTTACTACTACGGATAAAGAATTTTTTGCTAATGTAACTGATACTATTAGTATTGCTGGATTGCAACCTGTATATTCAGGTGCTCTGAATTGTTCAGAGGGTTGGAACACCTTCGAGTTGATTACTCCTTATGAGTATGATGGTGTTTCAAATTTGGCTTTGATTGTTTATGATCATTCTGGCAATTATAATGGTTATTCTCATGTTTTCAGAACTGTTGCCGAAAATTCTGTAGCTAAGTCCTTGTGTTGGTATAGTGATTCTCGCTCTACTATAGAAGATCTTGGTTCTTCTAACAATACTGGCCGCTACATCTACAATTTCCGTTCTAACATTACTTTTACGATGATGGTTCCGTATGCTCCTGCTATCGACCTTAAATATAGCAAGGGTTATAAAGATTTGACCAGCGCTTGCCACGAAGCATACGAGTCAACTGTATTTGTTGTGGATGACAATCGTTGTAAATCCAATGTGGTGACCTTCAACTATGAGACTGGCGACACCATCGCTCCTGTTGTGGTTCCTGCTTCTTACACGGAAATTTTCAATACTTGCGATTCTGCCGTTCTTGCTGAATTTGCTGAAGAATTTGAGTTTGCTTCTATCGATGCATTGGATAACTATCTTAAGAATGTGGAAGAGGCTGATTCTACTTTCGGTGCTTACGATAACTGCAGTCTTGTTGCTGTCTCCTTCGAGGATACGTTTGTTCCCGCTGGCGAAGGCTGCGAGATTTCTATCATTCGTACCTACACCTTGATGGATTCTTGTCACAACGTTTCTACATTCACGCATACTTTCATTGGTCACGATCAAAATGCTCCTGATTTTGCTATCGATCGTCCGATGCGTCTCATCCCTGTTCCGTCTGGTGCAGATTGTAAGTACAACGCTCCTAGCCTCGCTACGATGAAGGCTATGATTGATCCTTTCGTGATTGATGATTGCACTACCGATCATGCTTACTTGATGGATTCCCTCCAGTTCTTCTGGGAGAACACCACCATCAATCCTGCGGATGCTCAGAACATTTTCGAGGTTGAAAACCACCTGACCATTTCTGCTATCACCAGAGACCTCTGCGGTAACTGGACTGATACTACTGTCATCTTCTTCCTCGATCGTCCTGATACTCTCTACATTGTGGAGAATCAAATTGCTCCGATTTCTCTCTGTTATGGTGAGAACAGTGCTGTTGCTTTCAGACCTGCTAACATCTATTTCGACGAGAATGTTGGTGCTATCACTCCTCTTACCTATACTTGGAGTGAGAAGAACGGTCGTGCCGTCTCCTTCTCCGATACTACCGGTACTATTGGCAATCAGGCACTCCTGACCTCTGATGTCAACTTCCTCGACGGTGCTGGTGATTATTACATCATCTTGACGGTCACCGATGCTAATGGTTGTTCCGCTGTTTCTGCCGAGCGTGAGTTCCACGTGAGAGCTGAACTCAATGTGGCTATCGAACCCGATGTCCGCAATGGTGCTGTTGAACCTTACTGCCCGACCTACGGTAACCTTACCGTTAAGGCTATCACCACCGGTGAGCCTGGTCTCCAAGTGATGAGCTATGAGTGGATTGGCGAAAGCGTCAATGAAGCTTCTGAAGTTGATACCACCTGGATTACCATTATCCCTGAATGGTGCGATACGATTTATACTGCTACTGTGAACATCGTCGATGATCATAACTGTGAGGCTACCGCTACCCGCAGCTTCTCTGCAGTGGCTAAAGGTCCTGCCTTCATCCAACCTCTTGAGGATGTCACGGTTCACATTTCTGATTCTTGTAAACTTCTCGTTCCTGACTTCCAGAACCTTATCACGAATGAAGTGATTTTCGATTCTTGCTACGGCTTCTCTGAGATTATTGCTCATGAGGGTTGGTACAGTCAGGTTCCTGCTAAGAACACTGTCTTCACTGCTGATTCTCAGCTTGTGACGATTACTATTACGAATCCTTGCGGTAAAGCCACATCTACTTCTTTGTATGTGCGTAAACCCGCTACTTATCCTTCTGTGAGCATCGATCCTGAATCTATCGCTGCTTGTTATGAAGATATTATGAATCCTGCTAACGGTTACGAGTTGACGGCTACGGGTCTCTATCTCGGCAACAATCCTTCCTACGTTTGGACGGTTGGTAACGACACCGTTGGTTTGAATAACGAAATTGCCTTCCCGATCGATCCTGAGGTATGGGCTCCTATGAATGAGGAAATCACCTATAACTTCACCATTACTGCTACGAACAATGAGAATGGTTGCGTGGCTTCTGCTACTGCTCCTGTTTTGGTTCACTATCAAGGCGATCCTGTCCATCTCCGCGTTTGGGATAACACGATGTGTGTTAATGGTCACTTCAATGGTGTGATCGCTGTTGATACTATTCCGTTCAACTACGTGGTTACCCTCGTTGGTATGGATGTTCCTTACGGTCCTGTTGTGAAGATTTCAGACGTTCCTTATCACTATGTTACGGAATGGAATACCATCATCTTCGACTCTTTGCAAGAAGGTCGTTACTTAGTGACAGTCGAGAATCTCTTTGGTTGTGAAATGTATGCTGACACTGTTGTCAACTACCAAGGTCTGCAGTTTGATACTACCACTTATGTTGCTACGCCTATGTCTGCTTGTAGTGGTAATGCTACCATTACGATTACGCCGGAATATGGTTTCTCTTACGAACTTTATGATGCAAACGTTGATTTGATTGGCAGTGGTTTGACTTACAACAATCTTGTCAGTGGTCCTTACTGGATTAAGAAGATTCAAGCTTCTACCAATTGTCCTGGTTGGACATACCTTTACATTCCTGATGTGACTGTTCCTGAGGTCTTCGCTGTTGACACTACTCCTCTTACCAACTGTACTTCTAATAATGGTTCTATCATGGCAACCAGCACAGTTTCCAATATGCAGTATCGTTTGATGAAGAGAAATGCGAACGGTAGCTACTCTGTCTTCAAACCTACCACTGCTACGGCTGCCTATACTCATGATGGTTACAAATATCAAGCAAGCGGTACCTTCTCAAATTTGGAAGCTGGCAATTACCTCGTTGTCGCTTACAATCCGAGTACTGGCTGTACCGGTGTTGACACCGCTATCGTGAGAGATGCTCGCGTACTTCCTACAATTGAAGTTGCTCTTACTCCGAACCATTACTGTTCTAACACCGCTAATACTTATGACGGTACTGTCACCGTTACTCCTGCTTCTGAGTATCAATTGACGATGAAGTGGAAAGCTAGCGGTAGCAATTACAATAACAATCAAGCTGCTACATCTGCCGGTGTTTATGCTAATCTGTATCCTGGTGAAAAACGTCAGTATCAGTTGGTGGCTAAGAATACGACCACGAATTGTTCGACTACTGTTTCTAACATCAGAATTGAAAGCGATCTCTATTACCCGAGCGTTACGGTTGATTCAATCATCAGCAACACGGTTTGTGATACTGAATTCAACCCGTACAACGGTGGTGCTATCCTCAATGTGACAGCTAATATTGAGGGTCATGTTGGAGTTGAGTACGATTCTTGTGAATATACTGTTAATATCCAAGATACATGGGGTGATGGTTGGAATGGCAACGAACTCTCCTTCGAACAGAATGGTGAAATCGTTGGATCATTCTCACTTCCTTATGCAAGTGACCGTTCTTCCTTGGCGGCTACATATTCAATTAAGTTAGCTTCTAATGTTGCAACTGAAATCACTTACGGTGGTGGTTCTTGGAAATCTGAGAATTCCTTCGAGATTGTTGCTCCTAATGGAGATATTGTTTGGAGCAAAACTACTTCTCAAATGACCTCCGAGACTTACTATGATTATTCTTTCGTTCCTTCTTGTGGCGAACCTGTTGAGGCATATCCTACCTTCCTCACCTACGTTAAACCTTATACTGTTTCTGTTGACGGTGTGAACAAAGGTTCCTTCACCGATACTTTGGCTACTGTTACCGGTTACAAGGAAGGTTCTCACAACTACACCGTTACCTCTAACTACAAGTGTTCTGTCAGTGGTTCCTTCACGGTGACGAAGGAGAACATTCCTGAGATGATTCTTTCTTCTACTCCTGACCACTTCTGCGCTCAGACCTTCGAGAAACCTGGTGATGGTACTGTTATCATCGAGTCTCCGATCGCTGATGCTACGCACGAATATACCTACAAGTTCTTCGATGCTAATGACAACGAGATGACCGTTCCTTACGATCTTCCGATGACGCACACCAAGTACTGGTTGGCTCACGGCACTTACAGAGTTGTGGCTGTTGAGGTGAACACCGGTTGTACGGTTCAAGATACCAAGACAGTTGCTTGGGAGCCTTACACGGTTACCTTCGACACTACGACCACTCCTGATGAGTTCTGTACCGCTACCCTGGGCA
Source organism: uncultured Bacteroidales bacterium (assembly GCA_900316305.1). GTDB lineage: Bacteria > Bacteroidota > Bacteroidia > Bacteroidales > WCHB1-69 > F23-D06. Next base: position 117,918 of record ONCM01000006.1, on the reverse strand, counting down.
ATGGTACGATTACCGTTATCAACGCTCAAGTTAGCAATCCTGACATCGTTGGTAACTTCGTCTATAGCATCGACGGTGGTACTACTTACCAAACCAGCAATGTCTTCACAGGCTTGAATGCTGATCCTGACAATCCTTACTATGTTACCGTTAAGGAACTCACCACCGCTTGTGTGGCTGATTCTAAGGTTGTCATTATCAACAATGACGAGTGTGCTCCTATCATCGACAGCATCTATGATAACTTCGGTAGAGGTACTGAGTTCCACTACTGCTTCGGTACTGAAGGTATGTATTTGAATGGTGCCGCTCACGACGCTTGTGACAATACTCCTCTGGAATACTACTGGTCTGCTCCTTGCGCTGATCCTACTTCTTCTAATACTTCTTCTATCGCTGTTCAAACTGACCACTATGTGGTGGGTGGTTGTTACTACACTTTGACCGTCCGCAACCCGCAGACTGAGTGTACTACCAGCAGCAGAGTTACTGTCTTCGTCCATCCGCTTCCGGATCTCTACGTGATGATCAATGACGATACTGCTAAGACAACTCACTACAATGTGTATTGTGAGGATGAACCTCTTGCTCTTACGGTTTACAACAGAAACCAAGAGGCTCTTGACATCGAGTCTATCCAATGGACACAAGGTTACACCGCTACGGGTGTTCAGACCATCAACGTTATCGGTACTGATTACGAAGACGATCTGGTGACCTTCTGCGTGAGAGCTAACAATGTCTTCGACTGCGGTTCTGCCGTTATCTCTATCCCGGTGAAGTTCAATCGTATCATTACCAACAATGTCGTGATGACTCGTTGCGATGGTAACTGCTTCATCACTGAGCCTAATGGCCAAATCACTGAGATCACCAAGCCTGCTGGTCAGGATTATCCTTACTCCACGACTGTTACCAGAACGTATGAAAATCCTGTAACGGGTTGTGACAGCATTGTGAACTATCAAATCACGCTGTATGGTGCTCCTGAACTCGCTATGGATCGCATTACTCCTGAAGCATTCTGTGAGGATGACCAAAAGACTTTGGCTCAATTTACTCCTGCCGCTACCAGCATCGACTGGAATGGTCTTGAGGGTACTGGTGCTTGGATGGCAGCTGAAACTGGTTATACCTACACGAAGGTTACTAGCGCTGCTGATCTTACCGCTGGTGAATATGTGATTACGAATGCTGCTGGTACGAAGGCTATGTCTTCTGTCCGCGCTACCTCTAGTTACTATTATCCTGGTGAAAACTTCAATGCTGATAATGTTACTGCTTCTAACATTACTTGGAATCTTACTGTCAATGAAGATGGTACTTATTCTTTGAGCAATGACAATGGTTATCTCTACATCTCGAATAGTACAGGTAATGCTTATATTAATACTACTATGGCTCCTGCTACTAAGTTTACGGCTACCTTCACTTCTAATGGTGTTGTTTTCGAGAACAATTATTGGGATGGCTATGCCTTGAAGTACAATGCTAATGGTTCTTCCAATAGATTTGCAGGTTATAGTGTCAACAATAACAATAGCATCTATCATCTTGCTTTCTACAAGAAGACTATCAATTACACTGAAGTTCCGGCTACTACCGTTGTTGACTACGAGTTCGTTACTACTCACAATGTGAAGTATGTGGTGACCAACAACTGCGGTTCTGATGAGGCTACTGCTTCCTTCGACGTTTACAAGAAACCCGCCATCAACAGCTTCGTCGCCGGTAACGGTCACTGCGCTTCCGAGATGTATGCTTTCACGGCTAATGTTTCTTCTTACGGTACGCAAGGTACGGCTGAACTCTACATCCAAGGTAATACTACTCCGATTGCTACGAAGACGTTCAATGGCTTGAACCAAGCTATTACCTTCCCGGCTGTTGTCCTGCCTCATTCTTACAATGGCAAGACCATCACCTTGAAGGTTAAGAACAGCAACGACTACTGCGACGTTGTTACGCTTGACAGCATCTTGGTTGTGGATACTTCCTACATCGATAATCTTGCTAATTCTCACGTCTATTGCGTTGGTCAGCAGATGAAGATTTCTGACTTCACTGGTTTCGCTCCTGCTAGTTACAACAGTTACACTCTGAAGCTCATGAATGGTACGGCTCCTGCTGCTAACGATGGTACGATTACGCTGCCTTACACCTTCGCTAACAGAGCAATGAATGGTAAGAAGGTTTATATCATCGCTTCCAACGATTGTTACAACAACATTGTTTCCAATGCTGTTACGTTGAGAGTTGATAGTATGCCTTACGTTGCTGACATTGCCAATATTGATGTTTGCTCTGCTGACTTCGAGTTGAATGTTCCTGAAATCAACACCAAGGGTAGTGCTATCATTGAAGGTGGTCAAGGTTGGTTGCTCCAAAATGCTAATGGTGTTTACCAAGCTAGTAGCGTTGATGCTATCAAGGCTGCAGCTGCAGACCATGTTGTGAATGCTGCTTACTATGCAACGAATTCTTGTGGTTCTGACACGACGAAGTTCACGGTTCTCGTGAATGACAAACCTGTTGTCACGGCCTTCTCTATTGCTACGATGTGTCCGAATGAGAAAGTTAAAGGTAATTACACTGCTACTGCGAACTTCCACAATATTAACGGTGGTAACGACAACCAATACTACTTTGTTGGTAAGGCTGAGGGTGTTCGTGAGCCTGTCACGATTACTGATAACCTCTTGATTCAAGATCTTAGCGCTTACACCACTCTCTGGTACATTGTTGAGAACTCTTGTGGTAAAGACTCCGCATTCGTTACGATCAATGTGTTGACCAACACACACACTGCTCCTACCTTCCATGAAGCTTGTGCTGGTGAGCCTCTGAGTGCATTCAAGGCTACGAATCCTGGCTTCTCTGGTACTGCCGGTGTTGCATCCGAGAAATGGCAAGTGAAGATCAACAACACGATTGCCGATGCTGATCTGACTACTATTATTCCTGCTACTGGTACTCCTCAAGTCAGATACATGTGGGTTACCAATTGTAATGATACCATTTACACTAACTTCGAAACGTTAACTGTGAACCAGAAACCTGTCCTCACGCTGAACAATGTTGCAGGTGTTTGCGACGGTTCTACGATCGATCCTGCTACGGCTATCAACAACATCCAATATCGTGGTTATGCTGACAAGTATGATACGGTCTATACGGTTGGTGGTGTTGAAGTTGACGCTGAGACTGAATACACTTTCGCCGACAATAACAAGTATCTCGTTGTCACCTTGGTTGACAATAACGAAGCTTGCGGTAATGTGGTTGACAGTGTCAAGCTCACGATCTACCCGATCCCGACTCCGACCATCACTGGTCCTGCTAGAGCTTGTAGCAACACGGATGTTGAGTTCGAAGCTACTGCTGGTTACCAATCCTACGTCTTCACTATCAACGGTGTTGCACAACAGTCTCAAGCTTCCAACACCATCACCTACCATGTTATGGCTGACGGCGTTGAGCGTACCTATGCAAGCGTGACGGTTTACGACGGTCATTGCTATGGTTCATCTCAAACTCCTGCTGAGGTTGTGGTTACCAACGATGTTCGTTTCCGCTTCTTCAATGAGGATGGTTCTGAGAACGAAGAGCACGCTTACACTGTTAACGACGGTGGTGGCCTCAACTACGGTTGGGAGATTGGTACTGACTGCGGTGCTGAAGATGTCTTGGTCTATGTGGAATATGATATCTACTACAACGATCAGATTATTGCTAACAATGCCGTTGGTGAGTACTTCTACACCAGTACTTACACCGGTCTTGACTTCATCACATATCCTTACGTTAACACCAATACGGTCACTTGGTTGAATGCTGACCATTCTCAACACGATCCTATGACCTCTCTCCACAACTGTTCCGTTGCTAATCCTCTGAATCCTCAGACACGTAACCACTTCCCGAACTACAACTTGGGATTGGATGCCGGTGACGTCTATGATGATCTCTGGATGCACTTCATCGGTGACCGTAGAGTTGGTTCTACTCTCGTTCCGTTCAGATTGAATGGTGAGTACAAGGTGGTCTATAGACTCTATGCTACTGATCATGAGAATGACTTCAACCATCTGTACTATGAGGATAACGATCACATGGGCGGTATTTACGAAGGTCAAACTCACCACATGGGTGGCCAGAATGCTGCTATGGGTAACATCACTCTCCTCGTGGTTGACTCTATCACCATCAACGTTTCTAACGTGATTGTCAGCACTGATCCTCAACCTGAGACTCCTGTTATTCCTCAGGCTGCTCCTGAACTCACGTTCGACGATGAAGTAATGGTTGCTCCTGAAATGGAAGTTTGGCCGAACCCGGCTCCTGCTATCACCACGACCTTCAAGGCTCGCGTCCACCACATGAGCGGTGATGCTACTGTCAGCATTGTCTCCCTCACTGGTAAGCAGATCTACAACGGTCAAATGAACATTGACAACGATAACTACTACTTCGAGGCTAGCGTCAACAACCTCGCAGTCGGCACCTACGTGATGACTGTCCGCACCGCTGACGCTGTGATCACCAAGAAGGTTATTGTTACTCGCTAATCCTTCATAATCATTATACAAGGGAGTTGTGCGCCAGTGCAACTCCCTTTTTTTTAGTTAGCAGTTAGCAGTTAAACGTAATAGTAGAGATAAAGGTTTTGTAAATAGTTTCAATGATTATCCATTACATAAAACGATATGCATTGCGGTTGGTGGGGATTTTCCTGCTGAATGTGGTGTATGTGGTGCTGACGATTTTTGCGTTCCTGATGATTGAGCCGTTTGTGCGATTGCTCTTTTATGGGAATTTGGAGCATCTGAGTCCGCTGTCCTCGTATGTGGTGTCAGTGTTGTCCACGGTGTTCCCCTTGGATCAGATGCAGCATTCTGTGGTGGTGTTGATACTGTTTACCGCGCTACTTTTTCTCTTGCGGAATCTGGCGTATTACCTCTCGCAGTGGATTATGGGGCATGTTCGTAGCGATTTCGTCTATTCGTTGCGCAACAGTCTCTACGATAAGATGATTTCCCTGCCGTTAGGCTATTTTACCACGCAGAATCGTGGCGATGCAGTCACGCGGGCGGTAAATGATACGCAGGAGGTGGAATATACGATTCTTACTTCTATTCAACGGTTCCTTTCCGATCCAGTTGCTTTGCTCTGCTATCTTAGTTTCCTCTTCTATATTGATTATCAACTGTCTTTATGGGCCGTTTTGCTGATGCCCGTTTCCTTCTTGATTATCGGATTTCTGGCTCATTTGCTGAAGCGATCATCAAAAACCTATCGCACGCGGCTCGGGGTACTGCTTTCTCATGTGGAGGAGACCTTGTCGGGCTTGCGGGTGATTTACGGCTATAATGCCCAGGATCGCGTTTATCGAAAGTTTCGTAGGCTTAATACTGACTTTCATCAGAACCAGAAACGTGTATATCGGCAGACCTATCTGGCTTCGCCGCTTAGTGAGTTTTTAGGGGTAACATCGGTGATGGTAGTGCTGGTGATTGGCGGCACGCTGGTGCTTTCGGAGCGTTCCAGTCTCTCGGCCGAGCTTTTCATTACCTATATCGCCCTTTTCACGCAGATTATCACGCCAGTCCAGAATCTTTCGTCAGCCTTTTCCGAGTACAAGCGCGGTGAGGCGGCGTTGGACCGTATTCAGGAGTTTCTGAACATTGAGGATGTGGTGGAGGATCGTCCCGATGCGATACCGATGGAAGATTTCCGTGATGGGATTGAGATGAAAAATCTCCGTTTTGCTTACGCGGATGCGGAGGTGATACACGGGGTGGATCTTTCGATACAGAAGGGGGAATCTGTGGCTTTTGTGGGCCATTCTGGTTCAGGAAAATCGACCTTGGTGGATTTGATGATGCGGTTTTATGATCCTACAGGTGGTTCGATCTTGATGGACGGGGTCTCTGTGGACCGGTTCCGAGTGAAGGAGTACCGTTCTTTATTTGCTTTGGTGTCGCAGGATGTGGTCCTGTTTCACGACACCATTTACAACAACATCACGTTAGGCTGTGACGCCACCATGGAAGAGGTGGTAGAAGCCGCGAAAACGGCCAATATTTACGATTTTGTGATGTCATTGCCTGATGAGTTTGATCACGTCGTTGGCGACCGCGGAACGGCTCTTTCCGGCGGTCAGCGCCAGCGGGTGAGTATTGCGCGGGCGGTGTTGCGCAAAGCCCGTATTTTAGTCTTGGACGAGGCCACTTCTGCGATGGACACGGAGTCCGAGCGTCTGGTTCAGCAGTCAGTGGACGCACTGTCGAAGCAGTGTACCGTCGTGACCGTTGCCCACCGTCTTTCCACCATCCAGAATGCGGACCGCATTTTCGTTCTCGACGACGGTCGCCTGGTGGAGTCCGGCACGCACGAGGAATTGATGGCGGCGAAGGGAGCGTACTATCAGTTAGCAGTTAGTAGTTAGTGGTTATTCCATAAGGGCTGTAAGCCCGACCTATGTCAGCCTAGGGTGAAGCGGAGCCGAGCCCTAGGACGGATGTTAAATGATGAATGATGAATGATGAATATTAGTCAAATAATATGTCAAAACATAAATTAGCACGGTTCGCGGAGAACGCGACATTTGAGAATTTGTTTCAGCACACGGAGTATGACCGCATTGGGAAGGAGTTTCCGTTGCGGGGGCGTTGGCGGGAGGATTATTTCCACAACGATCGTCCGATTGTGTTGGAATTGGGATGTGGAAAAGGAGAATACACGGTGGCGATGTCGAAGCGCTTTCCGGAGAGGAATTATATCGGCATCGACCGGAAGGGTGCGCGGTTATGGAGAGGTTGCAAGGACGCGTTGGAACAGAATTTGACCAATGTGGCGTTCTTGCGCATCACCATCGACCATATCGCACAATATTTCGCACCCGGTGAGGTGGACGAGATTTGGGTGACCTTCCCGGACCCGCAGCCCAAGAAGGAACGGAAACGTCTGGTGGGACCGCATTTCGTCAATGATTACTACCGTCAGGTATGGCCAGAAGAGGGCGGTATCCTCCATTTGAAGACCGACAGCGATTTCCTGTACGATTATCTGTTGGAGACCGCTCAGGAGCAGCGTTGGGAGATGTTGGAGAATGTCTCCGATGTCTATGCCGGCGGTGCAGACCCGTTGTTGACGGAGGTTCAGACCTTTTACGAACGGATGTGGTTGGCGGAAGGGAAAACCATCCGTTACGTACGGTTGCGCGTGGGGAAATGAATCGGAATTAATAAACAATATCAATATGATCACCAAAATTGTTTTAACCGGCGGTCCCTGTGCCGGAAAAACCACCACCAACGAGCGTATCGAGGAATTTTACACCAAAATGGGGTACGCCGTGTTCACGTTGCCGGAGGCGGCCACGCTCTTCATCAAGGCGGGCGCGGAATTCCTGACCAAGGACCGGAACCTCTATTTCGAAATCCACAAGAACATGATGCAGTTCCTGTTGCAGATGGAAGATTCTTTCTATCGTATCGCCGAGGCGACGGGCAAGCCTGCGCTCATCATCAACGACCGTGGGGCGATGGATATTTCCGCCTACATGGAGCCGGAGGACTGGCAGCGGCTGCTGCGCGAGACTGGCCACACCGAAGAGGAGCTGATGGGTCGCTACAAGGCGGTCTTCCACCTCTGCACCAGCGCGAAGGGAGCCCCGAACAGCTATACCCTGAGCAACAATTCCGCCCGCATGGAGGAGACGCTGGCGGAAGCCATCCGTGTCGATGACAACCTGATCAACGCCTGGCGTTTCCACCCGAACCTGCATCTCATCGCCTCCGAGGAGTATGTCAAGGACAAGATCGACAATGTGTTGCTTGGGATTGCGAAGGAGTTGGACATCCACGAGTCGGTGAAGGAGTTGATACTTTAGCTTTTGGCTTTTAGCTTTTAGCTATTAGCTTTTGGCCAACAGCCAATAGCCAACCGCTAACAGCTTAAAACCGTACCATCCCTTGCACTCGCACTTCGGTCTTAAAAGGCCGGTCAATCTGGTTCAGGCCGCTGCTGATCTCATGGCGGTCGAGGTAGTGGGTGCGGGCGATGCGGAACCAGAGACTGAAGTTTCGGATTTTGTAGCGGAGCATCAGGTAGGCTTTCAGTCCTTGGTAATAGTAGGAACCGATGGTGAAGGCGTAATAGACGTCATTTTCGTAGGCGTAGAGCCGTTCGTCGTAGCTGTCTGTGTCGAAATAGGCTACGCGGAGATGGAGGCTCAGTTGTGGCCTACGGAAGTTGAATGCCAGATCTTGGTACATCAGAATACCTTTTTTCCATTGTTGGGGATCCGGCCCTCTGTTGAACACCATGCTGATTTCCGTTTTGGTGTTCAGGTAAGGGAGAGCCGGATAAGTCCATTGTAGTTTCAGTCGGTGGCGGTCCTGTTCTGCGATGCGGTGCAGATAGGGGTCGTCGCTTTCGTTTTTAGGTCTGCTTCGCCATTGATAGCGGACGAGGAGCACGCTTCGGCGCGGCAGTCGGAAGGTCAGTGCGATTCCCGCGTCCGTACCCTGAATGGGGGCGTCGGTCCGGTAGCTCAGCCAGCGGAGACGGTAATAGTCGTAGAAGAGGTCTGCCTCGACGTTTCGTCCGAGGACGAGGTGTCCGGTGAGGTATGTGCCGAACTCACCGCAGTCGCCCGAGGCCGTGCGGAATCCGCTGCCCATTGGGGCGTGGTATCCGTTGGCGTAGAAGCGGGTGAGTGTCGCCAGTTGGAAAATGGGTGCTACGGGGTAAACGAGTGCTTGCAGCAGTGCGGGTTTCGCGTTACGGTCTATAGCCGCCTCCCCAAACAGCAATAATCGTCCGGCCGTTGCTTGGTACGACAGGCTGGCGTTCAGGAGGGTGGGTTTCCCCAGTGACCTCCATCGTTCCTGCAGATTCGCGGTATCGGAGAATTCTCCATAACAGATGACTTGTCCGCTCACTCGGAAACGGGTATGGCGGTAGGTGAGGGCGCCGCCGAACGCAGAGTTGTTGGTTTCGGTGACCCGTCCCACGAATCCGCTTCCCGACCACGTGCTGTTACCAAGGGTGAAGGCACCTCCTCGGAAATGTTGGCTTTCGTTGGTGGTGGCTACGGCCCGCACCCCATCGCTGAAACGCCGCACGGTGGTCACCCCACCGCCCTTTCCCGACAGCATGGAGGAACCCAGTATCAGTCCTTGCCCGAAATTGAGCCGGAAATCACCCAAAACGGCTAGTTTCAGCCATCGGATATCCTTGATATAAGCCGAGCCAGAATAGTGGTCAAAACCCCGTTTCTGCTCGCCACGGAAGAATTGTTCACCCGGATCTTTTTCGCCCGCAATCCGGAATCCGAAATGCTGCTTGACGGTGAACTCATATCGGAACTGCAGGCGGGCGGGCGATCCGGCGTAGTGGTTTGGGCGTGTGGTGTCATAGCCCGCCTGCCGCTCCAGAATCTGTCCGTAGCGGAACCAAAGGACGCTTTTGCTCGAACGCATCAGTTGGCGGAAAGAGGGTCGCTCTTTCGGTGGCGGCTCGATCACTGTTCTGTCTGCCAACCGCCGCATCTCCCGCTCCGTGAACCCGTCGATAGCCGCCAGCTCGTAGATGCTGTATAGTTGTCCGTATGTTTCGATGTAGAGTTGCAGCTGATAGTACTGGTAATCCGAGAGGTGGAGTGTCGTTACCGCCACTTCATAGCTTAGGTCGTTCAGGTTGGGTTTCCGGTTCTTCTGCACCGCCTCCAACCGTTCCAACAGGTCCTCGGAGACATTTTCTGTTTCTTCGGGTAGGTCTGTTTGCAATTCCAATACCTCGATTACATTTTCGATACTATCCACCTGTCCAATGACGTTGCTCGTGGATAATATCATTATCAAATTCAATATCAATATTTTGGTTTTCATTTTCATCGTTTTTCATCGTTTTTCATCGTTTTTTTTCATCGTTTTTCATCGTTTTTCATCGTATCATTCATCGTCATCCGATCCTAGGGCTCGGCTTCGCCTCACCCTAGGCTGACATAGGTCGGGCTTTCAGCCCTTTTGGGAATGTTTCATCGCTTAAAATACCATCCTCCGATTTCCGGCGAGACCGAGATTCGGTAGTGCCATGCCGCCTTGACGGAGAATAGGAATTGTTTGTGAATCAGATAGATAGTTAGTCCGAGATGCGTGTTTGTGCCCTCTACGGAAAGGAGGAGTGGGGTGACGGGTTGGGTGATGAAGCGGACACCGACCTCCCATCCGCCGGGCAGGGCTTTGGAAGTCATTGCCGAAAGCAGCAGTTTCGGTGATGGCGCGTAGATGCAGCCAACAGTGAATTTCAGTGGGATAATGTCTTGTCCCACAATGCCGTATCGCATCATGAAAGGGTTGTAGACAGCGGAAAATAGCGTCAGTTTTTGCGATATGTTGAAGGCAAAGCCCACGTCGGCGCAGAGAGACTGGCGCATCGGATAGCCTCGGGCGTGTTCCATAATATAGAAAATGCGTCCTGTCAGCGCAAAACGTCCGCCGAAATCTCTGCCATAACCCACTGCGAGAGTGGCGTTTCCGTAGTCTGTGTAGCCGTAATGCGCGATGGAAGCCATCAAACGGTTGCGGTGGATGGCGTAACTGCCGAAAAGTTCTGCGTGCATCATCTCCTTGGTGCCGAAATCATTGCGAAAGTGGAGGCCGGCGTAGGAAGAGATAAAACTGCTTAAGACGGGCATTTCCGCGTATGTTTCGGCAGCAAATGTCGGAAAGAGCCGCTCCTGTGTGTGGCCGATGTAGGGTAGTGCAAAACACAAACCACTGACAACCATTAAGTTTACGATACCTTTTGTTTTCATTATCATCTATTTTGTTTCATGGCAAAAATACAACGCTGAAAACCGTTTGTCAAGTTAAAAATTGTTAATAATTCATATACAGAATTTTTAATTCGAAAAACGTCTGTCAGGCGCAAAATAAGTGTATTTTTGCCGCCATGACAGATCCGAATAAAAACATCCGTATTGAAGACTACGACTATCCGTTGCCGGAATCTCGTATTGCGTTTTACCCTGCCACCAGTCGGGATAGTTCAAAACTATTGGTATTCAAGCAGAAAGAGGACGAAATAATGGATTCTAAATTCCATTGTCTGCCCGATTTCTTGGACGAGAATCATTGGTTGGTGTTCAACAATTCCAAAGTGATTCATGCGCGTTTGCCCGTGCACAATGCAACGGGTGCGGCAATCGAGATTTTCTGTTTGGAACCGTTGCGGCCGACTACGGATCCTGCCGTAGCTTTTTCGCTAAGTGGCTGTGTGACATGGAAGTGCATGGTGGGGAATGCCCGCAAGTGGAAGCATCCGTTGGAGATAGAGGTGCCGATGGACGGTCAGGTGGTCCGGATTCATGCGGAGCGCGGTGAGGCCGAGGAAGGCACTTTTGAGGTGACCTTCACCTGGCCCGATGCCGATGTCTCCTTTGCGGAATGGATAGAGGCGTATGGGAAGGTGCCGTTGCCACCATATATTCATCGTGATGCAGAAGATTGTGATACAGAGCGTTACCAGACGGTGTATGCTCGTTATGACGGTTCTGTGGCGGCTCCGACTGCCGGATTACATTTTACTGATGAATTATTGAAGACTCTGAATGCCAAGGGAGTAGAGACGGAATATGTGACCTTGCATGTGGGTGCCGGCACTTTCAAGCCGGTCTCTTCCGAAACTATCGGGGACCATTTTATGCATGAAGAGAAAATCTTGATTACGGAAGCGTTTATCCATAAGTTGCAGGCTAACAGGGGAAAGAGACTGATTGCGGTGGGCACGACCGTGACTCGCACGTTGGAGTCTTTGTTTGTCGTGGGGGCGAAGCTGCATCTCGGGCTCGACCATCCCTTTGAGGTGGAGCAGTGGGAAACGTATGAGAATCCGGATATTCACCAAGTGACGGTAGATCAGTCGTTAGCGGCTATCTTGGACTATTTGGATCGTCACCATACGGACATGTTGCGTGCCAGTACGCGGCTGATTATCTTGCCGACCTATACACGTCACCTTGTGGATGGCTTGATTACGAATTTCCACCAACCGAAAAGTACATTGTTGTTGTTGATTTCCAATTTCTTAGGAGACAAATGGCATCGTGTGTATGATCATGCCTTGGAGGCTGATTACCGTTTCCTGAGTTACGGCGACGCGAATTTGTATTATTAAGGTTGCACCATATTTTCCCAGCGATTGAAGGAGTTGGACTGGATGTCGTAGAAGACATTGTAAAATGTTCTGGCCCAATAGTTTCGTGTGCCGAAACCAGCGGGCTTTTTCAGGAATTTCTCGCAAAGAACCACCTCTTTCGTTTCTGGTTTGACGATAGCCACCCAGATGGCGGCTGTTTTCACGGAGATATCGAAGGATTCCACCACAAACGTCAGGGCGTAGGGTAGGGATTTCGGAAGATTGAGTCCCGATAGGTATTGTACCATCTGGTCATCCGAATAGACGTCTTTCATGGCAATGTTCCGGGTGAGGCATTCCCCGATTTTGGTAGCTTTGTTCAGTTTAGTCACTGCGGAAAGGTCGTACTCCATCACGGGCTTACGGAAGCTCATGCGGATGTCGTATTTTTTCTGATCGTTGAGAATCAACATGTTCCATTCATGAAAATAGTGCGTAAGTATCTCCTGGGAGAAGTCGAATCCTGCGCGGGTGAACTTCGCCTTGGAGAAGTTGATTCCCACCCACAGAATTTCCTTCACTTTCAGGAAATCGACAAAGAGTTGTTCGTTCAGGTACATGACTTAGGTTTCAAGTTTCAGGTTTCAGGTTTCAAGTTTCAAGTTTCAAGTTAAGAGGCAACGGTCAATGGTCAAGGGTCCAGTCGGTTTGGAGGCGGCAGAATTCGGTGCGGTCATTGGCGGAGAGGATGGCAGTTTTGAAGCTATTATCGGCGACAGGTTGTGAGATGACCACGTATGGGTCGGCGAGTTTCGCTTGGGCGATGAAGTTGACCGCGATATCGGTGAGTCGGTGGGAGCGTAGGAAGTCTTTGTCGAAGGAGTCGAAAGCCCATTGGATGTAGTGGGCGTTGTTGACGTGGTGGTTCATGTCGAGGTCGGAATAGAGTGCGGTCTTGGCTTCCGGAAGGGTGTCAGGGAGTGTCAGCGGTCCGATTTTCGGCGGACGTCGGTCAAGGGCGCAACGTTCCTGCGGGAGGAAGTGGCCGTCGAACATATCCATACGCTGCGGACGACCTTGTTCGGTGTCCAGAATCGCCCAAATGGCACGTGCAGACACTAATAAGTTGCCGTCAGCATCTTCGATTTCAAAGTCACGGGGTGAAGTTGCCGCTTCCGAAGCCCTTACCCACGTGCGCAGCAGCACTTCTTCCTGCCATTTCGGAAATCTGTTGATGTGCACCAACATTTTTGTGAGCACCCAGAAAAAGCCGCGATCTTGCAAATCGAACCAGCCTGCCCCAAGCAAAGCGGCGTGCCGGTCACTTGCCTCCTGCAACAGCTTGAAAAGGGAGGTTACAGAAAGTTGTGCCTGTTCGTCCGCCAGGTAAGAGGGAATTGTCAAATTTTCTTCTAAAAACGGTGTCATCTTTTTAGTTTCAGGTTTCAAGTTTCAGGTTTCAGGTTTCAAGTTTCAAGTTAAATGGCAATAGGCAATAGCGCTACCATTGTCCATCGAAGGTGGTCCAGAGGTCGTCGCCGAGTTTCCAGGCGCGTTCTACGGCTTCGTTGCCGCAGATGTCCGTGAAGTTGGTCAGCACTTGGATGGCTTCGTCGTATTTGTCCTGGTCAATGAGATCCAAGGCCTGTTTTTCGATGACAAGGTGTTCTTTTAGGTACTCTTTCTGCATCGGAGCCCATACGTTGTCCACCATCACATGCATGTCGCCCCAGCGTTGGGCGGCGATGGTGCCCACACGGTTGAAGGCCCACCAAGCGGCATCTTTGCTGAAACCGGTTATGCGGCCGTCGGTCTTGTAGGTGGTGGGTAGGTCAGTAACATTCGCATAGATAGGCACATAGATGGAGGAGGCTACGTTGTCGAGGGCGAACCAGCAGAGGGCGCCGACTTCGTCGGGCAGCCAGTTACGGCATTGGATGATGGTGGCATAGACGGTAAAGTGCACAGCGATGCTGCGTTCCCCGCGTTCGTTCCATCCGCCGTTGATGCGATGCAGTTTGAGTTCGTCGAGTTTCATGAAGGGGTTGGCCATCGGAGAGATGACGGTTTTGCCTTCTTTGTCGGTGACCGTCAAGGTTTTACGCATATCGTAAGGGGTACCTTCGTAGTAGTCTTTGAAGATGCTCATCATCTTTTCCAGGGTGATGAGGGAATCAGGTTTGACGGAGAAAGGATAGTTTTCAGAGTTGGGATCGAGCTGGAGAGAGGGAGCCACGAGATCGAAGACGCGCCATTCGCGGCGACGGCAGGCCATCGATGCGCGGGTCTGCGGGGCGTAGGCGTAGGCGAAGCGGAAGGTCTCTTTGCCGTCCCACCAGCCGTTTTCCAGTGCCAAAGTATAGACGTTGTCGGAGGCCATGAAGTAGTTCTTGTCCTTGAGGTTGATCTCGCGGATGGTGGAGGCATTGGCGTTGACGGCGATATGGTCGTCGGGCACGCGTTGGGCTGCCCACACCGCGCCGAGTTTGCCCTTGCCGGGACCGAGGATTTCGAGATGCCAGACCTCGTCTTTGTCGGCGATGGTGAGGCATTCGCCGGCGTCAATCCAACCGTATTTCTTGAGCAGCACACCGGCCGTTTCGATGGCTTCGCGGGCAGTACAGCAGCGTTGCAGCAGCAACATGCAGAGCCGTTGGCAGTCGATGAGTCCGCTGTCAGACTTCAGCTCGGGACGGCCGCCGAAGGTCGATTCGCCGATGGCGAGCTGAGCCTCGTTCACGCACGGATAGGCGGTGTTGAGGAATTGATAGGTGTGCTCCACCTGCGGAATCTCACCGACGGGGATGTTGTCGTAGCGGAGCATCTGGCCGGGGAGCTGTTTTTTCGCCCACTGGCGTTTATAGAGGGTCTGTTTGGCCCCCTTTTCGTAATCCTGCGCCGGGGTGACGTATATGTTGGTGCGCGAGCGGTGGCTGTCGTCGGTGTGGGATGTCATCACGGAACCGTCCGCTGACGCCTTCTTTCCGACGGTAATGGAGGTGCACTCCATGCCGGCCGATTCGAAATCCGCAGGACTCTGCGCTGAGCCGGGGAGAAACCACAAAATGATTGCAATAACGGAGAGTATTTTTTTCATATTTTGACTATTGACCATTGACTATTGACTATTGACCATTGACTGTTAGTCGAAATCTAAGTGCATAATGGAGTCGCGTTTGGTTTCGTTGCAGCCGGACGGGTCTCCGATGTAGGCACTAGGGATGATAAAATTGTAACCGGGTTTAGTATAACGATTTTCAGATGTAACAATTTCGTAGTAAGGTAGTTTCGGGTCAGCATAGACTTTGCTCATGAAGAGGCCGAAGACAGGCATGGCGGTTCTGGCGCCCTGACCGAGTGCGGTGCTGCGGAAGTGTGCGGCACGGTCTTCGCAACCCACCCACACGCCGCAGGTCAGCAGCGGGGTGTAGCCCACGAACCAGCCGTCGGACTGGTTGTCGGTGGTGCCGGTCTTGCCCGCACACGGGAAGCTGATGCCGTACTGGCTGCGCAGACGGCCGCCGGTACCGAAATCGACCACGCCTTGCATCAATCGTACCGTCTTGAAAGCGGTAATCTGATCCATAGCTTCATTGGTCTTCGGCACGTTGGTGTAGATGACGTTGCCTTCCTTGTCACAGATGTGCGTGATGAAGATGGGTTCCACATAGACGCCTTGGTTTGGGAAACAGTTGATGGCACCTACCTGCTCATAGAGCGATAACTCGCAAGCACCCAAACAGATAGAGGGAACGGCAGGGATGTCCGAAGTCATGCCCATGTGACGCACGAGGTCGATCACGGCGTTGGGTCCGTAGCGTTTCATGAGGTAGGCGGACACTTGGTTGAGTGACATGGCCAGTGCTTCACGTAACGGAAGCATCTGTCCTTCCTTGTAGCTACCGGAGTTTCTGGGTGTCCACGGACCGCTCGGGGTTTCGATGGTCACGGGCACGTTGGGCACCATGGTGCAGGGGTCGAAGTCGCCGCTCTGCATGGCCACGGTATAGACGTAAGGTTTGAAGGTGGAGCCAACCTGTCGTCTGGAGAGTTTCACGTGGTCGAATTGGAAATATTCGTAGTTGGTGCCGCCCACGTAGGCTTTCACGTGTCCGGTGGCCGCCTCCATGCACATCAGGCCGCACTGCAGGAATGACTTGTAATAGCGAATGGAGTCCATCGGGGTCATCACCGTGTCTATCATGCCTTTATAGCTATAGACAGTCATGTTGGTTTTCTTGTTGAAGGCCTCTTCAATTTCCGCATCGGACTTGCCGGCGTCTTTCATCAGGGCGTAGCGTTCGCTCTGTTTTACGGCGCGCCAGAGGATATTGCGGGTCTGTTCTTCGTTGAGGTTGACGAACGGAGCGTTCTTCGCCCCCTTGATGTGGTTGAAGAACAGAGGCTGCAGATAGTCGCAGACGTGCTCTTTCACAGCCGCTTCTGCGTGCTGTTGCATTCGGGAGTCGATGGTGGTGTAGATTTTGAGACCGTCGCAGTAGAGATCGTAGCGGGAACCGTCAGTTTTGGGGTTCTTGTCGCACCAGTCTTTGAGGACCAGACGGAGGTATTCGCGGAAGTAGGTGGCGATGCCGGCAGTGTGGGCTTGCGACTTGAAGTTGCTCATGTCGATAGGGATCAGCTTGATGGAATCGTATTGAGCTTCCGTAAGATAGTTGTATTTTTTCATCTGGCTCAGCACGGTGTTGCGGCGGTTAAGGGAGGCTTGCGGATGGCGGCGCGGGCTGTATTTGGAGGGGGCTTTCAGCATGCCGACGAGCAGAGCGGCCTCCTCGGTGTTGATTTCCGAGGGATCTTTGTCGAAGTAGGTACGTGCGGCGGACTTGATGCCCACGGCGTTGTTGCCGAAATCGACGGTGTTGAAGTACATGGCGAGGATTTCGTCCTTCGAATAGGCGCGTTCAAGTTTGGTGGCGACCACCCATTCCTTAAACTTGGTGAAGACGATTTTGATCTTGCCCGCTTTGGGGTCGCGGGGGAAGAGGTTCTTGGCCAGCTGTTGGGTGATGGTGCTGCCGCCGCCCTTGTGGTGGAAGGTGGCCACGCCGAGGGCCACGCGGAAGAGAGCCTTCACGTCCACGCCGGAGTGTTTGTAGAACCGGGAGTCTTCGGTGGCGATGAGTGCGTTTTTGAGTTCGTCGGAGAGGTCGGCGTATTTGCAGTTGGAGCGGTTTTCGCGGTAGTAGGTGCCCAGCAGCACGCCGTCAGAGGAGATGACTTCTGTGGCGAGGTTGGAGTCCGGGTTTTCCAGTTCCGCGAACGAGGGCATGTAGCCCATCCAGCCGAGGGATATAAAGAAAAACATCAGGCATACCAGTCCGAAGAGGATGAAATAGACCTTCCAGAAGGTTTTCGCCCATTTCGGCCAGGAGGCTGTCGCCTGCTTCCTTTTCGCATGGTTCTCTGAGGAACCAGATTTCACAGTGTACATTTTCTGCAATATATATTTGAGGCTGCAAAAGTACAAAAATTTGGTTAATGGTTACACGGTTTAAGGTTAATAGGCAAAGCCATTTTGTAACTTTTTTTTAGAAGTAAGGTATTTGTTTAAAAAAATGATATATTTGCCAGTTGAAATTGTATATTCTGAGAAGAGTGCGATTTCAGCGTAAATTATTGTGTGATAAATAGTTGTAATTTTAAAAAATAATAATTGAAATGAAGAAAAATGTATTTCAGAGAATTGGAATGACGGCGATTTGCTGTCTTTTCCTCTGTGCCGGTGCTCTTACCGCACAAACGGGAACGTATTCTACCACCGATTTGGTGACTTCGAACCAAACCATCACCATCCCCAGCACGGCTATTTCCGTGACGTTTGAAGCATGGGGTGCCGGTGGTGCCGGTGGTTATGTCCAACAAGGTGTGCTCAATGTTGCTGCTGGCGGCGGTGGCGGTGCATACGCCAAAACGACGCTCACCTACCCGAACATTGCCTCTCAATATCAGGTGACCGTTGGCCAAGGAGGTAATCATGTCCTTAATACCAGTTGGTATATAGCAGGCTATCGTATCAATAGCGCTGTTTCCACTGATGGCGGTTCCTCATACGCGACCGCTTCCAATTCAACGGTGAAAGTTGTGGAAGCTGTTGGTGGTAAGACAGTCAGAAACGGCAGCCGTGATGCTGGTCTTGGCGGTTCTGCTGACGATTGCATCGGTGATGTGGTTTTCAGTGGTGGCCGTGGCGGCAATGCCCCTGTTGATTGGTTTGTTGACGAATGGTACAGCGGCGGCGGCGGCGGTGCTGCCGGAATTGCTGCTAATGGCGGTGACGCTGTTGATGCTGCTTTTCTGGTTTCTCCCCAAAAGGGCATTGGCGGTGCCGGCAATCCTGTGAGTGGTAACGGTGGTGAACCTCAAAATTGGCTGAGAACGGGTAATCCTGGTGTTGTCTATGGCGGCGGTGGTAGTGGTGCCCAAGCCTCTGTGTCTGCCAAAAATGGCGGCCCTGGTGCTAACGGTGTTGTTCGCGTGACCATCGTGACCAGCGAACCTGATGTGTTCGTGTGCGGCACTTCCAAAGTTTCCGATGGCAACATGGCATACGAGACCGTTGACATTGATGGTATCTGCTGGATGAGAGAAAATCTCCAAAACAATGTGGAAGGCAGCAGCTACTTCAACGATGATCCTAACGCCAATATGCGTTTTGGCAGACTCTACACCTACGACGCAGCGGCTAGCGCTTGTCCTGCCGGTTGGGCACTTCCCACCCAGGCACAACTCGATGCCGTTTATGCCTATGGCGAGCCTGCCGTGAAATCCACTGAAGAGGGTGCATGGCTTCCTCAAGTGGAGTGTACCAACACCACCGGTTTTTCCGCACTGGGCGCTGGTACGTATAACGCCGCAACTGGTCAATACGAGAACCTTCTCGGCTACACCGCTTTCTGGACCTCTGATCCTACTACGTCAACCAATACCGCAAATGTGTCTGAGATGGTTTATTCTTGCGATGTGCCTTCACAAGCCGCCAAGGATAAAAACAACATGTACAGCGTTCGTTGCGTGAAAGTTAACTAATACTAATACATCTCTGTAGGCTGAAAACAGAGACTAGTTTTGTTTTTTTTCACCGTGAGTGAAGATGTTGACATCTTACTCACGGTGTTTTTTTGTGCCTGTTTGGAACATTTCTGATCAGGGTTCGGTGCTGTAGCTTTTGCCGGGCAGGGCGAAGAGAACCCCTTTCAGCTCCATCGTGAGCAGCAGACCGGCCAGCTTGGAGGGCGAGTGCTCCGGACAGTGCTCGGAGATTTCATCGATGGTTTTGCGCCCCGGTTGCACAAACCGGTAAATCTTCTCCTCTTCATCGGAGAGGTCTGGGAATAGTTGTGTTTGGACGCTCTTGGGGGCTACATCCCAGTTCATCATTTCGAGGATGTCCTTTCCAGAGGTGGCGATGGCGGCCAGATTTTTGCGGATGAGCTCATGGCAGCCTTCATGCCGTTCGTCGAAGATGGTGCCGGGGATGGCGAAGATATCGCGGTTGTAGGAGCTGGCGATGTGGGCGGTAATGATGCTGCCGCCTTTGAGTCCACTCTCGGCCACGAGGACCGCATCGACCATGCCGGCGATGATGCGGTTGCGGGCGGGAAAGTTCATCCGGTCGGGTCCCGTGGCAAAGTCGAATTCGCTGATGAGTGTGCCGCCGTGCTCCAGGATGCTGGCGGCTAACGCGCGGTTGCTCGACGGGTAGATGGTCCCCAAACCGCACCCCATGACGGCCATGGTCGGCATCCCCAGGTTGAGAGACGCTTCGTGTGCCGCCGTGTCAATACCGTAAGCCAGTCCGCTGACGGTCACGATGTTGCTCTCTTTCATGTCTTCCAAGATTTTGGTCATGCTCCGTACGCCGTAAGCGGTGGCGTTGCGGGTGCCCACCACGGCCAACATCCGTGGTCGTTGGAAGTCGCCGTTTCCCAGATAGTAGAACATCAGTGGGGCATCCGGACACCGTTTCAATCGGGCGGGGAAGGTGGGATCCAGATAGCGGCAGAGCTGGATGTGGTGTTTTTCCATAAAGCTCAGTTCTTCGTCCACCGCTTTCCGGAGGGTGTCGTTGAGCTTGATTTCGACTTGGAAGCGTTTGCCGCTTTGCAGTTTCTTTCGCCAAGAATCTGGGTTTTCAAATACGTTGCGGGCTGAGCCGGCGATGGTCAGGATACGTTTCAGGGTGGCGCGGCCAATCCCTTCGATTTTGTTGAGGGCGATACAATAATATGTTTCCATCTACGTTTTTTTGTTTCAGGTTTATGAATTTTGTTTTATCTTTGCGCTCAGAAATTACGCTTTGCAAAAATACAAATAAATCAAATATAAATCAATAGAAAAATAATTTTTTGTAATATGAAGAAAATCAGTTGTTTTGCGGTCATATTGGTGCTTCTGACCTTCGTCTCCTGCCGTCAGAAGTCGGGAACGCCGGCGTTCAAAGCCGAAAATTTCTCCAATGGTAAGGCGGGGGAGATGATCTTGGCCATCGACACCAACTATTGGACACCGGCGGCGGTGAAGGCGATCCATCAGGTGCTGCAGCAGCCCCAGCCGGCAATCAATCAGATTGAGCCGATGTTTGATATCATCCAATGCTCGAATGCAGATTATCGCGCCTCTTTCATGCGTCATCGCAATATCGTGCAGCTCGATTACAATCCGGACTATTCGGCCAACTCGTTCGAGATCCTCCATAATCCGGTTTCCAATCCTCAGGTGGTGGTGAAGATTACCGGCAACCAGCAGGATTCTTGTCTGGCGTTGTTCTTGTCGCACCAAGACGAGATCATCACGGCCATGTACGACAACGACATTGCGCGGTTGCAGAATGCGCACCGCAAGTTGAACAATCCTGTGCTTGAGAAAAAGATCAAGGAAAAGTTCGGTATCACGATGACCATTCCGGACGGCTATTTCATAGGCCGTGAGGAGCCCGATTTCCTCTGGCTCTGCTTCCGCACCCCGAAAAACGACCGTTTTGTCATGATCTATACCTCTCCGCGTTATGAGCTTACGACTGATAATGTGGTGGCGGAGCGTAATCGTATCACCCAGGCCTACATCCAAGGGGCTGTGGCGGGTGCCTATCCCGAAGTGGCCGATGTGGAGGGTTTCCCAATCGCTAAGGAGAGACAAATTCGTTATCACAAAGGATTGGAATTGAGAGGGTTGTGGTCTTCTGTGCGCGACAAGATGGGCGGACCTTTCTACAGTTTTACCCAAGTTGCTCCCAGCGATACCGCCTGTATCACCATCGATGGATTCGTGTATGCCCCGCAAGAGCACAAAAGAGACTATCTGCGTGAGGTTGAGGCAATTGTGAGGTCAGTTCAATAAAAATGAAAAAAATTTCATTTCGGTGTGACGAAATCGAAGTTTTTTACGTCTAACCAAGTGTGACGGTAAATAAATCTGAACTCGGAAAGATAGTCAACGGTTGTCTGAATAACTGTCGAAAAAGTCAGCAGCAGCTGTATGACCTACTCGCCCCCAAGCTGTTCGCGGTATGTAAGCGATACGCATATTCCACAGAGGAGGCCGAGGATATGTTCATGGAAGGGTTTATGAACATCTTCAAGAGCATAGGATCTTACCGGAGCGAGAGTTCTTTGGAGACGTGGGCGCACTCGGTGATGGTGCATGCGGCAATAGACCATATTCGCATGAATCATCAGTTGCGGAATGACCTGCCGGTGGAGGAGTTGTCGGAGAGCGATGATGTATGGGATAATGAGTCGGTCATCTCCGCGTTGGAGGCAAAACAGATGTTGGCATTGCTGGATCAAATGTCGGATAATGCGAGGGTCGTCTTTAATTTGAGGGCAGTGGAGGGGTATTCCTTCGTGGAAGTTGCCCAGATGCTCGACAAAAAGGAGGGTACGGTTCGTACCATTTACATGCGCGCACGCAAGTGGCTGATGGAACGGTTGAAAGAAAAATAATTTGGTACCATTTATATATATGCAAGAGTTTAAAGATCTATTTGAGAATTATCAGGAGAAGCCTTCGGAGGAGTTGTGGGGGAGGATCAGTGAAAGGTTGGATGTGGAGATGCCTGTCGAGAAGGCGGCGTCGGTGAAGCGTATGTCGTTCTGGAAATGGGCGGCTGTCGCGTTGTCGGTGCTGACCATTGGAGGTGTTACGTACGGTGTCATCCGTCATCATCAGTCTGATCAACAGGCTGTTGCACAGAATACGGTTGTGACACCTGCGCAGGAGGAAGAGTCGGTTGTGGTAACCGAGGTAGAACCTGTGACTGAGACAATTACGCCGGAAAAGGCTGAGCTTCCTGTTCCTGCGGAACAAGAATTGCGTACGTCTAATGCGGAGGTGGCGCCGGTGACGAAGCAGGAGCCGGAAGTGAAAAAGGAGGTCGCTCCGAAGGCAAATGTACGTCAGGAAGTGTTGCCTGCCAACTCCACGTTGGCCAAGCAGTTGGCTGCCGATCCGGTGCTGAAGAACCTCTCCGATGAGAGTGTGGATTGGTCGCTGCCGGTCAGTCTGAGCATCCCCAATCTTTTCACTCCGAATGATGACGGGGTAAATGACCTTTTTGTCATTGAAGGTTTGGAGAATTACACTTCACCGAGATTGGTGGTTCGGGATAAGAACAACAAGGTGGTGTATCAAAGCAATGCTTACAAGAATACATGGGGTGGTGAAGATTGTCCCGAAGGGGTATATAGTTATGAATTCACGTTTAAATATAACGGGATAGAGAACATGGCAACGGGGAAGGTGAGAATCATGAGACGTTAAGATTGTAATGGAATAGATAACACGATCACATTCATAAAATTTAGAGAAAATGAAAAAGACAATTGCAATTTTAGGTTTTTTGGCTGTTGCGACAGCCTTAATGGTCTCATGCACCCCTGAAGAAATTACCCCGAAACCAGATGACGACAACTTTGTCTCATCGGACTGGGTGGATCTCGGTCTTCCGAGTGGACTTCTATGGGCCAAATGTAATGTGGGTGCAAACTCGCCGCAGGAATTCGGCGATTATTTCGCTTGGGCCGAAACGACAACAAAAACAGACTACGATTGGCCGACTTATCAATACATACAAGATATGAAGCTCACGAAGTATTGTGGCAATTCTGGTTGGGGATACAATGGGTATTCGGATAACTTGAATAAACTTGAGCCCATGGATGATGCCGCTACAGTGAATATGGGGTCGCAAGTGCATACACCTACCAAAGCAGAGTGGGAGGAACTGATAGCTAACACTACCCAAACATATACTACCATTGATACGACACATGGTATTCTTTTCACAGGTTCGAATGGAAATACAATGTTTCTGCCGTGTGCTGGACAACATTATCGTTTCTTTTCATTGTTTGACGGTAATGATGCGGGGTTCTATTGGAGCAGTTCGTTAAGAGAAAATTTTTCGTTTGAGTCATGGTTTGTTCTGTTCAATGCCGATACGTTGCGTGTCCATTATGTCAACCGTCCGATTGGATATTCAGTGAGAGGTGTTCGTTGGTCGAATTAAAGGGTATTCAAGAGTTACAAAAAAGCCCCGATGTTGGTCGGGGCTTTTTTTTTGTCGTTATTGTAGAGGCGCGATTAATAGCGTCTCTACGAATACGGAAATATTGACTACCAAGCGAATAATGGACGATCGTGCATCATGTCGTTGACCGTCTTGCGGGTCTTGGCGATGAGCTCCTCGTTCTCGACGTCGCAGAGCACCTTGTCGATCATCTCCACGATTACGGGCATGTCGTTCTCTTTCAGGCCACGGGTGGTGATGGCGGGCGTACCCACGCGGATGCCGGAGGTCTGGAAAGCGGAACGGGTGTCGAACGGCACCATGTTCTTGTTGATGGTGATGTCGGCCTTCACGAGGGTGTTCTCAGCCACTTTACCGGTCATTTCGGGGAATTTCTTTCTCAAGTCGATGAGCATGAGGTGGTTGTCGGTGCCGTTGGAGATCACCTTGTAACCTCTTTCCACGAAAGCGTTGGCCATGGCGTTGGCGTTAATCTTCACTTGCTTGATGTAGCGAGAGTAATCGTCGGTCAGAGCTTCACCGAAAGCGACAGCCTTAGCAGCGATGACGTGCTCCAGAGGACCGCCCTGGCAACCCGGGAATACGGAAGAGTCGAGGATTTGGGACATCATCTTTACGACGCCCTTCGGGGTGGTCTTGCCCCACGGATTCTCGAAGTCCTTGCCGAGCATGATCAGACCGCCGCGAGGTCCGCGGAGGGTCTTGTGGGTGGTGGTGGTCACGATGTGACAGTGCTCCACAGCATTGTTGAGGAGACCCTTGGCGATGAGGCCGGCAGGGTGGGAGATGTCAGCCATCAGGATGGCACCGATCTTATCGGCGATTTGGCGCATGCGTGCCCAATCCCAGTCACGGCTGTAAGCGGAAGCACCACCGATGATCAACTTCGGTTTCTCGCGGAGGGCAACTTCCTCCATCGTGTCGTAGTTGATGCAACCAGTCTCTTCGTCAACTTGGTAAGCCACAGGATGATAGAGGATACCGGAAGAGTTGACGGGGGAACCGTGTGACAGGTGACCGCCGTGGTTGAGGTCGAGGCCCATGAAGGTGTCGCCCGGTTGCAGGCAGGCCATCAAGACGGCCATGTTGGCTTGTGCGCCGGAGTGCGGTTGCACGTTGGCCCATTCGCAGCCGAAGAGTTCTTTCACGCGGGCGATAGCCAGTTCTTCAGATTGGTCCACAATCTGGCAGCCGCCGTAGTAGCGCTTGCCCGGAAGGCCTTCCGCATATTTGTTGGTCATAACAGAACCCATGGCTTCCATCACTTGGTCGCTCACAAAGTTCTCAGAAGCGATCAATTCGATGCCGTTGGTCTGGCGCTCGCGCTCCTGTTGGATGAGGTTGAAAATTTGTTCGTCTCTTTTCATAAGAAAAATATCTAATTTATTGAATTTTAATGTTTTACAAAAACACTATCAAGTATGCAAAAATACAAATTTTCCATTACAAAAAAATCTTATTTTTGCAGCTCTGCAAAGGATATTATTATATGAAAAGAATGTACGCCTATATGAAAAGAATATACGCCCGTCTTTGGGTCTTGTTTATGGTGGTGATAGGGGCTTTCGGCTCCTTTTCTGTGTCTGCGCAGGTGGATACGGCGTTTTGGTTTGCGGTGCCGAAGCTGTGTGATCACGCGCACTGGCCGATTACGCTGGTGGTTTCCTCTTTTGACCAGCCTGCCACAGTGACCGTAACGAAAGCCTACACAGGAGCGCAGGTGGGTAATACCCTTAACATTCCTGCAAACTCCTCCAGCACTTTGACATTGGTGCAAAACGAGGCGGGACTTAATGGTTTCGAGTGTGCGCACAACACGACTTCCAATTATGGTTTGTATATCCATTCCACGGCTAAAGTGAATGCATACGTGGCTGTACAACAGAATAATAGTGAGATTTACGCCTTGAAAGGCAATAACGGTTTGGGGAAGCATTTTTTCGTCACTATGCAGTATCAGTTCGATAATGGAGCGGGTACGGGTTACGGCGGATATCCTCAAGCGCGTAATTCTGCAGAAATTATTGCTACAGAGAATAATACGACGGTGACCATCACTCCGTCCGTGGCTTGCGGCACTCATGCGGCCAATGTCCCGTTTTCGGTTACGCTGAACAAAGGGCAGGTCTATTGTCTCGCTTCTAACTCTCAGGCGGGTGCCAGTCACCTATGCGGCACGCTTATCACGTCCAACAAGCCGATTGTGGTGGATGTTTCGGACGATTCCGTTACGCCGCACTGTTCCGAGACCACCGACAATGGGGGTGGCAGTGCCGATTTGGTGGCCGATCAGCTGGTGCCTGAGGAGATGGCTGGCGGACAGTACATCGTGGTGCCTTCCCCTTCTGCCGTAAACAATTATGCACCAACCAGCTCCGGTGGCCAGCACTATTTGGATTATGTCTGCCTTTTCGGATTGGAGGATAGTACGTATGTGCGAATCTACAACACTACAAATCAGGACAATCCGCCCGTTTATACGCTCAATCGAGGTGATAAGATGAAATACCATTTCACGAACAACGATCCGATTTCCATTTATGCGACTAACGAGGATATGTCTCAAGAGAAGTCTATTTTCGTCTTCCAGGTTACTGGTGCGGGCAAGGAGTTCGGCGGTACCCAGCTTCCGCATGTCTATTGCACTGGATCCACAGCTGCAAGTTATCGTCCTTTGGCATCTGCCAACAACCATATCAAGACCTTATACCTCACCCTACTCTGCAATTCTGCTTATACTTCTGGATTCCAGATCAACGGCAGTTCATCGATTATTTCCGCCTCTGACTGGCATAATGTTCCCGGCATGCCAGCTTTCAAATACTGTTGTAAGAATGTCTCCAGCAACTTTTCGCCTAGTGCCACCAATATGATCCCGTTCCGCGTGACGAATTCGCTCGGGAAATTCCACATGGGCGTGTTCGACATCAACGGCAGCTATGACGACTGCTCTATCAGCTATTTCAGCAGTTATACACCAGGAAGTTTCATATCGTGGGCTTCCGATATGCCTGTTTCATATTGTCAAGGCGATACCATTTTCTTCGATTTTGATACGGTAGATGCCGCCATCACCCGTATTGTTGGTCCCAACAACTTTGATTTGGAAACGCTTCCATACATATTGGCTGATGCTTCTCCCGAGCAGAGCGGATTGTTCACTGTGGTGGCTCACGACTCCCGCAACTGTTTGATGGAGAATTTGTATGATACTATTGAGATTGTGGTGTACCCATCCTCTGAGGAGATGATTTATGACACGATTTGTCCTGGAGTGGAATATACGGACAACGGTTTTGATATTTCCGCTGACCGTACTGTCGTTCCCGGGGTGCTTTATGACACGCTCTATTTGCAGACGGCTGGTATCGGTTGTGACAGTCTGCTGATTTTGGAACTCACGGTCCGCGACAGCGTTTTCAGCGAGTTTTCCCATATCGCCTGTAGCCAGTATCAGTGGAACGGGCATAACTATGTGGAGTCGGGTGATTATGTGCAGACGTTGACGGATGCGAACGGCTGCGACAGTGTCGTGACCATGCAT
This sequence comes from uncultured Bacteroidales bacterium, assembly GCA_900316305.1. Lineage (GTDB taxonomy): Bacteria > Bacteroidota > Bacteroidia > Bacteroidales > WCHB1-69 > F23-D06. The sequence goes on along the minus strand of ONCM01000006.1, from coordinate 90,679 downwards.
TTGGAGATTGTGGAACCTGAGGTGACGATTGTCCCTTCGGATGAAGAGTTTTGCGAGCATGGCGAGCTGATTTTGAATGCAGTGTCCGAGTTTGAGGAGTTTATCTGGAATACGGGGGAGACTACCCCATATATTACTGCGGTGGACCCCGGACTCTATTCGGTGACGGTGACGGCGGGCGAGTGTCAGGCCTCGGACCATTACAGCGTCCAGGCGTGCGAGTTCCATATCTATCTCCCAAATACGATAACCCCTTCCAGGGAGGACGGATTGAACGATTGTCTCTATTTGCCGGAGTATGTCCACCATTTCATCACGGACTTTGATATCGAGATTTTTGACCGTTGGGGCGAGCTGATTTACAAGACCAATGACATGGATTTCCACTGGCATGGAGAGAATGCGAAAGTTTCGGAGGTCTATGTCTGGGTGGTACGGGTGAAGAATTTGGATGGGAAGCCGTTTACGTATAGAGGGACGATAACGGTGCTATAATTAGTTAGCAGTTAGTAGTTAGTAGTTAGCAGTTGGGGCGACTTCCAAGAGGGCTGCAGGCCCGACACGTGTCAGCCTAGGGTGAGGCGGAGCTGAGCCCTAGGAATTGATGAATGAACGATGAATGAACGATGAATGAACGATGAATGAACGATGAATGGCGATGAAAATCGATAAAAAACGATGAATGAACGATGAATGAACGATGAATGAACGATGAATGGCGATGAAAATCGATAAAAAACGATGAATGAACGATGAATGAACGATGAATGGCGATGAAAATCGATAAAAATCGATAAAAAACGATGAATGAACGATGAATAAAACGACGAATAAACGATAAATATGAAAAAATTAACGATGATTTTATGTGCGGCGGTGATGATGTGTATGTCGTGTCAGCAGAAGAGCGCTGATAATGCCGAAACCGCTGGTAATGAAAATGTTAAAAGCACCACGATGGAAGATTTATTGACGCGCCGCAGTGTGCGCAGCTACACTGACAGTATTCCTCCGATGGAGGTGATTGAAGAGATTTGCAAGGCGGGTACGTACGCGCCTACGGGTATGAACCGCCAGAGCCCGATCATTATCGCGGTGACGAACAAGGAGATGCGCGACCGCATGAGCAAGTTGAACGCCGCCGTGATGGGCATCGATGACGATCCGTTCTACGGTGCGCCCGTGGTGTTGGTGGTTTTGGCCGACAAGAACGTACACACCTACATCGAAGATGGCAGCCTCGTGATGGGCAATCTGATGAATGCTGCCCACGCCAAGGGTCTCGGCTCCTGCTGGATTCACCGCGCCCGTGAGGTCTTCGAGAGCGAAGAGGGCAAGCAGATCCTCAAGGAACTCGGCATTGAGGGCGATTACGCGGGCATCGGCAACTGCATCCTCGGCTACACCAAGGGCGACTACCCCGAAGCCAAACCCAGAAAAGAGAATTGGGTGTATTGGGTGAAATAAGTTAGCAGTTAGCAGTTAGCAGTTAGCAGTTAGCAGTTGAGGGAGAGACGTTGTGTACAACGGCTTTCGGTTCCTATTTTATGCAATTACTATATCCACTTTCGTACGACGGGTTGTTGCCGGAAACGTTCAACAACCCGTTCGATTACGTGCCGCATCCCGTGTGCGAGGCGGCGGTGGCGGATTTGTTGCCTCGCGTGGAGGAGTTGATGCGAGGAAACCCCGAAGGAAAGATGTTCGGGGTATTGGTGGTGCGGAATGAAGAGAATGCACGATTGTACTATTTGGCGGCCTTTTCGGGACAGTTGTGCGACAAGTCCGTGCTGCCCGGTTTTGTGCCGCCCGTTTTCGATTTTCTGGACCCTGACGGCTATTTTAAGGTACATGAAGCGGAGATTACCGCTATAAATCAGAAGATTTCAGCATTACAGTCGGATAGTCGTTATTTCGAATACAAAGAATTTTATCAGCAAATACAAGCGGATGCTGAGGTGGCCATTGCGGAAGCCAAGAGGAAGATGCAGGAAGCTAAAGAGAAACGCGATGCCGAACGTTCCAAAAAGACGTTGACAGCTGAAGAAGAGGCCGAATTCGTGAAGGAGAGCCAGTTTTTAAAAGCGGAGCTGCGGCGCGAGAAGAAACGTTGGGCGGAAAAATTGGCTGCTGCTAAGGCTGAGGTGGTTGATTTCGAAAAACGGATAGACGAATTGGCAAATCGGCGCAAAACGATGTCGGAGGCGTTGCAGAATTGGCTGTTCGAGCACTTTGTAATGGTGAATTATGCGGGCGAGCGGCGCAACCTGTTGGACATTTTCCGTGACACCGTACAACAGTTGCCGCCTGCAGGTACGGGCGAATGCTGTGAGCCGAAGCTCCTGCAATACGCTTACATCCACCATCTTAAGCCAGTCCAGATCGCTATGTTCTGGTGGGGCAAGTCACCCGACAACGAAATCCGCCACCATCTGCACTACTATCCCGCCTGTTCGGGCAAGTGCAAACCGGTGTTGACCTTCATGCTGCCGCCGGAGGTGCTTGCTGCGACCCAGCATCGCGACCTTTCCGAGCAACTGGAAATTGTCTATGAGGATGCCGATTTGTGGGTCGTGAACAAGCCTTCGGGGATGCTGAGCGTGTCGGGAAAATCGCATCGCGAATCTGTAATTTCCATCCTACAAGCTCGTTGCAGAGATGGGAAGACACCATTGGTCGTTCATCGTTTGGATATGGATACCAGCGGGCTGCTTGTTGTTGCGAAACACAAAACCGCACATTACCGTCTGCAGAAACAGTTCAGGGACAGGGAAATACAGAAAATCTACGTAGCCGTATTAGATGGCGAACCCCTGCCGATAGGGGTGAAAGGTCGCATCGAGTTGCCGCTTTCTCCCGATTTGATGCACCGTCCGTTCCAGAAGGTCGATAAGGAGCATGGTAAACCGGCCGTTACGGAGTATCTCGTTGTCGATGAACACGTTGTGGAGTTGCATCCGCTCACAGGCCGCACGCACCAGCTGCGCGTGCACTGCGCCCACGCGGAAGGGTTAGGTCGTCCCATCCAGGGCGACAACCTCTACGGTCGCCGTGCCGCTCGGCTCTATTTGCACGCCGCGCGGATTGTGTTCAAGCACCCGATGAGTGAGGTGGAGATGGTGTTTGAAGTGAAGCCGGGGTGGTGAAAAAACGATTTTCCCTCTTGACAAGTGGTCTTTTTTGTTGTATCTTTGCGGCAGAAAATAAAATACAAAATGGCAAAAGAATATACTTCAAAAGATATTGAAAATCATGAGGTTAACGATCCTCAGGTCCAGTATGTCGCTTCTTCTCAAAGGTCTTTGCGTACCATCACCGAAGAAGAGATGGAGCGAAGTATGACTTTGGAGGAACTGGATAACCATTTGACAGAGCTTATTCATCAACATTACCATGCAAAATAATGAAAGTAATTGTTGATGATGTTGTTGTGAAAGAGATTGACAGTTTCTACTCTGCCGCCATGAATAGGCATATCACATTGTCTGAGGAAACTGTTATGGCCAAGAAGAAAAGGCTAATAGAAGCCCTTGATTCTTTGAGCGATTATTATTTCATATATCCAAAGCAAGGTTAAAACGAAAGTGGATTGAGAACAACTGGCAGGAATACACTTGTGAGGATTTCCATTTTGCATACGAGGTGGTTCGTGATAAGAATGGTCATGAAATTATTTTAGTTCGCGATGCGGTACACAGTTTGTTATACTATTGATATATGGAAGTTGATACCAAAAAATGGGTGAATCTGGATAAGTTGGACAGCAACTTTGTGCCAATTGAATATGTTGAAGAAGTAAAAGAATTGGCAAAGGAAGCCTATAGTTATTTGTTGTCCTTTCCTTGGTGTTTGTCTGTCAATAAGGGGTGGTTAGTATATTCTTGTGGATATGTTATAGGACTTTTCTTTTTTGAAATCGTTACTGATGCTGCGAAAGGGGCTGACAGTCATGTTTGGATAATCGTTGGAGACCTTCCTTCGGCATATATTGACATTTTGAGTGCTCCGTCACCCCATAGTGCAATGGATTTGTATATCAGACTGATGGAAGAGTGGGCTTCAAAAGTGAACAATGGCGAAGACACTTCCGATTGCTATCCCATCAATGTGCCCGCAACCAAAGAGTATGCCGATATGCTCACAACAAGAATGAATCTTTTGAAAGAGGATCACTTGCCGTTGTTGGGAGAAAGATAATTGTGTCGTATATTAGTTAGCTACATATTCTCAATAGCCCCGCACACCTAACGGCGTGCGACCACAACCGCGTGTCCGCATTTGTTACCGAGCCCTGCAGTCCTAACGGACTGCGAAAATCTCGTTACGGATTAGGCCGTTAGGCCTGAAGGACTCGGTAGGGGATGGCATGTGCGTTTGATTCGCAGGCCGTTAGGCCTGCGGGCAATAATCAGCATCATCATTGTCGAACCCTACAATAATAGCCGATAAAACATCGTTACAATAGGGTGTTATATTGTCCCTATGAAAAAATTATGGCAGTTCCTTCGTGAGCACAGCGACAAGAATTGGCATTACATCATTCCTGTGCTGAACATCATCCTCATTGCCATCTCAATATGGCTTAACACCACCTATAACGGTGGCTTTTGCGTCTTTGTGCCGTGGGCGATGGCGGAGCAAATCATCTGTTTCGTCAATATGGTCACTTTCACGTGGCTGGAACAGACTCCTCTTTGGCGGCTCAACGCCTTTCTTTGCGGTATCAGCACGGGGGTGTTCTTTTATTGGGTGATTTTCTCCGAAGGGTGGGTTATATTTTTCCCCGTATCCATTTTGTTCATTTTCTTACTGGTCTGGCGGAATGTGAAGCATCCTTTCCGGGAGCAGTCAAAACCGTGGTATTTTGCCGGAATCGCTGTGTGCGTGGTGTTCGCCATCGTGTCGGCAATCCTCTTCTCTTCTGCGGCTAAAAAGGTCAAAAACGGCGAATACGACACCAAGAACCCGATGACCGAGCGTATTTTGGGGATGCATTTCCGTTACCACACCCGCATCTGCATTTACGACGGCTGGCGACCGCCGTTGCACGATCCCGCCATGGTGATGGGAATGTGGCTCACGGGTGACAAAGACCCATTGGCAGGAATGACCTTGGAAACCCGTCTTCAACTTTACCATGAGGTGTTTCCGACTCTTCCCGTGAAAAACCATTGCGCCTGCTCAAAGGAGTCGAAAAGATACCATTATTTCGATGATTACCTTTGGAAAGCACTGGAATTCAAGCCAATGAAGGTGAAGAAACAGGCGTCTGTTTATAAATATGGGGTATCGATTGAAGAAAACAATGAAAGATTGGCAGCTGCAGGCTTACCCTTCTCGTTCACCGGCCCTGAATTCAACCGTATTGTTGTCAATCTGAAAGATGGTCCCGACACTCTTACTTCAGGTAGTGTAGGTTCTTATTTCGATGAAGTGGCGCTTGTAGAATTCGACGGACAGCCGATGTACCGCCTTAGATCCACTTACTTGGAGCGCGATAGCATAATCTATTGGACACTTTTCGTTTTACCCAACGGCATCCAGTTTACCACAGAACCATTTGATACACATAGTGTTAATTACAACTATTGGTTCGCTTCGGAATCTATCCATCTTATGGATTCTGTGGAGATTTTCTATCCCGAAAGAGATGTCAGGGATACGGTGAAGATTTATCGAATTGAAACGCCATAGGGAAGAATTCCTAACAGTGAGTGAAAAACTAAAGATTTTCCATAAAATAGTCTTGGAAAGAGAAGTCTTTAGCTAATTATCTGTTATCCTTAAAAAAAAGTGTCTTCCCATCTTGACAAGCGGTCTTTTTTGTTGTATTTTTGCATCCAATTTAAAAACGAAATATTATGACCACTGAAATGAAATTATACCAGTCGGAAGATTCTCAAATTCAATTGGATGTACTGGTGGAGCAAGAAACCGTATGGTTGAATCAGACGCAAATGACGTTGCTTTTTCAACGGGATGTATCAGTGATTTCCCGCCACATTCGCAATATATTCGAAGAAGGGGAGTTGCAAAAGGAGTGCAATTTGCATTTTTTGCAAATTGCAAATTCAGACAAGCCCGTAGCTTTCTACAGTCTTGACGTGATTATTTCGGTCGGATATCGGATTAAGAGCAAGAGAGGTACAGAATTTCGCATTTGGGCTACGCAAGTGCTTAAAGAGTATCTATATCGCGGTTATGCCATCTATCAAAGAATGAACCAAGTTGAAAACCAAGTGGCAAAGCTTACAAATCAGGTTCAGACGATGGTTCAAACCGCACTTCCACCAAAACAAGGCATTTTCTTTGACGGACAAATATTTGATGCCTACCAGTTTGTGTCGGATTTGATTCGCAGTGCGAAAAAATCCATTGTTCTGATAGACAATTACGCCGATGACAGTGTCTTGACCCAGTTGACGAAGAGAGCGGATGGGGTGACCGCCACAGTTTGCGTAAGTCGCCTGACCAATGCTTTCCGCCTGGATATCGAACGGCACAATATGCAATATCCTCCTGTGCAGTTACAGGTGCTCTCCTCCGTGCATGACCGATTCCTTCTCATTGATGACAGCATATTGTACACTTTCGGGGCTTCATTCAAAGATTTGGGGAAGAAACTGTTTTGTTTCACGCTGATTGAGAGTGCTGACGTGGTGGAAGTGGTGCGGCGACTGGGTGCGGGGTGAATTGACGGTGTGCTAGGGGGCGACGCTTCCAGCGTCGAATAATAGCGACGCTGGAAGCGTCGTCTACTAAAAAATTGAGGCTGCCCTTTCGAGCAGCCCCAAACTTTACATTGTTCATTGTTCATTGTACATTTGTGAATCATTCCACCTCCATCACCGCCTTTCCTGACGGTCGATACCCTAACTTCTTCATCAAATTCCGTTCGAATTCAACCTTGGTGGCGAATTTCTTCGGGTCTTTCTTCTCTTTCGGGCTCCAAACGCACTCCGACAACGCGAACAGACGCGGCATGATCATGTATTCGGCCGTTTCGGGGTCGTTCACGAACTCGGTCCAGAGGTTGCACTGTCCGCCGAGGATGTGCTTCTGCTGTGCCTCGCTCAAGCCCTCCGGCATCGGGTCGAAAGAGTAGGCCTTGCCCAAGGAGACGTAACCCTCCATGCAGAGCCGCTCGTCCTTGTCTTTGCATTGGTAGTAGTTGAAGTAGCAGTGCGTGGTGGGGCACATGATGACGTCGTTACCGTGCTTAGCGGCGGTTTTCGCCACGTCGAGGCCCTGCCAGCACATGATGGTGGAGGTGTTCACCATGTCGTCCGACACGATGTCGTCCCAGATGATGGCCTTCTTGCCGAGCGAATCCAGATGGTGCTCGATTTGGTTCATCAGCCACTGCTGGAGCTCAAGCTCATTTCTAAGTCCCTTGTCCTGAATACGTTGCTGAGGCTTCGTCGCCGCCGATGTGGATGAGCGGGTAGGGGAAGAGCTCGGCCACTTCGGTGAGGACATTCTTGTAGAAAGTGAGCACGCCGTCGTTGCCGGCACACATGATGGCTTTCGGGGGCCAGTAGGGACCCACGGCCACGGTGTAGGGGTAGTTGTCGCAGGCGAACTGCGGGTAGGCGGCGAGAATGGCGCTGCAGTGGCCGGGAATCTCGATTTCAGGGATGATGTCGATGTGGCGGGCGGCGGCATAGCGCACGATGTCGCGGATTTGCTCTTTGGTGTAGAAACCGCCGTAGGTCATGGGCTCGTCGGGCATCACCGGGTGTAGCGTGTCCCAGGAGGTGCGTTCGGGTCGCCACGCGCCTACGCGGGTGAGCTCGGGGTAGCGGTCGATTTGGATGCGCCAGCCGTGGTCGTCGGTGAGGTGCCAGTGGAATTTGTTGATTTTGAAGAAGGCCAGCATATCGATGTACTTCTTCACGAAAGCGGTGTCGAAGAAGTGGCGCGACACGTCGAGGTGCGCACCGCGATAGCCGAATCGCGGGTAGTCGGTGATGGTGCCACAGGGCACGGCGAAGGTTTTGCTGTCGGCCAGCTTGTCGGTGCCGGCCATCTGCATCAGCGTCTGCATGGCGTAGAAGAGGCCGGCGGTGGTGTTGGCCTCCGCCACAATGCGGTTGGGCTTCACGTGCAGCACATAGCCTTCATCGCCAATGTTTTTAATCTCTTTCTTGCTGATAATGAATAGAATGGAGTGCTTCTTTGCACTCTCTGCATCGCCGAGGTTGGGGCGCAGCTTGAAGTAGCTCTCGTAGAGGTCGCGGATCATCTTGGAGGTTTCGGATGCTTCGGCTCCGAGGTTGTCGAAGCAGAGCATGGTCTTCTCGTCGATGGTGAACTGCCCTGCTTTGGGCGAAATCTCCACCGGCTCAGGGATGATGACGACGGCTTTGGGTTTCTGGCAACCGAACATGATGACGGCCGCGAGGATGATGGTCAGGAGGGTGATTTTTTTCATATTCGAATATTTGAAGCGGCAAAAATACACAATTATTCCGAAATGGTTGCGTCCATTTCATTGGTCTTGTAGGGGCGAATGATTATTCGCCCCTACGCATCCCCTTCCTATTCGTCGATGAACGCATCCCCTGCGATACCGTCCGCGAACCAAAGGCCTTCCGCAGTGAGGTGCAGGTGGTTGGTGGTGAGCTCGTAGTAGCGGGTGTCAACGTCCGTTTCGAAATAGCGGAGAAGGGCGTCTGTGCGTTCTTGCCCGAACAGCTGTGTCATTTCCTGCAGATCGATGCCGGCGCAGGTACGTAGTCGCAGGAGCAGGTGCTCGTTGTAACGGTCTGTGTCGGTGAGGGTTTCCTGTTCGTAGAACGGCTTCTGCTCCGCAATTTGGGTAAAATAGGCCGATAGGGAGGGGGCGTTCCAGGAGCGGTGCGTGCCGTCGAAGGAGTGCGCTGCCGGACCCAACCCGAGGTAGGGCGTACGGTCCCAATAGGCGGAGTTGTGCTTCGACTCCCAGCCCTTCATCGCGAAATTGGAGACCTCGTACTGCGCAAATGGCGATTTGCTCACCATCTCCGACAATATAGTATATTGTATGGAAGCTAAATCTTCGTCGGGCTCCACATCGCGGTGTTGTTGAATGCGGCGGTAGAGCAGGGAATTCTCTTCCACGGTGAGCGCGTAGGCTGAAAAGTGCCGTATCGGTAGGGCAAAGATAGTTTCCAACTCATTTTTCCACAGCTCGTTACTGCGCTCGTTGACCCCGTAGATGAGGTCGATGGAGATATTGTCGAAACCAACGTTATGTGCGTTTTCCACCGCTTGTAAAGCCTCTTTTGCGGTATGTTTTCTTCCCAAAAACTGCAGAATCTCATCATGAAAGGATTGTACGCCAATACTTATTCTGTTGAATCCCAGTTGTTTAAGATTAATGCAGTAATCCAACGTAAGCTGCTCTGGATTGGCCTCGATAGTCATTTCAGCATTGTCTTCGATGAAGAAATGATGTCTGAGGTTATCTATAATTTGCTGTAATTGAGATGTTTGAAGTAACGAAGGGGTTCCACCTCCAAAATAGACGGTTTGAAAGGTTTTACCTGCCGGTTCGTCTTTTCGCAGCGCCATTTCTTTTTCCAAAGCAGACAAATACTTGTCCACATCCTTTTGGCTCACAGTGGAATAGAATCCGCAGTAAACGCACTTGGACTTGCAGAAGGGGACGTGGATGTAGAGGCCGCTTTTTTCTTTCATGCGGCAAAAGTACAATTTTTAGTTAGAAGTTAGCAGTTAGAAGTTAGTAGATAGGGGAGTATCGCGTACCTTTGCGCTGGAACGATGAATTTTGTGTATTTTTGCACCATTGGAAAATAATCAAAAACGATTATGTCGGAATTAAAATATATTGTCTTGGTTTATCTGGCCGTTATCACGGTCGTGACCTTTCTGGTTTATGGCATCGACAAGTGGAAAGCGCAGCACAAGCGCTGGCGCATTCCGGAGAGTGTGCTGCTGGGGTTGGCTGCCTTGGGCGGCAGTGTCGGGGCGTGGTTGGGGATGCAGGTGTGGCATCACAAGACCCAGCACAAGAAGTTCAAGTACGGCGTGCCGGCGATATTGGCGGTGCAGGTGGTGGTGGTGGTGTGGTTGCTGTTGAGGTAAACAGCTAAATGCAAACTAATAAACAATATGTCAAAGAACGTCTGAGACCCGCACAAAGACGGATTTCAATTTTTTGGGTCTGCGGCAACTAATTGGATTTCAGGTACAACACACGCACCGCAAGCACCAAAAACTTTGCAAATATACACAAAAAAAGAGGCTTTGTCAAGAGACAAACGCATTTTTAACGATTTTTAAGGTTGTTGTCTGTGGCGAAAACCCAAATCAGTCGCAAATGATTAACCCGTCAACTCGGATTAGTCGCAAGACACAAAAGTGACAACCTAAACCAGCGAAACACTGACCCTATTGGCAAGTACTTGGCAAGTATATCGCAAGTACTTGGCAAGTACAAGCAAGCACTTTGACTTGCCAAGTACTTGGGTGGTACTTGGGTACTATTTGGGTGTGCCTTGCCTGTAGAGACGCACGGCCGTGCGTCTCTACTCCCCTTCCCTTGGGAAGGGGTGGCCATAGGCCGGGGTAGGGGCATCACAAAGGCCATCAGGCTTTTTCTTTTATTAAGGATGGCCTATCGGCTAATCTTTTATATTACTACCCCGCCCTTCGGGCACCCCTTCTAAAATAGAAGGGGAATTATCGAGACCGCACTTGTCGTGCGGAAAACGGAATTGATTTCAAATCGAAAATTCGATAAACGACCATAACCACTTGTTCATCGAAATGTTTTATGTGATTTTTGAAAATTATCGCATCAGTAGTAAAAAGTTGTAAAAAATACTACTTTTGCATTCTGATTTTCAAAACATCAAAGCAATGAAAGCCTCCGCACTTTTCAAGGAATACGTCTGGCTGGTGGGCACCATCAGCAGGGCTGGGCGCATCACCCTGCGCGAAATCAACGAACGATGGCTCCGCACCGAGATGAGCGGGGGTGTCGAGTTCAGCCGCACCACCTTCCGGAGACATCGCGCCGAGGTGGAGGAGATGTTCGGCATCATCATCGACTGCGACGGCGAGAACCGCTATTACATCGACGACACGGAGATGTTTCGCGAAGAGAGCGTGCAGAAGTGGATGCTCAGCACGCTGACGGTAAGCAATATCGTGAGCGAGGCGCGCGGGTTGCACGACCGCATCCTGTTGGAGAGCATCCCCAGCGAAAGCGAGCACCTGCAGGCCGTGGTGGAGGCGATGCGCGAGAACCGCTGCCTCTCCATCCGTTATCAGCGTTACGGCAAGACCGAATCGAGCCGGTGGACGGTCGAGCCCTACTGTATCAAACTCTTCCGTAGGCGGTGGTATCTGCTTGGACGCTTGGAAGACGGCGCTTTCCTCACTCTCTCCTTCGACCGCATTCAGGAGATGGCAATGACGGACAGGACGTTCGTTTTGGACAAAGATTTCGATGCAAAGTCCTATTTTTCACCCTATTATGGCATAATGCAGGGCGGAAACGAACCCAAGCAGCGGATTGTGTTGCGCGCATACGGCAGCGAGCGTTATGCCATGCGCGACTTGCCGTTGCACCATTCGCAGAAGGAGTTAGGTGTGGGCGATGACTATGTCGATTTTGAGGTGAAGCTGCACCCTACGAGCGACTTCTTGGCGCAGATTCTCTCCCGAGGCCGCTGGTTGAAGGTTTTGGAACCAGAAAACATCGCACTGAAAATCAAGCAGATGCACTTAGAAGCGGCGGAAGACTGAAAACTTTTTTACCGCTGGTCCGCTTTTTGGCGCAGTTGGGTTGTAATTTTGCCGCGTGAAATTAAAAGCGACAAGATTATGAAAGAAAAAAGCAAATTCTACATGGACTGCCACTTGGCGGGCCGCAAGTATCATGACGCAGACCTTGTTTGGGACCGGCTGCGCGTCGGGATGCCGTTGCGTTTGGAGCGCGAGGCCGACAACCGCTACGACCCCGAGGCCGTGCAGGTCATTCTCAACAGCGATGGCGAGGACTTCCTCCTCGGCTACATCCCCCGTGGCGATAACCAAAGCCTCGCCCCCTTCTTCGACATGGGCCACGACGACCTTTTCGACTGCCGCATCAGCCGCCTCAGTCCGGAAAAGCATCCGGAGGAACAGGTACAGCTGACGGTGAGGATTCGGATGAAATAGGGCGCGATTGATTATCGCCGTTGTTTTGAGATTGTGTACAATGTCTTAGGAGCAGCGGCATTCCTGCCGCAAAGAAGCTGTAGGAATGGCTGTACTTTTTCTACAAACGAACAAATAACAAGTTATTAGGAGCATTGGAAAAAGCTTCCTCATATATGATCACCATGTTGCTGTGCGCAGCTGCACCTTACGTTTTCGTGGAGGTGTTTTGGAGATGGTGCGTTGATGAGTATGGGATGGGGAAAACTATGTTTATCACCATAGCCATTGCGTTGTTGAAAATCCACGACATTCTCACGGTTTCTAAAGCATACAAGGCAGCAAAAGAGTTTTCTTAAATAATCGTATCTTTGCCGCGTAAATTATTGACATATAGATAAAGAATAATGGCAGCAACAATCAACCTGATGAGTCGAGAGGACGGCTATTCAAGCTGTGATGTGGGAATATCCAAAGAGCAGTGGTTTGAGCTTTTGCAGGATTCCGTAATAATAGGTAAGACGATGGACACTTTGCTGAAGTTTTTCCGTTCATCGGAACATAAAAGCACATGTAAGGGTGTTACCGAGGAAGGATCTCCGCAATCAGCTAATGCGATGATTACCGCTTTTGCAAAACGTGTCGGTAAAAAGCTTAATATAAATGTGATAGGTTCTGATGGCAAGCAGACTTTTTGGCCTATACCGATGAAAGAAGGACGGCTTTTGTCAGATGGACATTACGAATGGACATTACGCGATGAATTGGCGGAGGCGATAAAAGATTGGCTGATTCATGATTTGCTCAAACGCTATAAGGAGGCTTATCTGTCTGTCCCGTTAGATCACAATGGAGCCGACGAACTCTATAAGTGGCAGTTGATTACCGAGTGTGAAGGGAAATCGGAATTGGACATCATACAAAAGTTCAAGACAAAGAACATTGTGGATGTTCCACGGGTTAATCAAGTATTAACGTATTTGTCGAAGGAGAAACCTCAGCAGCTTGCAGATAATTTTGCATCGTTAAAAAATGAGGACGTTCCATTATCAGTCAGACTGTCTGATTTTAAGAATGGAATGGCAGATTTGTGTGGTGACAAGTTCAATGTGAAAGCTAATGATGAACGCACTGCAGCTGCTTTTCTAACTTGTTGGAATCCGGAGAAATACACCTTTTACAAAGATGAGCTCTATCAGAACTACAGCAATTATATCGGTGACCAGACCAAAAAAACAGGGTTAAAATACTCACATTACTTGAAATTACTTGAGCCGTTTGTGCAAACGATACAACAAGACGTTGAGTTGATGGACAAATTTTTAACAGAGACTAATGGTTTGGTACAGAGCGATTTGTTGATTGCTCAAAATATACTTTGGCAAATGAAAGATATAATGAATATGGAAACGAGTAAATCACAGAATGATTCAAAAAGTGAACCAAATATGATACCTGAAGAAATCCAAAAATACACCAACATCCTTCGCCTCAAGAAGAACATCATCCTCCAAGGCGCACCCGGTACAGGAAAAACCTATAACACAGCAGCGTTGGCATTGACAATCTGTGGAGTTACAGATATGGATATGAACGATCATGAGGCTGTAATGGAACGTTACGACGAACTTCAGAAGGAAGGTCGGATTGGTTTTGTTACTTTCCACCAGTCCATGGATTATGAAGACTTTGTGGAAGGGATAAAGCCGAAAACGGAAAATGGTATAGTCTCGTATGAAGTTGAGGATGGGGTTTTCAAGAAGATATGTGAAGAAGGACAGAAACATCCAAACAATAATTCACACATATACAGTTCAACAAATGAGGTCAATGATAAGTATGATGATATTGACAGAGCAATAGATTCTTTTAAAAAAGACATACCCAAAGAAGGAATAAGTATACCAAGTGTTCGTAGTGACTCGAAATATTTTTTGGTTTTCAAAAATGGAGATGATTTATTTGCGAAGGGTGATGGAAATCCATATAAGTTAAGAATGAAATTCATAAGGACTGGTGATTATGACCTCAATCATCAGTCTTATGAACCAGCTGTCGGGCAATATATACGCGAGCATTATATGGACAACCCTTCCTCTCCACATGTTGAAGAGGCAACTGAAAAGAATGAGGTCATTAGAGACAATCAAAACTATGTCCTCATCATCGATGAAATCAATCGCGGCAACGTCTCGAAAATCTTCGGGGAACTGATTACGTTGTTAGAGGCTGACAAGCGCATAGGAGGCGACCATCCGATAAGGGTTACGCTGCCGTACTCAAAAGAGTCGTTCGGGGTGCCGTCAAACCTATACATTATCGGTACTATGAATACCACTGACCGTAGCGTGGGTAACTTTGACTATGCCGTACGTCGCAGATTTGCATTCGCCACATTGAAGGCTGATAAAGAGTTGGTTAGGCAGAATTCCCTCCAACTGGCAGTTGAATTGTTCGAGGCAGTCGAATTGTTCATCAAGAAGCACCAGATTGACATGGATTTCGAGGATCTGATGGTTGGGCACAGCTATTTCTTCGCCAAAGATGAAAACGAACTGGAGCTGAAATGGCAATATGAGATTCTGCCGTTACTGAACGAATACATCAAAGACGGCATCATCAATGCAAAAGCAATCAATTCGGATAAGACTGTTGCTGATTTCTTGTTGGCATAAATGAGTGATAATCTGAAAGATATTATACGGTTGCAGGAGCATCAGCCTTTTGTGAATCCGAAAGGTTGGGGCAATGGACGTGATTATTCCAGTAGAATGGAATATCTCGTCGGGTTGGGCCTGAAATTTGAGGAACCTGATTTTCTCAAAGAACCGAAATATTTGGGAATATGCAACTGGACTGCCTCCTATTACATTGGTGCCGCATGGCTCGTTGAGAAAGAACTGGCGGTGGTGGTTACACCTAAAATGAAGAACATCGATTTTGTGGAGATGTTCTTGGCTGCTTTGAAAATCGATACACAGAAGGAATCGAACTATTTTGCCAAGTGTTACGGTATTCAGTTCGATGAACCGCCCATCGAAACCAACGAAGAGCTGAATCAGCTCACGCCTCTCCTGGTGTTACATTTTCTATCTCTCTTGGAACGGCTGGTCAAACGAGGGTTGAAAAAAGGCTATGTCCTTCACGAGGAGAATCTGAAAGCCAAGGTCAAAGGACGGATTCTTTTCGGCAAACATCTTAAAACCAATGTGTTCCAGCAACAAGCCGACCGTATTTATTGTCAGTATCAAGAATATACGGAAGACATTCCTGAAAACCGCCTGTTGAAAAAGGCCCTGCTCTTTTCCGAACGCATCCTCGACAGATGTGATAGTCTGAAAAGACAGTCTCAATACCCTGATGTCCAGTTGCGATTGAATCGATTGAAGGCCTCATTTAGCCATATATCTGATGATATTGAGCCGTATCAGGTACAGAAGTTGTCTTCCAACAAGCTGTTCAAGGGGTATAAAGAGGCGATAAAGGTGGCGAAGATGATTCTGCGCCGTTTCGACTATTCCATCCGTGAAGCCGCTTCCGAACAACGGTCCACCCCGCCGTTTTGGATTGATATGGCACGGCTGTATGAGATGTGGGTGTGGGGAAAACTGACAGCCGCTTATCCTGAACAAATTGAGTTTCAAGTACAGGGTCATTGTAAAACGGCTGTTGATTTTATCAAAAAGGATGAAAAAATCATTCTGGATGCCAAATATAAGCCACGTTATGAAGATTCAAATCGTGGTATTTTGGATGATATTAGGGAAATAAGCGGATATGCTCGTGACAGGCGGATATTGAAACAATTAGGAGGTGATAAGGAACAGAATGAGATTAAATGTGTGATTGTTTACCCCGAACCGGAGAAATTGAAGTCTGATGAAGATGACAAAGAGGCCGACAGCGATTGCAAAGTTGTAAAATCTTTCCTACGAGATACATTGCTGTCACAATGTTCTGAAATCAAATGGTTTCGCAATTTTTACAAAATCAGCGTGCCGTTCCCCATTCGTAAAAACTAATACACGTGACATAAAATAAGCATGGATAGTCCGTTTTTATTGTTTTCCCTTGTTTTTGTATTTTGCTTTTTTGTATCTTTGCGGACTGAAATATTTTACTATAATTCAAATATCAAATAACAAAAACTATGACTCAAAAACATGCTATCCAACTATTTGAAGAAAAAAAAGTCCGTACCGTTTGGGACGACAAACAAGAGAAGTGGTACTTTTCTGTGGTTGATGTCGTTGGTGTATTAACCGAGAGCGACAATCCACGAAAATATTGGAGTGTTCTAAAAACACGTTTGAAAAAAGAGGGAAATGAAACGGCTACAAATTGTAGCCGTTTGAAAATGCAAGCAGAAGATGGAAAACAACGACTTACGGATGTCGCTAATGTGGAGCAAATTTTCCGCATCATCCAGTCCATCCCATCACCAAAGGCCGAACCCTTTAAACTGTGGATGGCGCAGGTGGCGAGTAACAGGATCGACCAACTTCAGGATCCGGAACTATCTATCAACCAAGCGATGCTTGACTATAAACGGTTGGGTTATTCCGACAGCTGGATCAACCAGCGGCTTAAATCTATTGAAGTCAGAAAAGAACTGACTGATGAATGGAAGCGAAGAGGAGTGGAAGAGGGTATGCAATTCGCCACACTGACGGACATCATCACCCAAACGTGGAGTGGCAAAACCACAAAAGAATACAAGCGATTCAAAGGGTTGAAAAAGGAAAACTTGCGTGACAACATGACCAATACCGAGCTGATTCTGAATATGCTTGCTGAAACTGCCACCACAGACCTCTCAAAAGAGCAAAATCCGGAAACGTTTGAAGAGAACATGAACGTTGCTCAGAAAGGCGGCAATGTTGCTCGTTCCGCCAGAACCGCATTGGAGAAGGAACTTGGACATTCTGTTGTAAGTCCGTTGAGCGTGAAAAAATATCTGAAATCGACCCTCAGAGATGAGCAAGAATTAAGTGAGAACAACAATGAGTAACCCTTAAATCGTCAATTATGTCTCCCAACAATTCAACCCCCAACGTCCATCCTGTCCATGTTGACGGCAAAATAGGTTTCATAAACCGAAACGGTGATATTATGGTGCAACCCATATACGATTCGGTCAGCTATTACTTTTTTGCGGGTTTCTGGTATGTGGAGAAAGACGGCCTGCATGGGTGTGTTGACGCCGATGGCCATGAAACAATCAAGCCGCAATATGAGGATATGGATTGTTTTTATGAGGATTTATGCGGCGTGAAGTTAGATGGCAAGTTTGGTTTTATTGACAGAACCGGTAATATGGTTGTAAAACCACAGTTCGACCATATTCAAGAGTTTCGGGAAGGCTTGGCTCCGGTTGAGATGAACGGAAAATGGGGGTACATTGACAAAAAAGGGGACGTCATCATTCCGTTGGAATACGATTATGCGGATGTGTTCCAAGGTGCCTTGGCTCAAGTGAAACTCAATGGCGAGTATGTTTACATTGATCGGACAGGCCGGAGAGTTTGGTCGAAAGCGGGAATGATCAACTCAAAGTATCACCCCAATTCGTAATGCGTGCTCCACCCACCAAATGACAATTTGGCATGGTGACGACTTTTTCTCCGCAAAAATGCGGTGAATAGAACTTTTTTTCATCGCACCCGCACCTCGCTTCTGTCGCTGATCTTCCGCACCAGTCCCGTGATGCACACACTTACAAAGCAGATAATCAGCAGTAGAATCACTTTCGGGAGCATCGGGAACGATGCGGGGGCTTCGATGGCAATGTCCGAGGGGAACAGCCATTGCGGGTGGAGCAGGACGAGCACCATGCCAATGGCGCCCGTGACGATGCCCGAGATGAACACGGCCACCATCATGCGGCGGTAACGGCGGGTCTGCGCCTCGCGGTACTTCTTCGCGTATTCCGCTGCCGCCAATTTCTTGGAAAGTTTCTCCAAATATTCGTTACGGTCTCCCAAGTCCGGCTGGTACTGGGCGAAAAGGTCTTCTATCGTGGTTTTCTCTTTCATCGTTCCAAAATTTCTCTAAGTTTACTTCTCCCTCTTGAAAGCTGCTGCTTCACAGCTAATTGGGAACTTCCGGTGATTTTCGCAATTTCTTTTACAGAGTAGCCGCTGACGTAAAACAGCAGGATGGCGCTCTTTTCTTTTAACGGCAGCGTGCCGATGGCCTCATACAGCTCCTGGTATTGGAAAGCGTCGTCGGCTCTCGGACCGCCCGGCATCTGCTCCGCTGCGTCCAAGTCCGTCCGGCGGTTCCACCCCGACCGCTGGTGATCGAGGAAGGTGTTGTAGGCGATCTTGAACAGCCAGGTGGCGAATTTGGCTCGCTCCACAAACCGCTCCATCGCGATGTACGCCTTCACCATCGCCTCCTGCGCGATGTCCTCCGCCTCCATCCGGTCGCCCTCACACAGGGCAAGCAGGAACCTTCGCAAAGACTCCTGCTCTTCCGAAATTAAGGCTATGAATTGTTCTCGTGTCATTCGGAGATTTGTTGCTCAACGATTTGTTTTTCTTCCGCCTCTATCTCGCTGCTCAAGGCTTTCTTGCCGACAAAGTAGTAAATGATATAGGCGATACCTAAAGCGGCCATGACTCCGCCTCCGACAACTCCTAATTCTTTGCTGCCTAAGAATATAAAACCAAACAAGTGCGTGAAGAAGATGACAAGTCCAACAAGCAGACAGATACAACCGGTTAAAAGTTTTTCTAACAACTTTTCTTTCAATGATTTCTTGTCGGCCCCTTGCACCATGTTCAGTTTGTTCATCACCTCGGCAGGATTAAGGTTGGGATTTTTCTCCAACAAAGCAGTCAGTATCTCCGTCTTTTTGTCGATTTCGTGGTTCTTGCGTTTGTTGGTCAGCCATACAATCATCAGCGGCATAACCACGCAACAGCCGATTACGACGATGATTACCATTACTATTTCAAAAATATCTTCCATGACATTAATTTTTTAAGGTTATATTTTTCCGTTAATTACCGAATCGATTCAACTGTTAAACGGATGAGGTGGTGGAAAGGTGACATGGGGGAGAAAAAAAGTTAGTAGTTAGCAGTTAGTAGTTAGTAGTTAGTAGTTAAGGGGTTACGCGGTTACGCGGTTACACGGTTAAGCGGTTATGCGGTTATGCGGTTAATGTTCAACGGTTTTGTTAAACAGCAAAATCGGGACAAAAACGGTGAACATCATGCGGCCGGTTTGGGCGTTGAGGGTGTCCTCAACGAGCATGGAGAGGAACAGCAGCAGGATGAGGGCGAAATAGACGAAGGTGATGCGTTTCGGCATGGTGACGAAGGGATAAACCAGCAGGAAGCAGAAGTAGAGCAACGGGAGGATGCCGGCTGCAAGCCAGAATGTGAGAAACTGGTTGTGACAGCCGCGGTGCTTCTTCTTGTCGGCAATGGGCGAGTGCAGTTGTTCAAGCTGTTGATCCAAAGCAGCATGCTGCTGTCCAATACCGACGCCGAACAGCCAATGTTCGCGGATCAGGCTCCACGAAGCACGCCACAACTCTACGCGCTCCAGCATCGACGATTCGTTGATGACACCGTATTTCTGGTACAATGTGATGCCGAAGTAGGTTTCATACAGCGCGCGACGTAGACTATGGCTCCGTGAGTAATAGATGTTAGCGGTCTTGTTTTCGATGTTGCGGATGTCGTTGTCGCTGAGGCTCATCACGGCGGCGGAGTCTTTGCGCAGACCCAGCGAGTTGAGGTAGCGTTTCAGCGTGGCAGCCGTCAGTTCGTCGTATGCCGAGTCAGAGCGCATCGCCCAAGCGGTCTGCAACTCCTCCTCGCAGACGTAGTTGCCGATCAGGTGGCCGTTTTCCACCATCGATTCCGGATCAAAAGTATAGCTGCGGCCCGAAGCCGTCAGTTCGGTCGTGTCGGGCGCGGGATCTTTTACATAAAAATAATCGTGGGTGATATAGGCAATGTAGGCGACGGCAACAGTCAGCAGCAGCCCAGTTAAACCGCCTAAGATCCATTTTAGTGTATTGTTCTTTTGATTTTCAATAAGATAGAAAAGGTAGCACAACGCCATAACCAACAGGATGACTATTCCCGAAAGGGTTTGGGAGTAGAGCAGATAGCCGAGAAGCAACAGGCTGATAGCAAGGTGAATATACCGATATGGGGATGCGTTGTTGGTAGGATGCACGAGGTAGTGGATGCTGAAGACGATGGACATGACCACGCATAGACTGAAGCGGATGTGGTCGATGAAGCGCGACATCTGACGGAAATTTTCAAGCGTATGGGTTTGTGCGTAGCCGAAATTCCAGCAGCAGCCGATGAATGTGGCTAGGATGAAGGCGGTGAAAATGTATTGTAATTCCCTTCTCCTGAACGGTTTGGAGGTGATGACCACCAGCGGAGAGAACAGAAACGGCAGTTTGGTGAGCATCTCTTTCCCAGCCGCGCCCCAGTCGGTGACGTGGACGAGTCCGATGGCATAGACGAGATAGAAAGCAGCGAACCAGAGTCCTTGTCGGTTTTTGCGCAGATGCACCTGTTTCTCCCGCCAGTTCCATTCGGCTATCCAGTTGAGCAGCAGCAGGAAGGATGCCAGCCCCATGACGAAGTGCGACAGCGGCATGGCTACGGCTACCGCGATGGTGCCAAACAGGTAGAAGGTATGGTGGAAGCGCTGGCGGTTCATGCCCTATTTTTTCGGGGAGAGAATGGCGTTGTAGCGGGCGGAGTCGAGCAGCACGGATTTGGCGGCCTCAATGTAGCTGTCGTGATGCAGGCTGTTGATGAGTTTTCCGGTGCTGTAGTAGTATCTGGAAACGATTTCCTGCGTGAGGGCGCGCTCAATTTCGGGCTTGTAGGTGGTCAGATCCTGCGTCTTGAGGTTTTCCACCTGCGTTTTCAGCTGGTTGTAAGCATTTTGGATGCTGGCGAAGGCTTTTTCTTCTTCAGCAGTGGTTTTCAGTTTTTCCAACTCCTCTTCCAACGTCGTGGTGTAGCTGTATTTCTTCGCTTTCAGGAACTGCAGGAACTCATTGTAGATGGCGTCATCGACCACGAATTTGTCGGCTTCGGCGATGGATTCGTGCTTGGCGCGGTAGTCGTTGGCGAAGTCGAAAATGGCTTGCGCCTCGATGAGAGAGGTCAGGACATCGGGCTGAACTTCGTCGGGCACGGCCACATCGGGTTCCACACCGCCCTTGTCATAGACGGTTCTACCGTTCTTAGTCTTGTAGGCAACCGCCAGAGAATCAGGGATTTTGTAGCCGCCCTTGGTGGTGTCGCGGTCGAAGTATTCGATATTTTGCACGCAGCGTCCGCTGGGGATGTAGTATTTTGAGATGGTGATCTTCATGCTGGTATTGTAATCCATGGGATAGACCTTCTGTACCAGTCCTTTCCCGAAGGATTTCTTGCCGACGATGACGGCGCGGTCGAGATCTTGCAGTGTGCCGGAGACGATTTCCGAGGCGGAGGCGCTATGTTCGTTCACCAGTACCACAATGGGGATGTCGGCATCGGCGGCAACGTTCTGCGTTTTGTATATACGGTTCATCTCCGCAATCTTACCTTTGGTCTCAACAACGGTAACATCTTTGCCCACAAAGATATCGATAATGTTGACGGCTTCGCCGAGCAGACCGCCGCCGTTGTCGCGAAGGTCAAGAATCAGGTATTGCATCCCTTCCTCTTTGAGCTTTTTGAAGGCGTCATAGACCTCGCTGCCGGCCTTTTCGAGGAACTGGTTGAGCTTGATGTAGCCCACCTTGTCACCGATGATGCCGGAGTAGGGGATATTGGGGTGTTCCACTTTCTCACGTTTGACCTTGAAAGTCAAGTTTTTATTGTCGGTGGGACGGAAGACTTCCACAGAGTAGGTAGTGCCGGGTTGTCCGCGCATGGCGAGATTGACGGCCTCGATGCCGCGGCCTTCGGAGGACTGTCCGTTGACGCTCAGGATGCGGTCGCCGACGCGCAGACCAGCCTTCGCAGAGGGTCCGTCTTGAATCATATCTGTGATAACCAGTTTTTTGTCAATGGTTTTCAGGGTAACATCCACATCGCCTGATTCGCCGGCGTTCATCATCCGGTAGGTCTCGATTTCGCCTTCGTTGTAATAGACGGTGTAGGGGTCGAGGCTCATGAGCATGGCCTTGATGGCGGTTTGGGTGAGTTCGCCGGGCGAAATTTCATCGGCATATTTGTCGTTGAGTTCGTTCAGCACATTGACGAAAATATCCACGTTCTTGACGATTTCGAAGTCGTTTTGGGCGTGGATGCCGGTTGCAAAACCTGTGATGGCGATGATGATCGCGGTTATAATGTGTTTCTTCATAATTTCATTTGTCATTTTTTGCGTTTGTTGTGGTAGAGACGTGCTGCAGCGCGTCTCTACAGCGCGTCTCTACGGTTACCCGTGGATGCCAATTTTCCTGCCGAAATTGAAGGAAAGGTATCCGGTGAGGTAGAAAGGTTTGGCGTTGTTGAAGGCCATTTGTTGGATGAACGGGAAGACCATCTGATATTGGATGCCGATTTCGAGGGCGCGAAGTTTGTAGTCGCTCTTGGCGAAGTCGAAGGTGAGGCCGGTTTTGGCGTAGAAACCGGGCCGGAAGATGGTCTGCGCGATGCCGGTGTACCATCGTGCGCCGCCGAGGATGTTGTTGAGGTTGTGCTTCTCGGGGTCGTAGCGCACAATTTCGGAATAGCCGGTGTTGTAATTGAGCACCTCGATGTAATTGGGGATGCCGATGCCGAGGAGGGGTCCTGCCGACAGCGTGTAACGGATTTGCACACCGCCCCAGTAGGGTTTCAGATGGAGGGTGCGCTGGTAGCCGTAGCCGCCCTGCAGGAAGTAAAGATAGTAGAGCTGTCCGTAGCGGATGGGCCGCACATTCTCGTAGAAAGCGTTGACGGAGCGCACGGACTTGGGGTGTCTGTTGCTCATGAACTGCAATTCCCAGAAGTGCTTGTTGTAGAGGTCTGGGGTGCGCCCGTGCTGGAATCCGCCGCCGAAACCGGCCGTGTGTGCGAAAATCTGGAGATCCCACTCCTTGACGGTGACATCGTGGTGGTATTCGCCGACGTTCTGGGCATACGACAACACAAAAGCACCTGCCAACAGGAATGTCAGCAGTGCTCTACGAAGGTGCGGTTTGCCGAAACCCAGTTTCCGCATGAGACGGACGACTTAGTCGATGTTGTCCGGATTTTCAGCCGGCATGTTGTAAGAATAATGGCCGTAGGCGGCGCATCTTTTCTGCGTGTCACAAGCCGAAAAAATCAGGACGGAGCCGATAAACAGGATGGCTAAAGCAATGATTTTCTTCATCTTTTTATGTTTTTATATTCTATGATAATGAAACGGCAAAAATACGATTTTATTGGATGTAAGGACAAAAATCTTATCTTTGCGGCTGTTTTTTTGAAAAAGGTAATCATTTATGGAAAAGAAAGACATAACCAACTGGGAATCATTTGCTTCGGGAGCAAAGCAGTTTTTGAACGACGTCGTGTTCCAGTATGTGCCCAAGCTGATTGTGGCGTGCATCGTGTTGTTTGTGGGCTGGAAGCTCATCAATCTGCTGGACAAGTTGATGAAACGAGCCTACGACCGGCACAAAGTGGATCCGTCGCTGCAGCAGTTTTTGCATTCGGTGATTGACATCATTCTGAAAGTGTTGCTCGTAATCACCGCCATGGGCATCATGGGCATTGAGATGACCTCGTTCATCGCCATCTTGGGTGCGGCCGGTGTGGCTATCGGCATGGGACTGCAGGGTACGTTACAGAACTTTGCCGGTGGAGTTATCATATTGTTGCTCAAGCCGTTTAAGGTTGGTGACTACATTGAGCAAGGGTCATACGCCGGTTATGTGGAGAGCATACAGATTTTCAACACCACCTTACGCACGTATGATGCCCGCAAGATCATCGTGCCGAATACGGAGCTGGCTACCAAGTCGTTGGTCAACCATTTCAACCTGCCGCAGCGTCGTGTTGCCATCGATGTGGGGTTGGCCTACGGCATGTCGGTGGAAAAGGCCAAGGAGGTGATGGTGCGCGTAGCGAACGAAAACCCGCTGGTGATTAATGAGCCGAAAGCCCCGTTCGCCACGCTGGAGAAATTCGGCGACAGCTCTCTCTGCATGCGCCTCTATGCCTGGACGCTTCCCGAAAATTACTGGAACGCCATCTTTACGCTCAACGAGGGAATCTACAACGCGTTCCACGACGAAGGGTTGGAAATCCCGTTCAACCAAATGGACGTGCACATTCGTCAGTAGTTAGCAGTCAGTAGTTAGCAGTTAGTAGTTAAGGGGTTACGAAATTATTCGTGTAAAAGGATACTAAGTTCACTGCCAATAGCTAAAAGCCAATAGCCAAAAAAATGTATTTTTGCGGTTTCAAAATCATTAGCGATGAATACGACAAGACAACAGAAAATAGAGTCGATGTTGCAGCGTGAGCTGGCGAATATCTTTTTGGAAGACAGCCGCAACATCTACAAGTGCATGATTACGGTGACGAAGGTGACGGTCACGTCCGACCTCTCCATCGCACGGGCATATCTCAGCATATACAACACTGCTGACAAAGAGGTGATTATCAATCTGATAAAGGAGAATACCAAAGATATCCGCTATCGTCTCGGACAGCGTGTGCGCAACCAGTTGCGTGTGGTGCCCACTTTGGAGTTCTTCCTCGACGACACCCTCGATTACCTCGAACGTATTGATGAACTGCTGAAGAAGTAGTGTCCCAGAAAGCGCATAAGACGGCCCTTTTTCTGGCGTGGCGTTATCTTTTTTCCAAAAAAGAGCACAATATCATCAACGTCATCTCCGGAATCTCCATGATTGGCATTATGGTGAGCACTGCCGCGCTGGTCGTGGTGCTGTCGGTGTTCAACGGCATGTCCGACATCATCGGAGGCTGGTTCAATGCGCTCCATTCCGACTATGAGATCACCCTTCGCGAAGGGAAGTCCTTCGCCACGGACTCTTTTCCAACCCAGCAACTTCTGCAACTACCCGAGGTTGAGGTGGTTAACGAGATTGTGTGCGATATGGCGCTGGCAAATTACGACGAACGTCAGGAACTACTCTACGTGAAGGGAGTGCCCGACGGCTATTTCCAGACCAACCATTTTGATAATATGCTGATTGACGGGGACACCGCTCTTTACAAGATTCAGCAACCATGTGTCATCTTGGGTACGGGTGTCGCGGGAAAGCTGGAAGTCAACCTGTTAAGCTATAAGTTGATGAAGATGTACTACCCGAAGCGGACCAAGAAGAACTTTGCTAACGCTGCGGAAGCTTTTAATACCCAGTATATTATTCCTAACGGTGTGCTCTGCACCAATACGAGTTATGACGAGAACTATGTTTTCTGCCCGATATCGTTCGTGAGGCAGCTGATGGGCTACGAAGGGGAAGTCACCTCCATGGAAATTCAGCTCAAAGATGGCGTGAACCTGCCTAAAGTGCGGAATAAAATCGCGGATATAGTGGGGGATAAGTATGTGATTAAAGACCAACGCGAGCAGGAGGATTCCCTTTACAAAACGATGAAGTCGGAAAAGTTCATGATTTATCTGATTCTGGCTTTCATCTTGATTTTGGCTGCATTCAACATCATCGGCGCGTCCGGCATGTTGATTTTGGAGAAGAAGACCGATACCGCTGTCCTATTCAGTATGGGTGCTTCCAAATCGTTGATTCAGCGGGTGTTTCTTTATGAAGGCATGATGGTTTCCGCTATTGGAGGTCTGCTAGGCACGATCTTGGGTGCCTTCATCTGTTTCCTGCAACAGACCTTCCACATCGTGAAACTGGGAGGTGGCGGCGCCCACTACATCATCCCTTACTATCCAGTGCAAATCCATTTCGTTGACATTCTTTTAGTCTTAGCTACAATTCTAATAATCAGTCTGCTAACCTCGTTGATACCCGCTTATAACCTTAAAAAATCCAACATCTATCGAAATTCTGCGCTATGAAAAAGATCCTCTTCATATTCTTTGTTGCGCTGTTCCCGATTTTCGCTGTTGCACAATCGGCCATCGGCACATTTCATTCGCACCTTTCCTTGAGCCGTTTTCTATCGGTGGCGGCGGATGACGAAACCATCTATGCGGCCGGGGAAAACGGATTGATGCTTCTGGACAAGAGCACCATCTATGATGAGCAACCGCAGATTTCTTCTTGGTCCAAAGTGGAGGGATTGTCGGACATTGACATCGTGAAACTGCATTGCGACCGCCGTTATAACGCATTGGTGATTTGTTACAGCAATGGCAATATTGATGTTGTCAGGGATGGTAAACTGGTGAATATCAGAGATGTGAAGGATAAATCGATGAGCGGATCCAAAATCGTGCAAAATTGTCGTACGATTGGCGATAAGTTACATTTGGTCTATCCTTTTGGAATTGTGACTATTAGCATGGAGGATTTGGTGATTACGGACACTTGGTTCACCAAGCGCGATAACGAACCCTACACGCCCACCGATATTGCCCTTTTCCAAGGACGTTATTATGTCTCCACAACGGAGGGCGTGTTCAGCATTCCGACCTCTTCGGCCGCCATTTCGGATTTTTCGCAGTGGAGCGAAGAGAACGATTGGGATGTCTCGTTTTTGGCGAGCTTGTCGGACAAGTTGATGTGCATTCGCAAGGCTTCCGAGGAGCATCCCGAAGAGGTGGACAGTTTGGGGATGTATGACGGTTCCAGCTGGAAGACGACTGATAAGGGGTATGAATATGTGAAGGCTATGTCGCAGCAGAATGACACGTTGATGGTTTGTCGTTGGGATGCTATTGAACTGATGAACAGGGATTTGGAGCGGTTATATTTTACCTATTGGTATGAGAGTTCCCGTTATCCCGATGCGCGCGACTGTCTGTTGGACGGTGATGTCATTTGGGCGGCGGATCACGTTTATGGCTTGGTTTGCAATAATATGACCTATTACAGTCGCCGCTTCTTTACAGAACCGGGGCCGTTTACCGACTATATCGAGGATGTCACGTCGTATCAAGGGGTGGTGGTGGCTGTGCATGGCACGATGAATCCTTCCAACGCGTTTGCGCCCGCATATCATTATCCTGCAGTCAGTTGGTACCAGAATCAGGAGTGGATGAGCGATGGTAATCACTATTTGACGTACGATCCCCAGCATCGCACTTACGATTTGGTCGGGGTGGCCATCAACCCGAAAGACGAATCCCAGTGGGCGATTTCCTCGTGGGGCAACGGCGTTTTCCTGTGCAAGAACAGATACCCGGTAAGTCATTATAACGCAGCTAATTCCGTTCTTGATTCCACGCCGGAGAGTAAAACTTTCGTGTCTGGGATCCAGTATGACAAAAAGGGCAATTTGTGGATGACCAACAGTCGGTGTCCCAAAATGTTGAAGATGCTGGAACCCAACGGAACCTGGCATTCCTACAATATCACGAATGGTGTGCTTTCCTCCTCGTACGATGCGGTGATTGCGGAAAAGCTGCTGGTGGATTCGAGGGGTTACAAGTGGGTGAATTTCCGTTTGGGCAGTGTGCGATACGGTCTCATTGCCTTTTCGGACAATGGTACGTACGACAACTATGGCGACGACCGTTTGGCGCGCATCGATATGAATGCGGCGGCGGAGGTGACCTCTTCCAACGTCTATTGCATGGCGGAGGATTTGGACGGTGAAATCTGGATTGGCACCGACAAGGGCGTGAAGGTGATCTACTACCCCAGCAAGGTGTTTGACGGGAATGCTTACCCCAGAAATATTTTGTTGGAACAAGATGGATATGTTTCTGTGTTGCTTGAGTTCGAGGAGGTTACGGCGATTGCGGTAGATGGCGCCAATCGGAAATGGATTGGTACGAACAAGGCCGGCGTTTTCCTGATGAGTGAGAACGGGCAGGAGCAGCTGTTGCATTTTACCGCTGAGGATCATCCGCTTTTCTCCAACCAGATTGTCGATATCAATATCAATGACCTCACGGGCGAAGTCTATTTCGCCACCTCCAAGGGCATGGTCAGCTACAAAGGCGAGGCCGTTGCCGGAAAGGAGTTCTACGAGGATTTGTTGGTCTATCCCAATCCCGTGCCGCACGGATATTCGGGCGCGGTGGCGGTCACAGGCTTGGAAGCCAATTCGTTATGCAAAATCACAGACAGCTCCGGCAAGTTAGTGTGGCAGGGCTACAGCAGTGGCGGTCAGTTGGTCTGGTATTGCAAGGACTATTTCGGAAACCGTCCCGCTTCTGGGGTCTATTATGTGATGATATCCGATGATGAGGGGAAGGATAAGGTTGTGACGAAGTTCGTGTTTATTAATTAAGGCAATAGGCAACAGGCAATAGTTATGATCGTATCGACACCCGGGATAGTGATGCATGCCACGAAATATGGCGACACTTCGCTGATTGTGAAGATTTTTACGCAACAGCAGGGGAACCAGTCGTTTATCATTAAGAATGCTTTCCGGAAGAACAACCGGTTTGCGGCGTCGTATTTTTCGCCGTTGGCCATGATGGACATTTCCTACGATGACCATAGCAAGAGTTCGTTAAAGTATTTGAAGGACATAGCGCCGCGTCGCGCTTCCAATCCGTTGTACTATGATCCGGCGAAAAGCTCCATCTTATTGTTTTACAATGAAATACTCTATAAGTTATTGATGGATACGGGAGAGGATGAGGTGTTGTTTGACTTTTTGCAAGAGGAGATTACGAAAGTGCACGAGGCGACAGGCAATTTTGCGGAGTTGCCAATCCGATTCCTGTTGCGGCTCAGTATGGTGATGGGCTACTATCCCGAAGACAACTTTTCACCCGAAAACAGTTACTTTTCGTTGCAGGAATGTCGTTTTCAGCGTTTTTTTGTTGAGGATTCTGGTTTTTTGTCCGCCCAGCAGAGCGAATATTTGCACCGGTTGTTGAATGAGGAGGAGTCGGTGCCGGTCACCCGTGGGGTGCGCAACGCCCTGCTGAAGAATCTGGTCGCCTATTTCCAAATGCACAACGAGCAGATTCGCAAGGTGGATTCGTTGGAGATTCTCTCGACGGTGTTGCATTGACCGTTGACTGTTGACCATTGACTGGTGGGTTACAATTTTTGCAAGGGGATGGAGTATTAGGCGGGAAAAAATGTATTTTTGCGGCTTAAAATAGATTCGAAAATATGAAAAGAGCGATTATCAGTGTGAGCAACAAGGAAGGTGTAGTGCCTTTCGCTCAGGAACTTACGAAATTAGGTTACGAAATTATCTCTACGGGTGGTACCCGCAAGGCGTTGGAGGCCGCGGGTGTTCCCACCATCGGTATCAGCGAAGTGACGGGCTTTCCGGAAATCATGGACGGCCGTGTGAAGACCTTGCACCCGAAAGTGCATGGCGGTCTGCTTTCCGTGCGCACCAATCCCGAGCATGTGCGTGAGATGGAGGCCAATGGTATTTCCCCCATTGACATGGTGGTGGTGAATCTCTATCCGTTTAAGCAAACCATTGAGAAAGAGGGAACTACGTTTGAAGATGCCATTGAGAATATCGATATCGGAGGTCCTTCCATGTTGCGCAGTGCGGCCAAGAACCACGCTTTTGTGACCGTGGTGGTCGATCACGCTGACTACCAGACCGTGCTGGACGAGCTGAAAGCCCACGGCGACACCACGTTGGAAACCCGCCGTCGTCTGGCTGCTAAGGTGTTCCGTCATACGGCTGCTTACGATACCTACATCTCCACTTACTTGACTGAAAAAACTGGTGAGGAATATCCTGAGAATCTGACGCTTACCTTTACCAAGAAGCAGTCTTTGCGTTATGGCGAGAACCCGCATCAGAATGCCGCTTTCTATGCCGGCAAGAAGCAAGGCTTTTCCATGGCTTGGGCCGAACAACTGCATGGTAAGGAGTTGTCTTACAATAATATACAAGATGCCGATGCGGCTTTGCAGATTTTGCGCGAGTTCGACGGTCCGACGATGGTGGCCGTGAAGCACAAAAATCCGTGTGGTGTGGGCTTAGGTAATAACGCTTTGGAAGCTTGGACGCGTGCCTACGAGGCCGACAGCGTCTCCATCTTCGGCGGTATCGTGGCTTCCAACCGCGAAATCGACCTGCCGACAGCTGAGGCGATGAAGCCTGTCTTCCTCGAAATCATCCTTGCGCCCTCCTTCACGCAGGAGGCTTTCGACCATCTTTCCACCAAGAAAAATATCCGTCTGATGACCTTCAGCACGGACAAATCCAACGCCGACGAGCGCATGTACGTGAGTGTGGCGGGCGGTATGCTCAGCCAGTCCATCGACCGCAAGCGCTTCGAGGATTATGAGATGAATGTGGTGACGGAAAAGAAACCCACCGCTGCGGAGATGGAGAATCTGAAGCTGGCGATGACGATCTGCAAGCATGTGCGCTCCAATGCCATCACGGTGGCTTGTAACGGCTGCATTGCCGGTGTGGGTGCGGGACAGATGAACCGCGTGGGTGCTGCCCATATCGCCTTGGAAGAGGCTAAGGAAAAGGGACTTACTGCTAATCTTTGTCTGGCCAGCGATGCTTTCTTCCCGTTCGACGATGTGGTGAAGATGGCCAAGGAGTATGGCGTGACGGCTATCATCCAACCTGGCGGCAGTGTCCGTGACGAGGATTCCATCAAGGCCTGCAACGAAGCGGGGATTGCGATGGTGTTCACGGGAGTGCGGCACTTCAGACATTAGCCTTTAGCTTTTAGCTTTTGGCTGTTAGCTTTTGGTAGTAGTGTTAATGCCTGAATAAGGTTGACCGTTTGCCCCATTCTTTTTGCTTAATTTAGTTGGTTGTCAATAGCCAACAGCTAACAGCCAATGTCCAAAGTTCTAAGTCAATGTCAACAATTAACCCAAAAATAGAACCCAGTTGGAAACAGGTGCTTTGGGACCAGTTCCAAGCTCCGTATTTTGCGGAATTGAAGGCGTTTCTGGTGGAGGAGAAGAAGCATTATCAGGTGTTTCCGCCGGGACCGAAGATTTTCAACGCCTTCAATTCGACGCCGTTTGATCAGGTGAAGGTGGTGATTATCGGGCAGGATCCGTACCATGGCGAGGGACAGGCGCACGGACTGTGCTTTTCGGTGCAGGACGGGGTGCCGATTCCGAAGTCGTTGCAGAACATCTTCAAAGAGTTGAGCACGGATGTGGGTTTTGTGCCGCCGAGGAGCGGAAATCTGCAGTCGTGGGCGAACCAAGGGGTGCTGCTGCTCAACGCCACGCTCACCGTGCGGGCGCATCAGGCGGGTTCGCACCAGCGTCACGGCTGGGAAACCTTCACCGACTGTGCCATCCAGCGGCTTTCGGAGCAGCGCGAAGGACTCGTCTTCCTGCTTTGGGGTAATTATGCCATTGAGAAACAGCATCTTATAGATACATCCAAACATTATGTCCTTACCGCTCCGCACCCGTCGCCGCTGTCGGCTTCGCGGGGCTTTTTCGGTTGCAGGCATTTTTCCAAGACGAACGAAATCTTGATGTCGATGGGGAAGACGCCGATCAATTGGCAATTGTAAAATTTGTGTACTTTTGCCGCCGCTAAAATGTCAGGCTTTTTTTGTATACAATGATAAAGTTTTAATATGGTTTTTGTAAGAATTTACCGTTTTTTCACCCAACATAAGTTCCTTTTATATACACTTATCGTTTTAAGTAGTGTTGTTTTTGCCTTTTTTGCGTCGAAAGCGCATTTTGAGGAGGATTTGATGAAACTCCTGCCGAAATCCGAAAAGTCGGAATGTGATTTGGTTTTCGGCAACATTAAGGTCAAAGACAAACTTTTCATGCAGATGACTGGGGCGGCACCCGAAGTGCTGGTCAGCTATGTTGATGAGCTGATGGACTCCATTCTCACCGACGACGAGGGCATCGCCAACACGCTCTACCGTCTGGAACCCGACATGGCCCTCAACGCGCTCGATTACGCCATGATGCACGTGCCGTCGTTCGTGGACACGAACCTGTACGCCCGCTTCGACTCCGCCATCGCCCACGCCGACGAGACCATGGTTCGCAATTACGATATGATCATGGACGACGAGACTGGCATGGCTTCGGAACTGGTTGCTACCGACCCGCTAGGACTGCGCGAGTGTCTAATGCCCGACATCTCTGGCGGCATGGGCTTCACCCTCATCGACGGACATCTCTTCTGCCCCGATAGTTCTGTGGCACTGATCTTTATCGCCCCTGATTTCCAAACTTTCAATTCCCAGGAAGGCGGAAAACTGATCAACCATCTCCGCGACTGCATCCAGCAATTCAACAAAGCACATCCGGAGGTGGAAGTACTGATGCATGGCGCGGTGGTGGAATCTGCCGACAACGCCAGCACCATGAAACGAGACATTGCCATCACCATCGGCATCTCTTTGGTGCTGATTCTCCTCTATTTATGCCTCAGTTTCAAGAGTTACAACATCATCTGGCAGAATGTGTTGCCCATCCTTTACGGCACCATTTTTGCGCTGGCTTGCATGTATTGGATTAAGGGCGGCATGTCGCTGATGGCTTTGGGCGTGGGTGCCGTGATTTTGGGCGTTGCACTCAGCTATTGCCTGCATATTATTGTGCATCAGCGGTTTGTGGGTGATGTGGAACAGATGCTGAAGGACGAAGCGGTTCCCGTCTGCCTCGGCTGCCTCACCACTGTCGGTGCGTTCCTCGGACTGATGTTCACTGAAAGCGAGCTGTTGAAGGACTTCGGACTATTCGCCACCTTCGCGCTCTTGGGCAGCACCTTCTTCGCATTAATCTTTCTGCCCCATTTCCTGAATGTGAAGGATGCCAAACACAGCAAAAAAGCGTTCAAACTAATCAACAAGATTAATAACTATCCTTACGACCGTAACCCTGTCATTATCATAGTATTGTGTATTGTCATTCTGATTGGGTTCATCTTTTCCGGCAAGGTGCAGTTCGACAATGACCTGAAACATATCGGATATGAGAGCGAGGCTTTCCAGAAGTCCCGGAATCTGTATGAGGAGAAAAACGACCAAGGCGGTATGCAGCGGTATTATGCAATCACTGCTGCCGATTTGGACGAGGCTTTGGATGCCAACATGGTGCTTGCCACCACATTGGATTCGTTGCAGAGGGCTGGCGATGTCTTTGCCTACACGCCGGTGGCATCGTTGCTGTTCCAATCGCAAGCGGAACAGGAACGCCGTATTGCCGCTTGGCAGCGTTATTGGACTCCCGAAAAAGTGGCGCAGGCGATGGCTGCTGTGAAGTCCGCCGCATCGAAAAACGACCTTTCTCCCGACATTTTCGTGCCGTTCCAGGCCATGATTGAGGCGGAATACGAACCCGGCAATCTATACGAGTCGGGTATTGTCCCCGACGGCTTGCTCTGCAACTTTATCGAAGAAACTGATGGTAAATTCTTGATTTTCAATGCTCCGAAGTTCTCCAAGGAGAAAATGAATGAGGTTGACGACCTCGTCGCCTCGAAACCGCACGCCGTAGTGGTGGATCCCATGTACTACACCGGAGGCTTAATCTCCCTGATTCACAAAGATTTCAATATGGCATTGCTCATTTCCTCTATCTTTGTGTTTGTAGTATTGCTAGTCTCCTTCCGAGACATTTTCATATCGCTCCTCGCCTTCATGCCGATGTTCTTGAGCTGGTATGTGGTGCAAGGTTGGATGGCCATCCTCGGGCTGTCGTTCAACATGATCAACATCGTGATTTCCACGTTTATCTTCGGTATCGGTGTAGATTACAGCATTTTCGTCATGAAAGGGCTCATTGAGGGACAGCGCCAAGAGGAGAGCCGGTTATTGGAGTACCACAAGGTGGCCATTT
Organism: uncultured Bacteroidales bacterium; assembly: GCA_900316305.1. Taxonomy (GTDB): domain Bacteria; phylum Bacteroidota; class Bacteroidia; order Bacteroidales; family WCHB1-69; genus F23-D06. The sequence continues at coordinate 56,673 of ONCM01000006.1, read as the reverse complement.
TCTTCTCCGCGTTGGTGTTGATTGTCGTGATGGGAGCGATGTTGTTCGCCAAACATCCGACTATCGTCTCCATCGGCGAATGCGCGTTGATCGGCATGATATGTACCATTTTGATCACCTACACATTGCAACCGTTGATTTTCCGTTGGTTGATGAAATGGCCATACATGAAACGCAGAGTGGAAAAATAAAAATTGTACTTTTGCCGCCCTTTTATTCAAGACAAAAAATAATTGAAATATGAAGAAAATACTGACTATTGTCATTGCCATGCTGGCGTTTGCCGCTTCCGCACAGAAGGTGGAGGCCCGTTTCACCGAATCCAAATTCATCAAAGCCTCCGGCAAAACCATCGAGGCGGAGGGCAACCTCAAGCTCTTTTCTGCCGACAAGATGGAGCTTCGCTACACCAAACCAGCCGGTGACTATTTCATCATCGATGGCAAGACCATCAGCACGAATCTCAGAGGCAAAAAGTCAGTGGTAGATACCGAGAAGAATGCCGCCATGCGCACCTATCGCAACACCCTGATGAACTGTGTCAACGGCAATTGGAAGCAGGCGGCCACCGACAATAACGCGGAAAGCTCCGTTGCCGATAAGGGCGCCAACAAAGTGGTGACATTAAGTGCGAAGAAAACGGCCCCGCGCGGTTACTCCAAAATCGTCATCACCTACCGTAAGTCGGACAACATCCCGGTGGAATTGGTGTTTGAGGAGTTCAACGGCACCGTGACGACCTACAAGATTTCCAATATCGTTAAAAAATAGACTTTGGCTATTAGCTTTTAGCCAACAGCCAATAGCCAACAGCCAAAAGCTAAAGTTTCTTCTTGTCGTTCCAGGCATAGGTGAAGATAGTTGGGTTGACGCTCAGCATCACCCAACCCCAATGCAGGCGGCGGTAGTCGGTTGACTGTTGGAGGACCACCATCGTCTCCGTGCCGCGCATGTAGGTGTAGCCAGCCCCCACCGTCACAAATTTTGCGAAGGTGTAGCCGACGTTGAGTTCCACTTCGTGGCCCAATGCTTTATTCAGATATCCATCTCCGGTTTTAAGATCGGCGGTGATGCCGTAAAAGTGATAAGCGGCGTTGATCTTCAATCCTGGAACTGGGCTGACGTTGCCGCCGACATAGAGGTTTTGCAAACCGGGGGAGAAGTTGTGCACATAGCTGTTCAAATAGAAGAAGTCCATGGCGCCATAAAATTCGTGGTGCGATCCGAACAGCGGGGAGAATCCCCTGGCCTCTTTATGGTATATAAGGCCAAAACCGCCATTCACCGTGATGGGGAAATTATCGCCGCTCAGGTAATCGTAGCCGGCATAGAGGTTGTACATCTCATTAGGCGTGACCGTTGCCTTCACACTTCCCATGTAAGCATTCAGTGGCATGCCGTGCTCCTCTTTGCCCATTTGGTAGTAGAAAGCACCTTCCAACGCGACGATGCTGGGGTTTAACGTCACGTAGGTACCGACCAGCTGCTGATAGTAGGTTTTGTCTGGAAATTGAGGGTTCTTGCTCTGCATCCCGATATTCATGCCAATCAACGAAATTCCGAAAAAGTTCTTTGGCGTATTGTAGTGATACCAAAGTGTTTGCATCGTTTTGTAGGGCTGTATGCCGTTGGAATAATAATCGACGCCGGTCTCTGCATTTTCTGCATTTTGGTTGTAGGCGAGGAGTATGTGCACTTTGTGGCCGTACCCTTCGTAGCCGAGTTTTATAGCGTCGTGGGTGGGCGCGGTCATCGTCCAGTCATCGTAACCCAAGATACGCTCGTCATCGTACTCAAAGCATTGGCGACCAATTTTGGTGAACAGTCCGGTTTTGTTGTGCTTCATGGAGAGCCAACCTTCGGCGAGGCTCAATGTACCGCCTGCCTGTCCCCAAACACCGGCGAACTGCGGTGAAAGTCGTATCTCCAACCAGTCGGACCGTTTGTACCCGAGGTCAATCCGATACTGACCCATGATGAACTGAGCCCTCCGATCATTGCCACTCTCGTCACCTTCATCATCAAAGCCTCCGACTCGAATCTCCCCACGGGTCTTCAATTTGGCACCGATAGTGAATTCGTTGTCAGGAGCGGGTGGATCATCATGATTGATCACTTCTTGAGCCTGCAAATTGATGGTTGTCAAGATGATAAAAGCAGCCATCAGCCATCTTACTAATCTGATTCGACCAATATTCATAATGTAAAAATTTTGGTATGAGGTATTCGTTTGATTAATTGATGGTCTCGAAAATGTCGTCCAGTTTGGTCATTTTGAAGATCTGCATCACGTCGGGACAGACGTTCTTGAGATACATTTTACCGCCTTTTGCGGCAACTTCCTTTCTGATTTTCAAGAAGATGCGAAGACCGGAACTGCTGATGAACGGCATCTTCTCGCAATCGAGGATGATGTTCTGATTGGCATTCTGCATCAGCGGCTCGATAGTTTCCGCGATTTGTTGTGCGGCCACGGTGTCCAAACGTCCGTCAAATGTGGCGGTGATGGTGTTGCCCTCTTCGGTAATGTTGATGTCCATAATGTATTTTTTGTTTGGTTTGTTTCTAATAATTGTTTGTCGAAAATACTTTGCAAAAATAATGATTTTTTCGATTGTATCCTAGGGTTTCGCTTCGCTTTACCCTAGGCTAACATGTGTCGGGCCTACAGCCCTCTTGGATTATTTTCATGGACAGTATATTGTGTCCGTTCTCGTACGCATACTCGATTTCGTCCATAATTTCTTTGATGAGGTGGATGCCCAAACCGCCGATTTTACGCTCTTCGAGGGAAACGTTGAGGTCGGCCTCTTTTTGTTCGAGTGGGTTGAAGGGCGTTCCTTTGTCCCTGATTTCCATGCAGATGGCGTTGTCGGCAACGTTGGCGGTGAGGGTTACCTCGCCTTTTTCGCCCTCGGGGTAGGCGTACATGATGACGTTGGCGAGTGCTTCTTCCAAGGCGAGATCGACTTTGGACAAAAGGGCTAAATCGAGGTCGTTTTGGTCGAAGAAATTCTCCAAAAACGGCTCCAGTCGGGTCAATTCGTCAATGTTATTGGTCAGGGTGAGCGTGGAATCCGCGACTGGGTTGTAGCGGATGGCCAGTAGGGTGAGGTCGTCGCTCTGCTCGGCTTGGTCAACGAAAACATGTACTGCCTGCCGCATCTGCTCTATTTGTTCTTCCGCCGTCAGCGTGCCGAACTGGGAAGCTGTTTTCAATGCTCGTTGCTCTCCGAAAAGCTCCTTTTGAGGGTTTTCGGCTTCAGTGAGACCGTCGGTATAGAGGAAAATCGTGTCGCCGGGGGACAAGGTCAGCTCGTTGGCGGTGTATTCCGCATTTACATCCACGCCCAAGAGCAGGGAAGGTTCGGTACCCAGATACTCCGCACCGCCGTCCTTGATGATTATCGGCGGATTATGGCCGGCGTTGCAATAGCGGATGATGTTGGTGGATAAGTCCATGATTCCCAAGAACATGGTGATGAACATGATGTCGGGGTTGTTGTTGCTGATGGAGGCGTTGAGGGCTTGCATAATGACTTCGGGACGGTCGTCGTGGGCCGACAGCGTGCGGAAAAGGCTATGGGCGATGGCCATCAGCAGGGCTGCGGGCACGCCCTTGCCGGAAACGTCGCCGATGCAGAACAGCAACTTGTTGTCGCGCACGTAGTAGTCGTACAGGTCGCCGCCCACGAACTTGGCGGGAACCTGTAACCCTTTGATGTTGAGTTTGTTGGTGGCTGTTGACAATTTCTCGGACGGCAATAACGACTGCTGGATGTTGCGGGCGATGGTGAGTTCGTCCTCAATGTGCTGTTCCTTGATGCGTACCTCGTTGAGCTGCCACAGGTTCTGTATGGAACGGTAGGAGATGAAGAAGACCGTGAAGACGCCTGTCAGAGCCACGAGGGCAAAAAAGAGGCTCGACCGCCGCAATCGCCGGTACATGTCGGAATCGGGTACGACAAGGGTCAAGGTCATGTTTTTGCCGTCGATTTTCTCGGAGAAGGAATGGACTTTGCCCTTCTGCTTCTGGTTAGCTGGCGGACCGACCAGCATCGTGCCGTCACCGGCCATCAGCGTGCAGTAGCTGTGAGGGTAGAGCTTGACGCTCCTGACGATGCTAGAGAGGGTGTCGAGGGTGATGTCGGCGATGATCAGTCCCACCGCTTTGCCGTTTGTATCGCGGATGTGGAGGCAGTAGGAGATCAGATAGTCCATCCCGCCGGCGTTATCGTAGTAGGGGCCGGTCCAGCTCCCCTTCTCGGAGGCCAACGCTTTCTGAAACCAGTCCATGTTGAGGTAGTCGTGTTCCGCGCATCCTATCTGTTCGGTGAACAACGTGTCGCACCCTTTATGGTGGCCGACGTAGGTCTCGAACCAGTGTCCTTTTTCAGGATAGTAGTCCGCGACGAAGGCGATGCCGGCGCCCATGATGCGGGAGCTGGCCTCCACCGTATGGCGGGCGATGTCGTACATGGCGTCGGGGTCGTCGAGGGCGTATTCCGCCATCGGTCCCATGGCGTTCACGGTGGTTTCGATCTTCCCCATGCGGATGTGGATGGTTCTCTCTGTATTTTGCAGCGTGAGCTCCGCCCGCCGTTCCGCGGTATGGAGCGCCTCGCGCCGGATGTAGAAGTAGTAGGTGACACTGACCAGCGCCAGCACGAAGATGGCGACGAACATTTTTAGGAGTTCCTTCTTCGCGAACTGGTATTTGCTTTTAGGGTAGGGCATGGCGGGGTTTTAAAACGATGCCGCAAAGGTACATAAAATATTAACCGGATAACGGTAGCGCAGAAAATATCGGAAAGCACTACCGCTCCTCCACCATCTGCTTCATCTCCCGCACCTCGCGCTGGAGGAAGCCGTGGACGCGGATCTCGCGCCCGTAGGCGTAGAAGGTGATGGTGGAGATGTCAGCGATACACGACTTTGATATAATGTCACTTTATAAAGTAAAAAATAAAACCGATTATTTACTTTACAAAGTAAAATTTGTATTTTTGCACCGTTGTTTAAAAACAAAAAGAATGGATAGATTATTCAGAACATACGGTCGTCTGTTAGCCGAAACGGACTTGAGTTTCACCCGATATTTATATGACAAAATCAATTGGGACAACCGTTTGATAGTGATTAAAGGGGCCAAGGGCGTGGGGAAAACAACGATGCTTCTACAGCACATCAAGAGAACATTTCCTGACAGGGAAAAGGCTTTGTATGCGACATTGGATCATATATGGTTTGCCAACCATACCATCCTCGATTTGGCGGAATACCATTACACCCACGGCGGCACTCATCTGTTTTTGGACGAAGTACACAAATACAAAGGATGGCAGCAGGAAATCAAAAACATATATGACTCGTATCCTCAATTGCATGTTGTGGTAACCGGTTCCTCCATGTTAAAGCTTGAAGAATCGCTGCTGGCCGACCTGTCACGCCGCCATCGCCCTTACACGCTGGAAGGCCTATCGTTTAGGGAATACCTACAGTTGGAGAATGTAGCCACACTGCCGGTCCTTCCGTTGGAGACGATTTTGGACAATCATTTTACGGAAGCGCCGCAAATAGCCGCAAACGTGAAAGTGCTAAAGTATTTTGACAATTACATCAAAACGGGCTATTATCCATTTTATCGCGAAGAGGGCGACGGCTTCGATGACCGTCTTCAGCAAGTGATTAACACCATCGTCACAAGCGAAATTCCATCGGTGAGTGACGTAGAGTACGCATCGGTGTATAAGGCCAAACCGTTGATGGCAGTGCTTGCCGGGCAACCGCCTTATACCTTGAACATATCATCACTTTGCAACATGTTGCAGTCATCGCGCAACAATGTGCTGAAATTGCTTGATTTGATGGACAAAGCGGCATTGATCAGACGACTATATGCCCAAGCTGAAGGCGTGAATATGCTGACCAAACCCGAAAAGATACTCTTCCACAACACCAATCTGATGTATTGTCTGAATGCCCACGCAGATGCAGGCACTATGAGGGAAACCTATTTAGCCTCTCAACTTGGAGTATCGCATAAGCTATCAGCCCCAAACCGCGGCGACCTCGTTGCTGATAACAAATGGCTTTTTGAAGTGGGCGGCAAGGGCAAAGGATTCACGCAGATCAAAGACATTGAGGGAAGTTTTGTCGTCAGCGACAACATGGAAATAGGCCACGGGAACAAGATTCCTCTATGGCTTTTCGGAATGCTTTATTAGCCTATGTTTTTGTCACCTCTCCTCCACCATCTGCTTCATCTCCCGCACCTCGCGCTGGAGGAAGCCATGGACGCGGATCCCGCGGCCGTAGGCGTAGAAGGTGATGGTGGAGAAGCCGGCGAGAGGAATTAAATTGTTTTTAATCATCTAGATGCATACAAAAAACTGCGATTTAGAGAAATAAAAAATCTTATATCTCTAATATTGGTATTTTAATTATCTTTGCAGCGAAATAAAATTCACAAGATACGTTATGGAAATTATTGGCAGAAAGAAAGAGATTGCAGAACTGGAGCAACTTTACAACGCTGAGAATTCACAATTTGTAGCTGTTTATGGCAGACGGCGCATTGGGAAAACCTATTTGATCAAAGAGACTTTTAAGGACAGATTCGCATTCTGGCATACGGGATTGTCGCCATACGACCGCGACAAAAAATTCCTGTTACGTGATCAGCTACAGGCATTTTATTATTCCTTGCAGGATTACGGATTGCAAGGGGGAACCAGTCCCAGATCATGGCTTGAGGCATTTCGATTATTGGAAAAACTGCTCGAACAGAAAGACAACGGTCAGCGACTTGTGATTTTCATTGACGAACTGCCTTGGATGGACACCGCCCGTTCGCGATTCATCCCCGCATTTGAGCATTTCTGGAACGGATGGGCATCAAAACGCAACAATATCTTGTTGATCGTGTGCGGATCTGCAACTTCTTGGATGGAGGACAATCTCATCAATAACAAGGGGGGATTGTATAACAGACTGAATTGCGAGATTAAACTCCACCCCTTCTCGTTGGCTGAATGCGAGATGTATTTCCATAGTAAAGAAATCGCAATGAGCCGATACGACGTGACACAAGCATATATGGTTCTGGGGGGAATCCCGCATTATTTGAGTCTGTTTGAAAAAGGATACAGCGCGGCTCAAAACATTGACAAATTGCTTTTTGAAAAAGGGGCGAAGTTAGGGAACGAATTCGACCGGTTGTTTGGCTCTCTGTTCAAAAATGCGGAAGATCATAAAAAAGTGATTCGTCTGCTGGCCCAAAGAAGAGGGGGCTACACACGGCATGAGATTCTTGAACATACTGGCATTAAAGACGGTGGCGGTGCGACAGAGATTCTGAAAGGGTTGTCGGAAAGCGACTTCATCACAACCTACTATCCATACGATGAACGGAAAGTGGAACGTTATCGGCTAACCGACCCCTTCTGTATTTCTTATCTCAACTTTCTGGATGGGAAGGAAATGTCCGAACCGCAATTTTGGCAGAAAAATGCATCTTCATCACGATTGAACACATGGAGAGGATTTGCCTTTGAGGAACTGTGTTTTTTGCATATAGCCCAGATTAAGATGAAATTGGGAATTTCAGGAGTAAGTACTATGGTTTCATCTTGGATTGTGGAGTCACCTGAAAAGAAGCAACAGATAGACATGCTCATTGACAGAGCCGACAACGTGTTAAATCTCTGTGAAATAAAGTTTTACGGCAAACCGTTTGTCATAGACAAAAAGTACGATACCGTTTTACGGGAACGAATGCAGACATTGGTGGACAGAATACCGCGCAAGAAAAGCGTGCATCTGACCTTGATAGCCTCATACGGGTTGAAGCGGAACGAGTATAGCGGGCAGGTGCAGAATGAGGTTACCCTAGATGACTTGTTTGCGGTGGAACTCTAAAAAAGGGGACTACAAACTCACCTCTCCTCCACCATCCGCTTCATCTCACGCACCTCGCGCTGGAGGAAGCCGTGGACGCGGATCTCGCGGGCATAGGCGTAGAAGGTGATGGTGGAGAAGCCGGCGAGAGGGGTGTGTATCATCACGCTGGACACCGCCTCGTAGGGGATGAAGTCGGTGTTGTGATGCAGTAGCGCTGGCGTTTTGATGGTAATGCCCTCATCTGTGAAGATGATAGTGGGCGGGAACAGCACGTTGGATTCGGAAACGCGGGAGGCGGTGAATTGGCGATACATAGGACAAGAATTTAATTAATTTCTATGATTGTTTGATCGCATATAGCCACTTTTCTTTGTATAAAACTCCAGAGCCATGCATCCGTGCATTGTCCAATAATCCTTCATGGAACAGATCCGACGCTCCATGCGCGCCACATCGTCCTCATTTTCATCATTGTTTTCCTTTTTCAAAGCCTCCAATTTTTCACGGACTTCGGTTTTGTAGCTGTTCGCTTTTTTATAAGTGAAGTTCCAAAAAACATGGTTGAATTTTGCATCAAAACTAAAACCATCCACGACAATTCTGTCAGACAATTCGTAATCATTTTCTGTCTTTGGCGAGGTGTAAATCGGCACTTTGCAAACTTCTCCATCCACTATAGCGTAATATTCTCCCACAAAAAGATCGGCGGTGTCGTACTTTTGTCTTAAAAGTTCGAACTGGTCAGTTTTCAAGCCGAATGTGGGCACCGGAACTTGGCAGTTATAGGCCTTCTGTTTGCGGGTCAATTTTGTCTTCGGGGCGTTGTCGGCCCATTTCTCTTTCAAGCGGAGAATGCCTTCTTCGTCCACATAGTACCTTTTCTCGCCATTCTGTGCGTAACGAGCATGTTTGACCCCTTCCAAGTCATGCGAGAAGTAGGATTGTGTATCCCACATACGTTGTCTTTTGCTTTGACGTAACGACTTGGTTTTGGCGTAGAACTCGCTTAACATTTCATCAAACGGTCTGTTGACGTATTTGTTGAGGAGTCCATCCAAGTATTTTATATGCAATGAAGCCCAGCCATAACTTTTGTTGTAGCTCATTGTTTTGTTTTTCGAAAACCGATGTTTGCCCATGGAGAGCCGCTCGCCTTCGTATTCATTCATGCCACGACGGGGGAATTCTGAGCCTTTCCCTCTACGACCACCGCGATATTTGTGTGGCACACGGCTGTCTATCTTCCATTTCTTTTCAGACATAGTATTCGGGTATTTAACGTGTCATTGATTCTTCTCTTTGTCTCATATTTCATTTGATGATTCTGTTCTATGCTCAACATAGACCATACCAAATATTTCCAAACACGTTTCTTGCTGAATATAAGCTTATAACTATGATAATTAGTTGTTTAGTACAAATCTTTGAGAAATTATTTTACTCCACATCCCGCACAAGTCGTACCGACATGGCGGGTCCAATGTAATACTCCCTATAGGGTAGGAGTGATGCATTCGAAAAGTAGAGGATGTATGCGCGGTTGCCGTCGCACATTGTTCCCGACCAATACCACCCTGATGCATCTGTTGCCAAACCATGACTGTACGTGGTGGTGCTTATTCCGACCCGTGTGCCGCCAGCAGGAAGGAACACAGCCCCATGGTTTTCAAACTTTGATGTCCAATCGGTTGCAGACACTTCATTACCAGAATAAACTGCACTGTTCGTGTTGGAGTTGACGTTGTTTAAACTGTAATAAGATGTATTCCAGTCATCAGGCAACAAGATTACACCGTAAATACCATTCACCGTGGCCTTTGCATAACGAATTCCTGACGATGTTTGTCGTTTGAAGAACACATATTCCCACTCGTTACGTTCTAAAACACGCCATATACCCGCTTGGTTGCCGCCATTGCTAATTGGATTATAAACACCCCAATCGTAATTGGTTCCGCTTATGTCAGCGAACTCTTCTGCGTATGCTTGGGACATCGTTTCCGTCATATAGGGGTATTTGTTGTTGAACCCACTTGTTCCCCATCCCATCAGGTCAATCCAACCGTTATAGTTTGCTGAAACATTGGCGTTTTCCGCACCAATAATATCCCACTGTTTTTCCGCAAACCGCCACTGTTGTTGGACTGGGTGGTATTGGAGGTTTCCTTGTGAGAAATATACTTGTTCACCCATGGCAACAGAAAATTTGCCTTGAATGGTGCCGGCCACATTTGCACCACCACCTCCTCCCATAGTGGTTGTGAATGTGACATCATTCCCGTAATAGCATTCTAACCCCCGCTTAACGTATGCGCGTACATGGTATGTGGTTCCGGGTGTCAAGTGGTTGATTTTGCAAGTAAACGGTTGTTGCCAATTGCTGGTGGATAGGTGGGTCCCATCTGCTGTAGGATTTTTTGAAGTGCCCCAGCAAACACCTAATTCATTAAGGGCGATATCTCCTTGTACTACAACCTCCCCACCGCACATCGCACTTTTGGAAGTGATGTCCTGTGGTGAGTATGTGGTGACCTTAACACCATTGGTGTCGGATGGTGTACACGCAGCAACCACAAAAAGAATTGCCACGACTACTGAAATAACTGCTGTTGTTTTAAAATTTCTCATATTCTTCGGTCTTAATTATTGTTTATAGTATTAATGATGTCGGTATTTTACCATACGTTGTCCAAACACGAAGGCCTTAAGTTTTTCTATAAAACTTTTGCCACGAATTTCACCGTGTTCGTTGCTGAGTAGTGATCGACACTTCTCCAATAAGGGTTTCACTTGGTGAGCAAGAATGTAAGCAACCATTTCGGGGTTATTGCTATTATCTTCCATCACTGCGACTGTTGGGACAATGCACGTCATCACTTCCTTGAACTCTTGCCACATTTCAGCTGGAAGTTCTGACAATGGTATGGTGATTGGTGTGTTACCTTGTATATTGGCACAATACTCCTGCCACATTCGAGGATTGATTGTTTTTGTGCCAAGCAACTTTAGATCTTCCGCCAACTCTTTCATGCCTTTGGTGTACGAGACAATTTCGTTGGGGTTGTTCTTAAAGTTAAAGGCTCTTGCAGTGTACGTCATCATACAGGTGACCACTTCTAATAATTGGGTGTAGGTTTTGGATTGCATAAGGTTTGTTTTGTTAGTTTTTCTTCAATTTGTTTGTCTTTGCAGAATACTCTTGCTTGAAAATGCTGGATTGAGGTACAAGATTGTTTACATTCACAAGCATTTCAAACATGAAGTACTTACGGTGCTTCTTTTGATCCTTTTCGGAGAACCACTCGCATTCGGCTTCCTCAAGGTCAACGTCCACCACCATCATGACAGGTCCGCCGGTCTTCAGCATCACCATGTCGCCGATACCGCACCCTTTGCGTTTGGCTCGGCGTTTCATAAATCGTAAAAATAGGAGGTCGGATAAAAGGCTCATAGGAAAAAAATTGAATAATTAGGCGCCATTGTAATCTGTCAAATCAATACTTGTTCAAAACTTCTGGAATTGCATCATAAGCGCTTTTGCAATCAGACAACTCATACTCATAAAACGTTTCTTTGTAGTTTGCTTTTCCATCATTCCAAGCGCATATCACTTTCTCCCCATTTACACTGATTATTATCATAACCGGTCCTCCTGATTTCAATTCGACTTCATCGTTTATATGGAAAGATTGATCCGCTTCGTTATGTGGTGATAACATTACTTCATCTGTGTTATAGGTCACCTGTTTTAATGTTTTTTTGTCGAAATAGTCACATACGACATTACTGCCGTTTATATCCCGAACAGTTAAGTCTTTGTTCTCGTTAGCTTTATGAACAACTACGTTTCCTTTTTTTATATGCATATTTTTAATGTTTTAAAATTTTCGCCTATTCTTTTGCAGGATTTTCGGCTTCCTCCTTATTGCTCAATAGATAGTTCTAAGAACACTGTTATGGTATTCGCTAATTTCCGTTATAACCATAATAAAATCCAGTTGTTATTTTGTTAAATATTCTTCCACCACTTTCTTATTGGCGAATGCTACATCGCAGAAATGCTTGTTTATCTTGAACATGTCTCCTCCGTTTTCATTATAATTTCGCTCAAGACAGAAAGTGCAATAGTCATGTGCTTCACAATCCAGACACTGTGGGAAATCTCCTTTGGTAATATTCCGGATTCTCTTTAACTGTTCCGAGTTTTCCCAAATGTTCCTTAATGTTTGTTCGTGAATATTGCCACAGACCAAATCATTCCAACCAGGACATGCACAGACATCGCCCGAAGATAAAACGCAAATACTACTTATTGCGGCTCCACATACGGGTTGTTTCTCTATACTTTCATTAATGCTTGTGCTATTTGACGATAGAGAGTACGTGACGTTTTTTTCTTTTTTTAGATTGTATTCCATAACAGAGTGCATTGCACGTTCTACATCACAAATTGATAGCCTGTGGGCAAGATTACCCGTATCAAAGTCAGCTTCAGCCATAATGATATAGTCGGTTGTCGCTATGGTGTGCAAAGATTCTGCATATTTTAGGACATCAACGAAGCTGTTCTTGTTTGCATTCATCAAAGGACAAGATATTTGAACAGGAATATTTGCTGCCACCAATTTTTCAATTGCACTTTTGGTTTTTCTCCAAGAGCCTTTTACTGTTGTGATTCTGTCGTGTATGGCCTCATCCATACTATAAAGTGAGGTTTGAATATGAGCGATGTTTGCTTGTTTCAAGAAAGGAATATGCTCATCCTGTAAGGCGATAAGATTACTGAGAATGGTAATTATAAGGTCTTTTTCCCGGCAATATTCAATGATTTTAAAAATGTTTTTATGAGTTAAACACTCACCTCCGCTAAGACCGACATGTATTCCTCCCATATCAACAAATTGGTCAATCACGGAACAAAAATCTTTATATTCCATATCTTGGCCAACATTTTTTCTTGCATTGGGAATGTAACAGTGAATGCATCGCTCATTGCAAGAACTCGTTAACTCAAATTGAATGTCGTTTAGTTGATAATCTCCAGATCGAGCACGTGAAATCCAAAAATCAGAGGTGCTTTTTTCTTTTCGTTCACTTATAATGCTTACTGTTGATGGCTGTTGGAGATTTAAAAGTTCATAGTTGAACTCTATATCTTTCTTTTTGATTTCATCTTCGCTCTCACCAAGTACTAAATAATGTTGCTCTGATAGTTCCAAACAAAAACATTCAAAATCTTCTTTAAGTTCTGCTTTCTCAACACTATTGTCGTAAATCTTGGCAAGTCGATTTACAATTGCTTCAACATTCTGTGGTTCTCTGCTAATTTCTTTGAGGAAATCCGCTCCCGTTTCATTTACCACAAGGTCGGAATTTGTCAATTGGTTGATTAGATAGGCATATTCACCGTGGTTTCGGATGAACGTGTTTTTGGATTGGCAAACTAACATATTGATACAGTTAAAAAGATTTGTTGAATAAGGGGGTGTGCCAAAAGTCGTATTTTGACACGCCCTACTTTGAAAAAAACTATCGAGCCTTGTAATTTGCTACAGGGCCACAATAATTTCGAGGATACTCTCCATTACAAGCGGCAAAATTTGTCGTGCCACTTGAGGCTAAACGCTGTACTTTTTGATACTTTTTCATAGTACTTTAAGATTTTAAATTTGTGCCTACTCTTCAAGGATTTTCGGCTTCTTCCTTTTTGTTAGAAAGCTTTGTAGTTTAATTTTGAACCACAATAACTTTGAGTCTGTTCATCTCCGTGGCAGTTGGCGAAACTGGTAGAACCACTGGAGGCTAAACGTTGTACTTTTTGATACTTTTTCATAGTACTTAAGATTTTAAATTACTGCCTACTCTTTCAGGATTTTCGGCTTCTTCCTTTTATTTCACTTAATCGTTGTATCTGTAATGCTCTGATTGTGATAGCTGAATCAGCAATACCCCCATACCTTAATGCCTTTAATTACTCCTTGGATTTCTTCTTTGCTAAATTTACCCCCATTCGCATAATCATCTACAATATCTTTCAATCGAATCCTATTCACTGTATAGTATCCCAGCTTATCTTGAGGACATTTTGGATTTGGTTCAGATATCAAATCGCAAGGAATAGCCACATCTTCTATTTCATAGGATATTTTCCCTTCACAAGGAGCTGAAGCACCTGTAAAAGAAAGTTCAATTTCTGAACCACTTAGTTCAGACAGCACCGATGAGATTTCGGCCAACACTCCAACAACATTGAAATAATTGTCATCCATATTTTTAGTTTTAGAATTTTGCCTACCTCCTTTCACGCGAATCAGCTTTCTCGTTAAATAATTGACTTGTCAAACTATTATTCAGAAGTTTGTTAATGAAGAAAGTAGCTGATTGTAGTCTTGAAGTTCTTGTTCAGGTACTTCAAGATTAATGCGCAATGGCTGAATTTCCTCGTCATTGATTTTCTCACGAGTTCTAAGATACAAAACAAAAGACTTCTCGTAGAGTTCATATTCTTCTTTCATGTTCTTAATATCGTTAATTATTGGGAATGTACCAATTATGATATTTGAAGTTGCAGTATTTGATGTTCTTCTGAATACATTTTTGATGTATTCTTCGTTGTCATCATTTGTAATCATCAAAGTCTTTGCTGAATTGATTGATGGGTGCTTTTTTAGAGTCTCTAATAGTTTGAGGCAAGGATTATTTCCATTTGGAATACCAGGGACACGAAGAGCAAAGGTTGCATGACAAGGATTTTCTAAAAGAACATAATTCAAATCAAAAATCCAAACATAATAAGCCTCTTGGAGTTGTTTCTTGCTTACTTTTAATGTGTTTTCGTTCTTTTCCATAATTTTTGTTTTTATTATTTCTATTAGCGTTATTTTTTCTCCGCCGCAAAAGTACCTCTCTTTCCCTCACGCAGTTAGGTTCTTTTTAGGTTCTTTTGCAGCCTCATTTTCCTTATTCCGAAAAAGGCACAAAAAAACCGCGAACTTCATTGTTTCGAGTTCGAGGTCCTGGAAAAACCTGCAATGCCAAACAAAGAAAGCTCACGGCTGTGAACCGCAAGCATCTTCGGCTTCCTCTTGGCATTGCATTTGAAATTTTCCAGGTTTCGAACTGCAAAGATAAAAGCGAAAACGCTTCTGCTATGTATTTATAAAAAGGTTCTTTTTAGGTTCTAATTCTTTTAGGTTCAATATTTTAAGTTGATAATCCCGTTCTGTGCCACATTTCGGTGGCACAGCGGCAAAGTTAGGAAAATATTTGATATGGTGGAAGAAAGAACGAATATTATCTCTCTCAGATTTCACAGAACGGCGCAGAAGCTGCGCGTTGCGTCACCTGCACTTTTTTCAGTGCGGTATTTTTTAAATTCTGCACTTTTTTTAGTGCATATCAAAAATAATTGTATTTTTGCAGGCAAAAAAAAAGGGTCATGATAGATACGATTCTCACAGAATTTATGCAGGAGCAACTGGGTCAGGTGCGACTTGATTTCATTCGCTATAAATACAATCAGATAGACTGGAACCTCCGGATGGCAGGGCTCATCGGACCAAGAGGTATTGGTAAATCGACGCTGGTTTTACAGCATTTATGGCAACAGAAAGGATCTCAGAACGCATTATATGTGTCTGCTGACCGCAGCTATTTTGCCCAGCATACGCTGGTTGAAGTAGCATCCGAATTTGTCAAGGAGGGCGGGACACACCTGTATATTGATGAGATTCACAAGTATCCGTCTTGGTCAACAGAACTGAAAGAGATATACGACGGGCATCCCTCCCTTCATGTCTTTTTCACAGGTTCTTCCGTACTTGACTTGCTGCGTGGCCAAGCCGATCTAAGCCGCCGTGCGGTGATGTTCTCCATGCAGGGGCTATCGTTTCGGGAATATCTCGAGATGTTTCATCAGATCAAAATGCCCGTGTATTCCCTTGATGAAATTATAGCCAACAAGGTAGACTACAGCCTGATACCGCACCCTCTGCCCCTATTCAGGCAATATTTGCGCGATGGTTACTATCCGTTCAGCAAGGAAGGTGCGTTTTTCTCGCGGTTGGACCAGGTGGTCACACAGACCTTGGAGTCAGACATTCCACAATATGCCTCCATGTCTGTTTCCACTGGTCGGAAACTGCGCCGTCTGATGGCCATTGTGGCTAAAAGCGCACCTTTCAAACCAGATTATTCCAGTATTGCCAACGCACTGGGTGTGAGCAGGAATGTGTTGCCTGATTATCTCCTCTACATGGAAAAAGCAGGCATGATCGGCCAGCTACGCGATGAAACAGGCGGTATTCGCAGCCTCGGAAAAGTGGAAAAGGTATTTGTCGACAACACGAACATCATGTATGCGTTGGGTACAGCAGATACGAACACAGGGAATCTGCGTGAGACATTTTTCTACAACCAGACACGTGCAGTCAGTGATGTCATTTCATCAAAAGTGTCAGATTTTGTCATCGGAGAACATACATTCGAGGTCGGAGGGAAAAACAAGGGAGGCAAGCAGATTGAGGATGTTCCCAACGGCCATATCGTGAAAGATGATATTGAATATGGCCACGGTCGGGTATTGCCTTTGTGGACCTTCGGGTTATTGTACTAAACCGTGAATATTTCAGATACTAACTTAAATTTTCAATCAAAATTTAAGGTGCAAAAACACATTTTCTTTTTATCCTCGAACAATTTAATGAATGGACCTCATCAGCCTTTCCCATTCCTGATGCAACCTTCGCCCCTCTTCCCGGTACTTTTTACTCTGCTCTAAAATCGGTTGGTATATTTCGGGCTCTCTAACTTGTTGCTCATTGGGATAATAGGGTATGGCAGGATATTTTTGTGTGTATGATTTTTTCTTTGCCTCGATTCGGTCGTTGGCATAATTGAAGAAACTGTTCCGCTTGGATTTAGGCAATTGACTCCGAATCTGGCATTCGCGAATCTTAGACCTGTATTCGGCAATGTAAATCAGATCACGCAGAATGTTCGAGGTTTTTATCTCATCACTTTTCACATACCGGTCCACAGATTCAAACATACTATCTATGGTGAATTTGAAGTTATAGATTGCCATGTCAAGAGCGTTCTGCGCTTGGATATTTTCCTGTTCACGCGCGTTCAGGATGGAATCGGTGCGCTGTCTTCGCGCAAGCACGGCTTGAGTGTCCACTGAACCCGATACTATTGACAACGGTTTGTCCATAACATACGTTCTGTCACTTTCTTCTTCGTATGCAGGTGATGGCATATCCTTGTGATCCGGCTCAGCCACATGCGTCCGGTCTGGTTCCGCAAGGTAAACGGTGTCCCGGACTGAAGATGGCAATTCCGTCGATGGTTGCAAAGGGACAGTAGTTTCGCGGTTCATATAAAGAAAAAGCAATAAAACGGACAACACGACAGCAGCGACCGTTATAACAATCCTCCACGGCATCACCTTTCTCCTTTTTGCGCAACTTTCCATCGCTCTCAACACCTCCTCCGCCGACGAATAGCGGTTCTCTTTTTTCGGGTGCAGACATTTGCGGACCACGCACCCGTAGCGATTCGGGAACAACTGCTTCAGAATCAGTCCGAAAGCGTAGAGGTCGGTGCGGTTATCGACTTCCGCTCCCGACAGCTGCTCCGGCGCGGCGTATGCCTTGGTGTAGGCGGGCTCTTTCAGCACGGCGTAACGGTCGCTGTCCGACAATCCGAAGTCAATCAGCTTGACACAGTTGCCGTTATATGTCACCAAAATGTTGGAGGGCTTGAGGTCGCGATGGATGATCTGCTTACCGTGACAATAACCGATGGCCTCCAAAATCTGTCGCGCCACCGATTCTCTGAGATTCTGCGGAGGGTTCTCCTCTAGAAAGTCACCCAACGTGCGACCATCGACATACTCCATCACCATGCAAACGCCCGCCACCGAATCCTCCTCTTTGCTGTAGATGCGCACGATGTTCGGGTGGTTGAGCTGCATCATCAGATCGTATTCCTTTTCGAACATCCCCTGATAGACAGGGTCTTGCTGGCACTCCGGCTTCAACGCTTTCAGCACGAACCATTGGCCGTTGCGCTGCACCTTGAACAGCCGGCAATAGCCTCGCGAAGGGAGTTCGCTGTGCCCCGAAAACCGACCTGAAACGGCGTATTCGGAGGACGGGACGAACCCGGAGGTGGAGATGTCATCGGGATTTTCAATCATGCGGCAAAAATAGTATTTTTTGGCGGTTGGCGAACGTCAACGGTAGAGACGTTGCGCGCAACGTCTCTACCTCGGCAATCGACAAATGTAGAGACGCGCCATGACACGTCTCTACAACGGCGAGCGACAAAAGAACCGAAAAAGAACCGATTCGTCATATCCGAATGTTTGCTATTTTTGCGGCTGCAAATTTTGAGAACCATGCCTGTGAATCCGCAACATATCACTTTGATGCGCCAACTCGTGGAAGAGTCGGCCAACCACACTGTGAACACCTCCAACGACTTTATCTTCCTATCGGGCGAAATTCAGGGACGGCTGAAGGAGACGCTCAGCGCATCCACACTGAAGCGGCTTTGGGGTTACGTGGAAGGCTATGCCTCCGTGCGCCCGAGCACCCTCGACATCCTTGCCCGCTTTGTAGGCTTCCCCGACTGGGAGACCTTCGTGTCGGATTATTGCGAAGTGGAAAGCGTGCAGTCATCGCACCGCGTGATGTCGGAATCGCTCTATACCAAGGATTTGGATATTGGTGACCAAGTAAAGATTTGCTGGAATCCCAACCGCCGCTGCCTGCTCAAATATCTGAGCAACAGTCTGTTTGAGGTAATTACGTCTGAAAACGCCAAACTGAAGTCTGGCGACCGTTTCCTCTGCCAGCGTTTCACCATGAACCAGCCACTGTATGTGGAGCTGCTGACCCAGGACGGCAACACGGAACTGTTCGTGATGGGTAACAAAGGCGGACTGACGGAGGTGCGGCCTATGCTGTCGCGAAGAATGGCATAGAGGTGTAGCGGATGGGACAAAAATACGAAGAAACACTGGCTGTAAACCGCTGAGACGTTTCAGGAAACGTCTCTACTCACTCAACTCCAACCACTCCATCTCCTTCGCCTCGATGTCGGCTTTGATGGACTCGTAGGCTTTGTAGAGTTCGCCTGAGGCGATGGCGTCGGCGTTGGCCTCGGGATTGGCAAGCCGCTCCTCCGTGTCGGCCAGCAACCGCTGCAACAGCTCCAGTTCGTCTTCCAGCTTGCGCAGACGGTTCTTCTTCTTGCGGTCGTCGGCCTCGCGCTGCTTTTTCTGCTCCCATAGCTCTTTGTTGCTGGAGACTTTCTCGCCGGATGTGCTGGATGCGGTTACGTTGCGGCTTTGCAACTCGTTGAGGGTCTCCATCTTGCGCTGCGCTAAGAAGTCATAGACATCGCCGGTGAAGGCGGTCATCTTGTGGTTCTTGAACTCGTACACCTTGGAGGTGAGTCCTTGCAGAAAGTCGCGGTCGTGGGAGACGAGGATGAGGCTGCCTTCGTACTGCAGCAGGGCATTCTTGAGCACGTCCTTGGAGGGCATGTCGAGGTGGTTGGTGGGCTCGTCGAGGATGAGCAGGTTGAAAGGGGAGAGCAGCAGCTTCGCCAATGCGAGACGTGCTTTTTCGCCGCCGGAGAGCACCTTCACCTTCTTCTCGGTGTCTTCCGTGTCGAAGAGGAAGCTGCCGAGGATGGTGCGGATTTTAGGCCGGATGTCGCCCACAGCCACATCGTCGATGGTTTCAAACACCGTCTTTTCGGGATTTAAGAGTTGCGCTTGGTTCTGGGCGTAATAGCCGACCACCACTTGGTAGCCGAGCTGTAGTTCTCCGCTTTCGGGCGGCAGCGACCCCACAATAGCCTTCACCATGGTGGATTTGCCCTCGCCGTTGCGCCCCACAAACGCCACGCGCTCGCCACGCTCCAAGCGGAAATCAACGCCTTTGAGCACGCCCGGCTTGGTGTCGTAACCCAAGCTGAGGTTCTTGCTCTCTACCACCACCAATCCGGAATGCGGCGCAGGCGGGAATTTGAACGAGATGGAACTGGTGTCGTATTCATCGACAGCGATGCGGTCCATCTTCTCCAACATCTTAATACGGCTTTGCACTTGTCGAGCCTTCGTGGCCTTGTAGCGGAAGCGCTCGATAAACCGTTCGATCTGGGCGATCTGTTGTTGCTGGTTTTCGTATGCGGACTGCTGACTCTCAATACGTTCCAAACGCTGTTCCACGTATTGGGAGTAGCTGCACTTGTAGTCTTGAATATTGCCCAACGTGATCTCGATGGTGCGGTTGGTGACGCGGTCGAGGAAGGCGCGGTCGTGGGAGACGAGGATAACGCAACCGTCGTAGTTGGCTAAATAATCCTCCAACCACTGGATGGATTCGATGTCGAGGTGGTTGGTGGGCTCGTCGAGGAGGATGATTTCGGGCTTCTGCAGCAGGATTTTGGCCAGACAGACACGCATCTGCCAGCCGTTGCTGAAGGAGGACATTGGCAGGTGGAATTCCTCGCGCAGGAATCCCATACCGGCGAGCACCTTCTCGGTGTCGGCTTCTATGGTGTTGCCGCCCAGGTGGTTATATCGGTCGTTGAGGTCGGAAAGTTGTTGGGTCAGCTGGGCATATTCGTTGGATTCGTAGTCGGTGCGCTCGGCCAGCTCGTTGGAGATGCGCTGCATCTTCCGTTCCATATCCTTGATCTCGGAGAAGGCGGAGACGGCTTCATCCCACACGGTCAGCGGGGAGTTGCCGGCGAGTTCTTGCGGCAGGTAGCCCACGCGGTGACCGGAGGTGATGACCATCGTGCCCGAAGCCGGCTCGATGTCGCGGTGAATGATCTTCAGCAGTGTGGATTTCCCCGCGCCGTTGTGCCCCACCAGACCGATTCGGTCGCGGTCGCCCGCAACGAAGGAGACGTCCTTGAAGAGGAAGTCCCCGGTGAAATTCACTGAAAGTTTGTTTATCTGTATCATTTGGTTTTAACGATTATTGGTGTGGGCCGGATTAACTACCCCGCCCTGCGGGCACCCCTTCTTAAAAGAAGGGGATTGGTGCTTCGACCGTTATTTCATCGCCTTTTCATCGTTGTTTCATCGTTTCTTCATCGCCTTAACATTTCCAACGGATCCTCCTTCTGGTTCTCCAAATATGAGACCTTTCCGATATTGAGCAGCATGCCGATGGCGCAGCCGGAGACGAACAGAGAAGCACCGCCGCTACTGATGAACGGCAGGGTCTGTCCGGTGGTGGGCAGCAGCTCGCAGTTGACGCCGATATGGACGATGGCTTGGCAGGTGAACCAGAATCCGATGCCGAATGCCAGCAGCCTGCCGAAGGTGCCTGTCGCCTCTTTGGCGATTTTTCGCGCCCGGTAGAAGATGACTAGATAGGACATCAGCACCAGTGTACCCACGATGATGCCGGTCTCCTCAAAGAGGGAGGCGAAAGCGTAGTCGGTTTCCTTCTCGGGCAGACGGTTCTTGATAACGCCCTTTCCCGGGCCCGCGGGGTTGAATCCAGAGCGGGCAATGGCGGCCCGCGCCAGAATCATCTGGTCGCCATAGCCGTTCACATTCTCTTTGGTGATATAATATTCCCAACGGTTGATGAAGGTGGCCATACGGCCGATGTTCGCCTTGCGCTCGTCGCTGAGGTTGGCCACGACAATCACGGCCACGATGAGGATGGAGGCCACGATCCCGATCATCACTCCAAGGTCCTTGAGCTTGACTCCGCCTACAAAGAAGATCACAAGCCCCGTGCCGAAGAGGATGATGGCGGTGGACATGTTCATGGTGGCGATGCCGACACAGAACGCGCCCAACAGCAGGAAAAGATAGCGGACGTTCGCCTCGGTCAATTCCCCGTGGTTATGGTACTGCCGTGCGATGTAATTGGCAATGTAGAAGATAATAAGGAAGCCGATGAAATAGAACGTCTGCACGTCCCGACCAAAGATGGTGACACCGCGGACGGCCTGTGACAGCATGGTGAGCACAAGCAGGGCGGCGGCGAAGAAGAGGAAAAACGGGGCGAGTACGCCTAGTTTTCGGTAGTCCACTTTGTATAGTACGAACATGCCGGCATAGCCGAACAGCAGGTGTTTCAGATGCTGCAGCACCACATTGCCACGCATGCTATAGACCATGACAATGGAGACGGCGGTGAGGAAAATCACCAGAATCAAGATGATCCGGTCGGTTTTCTGTCCCAGTCTCGCGAAAAAGGAGAGTTTCGGGGCGGTGATGTCGGTGTCCATATCCGTTGTTTTTTAAAGTTGAGCGACAGAGGCTTTGAAACGTTCGCCGCGTTCGCGATAGGTGATCTGGCTGTTGCCGTGCACGCCGGGCGTGTAGAGCACCACATCCCCCTTCTGACAGGCGTAGAAGGCGTGGTTCACAGCATCGTCCATGCTCATGGTCATCATGACCGGAACGCCCATCTCGGCGATTTTTTGATATACATCGATGTTATATACGCCTTGCAGCACCACCTCTTTGACCTTCTGGCGGATTTCGGAGAGAATGTCGTCCGTAACCAACTCAGGGGAGTCGATGTTGGTGATCCAGACCGTGGGTTTGGTCATGGATTGCAAGGAATACCACACCGCGTTGGACGTGGTGGAGCGGGCATCGTCGATGAAATCGACCCCGGCGAAGCTCTTGACGTGCTCCAATTTATGCGCGCTGCCCTCAAAGTCGGAGAGGGACTCGGCGATGTTTTTCTGACGTAATCTGATGAGCTGCTCCGACAGGGTTCCCACCCGTGGATTGGAGGTCTCTTTGGCTTGTTCGAACAAGCGGAAACTGTTGGTCTTTTTTGTAGGCATAATGGTTTTTTGGTTAAAGGTTTTATAAAAAGTTAGCAGTTAGTAGTTAGCAGTTAGCAGTTAATGGTAGTAGGACTAGTTTGCATAATTCCGAAGGTCAATAGTCAATGGTCAATAGTCAATAGTCAATGGTCAAGATTACCGTATTTTCAGAGTGACGAGGGTTAGGATTGCGAGTAGGATACTGACGACGATGAATCGTTGTACGATTTTCGATTCATGAAGTCCCTTTTTCTGGAAGTGGTGGTGAAGTGGGGCCATCAGGAAAATGCGGCGGCCTTCACCGTATTTTTTCTTCGTGTATTTGAAATAGGAGACTTGCATGATGACAGAGATGGACTGCGCCAAGTAGATGCCGCAGAGGATCGGGATGAGCAGCTCCTTGCGGATGATGATGCAGGAGACGGCCACGATACCGCCGAGGGTCAAGCTGCCGGTGTCGCCCATGAAGACTTGTGCGGGGTAGCAGTTCCACCAGTAGAAACCGATGCACGCACCGATGACGGCGGAAATGAAAATCACCAATTCGCCGATGTTTGGTATGTACATGATGTCCAAATAGTTGGCGAAGATGACGTTGCCTGACACGTAGGCCAGTAGGGCAATACCTACTGCTACTGAGGAGGTGACGCCGGTGGCCAGACCGTCCAGACCGTCGGTGAGGTTCGCGCCGTTGGAGACGGCCGCGATGATGAACACGATGATCGGGATGAAGAACAGGAACGACCATTTGCCGCTTTCGTCACCCATCCAGCGGGTTAAGACTGAATAGTCCAGCTCATGGTTCTTGAAGAACGGAATCGTCGTCTTGGAGGAGTGGTGAGGTTCGTCAAAAAGTCTCGGAGTATGCACATTCTCCTGATTCTCAACTTTTAACAATTCGATGGAGTTTACTTCCGTCACCTTTTGCTGTTGCACTTTTTTCTCGCAGATGACGGCGTTCGGGTGGAAATACATCACGGAGCCTACCACCAGACCGAGCAGAATCTGGCCGAGCAGTTTTTTGCGCGGGGAGAGGCCTTCTTTGTTCTTTTTGAACACCTTGATGTAGTCATCCGAAAATCCCAGCATTCCCAACCATACAGTGGTGAAAATCATCAGGATGATGTAGATATTGTGCAGTTGGCAGAGCAACAGTACTGGGATCAGGATGGCAGCGATGATGATGAGTCCGCCCATCGTCGGCGTGCCGGCCTTCTCGTTCTGTCCACTCAGTCCCAAGTCTCTGATGCTCTCCCCAATCTGTTTCTTTTTCAGGTATTTGATGAAATATTTGCCGAAATAGATGGAGATGATGAGCGCCAAGATGAAGGCGGCGGCGGAACGGAATGAGATGTATTGGAAGATACCAGTTCCCGGGTATCTGTTCTCATGCATCCAAGAAAAAAGGTAGTATAACATAATCCGTTGTTTTATTGAATGTTGAGATTGTTTTTGAGTTCTTCCGTATCATCGAAATGGTGCTTCACGTGGTTGATTTCCTGGTAGGTCTCATGTCCCTTGCCGGCCACTAGTAGCACGCTTTTCGGTTGCAGCATCATGCAGGCGGTCTTGATGGCGTCGCGGCGGTTTTCGATGACCAACACCTGTTTGGCCTTGTTCGCCGGAACGCCTTTCTGCATGTCGTTGAGGATGTCCATGGGGTTTTCAGTACGCGGGTTGTCGGAGGTCAGGATGACCTTCGAGCTGTATTTGCAGGCAATTTCCGCCATCTCGGGACGTTTCAGCGCGTCGCGGTCGCCACCGCAACCCACTACCGTGATGACGTCGGCCTCTTTGCCCACGATGTCGCGGATGGTCTTGAGGACGTTTTCGAGCGCGTCGGGGGTGTGCGCGTAATCGACGATGGCGGTGGCGCCTTCCGCACTCTGCATCATCTGGAAACGACCGGCTGCACTGTCCAACATACTCATTCTGGTCAGCACTTCCTCTTCGTCCATGCCCAGCAGCGTTGCGGCGCCGTAGATAGCCAGCAAGTTATAGGCGTTGAATCGTCCGCAGAGTTTGAAATAGACCTCCCGGTTGTTGATGCGCATGTGCAGCCCGGTGAAGGCGTTTTCCATGATGACGCCTTTGATATCGGCGGCGGTGCGCAGACTGTAGGTGTGCACGGAGGCTTTCGTGTTCTGGACCATCACCCGACCGTTCTTGTCGTCGATGTTGGTCAGCGCGAAGGCACTCTTGGGCAGTTTGTCGAAGAAGGATTTTTTCGCGGCAATATAGTTGGCGAACGTCTTGTGGAAGTCGAGGTGGTCGTGGGTGATGTTGCTGAAGAGGGCACCGGCGAACTTGAGGCCGGTCACGCGGTGTTGACAGAGGGCGTGGGAACTCACCTCCATGAAACAGTATTGGCAGCCTCTGCCGACCATCTCGGCCAACAGACGGTTGAGCTCCACCGCATCGGGGGTGGTGTGGTTCGTCGGAATCTCCTCGTCACCGATCTTGTTGACAATCGTAGAAATCAGTCCGGTGGGGTAGTCTGCGGACATGAAAAGTCGGTGCAGTAAGGTCACGGTGGTGGTCTTGCCGTTGGTGCCGGTGATGCCTACCAGTTTCAGTTTGCGACTCGGATGGTCGTAGAAGGCGTCGGCGAGCTGTCCCAGTGCCACGGAACTGTCTGCTACTTTGATATAGCAGACCTTCTCGTCAATACTTTCGGGAAGCTCCTCGCACACAACCACACGACAGCCTTGAGCGATGGCAGCCGGAATGTATTTGTGTCCGTCTGTCTGCGTACCGCGCTGTGCCACATAGAGTTGTGATTCTCCTTCAGGCTTCGCGACCACGGCACGCGAGTCGAACAGGATCTCCGAAATCTCCAGTTCCGGCGAACCCGTCAGCTCATACGAGCGCAACGCTTTCAGCAGTATGTTTAATGGTTTCATTGTCTTTTTGTAAAGGTTATTGGTTATAGGTTATTGGTTATTGAGGTTTATAGTTTATAGTTTATGGTTTATAGTTTATGGTTTATGGTTTATGGTTTAGGGGTTTTGTGGGGGCGTATTGCATACGCCCTGGGTGTTGTCATTCCAGATATAATTTCACGATTCCCGACGAATTATCCATCACCTGCGATTTGACGCGGCCTTTGCCGGTGATGCGGACGCGGTAGCCGGCGCGGATGAGTTCGGTGACGGCGTCGGAGGCGAGCATCCCGCGTACGTCAGGCATCTTCTGGTAGGTGGCGGCAGGCAGGGCTTTTGCCGTGACGTGGCGGTTGGTGTCGGCAGCATCTACCCGGAGGTAATTGTCGGCGGTTTCGTAAGTTACCGTATCGTAGCCGAGCCCGTGCAGCAGCTTGTTGAAGTATTGCTTGCGGATGGGACCGGTGCGGTTGATCGGGGTGAAGGGCATCTCGTCGGCACGACGGGTGGCGCTGTAGTTGGCGCTGTTCATGATGCTGCGGGCGATTTTCGCGAAGGCGTCGGCGGCCACCGTACTATGTTGCGGCACGCCGTAGATATAGACGATGACGGTATATTGCGGCTTGTCCATCGGGAAGTAGCCGCAGAAGGAGACTGCGTTGATGTCCTTACGGTAGGCACCGACACTCTCGTCCCAGATGTCACGGGTGCCCGTTTTGCCCGCGAACATGCAGTTCTCGTCGCGGAATCGGCGAGCCGTGCCGTGTTCGCCCCACACAACCTGCTCCAGATACTTCTTGGCCTTCATGATGGTGGTGTCGGAGGCGATTTTCTCAATAAGCACCTGCGGTTCAAAACGTTGGATAGTATCGTAGGTGTCGGTTACATAACGGACGAACAGCGGGGACATCATCTTGCCGTCGTTGGCGACCGCATTGTAATATACTAAGGTGCGGATGATGGGGATGTTGAAGCCGGCCCCGAAGCAGGTGGCGTAGTAGGTGTTGAAATCGTTGCTGCCGTCCCGGATTGTGGCGGGCGGGATGTTGCCCAGCTGGCTGTGGATGGTGTCCAGCAGACCGAACTTTTTCAGCTGGCTGAAGTAGGCTGGGAATCCCCGTTTGCCGTAAGTGTCGAAGATCATTTTGGCCATACCCACGTTGGAGGAGCGTTGGAAGACTTCCACGGCAGGAACTTCAATGCTAGTATAGTTGTAGTCCACTTTATGGTAGTGTTTAACCTGCCCCGATTTGGTGGGGAAGTCGAACGTGTAGTTGTAGATGGGATATCTGCCCACGGTGTCGTTGGGCGTTTTCTCCAGATAGGCGAGCAGGGAAGCCAGTTTGAACGTGGAACCGGGCTCCACCTTGGCGTTGAGGGCGTATTCCATGCTCTCCGTGTAGTAGGAGGCGTCAGCGGCTGCGCGGCGCAGGTTGGAGATGGCCTTGATTTCGCCCGTTTTGGTCTCCATCACGATAGCGCAGCCCCATTCGGCGTTCAGCTCGGAAAGCTTTCGCGACAGCTCGTTGTGTACCGAATGCTGGATCTCTAAGTTGATGGTAGTGTGGATGTTGTAACCGTCTTCTGGATCAAGTCGGTCTCTGAGAGGCACCATGGCGTGGTTGAGCTCAAGGTATTTTTTACTGCCTTGCAACCCTGCTAAGATATCGTTCATCGTGTGCTCCAAACCGAATTGACGGTCGGGGGTTTCCACTCCGAGCGTCCGTTTCGCCATTTCCCCGTAAGGGTTGATGCGCACACTCGTAGGCACGAAGTTGAAGTAGGTGTGGATGATCCGCTTGCGCACGGTCTTGCCGGTCTTTTCATCCTGCACATTTTTATACAGATAAGGTCTGTTCTTGATGAAGGCGGTGTCCGCTCCAGTCACCCACATCCGTTCGTCCCACACTTTCACGGGGAAAAGCGTGCCGTAGGTTTTATTTTTGATCTTAGTGGTGAAGAAGTTGTAGTAATAGTCGGTACTGAATTGAGGGAAGCGATCCTTGAATTGTTTGTAGAAGTCCTCGGACAGTTGCTTGAAGATGTTGTCAAAGGCTAAGGGGTTCTTTTTCAGAGTGTCGGCATAGGTTTTGGCAAACCGTTTTCCGTCGAAGGCGACTTCGAAGACGGTGAAATTGGCCACCAGCACGCGACCGTGGTCGTCGTAAATCTCACCACGCACTGGTTTTAGGGAGTTCTCTTTGATATAGCAAAACGCGATAGTGTCGGTCGGTCTCAGTTTGAAGGTGGAGTCGGTGGTGTCAAGACATTTGTCCGGATCACCGGAGGCGAGTCCGCGTTCCACAATGGAGAGGTAGAGGATCTTGACGAAGCAGGCGATGCCGACCAAGACCAGCAACAGGTACACGATGGACATGCGCCGCAGGGTGGAGGGAGAGGCTTCTTGCTTGTTATTTGTTTTCATCTTTGCGCTCCTTTCTCTTAAACCAACGGCGTTTCTCCACCGGTTTGGGCGTCGCCTTCACCGTGAAACACTGTTTTTCGTCTGTGATATATCCTTTTTCCTGCATCTTCTGGATGAGGATTTTGTTCTTTTCGTAGGGGATGAACTGGTTGTTGGCCTTTAGACGGCTGATTTCGAGTTTGTACTCGTTCTCCAGTTCGGTGATCTTCTTCTGCTTGACGTGGATGCGTTGCTCGCTGATTACCAGCACGGTGACCAGAATGAGCAGGAAGAAGAAATAGAAGTACCAAGGGCGCATCTGTTTCTTCACCAGGATTTCCCCGCCGAAGATGTTGGCGAAGAACCTGCCGAATCCGGACTTTTCCGGCTTGTCGTTCCGTTGGGGTTTATTGGTCGTTTCCATGTCTTACAGGGGTGGTTTTTTCGGCGACACGCAGTTTGGCACTGCGGGCGCGGGGGTTTTGGTTGATTTCTTCCTCGTCGGGCTGGACGGCCTTGCGAGTGACGAGCCTGAATGGGGTTTGCGGGTTTCCGAAGAAGTCTTTCTCCACCACGCCGCTCAGGTTTCCGGAGCGCATGAAGTTCTTCACCATGCGGTCTTCGAGGGAGTGGTAGGAGATGACGACCAGCCGGCCGCCCTCTTTGAGGGCATCGAGGGACTGGGTGAGGAAGGCTTCGAGCACGGACATCTCCTGATTCACTTCGATGCGGATGGCTTGGAAGATTCTGGAGAGGGTCTTGTTCTCCTTGCCTCGGGGTAGGGCGGGTTTCACCGCCTCCACGAGCTGCTGGGTGGTCGTGATGGGCTGCGACTCGCGGGCTTTGAGGATGCGTCTCGCTAGGGCACGACCTTCGTTGAGTTCGCCGTAACGGTAGAACATTTCGCTCAACGCCTTTTCGTCGTATTGGTTGACGAGGTCCTGGGCAGAATTTCCGGACTGCGTGTTCATGCGCATGTCCAGAACGCCGTCTTCGCGGTAGGAAAATCCCCGCTCCGGGGTGTCGAATTGGTGCGAGGAAACGCCAAGATCTGCCAGGATGCCATCCACGGGATAGGCTTTGTGGTATTGCAGGAAACGGCTGAGGTTCTTGAAGTTGGAGGCGACGAATGTGAAGCGTTCGTCGTCAATCAGCTGGGCTTGTGCGTCCGAATCCTGGTCGAAAGCGATGAGACGGCCGTTTTGCAGGCGCTCCATGATGGCGCGGGAGTGCCCGCCGCCGCCGTAGGTGACGTCCACGTAAATCCCGTCGGGATCGTTGACCAGAAAATCTATGGATGTTTGAAGGAGTACGGGGTTATGATATTCCATCGGCGCCCTCCTTTTCCGCTAGAAAGTGGCCGAGGTGCATCTCTTCGTTGAGTTTCTCGAGAGCCTCAGGCGTCATGTCGAACTTCTCGTGATATTTGCGGCTGTTCCACATCTCAATCTGCCCGTTGTCCAACACCATCACCAGCTCCTTGTCAATGGCGTACATCTCCATCAGCGGTTTGGGGATGACGATTCGGTGCTGGGCGTCGCACTCCACCATGGCGGTGTTGCGCAGGAAGGCGTTGCGGTACAGCTTCACGCGGGTCAGGTTGCGGTCCAGCGAGTTCATGTAGTCCATTTGCTTCTGATATGCCTTTTCCGACCAGAGCGAGATGTAGTCGCCGAAACCGTGCGTGACATAGAAGGTCTGCCGCTCATCCTCTGACAACGAACGCAGCAAAGCCGTCGGCAGTTTCAGCCGGCCGCTCTTCTCAATGGAGACTTCCCAATATCCGTAACCCGTTGTCATTTTTTCTATATCACTTTTTAACCCGACAAAAATATAAAATTTCCATAATTAATTTCCATAACTTTTGTCCTTTTATGTGAAGTGTATGTTGTTTATATTATAAATTGCTGATATATAATTTGTTATATTGTGGAAATTATTGGAAAAAAGTTATCAACAGTTGTTAATTATCAACAATAAGCTATTGAAAACTTAGTAGTTAGGGGAGTTTTTGGTGATAATTCTTATCTTGCTGATTATTAATGGTATATGGTTTTGTAAGGATGTTTTTGGAAATAATCTGGGCTGTTTTTCGAATATTTATGGAAAAAAATGGAAACTTTTGGCGCGAAATGGTTGGCTTGGAAAATCAAAATATACAAAAAAGGAGGAGGGTTGTCGGACCATTTTGTGGTCGTGACAACCCTCCTCCTTTTAAGGTATTATAATTCAGTGATTTGCTGTGACAGTTATTAACGGAGCAATGTTATTGTACCCGTTTTCGCCATCATTTCTTCGGGCGTGCCGATCTTGGCGTACGTGATTTTCCAAACATAGACTCCTTCAGGAGCTGGTTTGTCCTTCACGTTGCCATCCCAACCCTGTTCAGGGTTGTTAGTGGCGAATATCAGTTCCCCAGTTCGGGTGTAGATGAGGAATTCGTAGTTAACCACGTCTCTCACCTTGGGCAGGAAAATGTCGTTCTTACCGTCGTTGTTCGGGGTGAAGGAGTTGGGCGTGTAGAAGGCGAAGTTGTCCTCCACTGGGACGATCTGCATGGTGTCATTGGAGCACCCGTCGGAGTTGGTGACGGTGAGGTGCACGGTCATCATATCACTCTCTGTCAAGTGGTAGGTGTGTGAGGGTTCTTCCACGAAGGAGGAGTGGCCGTCGCCGAAACTCCACGCATAATTGGTGATGTTTTCGCCCGTGGAGAGGTTGTAGAAAAAGACCTCTTCGCCGTTTGAGGGTTCTGCCGGACTGAACACGAAGTCGGCATGAGGGAAGTCGGAAACGTGGATGACGTTGGGGTAGGTGATGGAGTCGCTGCATCCTGGGGCGCTTTCCACAAGCAGCGAGATGTCATAATAGCCCGGAACCGGTAGTGTGGTGTGGATAGTGGCATCAGTGCTCGTGAAGTTGTAGGCGGTGTCGTTGGAGATGGTCCAGAAGAGGTTGGCGTATGTGGGAGTATATTGCGTCTGCAGGGTCACCGGCAGCGGCATACAACCGTGGTCGGGGGTGTAGGTGACGGTGAATTCGGGTTTCGGCACGATGGTCACCTCCACCGTAGCGGTGTCGGCCAGACAGTGCCATCGGTCGGTGGCTATCATTTGATAGGTGCCGCTTTCCGTGATGTGGCAACCGGTGGCCAGGGAGGTCGGATCAGTAATGCCCGTTTCCGGAGTCCATTGGTAGGTGAGGGTGGGGGTGCCTCTTTCCTGACGCACCTCCATGAATTCAAGCTCGTTACATTTGGTGAAGGAGGTGTCCACTAAGACAATCGTGTCGTTGGCACGCAAATGTAATATGATGGTGTCGATGTATCTGAAGTGAGGCTCCAAATCTGAAAAAGAGGTACAACCTTGGGTGACAATGTATAATTCGGCAGTCTTTGTAGTGACGCCTGCGGGAAAATGGGCTGTGGGAAGCATCTTAACGTGCGCATATTGGACCGTATCGCCTTCCGGAAAATAGAAAGAGTTGTCTTCCGGGGAGATTTCCACGCCATTGGGCTTGGTAAGGGTATAATCGGAACCGAAAACCGCATTTCCGCCGGTGTTGATGATGATGGAAGTGGTGGAGGTTAGGGCTGGACGCTCCACGGAGAATTTCAGGTCCAATTCACGGCAGTTCTGGATCAAGGTGTCGCCAGCGTGCGGCAGCTCCCATACGGTGTCGATCTGCACGTGCGGACTGTAGAAACTGCCCTCCTCCAGAAAAACGCCGGAGTCGTAGGCTACGTCGCCCACATTTGCGACAGCCAGTTTCATGTGGTAAGGCTGACAGGCGAATATGATCGCTTGAGCGGCAAGAGCGGTGGTGTACCCGTCATATTGCACCCCATTTGTGGAAGAATTGTGGATGAAATACTGTGAATTTGACGGGTCTGTACCAGGCCCACTGGAGCTGGAAGAATGGTATCCGTGGTTCACATTGTTGATGGTCACAGGGGTGCTGACAGTTCCGGGGACAATAGCCACATTCTTAGTAGTGGTGGTGTAAGTCACCGGATCAATGCCTGTCAGTATAAAAGCGAAGACATCATTGTATGAAGAATTTACATATTCACAATATTCTTCAGAGCCGAAAATGTAATTGAATGCAAATTCGTCTGCCATGGCGATGAAATCGAACTCCAAGGAGGCGGAACTAGTTACGGTATTGGTCGTGTATTGTGACAATGCAGTCTCAGTATAGTATGGCGACACCGAAGCCGAAGCGCTGGATGAATTGTTCGGTCCCGCTGCAACACTCACGTTACCGGAGGTCATCACCAACCCGCTGACAAAAGGGAAGTTGGTGAATCCATTTCGGTTGAAGGATCCGATCTGCGGATAGGTTACATTACCTGTCTGGTTGTTGAATTTGGCGGGATCTGAAAATACGTTCGGACAGTCACAACCGGTAATCAGCACCCCGTCACCGGCCAAATGTTGTTGCAAGATGCTCTCTACACTCTGTCCAGATAACGAACTTACGGAGAGATTCTGATTTTGCGCAGTGATGCTAAGGGCGTATATTACGCTGATTGTCAGTAATATAATATGCTTTTTCATAAAGATATTGTTCACTCAATATATTAATTACGGTAGTAATAACGAAATTTTGCTTCAAACGTTACAAAGAATCTTTTTATTTCTATTCCACCTCAATCTCATCGACGAACAGCCACGCCGGGTGCCCGAAACCGGTGTGCCCTTGCGGCAGCTGGTGACCAGCGATGCGCACGCGCACGTAACGGGTAGTCACGGTGTCAAATGGGAGCTGATAGGTTTCGATGCTGTTGATATGGTCCCAGTCAGCGAGGTCATAGTGCTGCTCCGCCACTTTGCGGAACTTCTTGCCGTCGTCGGAGACGGATACGGTGCACTCCTTCGGGTTATAAATCCAGTCGTTGATATTGATAATAGAACGGAACGCAACTCTCTGGATTTCTGTCGGTTGTTGCAGGTCAATGGTGGCCTCCAGCGGCGTTCCCCAGAATCCAATCCATCGGCCGGTGCGGTAGTTCTGACTGCCGTGCAGCCCGTCGATGAGCGTGGGTGCGCCCTCGTAGGCGTAGTTCTCGTGCGGGGGTTCCGTCAGCGTCACCGGCTTCATCGAAGATTTCGAGAAGCGGAACTTGGACTGGTATTCGGAAGTCTGCTCGTCGGGACGGATGAGTACGGCGCGGAAGTTGGTGTTCTCGCGGATTTCCACAGGATCGGTATAGACGGTGCCCTTGGCGGGGTCGCTGCCGTCGAGCGTGTAGCGGATCTCGCCGTCGCCGAATTTTGACAATATTATATTAATACAACCCGCATCGTAGTCAGGGGTTACCTCCGCCTGCAGGTCGAAGATATGGTGCGCATAGTTGTAATGGTAGAGGTCGTAGAGCTTGACCATCTTGAAGCAACGCTTGATAAAATCTTGATAATCACGCTGCTCGGAATAGCACCATTGGAGTTCGGCAAGGGCGGCCATGCGTGGCAGGGCGTCGTACTCAACGTCCTTGAAACTGTGGATGTATTCGCCCCAGATGTTGGCCTGCACGCCGATGATGTGCTTTTTCTGCTTTTCGGAAAGTGTTTCGGGCAGCGGGTTGAACGAATAGACTCGCTCCACGGGCAGGTAGCCGTCGGCGGCGACAGGTTCCTCCTCCGGTGTAAGCGACTGTCCCTGACTGAAATAGAGGAAGTCGCCGGGGCTCATCACCACATCGTGACCTTTCTTGGCTGCTTGGATACCGCCAGAAGTGCCGCGCCAGCTCATGATCATCGCGCTCGGGCTGATGCTGCCTTCGAGGATTTCGTCCCAGCCGATGATGCGGCGACCGCGAGCCTTCACCACCTTCTCCATGCGGTTCATGACGTAGCTCTGCAGATGATCCTCGGCGGAAAATTTGCCGTCGTCGTGCAGTCCCAGCTGCTGTATTTTCGCCTGACACTTCGGACAGTCGTGCCAACGGGTCTTCGGACATTCGTCGCCGCCCACGTGGATGATGTCGGACGGGAAGACGTCCATCACTTCGTTGAGGACATCTTCGAGGAAGCGCATGGCCTCCTCATTGCCGGCGCAGATCACCTCGTCGGTGACTCCCCAGCGCTGCCACACCTCGTAAGGACCGCCGGTGCAGCCGAATTTCGGGTAAGTGGCGAGCACGGACTGTGTATGGCCGGGCAGGTCGATTTCGGGGATGATGGTGATATGGCGTTCGGCGGCATAGGCCACCAAGTCGCGGAGTTCGTCCTGGGTGTAGAAACCCCCGTGACGGATATTGTCGTACTGGTTGGTGTTGCGCCCTAGTACAGTGCCGCTGCGCCACGCCCCGACCTTGGTCAGCTCGGGATATTTCTTGATTTCCATACGCCAACCTTGGTCATCGGTGAGGTGGATATGGAACTTGTTGATATTGTGCATCGCCATCATGTCGAGATAGCGTTTCACGGAATCGAGCGGGATGAAATGGCGGCTCACGTCGAGGTGCATGCCGCGGTAGGCGAACATCGGGAAGTCTGTGATTTTGCCGGCAGGGAAGTGCACCACATCGACCTTCTCGTCGGCGGGGATGCTCTTGCGGAGCGTTTGGATGCCGTAGAAAACCCCGGCGGCGTCCTCGCCCGTGATCACGACACGCTCGGGTGTGACCTCAATCTGATAGCCTTCGGGATGGGCATCCGGTGCGTCCTCTTCCTTAACGTCCAACAGCAGGAAGATGCCGGTGCGGGTGGTGGCTTCGATGGGCTTTATCTGGAGGTCCAGACCGGTGATGTCGGACAGGTATTCCGCCAGAAACTCGGCCTCGCGCTGCAGGGAGTCTTTCGCATTGTAGTAAATAATGGTGTTTTTGGTCAGCGAGAACGGTGTGTCTTTGTTCAGGTCGATATGCTTTGGGAGTGGAATGACCTGGTAGTCAGCTTCGGAGATTTTCTGTTTGCAGCCGGAAAGGAATGCTGCACAAAACACAACAGCCAAAAACAACCCTAATCTTGCGTATAATTTACCCATAATTGTCACAATTTACAATTGAAACGGCAAAGATACAAATTTTTATTTTATTGCTTGACGTTTGGTGTCAGTTGCCTAAAAATTCGTATTTTTGCGCCCTAAAACAACCTGTTATGAATGGCAAAGTAATCATCGTGTCCGCGCCGTCGGGGGCCGGAAAGACATCCATCGTGAAACACGTCCTGAACTACCTTCCCGAACTGCGGTTCTCCACGTCCGCGACCACCCGCGCCATGCGCGAGGGCGAGGTCAACGGCAAGGACTACCATTTCCTTACTGTCGATGACTTCAAGAACGGCATCAGCAACGACGAGTTCCTCGAATGGGAGGAGGTCTATGCCAACCAGTTCTACGGCACACTCAAGAGCGAGATCCGCCGCATCTGGGACGAGGGCAAAACCGTGATTTTCGATGTGGATGTAAAGGGCGGACTGAACATCAAGAAGTACTTCGGCGACAATGCGTTAGCAATCTTTGTGGAGCCGCCCACCGTGCAGGAGCTGGAGAATCGGCTACGCAAACGCGGCACCGAAACCGAGGAGTCGCTGCGCAAACGGGTCGAGAAGGCCGAATACGAACTCTCCTTCGCCCCGCAGTTCGACAAGATCATCCTCAACGACGATCTTGACGTTGCGCGTTCCGAGATGCTCTCCACTATCCGCGAATTCCTTGACAAAGAATGAGATCCAAACAACATATCGCGATTATCGGGGCAGGTGCTTCCGGACTTTTCCTGGCGAAAAAGCTCTCGGAGCAGCCGCACTTGGAAGTGACGGTTTTCGAGAAGAACCGGCAGGTGGGGGCGAAGCTGCGCGCCTCAGGTGGCGGCAAAGCCAACATCTTCAACCGTGATATCCGTCCCGAACACTACAACCAACCAGAATTCATCGCGAAGTTGTTACAACAATACTCCCCTGAACAGCTTGAGAATCAGTTCGGTGCATGGGGTATGGTGACCATTGCCGATGAGGAAGGTCGCGTCTATCCCGCCTCGCAGTTCTCCCAAACCGTGGTTGATGTGCTGAATACCTATCTCTCTGATAATATTAGAGTGGTTACGGAATGCGATATACAACATATTATATGTAAAGGTGGCAAATGGCTGATTGATGACTGTCCGCCATTCGACGTGCTGGTGTTGGCCACGGGCTCGCCGGCAGGCATGATTCCGAAAAACCAACGGGGTTACAACGGCTATCTGCAAGATTTGTCGTTGAAAATCAACACACTGCAACCTTCGTTGTCGGGCTTCCTTCTGAAAGATTATCCGAAGTCACTGTCCGGCTGCCGCACAAAAGCCATCGTCTCGCTGTATCAGGATAAAAAACTGATCCATAAAGAGTTCGGGGAAATTACCTTCAAAGACAACGGTGTTTCCGGCATCGTTATCATGAACCTTTCAGCCTATTACCGCCGGCTGAAATCGACGAAAAACTGCCGTTTAGAAATCAACCTCACCTACTGGGACGAGTATTTCGATATCAACACATATTTACAACAGAATCAATCGGTTACGGGTCTTCTTCATCCGAAGTTGGCGAACTTGTATCAACAAAAGCCATTTCCCATCCAACAGTTCTCTTTCCAAATTGAGGACACTTACGCGTTAGACACGGCGCAAGTCGCCCACGGCGGCATCGACCTGTCGGAAATCGACGGTCATTTCGCCGCCAAACGCTTCAAAAACCTCTACATCCTTGGCGAAATGCTGGATGTGGACGGTGTCTGCGGCGGATACAACCTGTTTTTCGCGTTCGCCTCAGCAGCGGTGGTCACTAAGAGTATCACACAAAAATATCAACCATATTAAAAAAAATATTTTTATTTGTTTGCGATTTCAAAAATAATGTATTTTTGCAAACTTAAAATTTTAAAACCATGTCACCAAAAAAAGCTACAAGAAAAGCGCCGAAAACGGCAGAGAAATCAAGAAAGAAATTCAAGTTTATCAAGGGATGCAAAGAGCTTGTCAATGACCCGTTCAACTTGAATTAGTATGGCACGATTTTTTCTCGACACACATGTCGCTTACTGGCTAGTAAGCGAAAGCCCCAAGTTGGACGAAAATTTGAGGGATGACATATTATACCCTAGTGGTAATCAATATCTGATTTCCGATTTTGTCATCCTGGAATTGACGCATCTTAATCAATTGGGAAAACTAAAAATACCTGGCGGTTCAAAAGCATTATTTGGTGCTTTTGAGTCCATGAACATAGAAATGGATTCTATCTCAAATAATACTTTTGAAACA
This sequence comes from uncultured Bacteroidales bacterium, assembly GCA_900316305.1. GTDB lineage: Bacteria > Bacteroidota > Bacteroidia > Bacteroidales > WCHB1-69 > F23-D06. The sequence goes on along the minus strand of ONCM01000006.1, from coordinate 19,415 downwards.
TTGGAAAATATTCCCATTCTAACTATAGAGGGCTCAAAACATACCGACATGATGGATCGGGCAATAATAGCCCACTGCATAGCCAATAAGGAGACCTTAATCAGCCATGACAGCAAATTTCCCTATTACAGATCGTATGGTTTGAGGTTATTAGAAACATAAGTAGAGATGCAATGCTTGCGTCATAACTGTGTAACCCAAAAAAACGTATCTTTGCGCCGCATTTTAGAATTTAAGAAATATGCGTGACGCCCGTATCTTTGTAGAGAAAAAACAGGGCTTTCAGGTCGAAGCCGACAGTTTGAAAGCCACTTTGAATCAGAACTTTAACCTCAATATCACCGACCTTCGGCATCTGAAGGTTTATGACATTTTTAATATAGAGGAAGACCTGCTCGCGAAAGCTGAAAGCGTGGTTTTCTCCGAACCCGTGACCGACGATGTCTATCACGATTTTCCGTTGGACGGGCTCAAGTATTTCGCCGTGGAATTTCTGCCCGGACAGTTCGACCAGCGCGCCGACAGTGCCATGCAGTGCCTCAAGCTCCTCAATCCTAAGACAGAAGCGGTCATCAAGAGCGCCAATCTGTTTGTGATAGATGGTAATCTGACGGCCGACCAATGGCAGAAGGTAAAGAAATACTGTATCAACGAGGTGGAAGCCCGGGAGAAGGATATGTCCCGTTTGGAACTGACGGAAAATCCTGAAGTTCAAGACGTTCCGATTTACGATGGTTTTCGCACTTGGACAGAGGATCAGCTGCGCGAGTTTCATGGCAAGATGGGTTTGGCCATGTCGTTGGAGGATCTGAAGTTCATCCAGCAATATTTTGCTAACGATGAAAAGCGCGATCCGTCCGACACGGAGGTTAAGCTGTTGGACACCTACTGGAGCGATCACTGTCGTCATACCACCTTCGAGACGGCCATCACCGACATCCAAACGGAAGGTGATAATATTTACAAAGAGCAGATTGAGAATGCATTGCGAGAATATCTCGCCGTGCGCGATGAGATGTACGGCAAAGACACGCAACGTCCGGTCACGCTGATGGATTTGGCTTCCATCAACGGCAAGTATGAGTACAAGCGCGGCAACCTTCCCGACAAGGAGATTTCCGAGGAGAACAACGCCTGCAGCATCCGTGTGAAGGTGGATGTCGATGGCAAAGAGGAGGATTGGCTGCTGATGTACAAGAACGAAACGCATAATCACCCGACGGAAATTGAGCCCTTCGGTGGAGCAGCCACTTGCGTGGGCGGTGCTATCCGCGACCCGCTGAGCGGTCGTAGCTATGTATATCAGGCACTGCGTGTTACGGGCGCGGGCGACATCAACGCCCCGATTTCCGCCACGCTGCCGGGCAAACTCCCGCAGTCGGTGATTTCCAAGACCGCCGCCGCCGGCTATTCCTCCTACGGCAACCAAATCGGTCTGGCTACCACGCACGTCCGTGAGATCTATCACCCTGATTACCAAGCAAAACGTTTGGAAATCGGTGCTGTGGTGGGTGCTGTGCCAGAGAATCAGGTCCGCCGCGAGCGTCCGGAGCCTGGCGACATCATCATCATGTTCGGTGGTCGCACCGGTCGCGACGGTATCGGTGGTGCCACGGGTTCATCGAAAGAACACACGGAAAAGTCTTTGGATACCTGTGCCGCTGAGGTGCAGAAAGGTAACGCCCCCGAGGAGCGCAAGATCCAGCATCTGTTCCGCCGTCCTGAAGTAACGAAACTCATCAAGAAGTCCAACGACTTCGGTGCAGGCGGTGTGAGTGTGGCCATCGGCGAGCTGGCCGACGGTCTGACCATCGATCTGGACACGGTCCGCACGAAATATAAAGGTCTGAACGGTACGGAAGTGGCCATCAGCGAGTCGCAAGAGCGTATGAGCGTTGTGGTGGCGCCCGAGGATGTGGAGACCTTCTTCCAGTACTGTCGTGAGGAGAACTTGGAGGCCAACATCATCGCCAAGGTGACCGATGACAACCGCCTGACCATGACCTGGCGCGGCAAGACCATCGTGGATCTCAGTCGCGACTTCATCAACACCAACGGTGTGCGCCAGAAGGTGACCGCCAAGATTGCCCCTGTGGCGGATGGCGTGATGAAATCATCTGATATTCAGGGAAAAACGATGCAGGAGAAGTGGCAAAGTTGCCTCACCAACCCGAACGTGGCTTCCCAAAAGGGTCTCATCGAGATGTTCGATGCCACCATCGGTGCTTCCACCGTGCTGATGCCGTTCGGCGGCAAAGACCAGCTGACGGAAACGCAGGTGAGTGCGCAGAAATTGCCTGTGCGTCACGGACATACGAACCTCGCCTCCATCATGGCGTTCGGCTACAATCCGTTCATCGCCATCCGTTCCCCGTATCATGCCGGTGTGATGGCTGTGTTGGAAGCCATGTCGAAAATCGTGGCGGCCGGTGGCGACTACCATAAGATCCGTTTTACCTTCCAGGAGTACTTTGAGAAGCTCGGCAAGGAGCCAACCCGCTGGGGCAAACCGCTTTCCGCGCTGTTGGGCGCCTTCTGGATGCAGAAATCTTTCGCGCTCGCTTCTTTGGGCGGCAAGGATTCCATGAGCGGAACTTTCAAGGACATGCATGTGCCGCCGACGATTGTCTCCTTCGCCATCACCACGGAGAATTCCGACCACATCATCTCGCCGGAATTCAAGCAGAAGGGCAATTATATTTACCTCATTGAAAATAAGTTAGAAAACGATATCCCGAATATCCAGCATACCTGCGACATATTCGACTTCATGCGCCAGAACATTCTGGATCAGAAGATTGTCTCCGCGTTCACGCTGCAATTCGGCGGCATCGCAGAAGCACTGGCCAAAATGAGTTTCGGTAATGATTTAGGCTTTGATGTCAAGACCGATAAGGATTTGTTCGCTTACAGTTATGGCAGCTTCATTGTGGAAACCACGGAGAAGCTGAATGCGTCGTTCGCCATCGAACTCGGCAAAGTGGCCGATAATTTCGTGGTCAATGGCGAGAAGCTCGACAAAGTGGAATTGCTGAAGGCTTGGCGCGGTTTTTACGCGAAGCTCTACCCGCAGACCGCCCCGAATGAGACGGCTTCCGTGGGTGCAGAGTTTGCTCGTAACACGCAGAATAACAACGCTATACCGACCACAAAGGTTAGCAAGCCGAAAGTGATTTTGCCCGTGTTCCCCGGCACCAACTGCGACTACGACACGGCAAAGGCATTTGAGGATGCCGGTGCCGAAACCCGCATTTTGGTCTTCAAGAACTTGGACGAGGCGGCCATCGAGCACAGCATTGACGAGCTGGCGGCGGCTATCCGCGAGTCGCAGATCCTCGCGCTCTCCGGCGGTTTCAGTCTGGGTGACGAACCCGACGGTAGTGGTAAGTTCATCGCCAACGTGCTCAACAGTCCGAAGGTGAAAGCGGCGGTGGAAGACCTGCTCAACCGCAAGTGTCTGGTACTCGGCATCTGCAATGGCTTCCAGGCGCTCATCAAGTCCGGTCTGCTGCCGTTTGGCAAGCTCGGCGAGGTCACGCCCGACTCCCCGACGCTGTATCGTAACAACATCAACCGTCACATCTCTCGCATTGTGCGTACCCGCGTGGGCAGCACCAACTCCCCGTGGCTCGCCTCCTTCAGAGAAGGCGATGTCCACCAGATCGCGGTCAGCCACGGCGAGGGCAAGTTCGTGGTATCTGAACAGTTGGCGAAACAGCTCTTCGAGAATGGTCAGGTCGCCTTCCAATACTGCGATGAGAACGGCCAGGTGAGCATGGATCCCGAGGACAACCCCAACGGCTCCTTCTACGGCATTGAGGGCATTGTTTCCGATAACGGTTTGATTCTCGGCAAGATGGGTCATAGCGAGCGCAAGGGCCGGAACCTTTACAAGAACATTGGAGGAAACAAGTGTCAGGATATCTTCGCGAATGCGGTAGCGTATTTCGGACGATGAAAAACGATGAAAAACGATGAAATGTAGGGGCGAATAATTATTCGCCCCTACATCCTCCTATTTCAATAACCCATAACCTATAACCAATAACCATTAAAAGAATTGAGAATTAACGACATAGAATACATCGAGGTGGAAGTCCTGGACGTGCGGGCGGCGTCGCATGCGTCAGAGGCGTTCTCCATGATTTTGGTGAACAAGTTCCAGAAGGCGCAGTACGTCCCCATCATCATCGGGCTGAACGAGGCGCGCGCGATTTTGGGCGAGCGTCACGGTCGGTTGCCGCAGCGTCCGCTCACGCACATCCTCTTTGCCGAATTGCTGACCGAACACATTCCGGAATACAACCTTGAATTTGTTTCCATCGATGAGTTCAACCAGGGCATATACTACGCTTCCATCGTCATCCAGTCTCCCAAAGGCGACTATTTCAATGTAGATGCGCGTCCGTCGGATGCGGTCGCCATTGCTTTGCACGCCCATATTCCTATTTTCTTCCAAAAAGAGTTGTTTGATAATCAGATGCAGATAGCGGGGAAGAAATCCAATTATGAATCGGATCCGTTTAGTAATGAGGATCTTGCCGTTTCCAAGAGTGCTGCTTCCAAATCGGCAGCCACGAACGAGTGGGAGACCATGTCGTTGTCGGAGTTGAAAGACCTCTTGCAGGATGCCATTGACGAGGAGAATTACGAGCTGGCGGCGAAGATTCAAGAGGAGATCGATAAGAGAGGATAAGAGGATAAGATGATGTGAGGATGATTCCAAAAGGGCTGAAGACCCGAAAAATCGATGAAAAGCGATGAAAAGCGATGAAAACCGATGAAGACCGATGAAGACCGATGAAAAGCGATGAAAAGCGATGAATGATTTTAGACAGAAAGCTTGCGCTGTCCTCAAACAGTATTGGGGATACGATCAATTCCGGCCGTTGCAGGAGGACATCATCCTGTCGGTGTTGGAGGGGCGCGATACGTTGGCGTTGTTGCCTACCGGCGGCGGCAAATCCATCTGCTTTCAAGTGCCTGCGCTCGTGAAGGGCGGCCTTTGCATCGTCATCTCTCCGCTCATCGCACTCATGAAGGACCAAGTGGAGCATCTCCGCGCCCGCCACATCAAAGCTGGCGCCATTTATACGGGGATGCGGGTCAGCGAAATCCAGGCCACTATCGACAACTGTCTCTTCGATCCTGAATACCGTTTCCTTTACGTTTCTCCTGAACGCCTTCAGACAGAGAGTTTTAAGGTCAATTTCGAACGGATGCCCGTCTCCATGATTGCCGTGGATGAGGCGCACTGCATCTCACAGTGGGGCTACGACTTCCGTCCGCCGTACCTCGAAATCGCGCAAATTCGCAAAATTTTCCCGCAAGTACCTGTTTTAGCGCTCACAGCTACTGCCACGCCCGAGGTGGTCAAGGATATCCAACTGCGGTTGGAGTTCAAGACCGAAAACGTTTTCCAGAAGAGCTTCAAACGGGCGAATCTCACCTATTTCGTGGTGTATGAGGAGGATAAGAACAGTCGGATGCTGCGGATTATGAACCTCTATCCGGGTTCGGGTATTGTCTATGTGCGCAATCGCAAGAAGACGGCGGAAACCGCTGAGTTCCTGCGCAATAATGGCATTTCTGCAGACTACTACCACGCCGGACTCGATCCTCGCGAGCGCGACCGTAAGCAGCAGAGTTGGATGAAGGGCGAGACGCGTGTGATGGTCTCCACCAACGCTTTTGGCATGGGCATTGACAAGCCGGACGTGCGGTTTGTGGTGCACATCGACCTGCCCGACACACTGGAGGCCTACTTCCAGGAGGCGGGCCGCGGTGGTCGCGACGAGAAAGCGGCGGTGGCGATTCTGCTGTACGACAACTACGACATCGCCCAACTCAAGCGCAATTTCACCTTCACGTTTCCCGAACTCGATCGTGTGCGCGAGGTCTATCGCGAGCTCTGTCAGTCGCACCACATCGAAATTGGCACCGGCGAGGGCAAAGTATTCCCGTTCTCCATGGAGGAGCACGCCCGAGCCGTGCAGATGAATGCAACCCAGTATTTCAACGCATTGAAACTGCTCAACAACATCGGGGTCATCCTCGTTTCCGAGCACCTTCGCGAAAAATCCGAGCTGCAGTTCCGGTTCAACGGCGACCAACTGCTTCAGTATTACAAGGAAAAGCCCGAGTATGAGCCGCTGATCACTACGATTTTGCGCTCCTATACAGGTGTTTTTACCCAATTTGCCAATATTGACGAACGGTTGCTCGCCAACCGTTTAGAAACTACGGAAGAGTCTGTTGTAGAGCAACTTAAAGCATTACGAAGCGAAAAAGTCCTCTCTTACCAACCGCAAAGCAATATCCCATTAATCGTCTTCCTAAAAGACAGAATCGACGAAAAATACCTCTACTTCGACAAAAAAATCTATGATTTTCGCAAAGAAAAGGCCTCGGAACGACTTGATGCGGTGGAAAACTACGTAAAGACCGATAATGTCTGTCGTAGTCAGTTGCTGCTGCAATATTTCGGCGAATGGGACAGCACTCCTTGCGGCGAGTGCGATGTCTGCCGTCGAAATCAAATCCAACGTATCAAAAATAAAGCTTTCGAAGAGATTGCTGGAGAGGTAAAAACTTTACAGCAAAAAGGTTACACCCCAAAAGAGGTTCTCACCGAACTGTCCAAAAAATACGAGGAACCGCAAATCGTGGAGGTGATGCGGTTCCTCAATGACCGAAAATAGTTAGCAGTTAGTAGTTAGTAGTTAGCAGTTATTGGGGAGATTACGAGGTAGAGCGTGTGAATACAAACTGCTTTCTTGAGCAGTCCAGATAGGGACAAAAGCTCGGTAGAGATGTTTGCGATAATTTATTTCCTCTTAATTAAGGAAACGACGAAGATCAGCAGGCAGGCGCCGATGACGGAGGTGATGATCTCCCATACGAGGCCGCCTTTTTCGATGCCGACAAGGCTCATGAGCCAGCCGCCGATAAAACCGCCAACAATACCGAGGATGATGTTGACAATCAGTCCGGAGCCACCGCCCTTCATTAATTTGCTAGCTAACCAGCCAGACACTGCGCCGATAAGCAGGAAAATGATAATACTTGCAAAGTCCATAGTTTTTGATTTTGGTGAAACAATTTTGATGGGGCAAAAATACAAAAAACTTTGGCTATTGACTATCGCCCACATTGCGGCCTTTGGCCTTATGTGGGGTTATTTGCGCTATCGCGCGTTTTGCCTCTTCGAGGCTGCTCAAGGAATCATATTTTTAAATAGATCTACTTTTCGTTTTTAATTACGAGGACCGTATTCGACACTCCTCTCTCCCCTTCATGGTCGAAACGACCGTTATCGGAGGGGCAGTTGACAACACCTTGATAATCACCGATGTTCAAAAACAATGTGGTGGAGCCGCCGCCGTCAAGGTTGAGAGCATCGCGACAGCCAAGCCAGCGGAGGATTTGCTGCAGTTCCGGCAGGGAAAGTCCCGCAGCAGTCTTGAAACGTCCGTCGGCCACTACTAAGAGCACCGTGCCGTTCTCGCGGATGCCCACGGCGGTGCGGTTGTGGCGGTTGGTTACAAAGGTGCGGTCGTCGCGCAGATACTGTAACGTATCGTGCCAAATCAGCAGCGGACCAGCGGTCATGATGTCGGGGTAGGGGAGTGTTTCCTCCCAATGCCGCGAGGAGTCGGTCTTGAGGATAAGGACGCTGTCGCCGCTGAGACAAAGCGTGCCGTATTGATAGTATTTGCGATTTACTGTGTCCTTGCCGGGAGTGTTCTCCCCGAGATTCACGCTGTCGATGCGGAGATAGCAGATGGGGAAGTGCTTGTCCATGTCGAAAAACGAGCCGTTGACCGCCGCCACGGCCCCATGTTTGCGGGCCATCTCGGAGGTCTTCGTGCGGCGCGGCTCATGCGCGAACCGCAGCGCATAGTCCGCCGTGTCAGGGATTTCCAGCACGAAAATCTGTTGGTTCGAAGCAAACAGTTGCTGCCCCTCGAACCGGCACTGCTTCAGCACCATCCCATCGAGCGTGTCGGTTTGCCAGGGACCGTTCGCAAAGGCTAAGGAGTCGCGCTGCGCGTGGAGGCAGAGGGCGAAGGTGATGAGGGTTAGGGTTAGAATTGTATGCTTTTTCATTATACCATCCAATTCTCAACCTTAAGACCATGGATACGCTCGAAATGGTCCACATTGCCTGTGACAAGCACGAAATTTTCGTGCAATGCCGTTGCACCAATGAGTAAATCAAAATGGTCGATCTTCTTCCCCGTATGCTCCAACTGCCAGCGGATGTCTCCATATTCTCTTAAAGAATTGGTAATAGGATACTGCTCGAAAAGACCTTTAATCACATCCACATCTAAAAAATGTTTTTCTTTCCCTGACTTGAACGCGCCGAAAAAGAGTTCTGCTAATGTGATTTCAGAAATTTTGCAGTTGCCAAGCCCAACACGTCTGATATTCTCAATGACAGATGGAACTTTTTTGATCAATGCAATACAGACACAAGTGTCCAACAGATATTGTCCATATGTTTTCATTGTTACCAAGTTTCGATAGTTCTACTGTTTACCACATTATGGCGCAATTCTTTGGTGATTTCCATTGGATCAGCGTCACCACCCCAATCAGAATGAAAAACATTGAGAGCAGCCTCTAACTTTTCATCATCTGTCAGTTCCTCTATTTCGGATTTAGCTTTCTTAGCAGGCAGAAGAGTCTTGACATAAGCCAACATTTTCTCTAATGCCGATTTACTGTCAAGAAGTGGATTCATTTCGCGGAATAGTTCCTCTCGTAACTGTATTGTTGTCATTACTTCAAATTTTATTATAGTTTTGGCTGCAAAAATACATTTTTTAAGAATAGTATTTAAGAGTTGAATAAATAGGAATTAGCCAGCTCTTATTCTCTGATTATCTTGTCCTTTTAATCTTTTCCAAGTGCTTCAATCACGGCCTCAATGTCCTCATCCGTCGTGTCCCACGAGGTGACAAGCCGGATCTCGTCGTCGGCCTCGTTCCAGTAATAGAAGAAAGTGGTCTTCGCGAGGCGGTCGGCGAGGGGGCGCGGGAGGCGGAGCAGCAGGATGTTGCAGTCGGTGCGCTGGGTGAAGACGTCGCCGAGGAGGGCGGAGATGCGCTGACGGAGCTTCTGCGCCTGCGCGTTGGCGTGCGCGGCGTTCTCCCGCCAGAGGCCGGTCTCCAAGTAGGTGATGAACTGGGCGCTGAGGTAGCGCATCTTGGAGCTGAGTTGGGCGCACTGCTTGCGGTGGTACTTGAGTTCGGGCACCAGCGCAGGATTCAGGACGACAACGGATTCGCCCATCAGCATCCCGTTCTTCGTGCCCCCGAAGCTGACGATATCGACACCGCAGTCGGTGGTCATCTCCTTGAATGTCTTGCCGAGGGTCACGGCAGCGTTGGCGATACGGGCGCCGTCGAGATGCAGGTACATGCCGAAGGGGTGGATGAAGTCGGCGATGGCGCGGATTTCCTCGCAGGTATAGACCGTGCCGAGTTCCGAGCATTGCGAGATATATACGGACTTGGGTTGCGAGTGGTGTTCGAAGCCCCAGTTGGTGAGGTGCGGGTGGATGAGTTCAGGGGTGAGTTTGCCGTCGGGTGTAGAGATAGAAACCAGCGAGGCGCCGGTCATGAAGGCGGGTGCGCCGCACTCATCGACGGCGATGTGGGCGGTCTCGGCGCAGAGGATACTGTTGAACGATCGCACGCAGGCGCGCTGGGCCACCACGTTGGCACCGGTACCGTTGAAGACAGGGAAAACCTCCGCCGTCTCGCCGAACTGTTTCTTGAAAAGGTCCCGCACACGGGCGGTGTAGGTGTCGTCGCCGTAAGCGATTTCGTGGTCGGCATTGCACGCGGCAATTGCCTCTAATATAGCAGGATGCACTCCCGAATGATTGTCACTTCCGAATGATCTCATCGTGGTAGGAATTTATGGCGGCAAAGGTAAATCCTTTTGAGACCATGCTCCACCGCCATAGGGGGTTGCTCTTCTCGCTCTGCCGACATTACAGCCGTCGGGGTCTGGAGGTTGATGACCTGTTGCAGGAAGTCACCGTGGCGTTGTGGCGTGACAGCGAGCGGCTTCTCTCCCTTTCCGCAGTGCCACAGACGGCGTTGATCTGGAAAATCGGACGAAACAAGATCATTGACTGCTTGAGAAGAGAGAAAGAAACCGAGGCATTGCCGGAAGGCTACGAGGTGCCCGACGAAGATCGCACGCTGCTCCGTGAGCTGCACGAACGGATTGCCCTGCTGGACGAACCTGACCGCACCATAGTGCGCTTGCAGTTAGAGGGATACGACTATGAAGAGATTGGAGAACGTGTGGGGATGACCGTGAAGAATGTAAGTGTGAGGTTGGTGAGAATCAAAGAGAAATTAAGAAAATCAATGGATATATGACAGAAAACCAATTTGACGAATTATGGCAACGGGCCGAGGCCGAAGGCTACAGCCTACGGTTGGCGGCGGAATACCCTGCCTGGCGACGGAAACAGAACCGCATCATCACCGCGGTGACTTCTTTGGTGGTTGTGGTGGCTGTGGCCGTGTCGGTGTTCACCATACAGCAACACCAACCCCGGAACTACGAGAAAGTATATTGTAACCGTGTCGGCACCACCGATGCGCAATGGGCCTCCTTGGCCGCAGAAATGCTGAAAGAGTAATGAAACGACTGATTATCATATTGATGATGCTGCTTCCTATAGCGGCAATATCGCAGAACGAGCTGTACAAACGCTATGCTTCACGACAAGAACTTACCGTGGCGCAAGTGAGCGGTTTCAAGCTCAGCGAAAGCGAACGAGTTGATGTTGTACTCATTGTCGCTGACGACGATGCCGCATGGCAACGTTTAACCAAGGAATTGAACATCAAAGGAGAAGAAGGCTCGGTGAGCTGGCTTGGCGATATTAAGAACCCAGCGCAACGAGTGAAATGGACAGGCGCTCCTGTCTTGCGCGTGGTGGCCTCCCACACACGCCGCACCGTGGCCCTCTACCGCGTCAACACCGAGGCTCAGTACGATGCCCTCCTTGATTATCAACTGAATAATATGAAACAAGAAAAAAGAAAATAGTGAACATTATGAAAAGAACACATAAATTCATCGCAATATTGGCGGTATTGGCTTTTGTCTTCGCAGCATGCGAACAGCATCCTATAAATCCCACTCCCGGAGGCGATGAGGGCAACAACGACCCCAAAGAGCGTGTTATCGTTTACACAGTGGGACAAACTGAAAACCGCCAGACATTGGATACCGAAGGCGAATGGGACGCCCTGCTGGATGTGCTCTGCACCCAAGCGAAAAACGGCCAAACGGTGACTTTCTACAATATGAACCAGACCACTTACTTCCAAAACAACGGGGCAGGCGGCACCAAAGCGGCAAAGACGTTCAGCACCACTGACCGTGATGCGATGAAAGCTTGGATGAAGGAGAGGGAGAAAGAAGGGCTTACCGTGGTGGTCACCTACGACAACGGCACATGGAACGGCATGGCATACGCTTCCGCCCCACCCGCAAGCACTTCGGTGGACATCATCGGGACGTGGCATTTCATCTGCTCGGTGGTCAACCACATCGACCAGAACGGCACCTTGACGGGCAGTGACCTCTTCGTTCCAGAAGACGGCGGCGGCTCCATGTTCTATACCTTCCATAATGATGGCACCCTGACACTTACTTTCAACGGAATGGATGGCACTACGACCTCAGACAACTCCACATGGACTCTTAGCAGCGACGGCGAACTCTGCAGTGAACTCTTGCCAAGTGGCGGCTGCTGGGATGTGAATTGGATCACCGACAACACTATGATCATCTCCCGTGCTAACCTTGGCACTGAAGAGGGTGACATCCTCTATCAACTGCAATTTGAAAGAGAATAAAAAAAAATTTTCGCCCGTGTAGTTTTTTGCTCTTCCGGCGCGTTCTTACAACAGAAACATTCAAATCAATTAAATTAAATAATCAAAAGTAAAAATCAAAAAGTATGAAGAAAAACATTTTTGCAATCGCATTCATCGCCATCACCCTCTGCATGGCTTCTTGTCAGAAAGACCCCATCACCCCTAACGGAAATGGTGAAAATCCTGCGAACACTCCCAAAGTGGCTGTCACTTCCGACCTTATCGGCACCGACTGGACGGCTAACCTCGCCCTCGAAGACCTGATCCAAGCCATGACGGGCATGAGCCTTAGCGACTACGGTTGCCAATTCCCCGACGGTTTCGATTCTGACATGTTGTTCAACCTCAGCTTCGACAACCAGTATGCTCACATCACCTTCTCCGACAACATCAGTGTGGTCAACGTGGCTGAAATAGCCGGGGGATACACGATGGAAGAAATCGAGCAAATGGATCTTGCCTACGTCTACAACGGCGCCACCCACACCGGCACCTTGACAGCTGTGGGCAACGACGAGAACGGCAACCCCATCGACTATCAGATTGTCTTCACCTACAATGACGATGACGACACCATCACCATCAACCTGCAATTCGCTAATGCAGAGGATGAAGACAACGTCATCAGCTTCCCGTTAGTGTTCCACCGCGACGCAGCAAACGCTTAATCTTTACCAATCAAGATAATCTCTCATCAACCTTTTCTTGGTTTTGATGAACAAAGGGCTGGTACATTTTGTGCCAGCCCTTAGTGTTTTTAAGATGAAGGCCTATCGCTACGTCTTGTGGCATCGTGAGGCGTTCGGGATTTAGGCGGTCGCGCGAAGGGATGTTTTTGTTTTGTAATTCGAACACAGATGCACACAGATATACACAGATATACACAGATGGTGGCATTAATATCTGTGTGCTTCTGTGTAATCTGTGTTCGTACTAAATCTCATAAAATCGGATAAGAGCCGTTGTCGTGATGGTGTTATTGATAGTTTGCCAACCATTTCTGAACCTTCTCGCTTTCATTCCACACCGACCAGCATCGAATTCCACTTTCAACAACGTCCTTGTAGATACCGAAAGCTGCAGTCTCGTCCATAAACTTTGCCAAGATTTGCAAATTCGAATCGGTCGGTGGGTTTAGAATGATAAACGCGCCGATGCTGGAGTCCACTTCGCCATCATAGGGCTCGTTCGAGGCATTCTGAACGAGATTGTAGATATATTGCCGCTCTTTGTCAGAAATAGCCTCGAGCCATTTGACTTTATGAAATATATCACTCGCCGTCAACGACCTGGAAGCATCACGTTCTTCTTGAATGTATTTTGGTGTTTTGTTCTTTTTCATACTAGGGTGGATTCAAAATGTTGTGGCAAAGATACGTTTTTTTCCAACAAGCGATTGTCGCCCCATACCCTATCTTTCTTGCTAAAATCCAATCCGAATTTTAACTATTCAACATTGAATAGTTAAATTGCAAATTACAATATACTGGATGTCAATGACTTTAAAAAATCGTAAAAACTCTTGACAAACGCTTGATTTTGTTGTATCTTTGTCGGCAGAATTTTTAACGTTTTAATCATCAAAATAAAGTATTATGACGAATATTTTAGAAGTAGAAAACAAGATCATTACCCTGCGCGAACAGCAGGTGATTCTGGATGCCGATGTTGCCGAGCTCTACGGAGTGGAGACACGCGACATCAACAAAGCAGTTAAAAACAATCCTGATAAATTCCCAAAAGGCTACATATTCATATTGGAGCCGAAAGAGAAATCAGAGGTAGTGGAAAATTTCCACCACCTTCAGAAACTTCGATTCTCACCACAATTACCCAAGGCGTTCACAGAAAAAGGGCTTTATATGCTGGCTACGATTTTGAAGAGTCCCAAAGCAGTGGAGACAACGATTGCCATTGTGGAGGCGTACGCAAAGCTGAAGGAGCTGTCGCGGGTTATCATCGAAGTGCCTCAGCATGAGGATGATAAGGACGTTCAGCAGTCTTTGTTACAACGCGGTGGACAACTTGCAGCAGAGTTGCTATCAGACGCCTTGCCGATTCGCAGCAGTGAGACCTCCTTGGAACTGAACCTCGCGATGCTCAAATTCAAGCATACGGTGAAACGGGAGAACGACGACGAAATCCGACAGCTGAAAGAACGATTGGAGGAGTTGGAACGGAAATGTCTTTAACCCTGCCCGCCTTTGCGTGGTTTTTTTTGAAAGCAATTTGAAAGCTGTGGTTACGTAACCGGCCATCGGAAACCCTCGCCAAAAACAGTAGAGCGCATCCATCAAGGTGTGACACGGTTTGCATTAAAACTGCAACACGCAATACTGGTGTAACTATTGCCTTTTCCCTATTCCCTATTGCCTATCAGAACTGGAAGTAGATGAACGGCTGCAGGTCCGCGGTGACGAACTGGTAGAGCACGAAGATGGCTGCGACCACGATAAGACCCATCAGCCAGAGCGGGAGCATGGCGAAGTTGATACGGTACCAACGTTTCCAACGGTCGGGGAGCCAGTGGATGACCATGCCGAGGACGAACATGATGAAGACGAACTTGTAGTTGGCCAGGATGTCGGGGATGGCCGCGACGTTCCACTGCCCGCCAATGCTGTTGACCATCGCCTTGGCGGTCTCCCACGCCGTCTCGTTGGCAGTGGCCGGGTCGAGGTTGGAGCCGGAACGGAAGAACAACCGCGTGAACGAGATGAAGACGAACGTCTGGATAATGCCCCACGTCTTATCCAACCATTCCACTGTCTTGTCGGGTTTGATCAACGTAAAAATGGTCTTAATGAGTGTTCCCGCGAACCACACGCCGCTCCACACCACGCCAATCATCAGCGCGGGATGCGGCCACAAATGGTTGGTGATCAGGAAAGTGACGAATATCACCGTGGCGATAGTGCTGCGCACGAGCATGTTGCCGTGCCGCCAGATTTTGTACGAGAGGATGCCAATGCCGTTCAAGCCGCCCCAAATCATGAAATTCCACGAAGCACCGTGCCACAAGCCCCCTAACAGCATGGTGTTCATCATGTTGAGGTTGGTGCTGATTTTCAACCGCGCCTTCTTGCTCACTAATGAAGCCACGAGCAGCGCCAGCGCGATGCCGCCGATGGTGCAGGTGATCACCACGCTTTTGGTGAGCAGGATGATGACGGCCGCGATGAGCGAGATGCAAAGATAGGTGCCGAAAGTGGCGTTGCGGTTGCCGCCCAACGGGATGTAGAGGTAGTCTTTCAGCCAGTTGGAGAGCGAAATGTGCCACCGCTTCCAGAAATTGCCGGGGTTGGTGGCCTTATACGGCGAGTTGAAGTTCGTGGGCAGGTAGAAGCCCATCAGCATGGCCACACCGATGGCGATGTCGGTATAGCCGGAGAAGTCGGCATAGACCTGCAACGAATAGACGAACAGCGCCGACAGATTCTCGAAGGCGGTGAACAGCGACGGGTTGTTGAAGACCCGATCCACGAAGTTGACGGCGAGGTAGTCGCTCATAATCAGCTTCTTGGCCAAGCCGTTGAGAATCCAGAAGACGGCGATACCGAACTGCCGGCGGGTGAGGAAGAACTTCTTGTAGAGTTGCGGCACGAACTGGTCGGCACGCACAATGGGACCGGCCACCAACTGCGGGAAGAACGAAACGTAGAACCCGAAGTCGAGGATGTTGCCGACGTGCGCAATCTTCCGCTTATAGACATCCACCAAGTAGCTAATATTCTGGAAGGTATAGAAGGAGATACCGACGGGTAACAGAATTTTGGAGGCATCGAAGTAGTCGGTGCCCGTCCAGTTGTTGGTCCACTGCGCGAGCCAGTTGATGACCTCATGCTCGCTGCCCACGATGGTGTTATAGGCGTCGGTGCAAAAGTAGGCATACTTGAAGTAGAAGAGTACCAGCAAGTTGATGACCACACCCGAAATCATGAACGTTTTACGCCAACCGTTGCGCTGCGATTTGTCCATGAAAACGCCGAGGAAGTAGTCTAAGAAGGTGTCAAACAGCAAGATAAGGACGAAAAGACCGGAGGTCTTGTAGTAGAATAGTAGGCTGACGAAGAAGAGGAAGGTGTTGCGCAGTAGCCGTTTGCTGTGGAAGAGCGCGAAGCCGGCATATACGATGGCGAAGAAGGCCCAGAAGTTGAACTGCGTGAACAGCAACGGGTGTGTCTCATCGAACGAGAACAGGTTGATCAAAAATTGTGAAACATTCTCCCAGGTCATTCTTGCATGGATTTAAGGGGTTGAACAAAGGCGTGCCAGAAGAGGTCGCCGATGAGGTTGTAGCCGTTAACGGTGAAATGGACGCGGTCTTTCTGCGCGAGCCCCTTGGCCTGCCATTTGGCCATGGAGCCGAGTCCGCCCATCACCTCGAATTGATCCCAAACGGCACCGCCCGTCAGGTTGGCGAGCCGGTGCATCACATCGCTCACCTGCGGACCGGTCTGGTTCACCGCATAGCGCCCCCGCCGCACTTTCTTCCATGTGTCGTTGTTCGATAGGAAGATAAACGCGCAGTCGGGGTTGGCCTCGCGGATGCGGGCGATGAGCTGCAGGTAGTTGTTTTTGAAGGCGGTGGAATCGAAATCGTTGCCGTAAGCGTCGTTGACTCCGATACCGAAAATCACCAGATCGGGCGGGAAGGCCTTCATGTCGCGGGTGAAGTTCTTGCAACGCAGGTAGGAGGGCACCGCCGCACCGTTAACGCCTATGGAGGTGAACGTTACGCCGGGCTTGCCGTTTTTCAGCCACAGGCCGTTGACGAAGAAGGTGTCGGGTGCGCCGCAAGGGAAGTAGAAGGTGAACTCTTGCAACGGACGGTCGAGATAGAAGTAGTAGCGTTCGTTATCAAGGTCGGTTTCGTCGGGGAATCGCCAGATGGTGTCGTATTTTAGGATCGGGTCGATGTACATGCCGTTGGAGCGACCGAAAAGCACCAGCGTGTCGGTGGCGAAGTCGTAGTCGGGGTCGTTCATCTTGAACTTGATGGAATGCACCGACTGGGTGCAATAGACTGAGATGCCCGACATGCCGAGCGGCGACGGGTACTCCTTATAGACGTTGCGAATCAGTGAGAAGACATCGGAACGGGTGATGCTGTAATCGCGGGGATTGTTGCAGGCGTTGGCCGCCGAGTAAGGGAAGATGAGTCCGCGGTCGGCGGGTTCGCCGCCATATTCCGCCAACACGTGCCTGCGGATGCGGTTCGACATGGTGCCCGCCTGCACGTGCGAACCACCGATGTGCATGATGTGGACGTTGCCCATGCGGGTGCGAATCACGCGATCGAGCTTCTCGTAGAAGCGTACTAAAGGCATGCTGTCCCTGCCCCAACAGAGCGTGTCGTCGTTGAAACGGATGAAGGCGAAGGTGGAGTCGTAGGCCGAAAACAATTCGGGCAGCACCCATACGGCGGAGGTGTCGGCCTCCATCTCCAGCGCGACGCTGTCAGCGGTCTCGTCAGTCTGTGCGAACACATTCAACGCACAGAGTGTCAGGATGATGCAGATTAGTTTTCGGCGGCCTCCCATAAGTTGTCAAATTGTTCGGCACCCATCTTGCGACGGGTGGTGTAGAGTTCATACATGGTCGCGAAATTCTCGGACAACGTCTTGCCCACATAGTTCGCGCCGGCAGGGGTGAAATGCACGTAGTCGGGACCGGCCCAACCTTTCTTCACCCAAGCCACCATCGAGTTGCGACCGCCCATTACCTCGTACAAGTCCCAGTAGGCCACATGGTTGCGCAGACACATATTACGCAGACTATCGACCATCGCGGGCAGATAGGTGTAGGTCTGCAGCGAACCGTTGTAGGAGTGGCTCATATCGGACGGACCGATAAAGAGCAGCGTGGCGTTGGGACAGACGCTCTTGATGCGGCGGATCTGGCTCTGCATGATGGTGCAATATTTGTTGATGGCGGCGGTGCTATAGGTGGAAGGCATCTGGTTGCCACCGAATTGCAGGATAATCAGCCCCACATCGGAGAGCTGGTAGCATTTGCGCAGGATGGTGTCGGTGACGAGGGTGAACTGGTTGCCGGAGGAGCTGCGCAAAGGGATGTTATCGACGCTCACGCCCGGTCCGTTGTCGATCATGATGCCGTAAATGTCCGCTGTTCCTTGCATGTTGATACGCAATGATGCGGTGGAAGAGTCTGTCTGCCAACGGAATGCGTGGATACCCGCACCCGCGCTCGTGCAAGTGGAGTCATAGTGGTTTTTGCGGTCGGAGAGGGTGGCGCGGAATTTGCCGTCGTGGTCGTTGTAGAGCAGGGTCACGCGGGAGAACCGTTTCACGCGGCTGTCGGTGCGCTTGTTGGAGGTGGCGTTGGCGGTGAAAGTGCCGTTGCCGGTGAGTCGGTAGCATTTCAGCATCAGACCGTAGTTACCACGGGCACGTGCCCCGTCGCCGTAGGTCGAGTAGAGCGTGAACGGACCGCTGGCCGACTGGCTTACGGCATAGGAGGCAACCGTCTGGATGGCAGGCAGTAAGCCTGGACCACCGCCGCCGAATTTCGACTGGCACCAAGTGCGCAGGTTGCCTGAGATGCGGTCCATCTCGATCTGTGAGTCACCGTAGTGCAGCACCCGCACCACCTCGTTCTTGGAGCGTGCGGAAGCCGCCTTTGCGAAGAATTTGTCGAAATAGGTGACATCGCCGTCGGGCAGGTAGAAGTGGCCTTCCGACGCGATGGTCGTCTTGAAATGTTCGAGCGTATCTAATTGTTCTGCAACACGTTTCTGTTTGATGGAATCCTCCTTGGCAATTTCCGCGATGATGGCCTCGCGCTTTTTGCGGTTGAAAAGCGTGGCTTTCGGGATACGTTTGTCGTGGGAAAGACTGTCGCCGGGCAGATCTGGCAGGTCTGCATCGGGGTCGGCCAGCACTTTTTCGATGGAAGGGAAATTAATCGTGTGTTTGGCCAGCGTAATGCCCTCTTCGGGAAAGAAGAAGCAGATAACCCCTAAACAGGTGATTATCAAAATGATGAACAGCGCAATTTGCCAAGGTTTCATATACTTTTCTGCCCGAATTTTTGAGGGCGCAAAGGTACACTTTTTTCTTGACGATGAGGCGATGAAACAATGTGTTGCAATTACTCAACTTTTTTGCATAATGTAATTTTCTTTATAAGTTTTTTCCTTTAATAGGAAAAATATAAATTTAAATGCTATTTTTGCCCCTTGGTCTAAACGGGACTTGTTGTGAATATTAATATTTATAACTTATTGGATATCAAATTTTTACCCCCCCCCCTGCAGTCGTTGCTCGAATTGCGGGTTTTTCTTCTATTTTCTTCATTTTTAGCTACATTATGAAATTCAGAAGCACTATCATAACCCTCCTTTGTCTTTTGATCATGGGCACCTCGTTCGCCCAATCCCCCATGACCGTGCGCGCGACGGTGACAGCGGGCGCCACGGAGAACAACGTCTATGCCGCCATCGGACAGCCGTTCTACCAGCAGATCTGTCAGGGC
>ONCM01000018.1 GCA_900316305.1 uncultured Bacteroidales bacterium | reverse complement strand
AAACAGAAGCTTCCTGAAACTGTTGGACTTCACTCCGACGGAAATCCAATTCATGCTTGACCTGGCCCGCGACCTCAAACGCGCGAAATACGCCGGCACGGAACAACCTCGTCTGAAAGGCAAGAACATCGCCTTGATTTTCGAGAAGACCTCCACTCGTACCCGTTGCGCTTTTGAAGTGGCCGCTTACGACCAAGGCGCGCACGTCACCTACCTCGGACCCACCGGTTCCCAGATCGGCGTGAAGGAGTCTATGGAAGACACTGCCCGCGTGCTTGGACGCATGTTCGACGGCATCGAATACCGTGGCTTCGCCCAGGCAACCGTCGAGAAACTGGCTGAATACGCCGGTGTTCCCGTCTGGAACGGCCTGACCAACGAATTCCACCCCACACAGGTCCTTGCCGACTTCCTCACCATGAGCGAGCATGTTGACAAACCCCTGAACCAAGTCACTTACGCTTACCTCGGCGATGCCCGTTTCAATATGGGCAACTCCCTGATGGTCGGCGGCGCGAAGATGGGCATGGACGTCCGCATCGTGGCTCCCAAGGCCCTGCAACCTGACAAAGCCCTCGTGAAACAATGCCAGGAAATCGCTAAAAAGACCGGTGCTAAGGTGACCGTCACCGATGACGTCAAGAAGGGCGTCAAAGGCTGCGACTTCCTCTACACCGACGTTTGGGTCTCAATGGGCGAACCCGTCGAAGTGTGGGCTGAGCGTATCAAACTGCTCAAACCTTACCAAGTCAACAAAGAGACGATGGCTCTTACCGGCAACCCGAAATGCAAGTTCATGCACTGCCTGCCCGCTTACCACAACCTCGAAACACAGGTTGGCCGCGACGTGCACAAACAATTCGGTCTGGACGGCATCGAAGTCACCGAGGACGTTTTTGAATCAGAGAACTCCATCGTTTTCGACGAGGCTGAAAACCGCATGCACACGATCAAGGCCGTGATGGTGGCCACCCTCGGCGACTAATCCATCGGTTTTTGAATACTAAAATCGCGACCGGCATCTCTGCCAGTCGCGATTTTTTTTTTGACCATCCCGCACTTCGGGCACCCCTCCTTAAAAGGAGGTGAATGGTACTTCGACCGAAATATCATCTAATTATCTTATCCTCTAATCATGATCCCTTCGGTTCTCGCACTCGCAGATATTCGTGAACTGGATGTCAGTTTTAGGAAGAAGCTGCTCCATGGCCTCGTATTCCCATTTTGTAAGCGGAATCTGCCGTAAGTCCAATATTTTCAACGTGTTGCTAATATCACTGATGGAGTGGGGGAGTACATACAGTGGATTGCCCCATGCGTCGATGGTGACGAGCTGGTGCAGGTTCCCGATGCTCTCGGGCAGCTCCTCGAGGATGTTGCGGGAGATGACGAGCGTGCGCAGGTCTCTGAGCGCGCCTATTGTTTCGGGCAGCCGCAGCAGTTTGTTATGGTCGAGGTTAAGATACTGCAAATGAGAAAGTTTTCCGATGCTTTGGTTCAAACGGCACAGTTTGCACCCCTTCACGGTAAGCTCGCGCAACTCCGTGAGCCAGAACAACTCTTCCGGCAACGAATCCTTATTTGCCAACTTGGTGATTTTCAACCGATAGACAGGCTTCTCCGCCTTCAATGCCTCCTCAATCGACGTGAAAACCTTCCCGTCATCATCAGGAGCGTAGAGCAGAGTCGTCTTCTGCGCAAAAACAGCAGATGTAAAAACGGATATTATTATTATGAAGGAAAAAACTCTTTTGCCCATAACTTTATTAATTCATAATTATCATTATGCATTATGAATTATGCATTATGAATTATCTTCTCATACGCCATCCTCTTCCCGTCCCTCACCTGTACCACGCCGCAGAACGTGAACCCGAAGTCGCGGATGAGGTTGCGCATCGGGATGTTGTCGTGGTGGGTGTCGATGCGGAACCATCTTACGCCTTTGGCTCGGGCCTTTCGTTCCGCGAATCTGAGAATGTGCTTGGCGAGGTCGAGGCCGAGGAACTCGTCGGCAACGGCGAGACGGTGAACGGTGACGTAGGGCTCGTCGTAGCTGAGCCATTGTCCGTCAATTTTTTCGTAATAGGGATCTTTGCCGAACACGATGGCGGCGTAAGCGGCAGGCCCAAACCAGTTCCTGACAATGCATGCCTGATGTTTCCGTTTGTCGTTGCGGATGGTCTCTTCATCGGGGTAACCATCTTGCCACTGGTCGAGGCCACTTTTTTTCATCCTGCGTTTCGCCTGCCCGATGATTCTCATGATGTCGTTGATCTCGTCTAATCTTGGCTTGAAAAGATGGGAACGGCTTGGACTTAGCATCATTTTGGCGGTTCCCTTATAATCAAAAAGAGCCTCGATGAGCTTTTTCTGGCTCGTGAATTTTTTTTCCTCCGCGATTTTGTAAACGGGTTTGAACGCAATCTTTTTGCCGTAAAGTCTGGGGCTGGCGTCGATGACGTGGATTTCGTAGGTGAGTTCGTGAAGGTTCAGCGTCGGGCGCGTGCCCACGTAGAGCATCCCCTTGTGGCGTTTCCCGTCGTATTTCACCCATGTGGCGTAAGCTCCCTTCTCCAGCGTGACGGGCGTGTCGGGCTGCACGTTGGCGGTCGGGAAGCCGAACTTGTGTCCGTTTCCGAGCCCTTGGATGACAGTTCCGGTGATATAGTCGGTTATGTACATGGTGATTCAAAGTTCAAAGATCAAAGATCAAGGTGTCGAGAATGGAGGTGTTACGGATAACATTCATCATTCTGCATTCTACATTCTGCATTATCCCACGCTCCCCGACAAAGTCAAACTCAGCAGTTTCTGTGCTTCGACGGCGAACTCCATCGGCAGCTTGCTGAGCACCTCCTTGGCGTAGCCGTTGACAATCAAGCTCACGGCGTTCTCCTGGTCGATGCCGCGCTGCTGGCAGTAGAAAAGCTGGTCGTCGGAGATCTTCGAGGTGGTGGCCTCGTGCTCCAGCACCGAAGACGAGTTGGCGCACTGCAGGTCGGGCCAGGTGTGCGCACCGCACTTGTCGCCCATCAGCAGCGAGTCGCACTGCGAGAAGTTGCGGGCGTTCTCGGCGTTCTTATCGACCCGCACGAGTCCGCGGTAGCTGTTCTGGCTGTGGCCCGCGGAGATGCCCTTGGATACAATCAGACTGCGGGTGTTGCGGCCCAAGTGGATCATCTTCGTGCCCGTGTCGGCCTGCTGGTAATTGTTGGTGACGGCCACGGAGTAGAACTCGCCCACGCTGTTGTCGCCCTTGAGGATGCAGCCCGGGTACTTCCACGTGATGGCCG
Source organism: uncultured Bacteroidales bacterium (assembly GCA_900316305.1). GTDB lineage: Bacteria > Bacteroidota > Bacteroidia > Bacteroidales > WCHB1-69 > F23-D06. The sequence continues at coordinate 65,090 of ONCM01000018.1, read as the reverse complement.
AGCCGGTCTCCACCTGCGTCCACGAAATCTTGGAGTTCGCGCCTTTGCAGAGACCGCGCTTGGTGACGAGGTTGTAGATGCCGCCCTTGCCGTTCTTGTCGCCCGGGTACCAGTTCTGGACGGTCGAATACTTGATCTCCGCGTCCTTGATGGCGATGAGCTCCACCACGGCGGCGTGCAGCTGGTTCTCGTCACGCTGCGGGGCGGTGCAGCCCTCCATGTAGCTCACGTACGCGCCTTCGTCGGCGATGAGCAGCGTGCGCTCGAACTGGCCGGTGTTGGCCGCGTTGATGCGGAAATAGGTGGAAAGCTCGATGGGACAGCGCACCCCCTTGGGGATGTAGCAGAACGAGCCCTCGCTGAAGACCGCCGAGTTGAGGGCGGCGAAGAAGTTGTCGGTGTAGGGGACCACGGTGCCGAGGTACTGCCGCACCAGGTCGGGATGCTCGCGCACCGCCTCGCCGAAGGAGCAGAAGATGATGCCGTACTTCTTCAGCGTGTCGGAGAAGGTGGTCTTCACGGAGACGGAGTCCATGACCGCATCGACAGCCACGCCCGCCAGCACTTTCTGCTCTTCCAGGTTGATACCCAACTTGTTGAACGTATCGACCAACTCGGGATCGACCTCGTCCATCGAGGCGAGCTGTTTCTTCTTCTTGGGGATGGCCAAATACCTGATGTCCTGGTAGTTGGGCTTTTCAAACTCGAGATGTCCCCAGTCGGGCTCCTCCAAGGTGGTCCAGTAGCGGTAGGCCTTCAGCCGGAACTCCAGCAGCCAGTCGGGTTCGCCCTTGCGCTGCGAAATCCGCCGCACGATCTCCTCGTTCAGCCCTTTGGGGAAATCTTCAATATCAATGTCCGACACGAAACCGTATTCGTATTCCTTGTCGGTGATGCCTTTCAATATGTCCTTTTGTTCGGTTTCTTCTTGTTTCATTTTTTTGAGAATGGTTATTGGTTATAGGTTATTGGTTATTGAAGTTTATAGTTTATAGTTTATAGTTTACAAGTTGACAGTGATTCGATATTCATTGTTCATTCATCGCATCATTCATCGCATCATTCATCGCATCATTCATCGCATCATTCATCGCATCATTCATCGCATCATCGTATTGTCAAATGCGGCGGCAAAGATACGATTTTTGTCGTTTCGTGTCACAACCGAATCAGCGTTGAACCCGTGGTGCGCGGGTTGTCGGTGATGAGCTGCACGGCATAGACTCCGTCCTTCAATGCGGAGAGGTTGATGTGGTCGTGGCCGCAGCGAGTTAGAACCAATTTGCCGTCCAGGGTATAGACGTTAAAGATGATCTTATTCGGATGCTCGTCCCCAAAATCGGCGTATAGTTGTCGGTCCTCAAGACGGAAGGTCACGCCCTGCGGCTGATGTTGACTGAAGTCGGGAATCTTGGAGGGCAAATCCAACACGTAAAGCAAGCCCTGATAGACATCGATCTGACCGTAGCCGTAGGTGTTGTTGGGGTAGGAGAGGGTGTTGTCGGGGTGGGTGCAGGTGTGCTGGAAAGTCTCTAGAATTTGGGCGGGCGTGAGGTCGGGCTTGGCCTGCAGCCACAGCGCGATGGCACCGGCCACCACAGGCGATGCCATCGAGGTGCCGGATTCTGCCAGATAGTAGTAAGTTTTCCCGTTATAAGGGAACGAATAGGTTAGATTCTTGCTGATAGCATTGAAATCGGCATAGAAGCTGTTGTAGGCAGCGTTGATGTTCAGCCCTGGCGCGACTACATCGGGTTTGATGCGGTTGTCGAAGGTGGGACCGCAGCCGGAGAAGGTGCAGATCAGCCCGTTCTGTGCGGGGGCGAAGTCCTCCATGTCGGTGTTGGTTTGCCCGGCAATGTTCGTAAAGGTGGGCTTGTAGCCAGTAGCTCCGACGGCGATAACCTCAGGCATGATGGCCGGCCAGGAGACCGAGTGCCCGGGCTGAGCGAAGCTGTACTGCGGAACGCTGGTCACGTTGCTGAACGGACTGTAGGCGATGTCGCTGTACATCCATGCGGGATTGTCGCTGGTGAGCAAAACCGCTGCGCCGCAGAGCATCAAGTACGCCAAGTTCGGCATCGTGCCTTGGATGTGATAGACGGTGCCGCGCGGGTCCTGATACGGACTGACGGTAACATCCAACTGCACCAAACCCATACTTACGTTGGCGGTGAAGTGGTTGCCAGTCAGAGCGTTGATACTGTCAGTGTGGAACGTGATGGTGCCCTCGATTCCGCCACCAGTCAGTTGCATGCCAAAGAAGTCGAAGCGCACGAACTGGTCTCCTGGGGTGACGAGGTCGATGTCGATAATCTGGCCGCTGGAGATGCCGTTGATGATGCCTGTGCCGGCTTGGTAGTCGCCCGCGCCCTTTTCTAGGTAGCAGGCGCGGAAGCCGTCGTTGCCGGCGGCGGAGACGATGATGCGGCCGGGACCCACCAATGTCTGCAATGCCTCGCTCTCTAGGATGCGTTGTGTGGTCAGGGTAACGCTCTCACAGCTGCTGAAGTTGATAACGCAGGGCTTATTGCCGGCCTCTGCTTGGTCAAAAATGTACTTGAAACCTAAAACAGCGGTGGCAGAGGTGTTCTCGTCGGGATTCTCGAACTGCTCGCGGTCGGAGTTGAAGTCCGCTAGGTAAATGTCCGCTTCAGGTGCCATGCCTTGGTATTGTCCATTCACGGCGGAACCAGTCATGATGCCCATTACGTGGGTGCCGTGGATGTGGTTGCGGGTGTGCTGCGAATGTTCGTAGGCGGCAATTTCAGCGGTAGTTTCCAAAGAGTGACCAAAAGTGCTGTCGGCATTGGGCCAATGGAAATCGTAGTAATAGCGGACGCGCAGGTCGCCATTGGCATCGAGGAACGCCGGGTGGGTGAAATCGTAGTAGCAGTCGAATACGCCTGCCGCCACGCCAGCGCCGGTGTAGGCTTGCGGGAGATTTTCGCCGGCATACACGCCCGTGGCATTCACCTGCTGCGGGGTCACGTCCATTGCGAGGTGGGGCATCCGCTCGGCTTCGATGCGCTCGATGGTGTCGTTGAACGAGAGGGCGGCCACGCGGTTCAGCGGGATGTCCACGATGAAGACACGTCCCACATTGTCGATGAGCCGACAGCCGTGACGGGCGAAAAAGGCACGTGCATCGCACGTCTGGGTTAGCGACACCAGTGCTTTGACGTTTTTTGGGGCCGTTGTCCCGCCTTTGTCATTGCCGTTGTCAGCATATTTGGTGACCATTGCCGCCAGATGTCCGGAAACTTTGCCGGTATTGATTGCATTTTGCGCTAAACCAGTCGTCAACAAGGCTGCGAATAGGCACAGCAGGTATGTTTTCTTCATAACATTTCGAATTTCGATGCGGGTGCAAACATACACTTTTTTTTGTCAATGGTCAACGGTCAAAAAAAAGGGAACCCTTTCGGATTCCCATTCGTTCTCATCTCAATGTAGAGACGTTTCAGGAAACGTCTCTACTGTTTCACCATCTTCAAATTGACGATGCGGTTGTCGTTGGTGGTCACCCGCACCATGTAGATGCCTGTGGGCAGCGTGCTCACATCGAATTCGGTGGTGTTGGGACGGCGCACTAACTTGCCGTTCATGTCGTAGAGATCGACGGAGACAGGATCCGTTTCCAGACCGTTGATGCGGCAGATGTTGGTGGCTGGGTTCGGGGTGAGGAAGATGGCGGCGTTGAGGTCGTGATCCTCAATACCCACGCCGACGGTCAGGTGCAGTGTGACGACGGAGTCGCAACCGGCAACCGTCTGGAGGGTCTGCGTGTAGTCGCCCGACTGGCAATATTCGGTGCCGTTCCAGGTGTAGCAGCCTTCGTTGGTCTCGATGGTGAACTCGGAGGTGACGCTGTGGCTGATGGTCAGGTGCAGCGTGACAATGGAGTCGCATCCGTTGGCGGCGGTGTAGCTCACCGAGTAGTCACCCGACTGGGTGTAAGTCTCCCCGTTCCATTCGTAGCTGTCGCAGCCCTCCGCAGAGAGGTCGGTGTGCGAAGCAGGCAGCACCGTCAGGGAGAGGGTGATCAGCGAGTCGCAGCCGTAAACCGTCTGCAGCGTGTGGGCATAAACACCCGTTTGGGTGAGCGTCTGGTCGAAGAAGGGGTAAGAGGTTCCTTCACAGATGGTGTCTGCAATTTGTGTGAGCATCATGGAGTGCACCGTCAGGGAGAGGGTGATGACAGAATCGCAACCGTTGGCGCTCGTCAGCGTGTGGGTGTAGGTGCCCGTCTGCGTGAGCGCCTGCCCGAAGAAGTCGTAGCTACCGCCCTGACAGATGTCAGCGCTGACGGCCGTGTTCTGGACCGGAAGGATGGTCAGGTGCAGCGTGACGATGGAGTCGCAGCCGTTGGCGGCGGTGTAGTTCACGGAATAGTCACCCGATGCGGTGTAGGTCACGCCGTTCCACTCGTAGCTATTACAGCTCTCCGCAGTCAGGTCGGTGTGCGAAGCGGGCAGCACCGTCAGGGCGAGGGTGATCAACGAGTCGCAACCGTAAACCGTCTGCAGCGTGTGGGCATAGACTCCCGACAGGGTGAGCGTCTGGTCGAAGAAGGGGTAGGAGGTTCCCTCGCAAATGGTGTCGGCAATCTGCGTGAGCATCATCGTATGTACCGTCAGGGAGAGGGTGATCACACTGTCGCAACCGTGGACGGTCTGCAGCGTGTGGGTATAGGTGCCCGTCTGCGTGAGCGTCTGCCCGAAGAAGTCGTAGCTGCCGCCCTGACAGATATCCGCGCTGACCGGCGTGTTGTAGGTCGGATGGATGGTCAGGTGCAGCGTCACCACGGAGTCGCAGCCCGCCGCGTTGGTGAGCGTCCGCGTGTAGTCGCCGGAGACGGTGAAGGTCTCCTCATTCCAAGTAAAGCTCTCGCAAGCGGTTTCTGTGAATTCCGCCACATCCGCAGGATTGATGGTCAGGTGCAAGGTGTCCACCTGCGTGCAACCGTTGGCATCCTCGTGACTGTACAGGTAAGTGCCGGAGGTGGTGTAGGTCGTGCCATTCCACGAGTAGCTGCCGCATGCCGTTTCGGTGGTAGCGGTGTGTGCCGGATGATTGACCGTCAGGGTCAAGGTAATCACACTGTCGCAACCGTTAACCGTCTGCGCGTTGTGGATATATCCGCCGGCTTGAGTAAGTGTCTGCCCGAAGAAGTCGTAGCTTTCGCCTTCGCAGATGGTGTCGTAAACCTCAGTGCTGTACATCGGATTGACGTTCAGGGTGAGGGTGATCACGCTGTCGCAGCCGTTGACACTCTGCAAGGTGTGGGTATATTCGCCGGCATATTCGAGAGACTGTCCGAAGAAGTTGTAGCCTGTGCCTTGACAGATGGTGGCCTCAATCGGGGTGTTGTAGGTAGGATTGACATTGAGCGTCATGTACACCACCGAGTCGCAGCCGTCCACCGTCTGCAGGGTAACGTGCTTGGTTTTTGCCTCATAGAACGAAACACCATTCCAGACATACGGAAGCTCGTTTTGGCAGACCGTCTGGGTGTCGGTGACAGTGTAGGTCGGGTTGACAGTCAGCACCAGAGTGACCACACTGTCGCAACCATGCTGCGTTTGCAGGGTGTCACTACGTGTGCCAGCCGTGTAAATGTAAATACCTCTCCACATGTATGGGAAATCGCTCGGGCAGATGGTGTCGTAGGTAGTGGCGCTGTATGTCTCCCATTCCGTAACCGTAACGGTGTCGGCAATCCATTCACCGGTGCTGGAGGTGGCCGTCACGGAGTAGTCTCCTGCAACGCTGACCGTGATCTGCTGTCCGGTTTCGCCGGTACTCCAGACGTATGTCACCTCCTGGTCTGCATTAGCCTGCAGGACGACGCTGTCGCCATGGCAGAAGACAGTTACACTAGAGATGTACAGACTGGTGGGCACGATGTGCACAATGTCGGTAGTGAAGGTCAAAGGCTCGCTCCACTCGCTCCACTCGTTCCAGTTTGCACCGCAACGAGCACGCACTTGGACGATGTAATCCGTCGCAGCCGCCAACCCCACTAATGTTTGTTGGGGATTGTCGTAAACGATCTTAGTGTCTGTGTCATCATAGTTGAATCTGATTTGCCATATATTCGCTGAGCCGTTTTCGGTCCAGCTTAAAACAGCGGAATGAGCTGCAACATCCGTCACAACCAAACCCGTGGGCACAGGACAGGACGAGGTAGTGAAGGTCACGGTGTCGCTCCAATCGCTTGTGCCGTCAATGCCACAATTGGCCATCACCCGGACATTGTAAGTGACATCGTGTTGGAGGCCGTCGAGGTAATAGGGTGAATTTCCTTGCAATTGGATCCAATCAGCATCCGTAGATACTTTATATTGCACGTAATGGGTGACATTTTCACCGAGCCAAGTCAAGTCGGCGGAATTCATGGTGATATTACTCACAGCAAGCGAGGTTGGAGTAGTGCAGGCCACTTCAGTGGTGAAGGTCACCTCGTTACTCCAGTCGCTCCACCCAATTCCGCATTGGGCACGCATCTTGACAGTATATTCCGTTCCTGCATCCAAATTATAGAGCGTGCGAGGGTTCGTGCCTACAGTGACGAGGTTTTCTTCATCACCATTAATGCAGACTTGCCATGATGTGGCGTTACCGGTCTCGGTCCAGCTCAGCTGGGCAGTGTGCTTGGTGACGTTGTCCACAGAGAGTTGTATGGGAGTCGGGCAAGGTACAGTGCTGAAGGTCACGGGGTCGCTCCAAGCGCTCACGCCCAAGCTGCCGCAAACAGACTGAACCTGCACCTCGTAGTCGGTTCCAGGTGTCAGACCAGTAAGGATATAAGGCGGTTGAACGCCATCGATATCTATCCAACTGTCGCCGGCGACACGGTATCTTATGTTATATTCATCTTGAACATTATTCCAAGCCAGGAAAGCGGAAACACTGGTGACATTCGTCGCGGAAATGTTTGTGGGGATGAAGCAAGGCACATCCGTGGTGAAGGTCACGGGGTCACACCAGTCGCTCGTGCCGTCACTGCCACAGTCAGCCTTCAGCCGGACTTCGTAAGTGACATCGGACTGGAGACCGGCAAGGCTATAAGGCGGGGTGACATTGTTTATTGAGGACCAATCTTCGCCCGTTGCCCTGTATTGCAAGGTATAACTTTCTCCTTCTCCAGACCAAGTCAGTCGGGCGGAGTGGTAAGAAATGTTACTCACAGTGAGTTCTGTGGGAACACTGCATCCCAGAGGAGTAGTGAAAGTCACAGGGGTGCTCCAATCGCTCCAGACATCGTCACAATTGGCACGCACCTTGACAGTGTAATGCGTCTCAGGATCCAGATCATCAAGCTGGTAATGATTATAAGAATACGTGATGAGATTGCCCTCATCGCCATTTAGGCAGATCTGCCATTCCGTGGCGGTACCATTCTCCGTCCAGTTCAGCTGGGCGCTGTGTTTGGTAATGTCGCTCACAACAAGAGCAGTGGGAACCTGACAAGGCAAAGTGGTAAAGTTCAAGGGGGCGCTCCAATCGCTCGTGCCAATGCTCCAGCAGTTAGCCCTCACCTGCAGTTCGTAATCGGTTCCAGGCGTCAGGGAGGAGAACTGGAATGGCGGGTTAACAGAAGGATACTCTGTCCAATCGTCTCCAATCACGCGATAACGTAACGCGTAAGTGTTGCCTTCGCCAGACCAATTCACTTGGGCGGAGTTGCTGGCAACGTTGTTCACAGCGAGTCCTGTGGGCACAGGACACGGGGCAGCAGAACAATATGGTGTATAATAATAGGCAGATGGGTACATAAAATCACTACCACTGAAGATTACGTTCCCGTTAAAATCGTAAACAGTGTAGGATGTCTCTTCATCATATTCACCGTACACCCATTGGAATTTGATTTCGCGGCCCTCGCACACACTCAGGGAACCGGAAGCAAAGTCACCGTCACCAATCGTCCAAGTGTCGAGGAGAAAGTCTGTGGCAACATCCACTACATTGATGGCAGCGCCGGTCCAACCATCGTCCCCGCCGTCATGCAGCTCGTAACTGATTATACATTGGTTGGTGGCGGCACAGAAGGAGGTGTTGAAGTGGCAGTTTGCCCAGTTACTTTCAAATCCATTGCTACAGTCGGCTTTCACACGTGCGTAGTAGGGAGTTGTGGTGGCGAGTCCGGTGAGGTCAAGGCTGTTCGCCGTGGTGGTCACAGTAATAGCGTCGGAGAAATCGGCGGCGGTGCCGTATTCCACCACCCAACCGTCAACTTGGCTGTCCGCATCCCAGCTGAGTGTCGCATTGTTGATTCCGATTTCGGAAGCGGTGAAGTTGGCGGGTGTCGGACATAGAATTTCAATTCCCACGGTAAAGGTCACCGTATTGCTACATGAACTGATGTTCATATTGCTGCAATAATTTCGGACACGCGCATAGTAGGTGCCGGGGGCAATGCTTTGTTGCGTAATATTAGTGCCAATGCACAATGATTGGGTGAATGAGGAGAAATCCGGGTCGGTGCTGCGTTCAATAATCCACCTGTCGCCACCTCCGGGCTGGTTCCAAGTCAGTCCGAAAAAGTCGTTACCGACTAGAGTGACGGTAAGGTCTGTGGGCGTAAGGCAGGACGATTCCAGTGTGGTGAAGCTCGTCGACACCCAGTCGCTGGCGCCCATGGTGCCACAGAAATTGGCGACACGCACATAGTAGGTGGTACCTGGATCGAGACCAGTCATCGGGAAGGATGCGTCATTGACAAAATTATCGGATAGTAATGGGTAAAAGTCGGGGTTCGCACTGCACTGGACGTGCCACTCGCTGCCGACACCGGGCTGGCTCCAGGTCACATCAGCACCGTTGTAGCCAATGTTAGAGGCAGTGAGGTTGGTGGGAACGAGACAAGGAACTGAACTGCCAAGCACAAAATCAATATTATCAACAAAGAAACCGTCGTCGCCGTTGTCAACGCTTACGTCCTTAGAGTAGGTCCATGTGAACGTGTGGGTGCCTGCGGGAACATCGTATAGGTAGTAATTCCAGTCCAAAATGGCATGAGAGAACTGTTGCTCCCCGTCAATATAGAACTCGCAAACATCATAATTGTCTGGCTCGCCCGCGCACTTGGCATCAAAGGCGATGTGTCCGTTTTCCGAGAAATCGTAGGTGATCTCAATGGTGGAGGTAGAATTGGCCACTCCGGCGTTACCGCTACGCATACAGTAGGCACCGCAGTTGTTGCAATCATTGGGTGCTTCTGTAATGATCCACGGATGTTCGGCATCCTGACCGAACGTGTATTGGCTGAAGTCGCCGGTTTCGAAGTCGATGATGTCGGGGATAATGATGATACCGCCCGTGGTGGTGAAACTCACCGTGTTGCTCCAAGAACTGGGAGCCATGGTACCGCAGAACTGACGGACCCGCACATAGTAGGTGGTGATGGGGTAGAGTACGGTCAGCGGGAAGTATGTGGCACCGGAACTCATAAACTCGGATGAGGTGAAGTCGGGGTCAGTGCTGTACTCAATTTGCCACTCGTTGCCGTCACCGGGCTGGCTCCAGGTCAGGTCGGCGCCGTTGTAGCTGACGTTGGAATATTCGAGGTCAGTGGGCGCGAGGCAAACGGCTGGACTGGTGACCCCAAATACAATATTATCCACATAGAAACCTTCACCCGTGTTGCTCACGCTTTGATCTTTTCTAAATAGCCAAGTGAAAGTATGGGTGCCGGCGGAAACGGTGTACATATAATTTTCCCAACTTGCAACATCACGGAAGAACTGCATGTTTCCGTCAATATAAAATTCGCAAACATCATAATTTGTTGCCTCACCCGCGCACTTGGCATCGAAAGAGATATAGCCGTCATCGGAAAAGTCGTAGGTGGCCGAAATCATGGAAGTGGTGTTGTCCCACCCGTAGTTGCCGCTGTGCATACAGTAGTTGCCGCAGTTGTTGCAATCATTGGGCGCCTCTGTAATTGACCACAGATAGGTGGGATCGTTGTCGAAAGGAAATTCGCTGAGGGTAGCGGTCTCAAAGTCGATAATCTCGGTCTCGGCATTTCCACCACCAGTGGTGGTGAACTCCTCCGTCTCGCTCCACGAACTCATGTCAGAGAAAGAGCAGACCTGGGCAACCCTTACGTAGTAGTGGGTACCGGGCTCGAGGCTGTACAGATACCAGCTTGTGCCGCCGATGGTCAGTTCGTTAGCGTTGGAGAAGTCGGCGTTGGTGCTGTATTGGATCGTCCACTGTTCGCCGTCACCGGGCTGCTCCCAGCTCACGCCGGCACCGTCGGAGCCGATGTTTAAAACGGTAAGGTTAATGGGTGGAAGACAAGCAATGTAACCGCCCGTGGTGGTGAAACTCGTCGTGTTGCTCCAAGAACTGGAACCCATGGTGCCGCAGAACTGACGGACCCGCACATAGTAGGTGGTGATGGGGTAGAGTCCGGTCAGCGGGAAGTATGTGGCATAGGAACTCACAAACTCGGATGAGGTGAAGTCGGGGTCAGTGCTGTACTCAATTTGCCACTCGTTGCCGTTACCGGGCTGACTCCAGGTCAGGTCGGCGCCGTTGTAGCTGACGTTGGAATATTCGAGGTCAGTGGGGGTGACGCACGATGATTCCTGGGTGGTGAACTCTACCGTGTTGCTCCATGAACTCATCGAAGAACCGCAGACCTGGGCGACCCGCACATAGTAGTGCGTGCTGGGCTCGAGACTATACAGATACCAGCCTGTTTCGCCACCGACAAAATCTTCGCTGGAGTTGGAGAAGTTGGCGTTGGTGCTGTATTGAACCTTCCACAATTCGCCGTCACCGGGCTGTTCCCAGTTCAAGCCGGCACCGTTGGAAGCGATGTTTAAAACGGTAAGGTTAATGGGTGGAAGACAAGCAATGTAGCCGCCCGTGGTGGTGAAACTCACCGTATTGCTCCAAGAACCGTGAGCCGCGATGCCGCAAAATAGACGAACCCGCACATAGTAGGTGGTGATGGGGTCGAGGTTGGTCAGTGAAAAGGATGTGGTACCGGAGTTCACCGTCGTGGATGAGGTAAAGTCGGGGTTCGTGCTGTACTCAATTTCACAACTACCGCTGCTACCAGTTAGTATCCAGGTCAGGTCGGCGCCGTTGTAGCTGATATTGGAAACGGTGAGACCGGTGGGGGTGGCGCATGGTGATGCCAGGGTGGTGAACTCTGCCGTCTCGCACCACGGACTGATTGAGGAACTGCAGACCTGAGCGACACGCACATAGTAGTGGGTGCTGGGGTCGATGCCATTCAGATACCAGCCCCTGGTGGTGATGGTTATTTCGTCGGCGTTGGAAAAGTCAGCGTTGGTGCTGTATTGGACCATCCAATTGGCGCCGACATCGGGCTGGTTCCACATTATGCTGGCACCGTTGGCACTGATGTTGAAGGCGTATAAGTCGGTGGGGGCGAGACAAGTTGATGTTTCGTCCGTCGTGGTGAAGCTCACCGTGTTGCTCCAATGGCTACTGTTAAGATTATCGCAGTAGTTGCGGACATGCACATAATAGGTGGTATTAGGGGTGAGGTTGGTCAACAGCATAGAAGTGTCATGGACAACTGTGGCAGAGGATGAGGAGAAGCTGGGGTTCGTGTTGAACTCAACAAGCCAAGTGTTGCCGCCGTCAGGCTGGTTCCAAGTCAAATTGACATAGGTGGAAGAAACGTTGGTGGCCGTGAGGTTGGAGGGAGTAGGGCACGCGGATTCCGTGGTGATGAAACTCGGCGAGATGCACCAAGGACTAATGCTCGAGGAATCACATTCATTGGCAACCCGCACATAGTAGGTGCTGTTGGGATGGAGATTGTGCAAAGTAACGGATGTACTACTGACGTGCTCTTCGTAGAAAAAGTAGAAGTATTCATTCGTAGTGTATTGGACATACCAATGGTCGCCGCCCCCTGGCTGTTCCCAATTCAAAACGGCACTGTTTGCGCCGACATCGGAGAGAGCGAGGTTGGTGGGTTTATGGCAAACAACCGGCTCAAACCCCAACTGGATAGGGTTCTTATAATCTTCGACATAGCCGTAGATTCCCGGGGAAAACGGGTTGCAGTTCACATCATCGCTAGTTGCGCATATCGCCTGCCCTGGGGCGTTAAAAACAGAGAAAAATAGGATTGAACTTGTTGTATTCCCCGTATTGTCATTCACCGCAATCAGGAGATTGCCAGAACCGGAGTAGTAGAATGGCTGGGTTAGTTCAATAGTGGACCACATGTCATAGACTAAATCCACCTCGCCGCTGAACACCAGATCGCTGGAACTAACCGCAACCCAGTCGTAGCCATCGCTGAAAGAGCTCTTGTCGGTGTTGACCATATAGATGTCTATATTGCGTGTCACAGATTCAGAGCTATTGTAAAAAGCAAGAGAGTAGATGGTGCCACTTTGGCCGATCTCCGCTGCTGTGTAAATCTGCTCGGTCAAGCCATAATTATAATCGGTGTTTACTGGCAATAAATTGTAAGAGGTTGTACCGACACCGACGGTCACGGTGGAGTTTTGCGCTTTCATCGCTGCTGGCAGGAGGAGCAGCGCCGTTAAAAACAAAAGTAAATGTCTTTTCATAATTATATTTTTTTTATTAATATGCTTGGAATTTTCAAGCGGCAAAAGTAGTCATTTTTTACTTTATTAACATTTGCAATCGATTGAAAATCACTATATAAGATTTTAACTAAAAATGAATTTTTGTTGATAAAACCGCAACGTTGCGAATGCCAGCGGGTTGCGGAAGAAGGGGTGTTGATAAATAATTTCCAAAATTTGGCGGAAACACCATATTCGAAAAGAATAAATATGGTACTTTTGCCACATTTAATGGATAATAAGCTTAAAAGTCTATGAATAAGTTTTTTACTACGTTGTTACTGTTGATCGTCACATGCGTCTCCGTGTGGGCGCAGGCACCCCAGAAGATGACCTACCAGTCGGTGGTGCGGGATGTGAACAACTCCTTGGTGGCCAACCGGAATGTCTCGGCGCGGATCTGGATTCTGCAGGGCAGCGCCGAAGGCTCCGCTGTCTATATCGAGACCCAGTTGGCCACGACCAATGCCAACGGGCTGATGACCTTGGCCCTCGGCGAGGGCACGGTGGTGGCTGGCAGCCTCAGCGCCATCAACTGGGCAAATGGCCCCTATTTCCTCAAAACGGAGATGGACCCCGAGGGCGGTAGCAACTACTCGCTGATGACCGTGCAGGAACTGCTGAGCGTCCCCTACGCGCTCTACGCCAACGAGGCCGCCAACAGCTTCAGCGGCGACTACAACGACCTGACCAACACACCTGAAATCCCGACGGTGCCGACAAACGTCAGCACCTTTACCAACGATGCGGGCTACCTTACCCCGGCAACGGTGCAGAATGCGGTGACCATCCCGACGAACGTCAGCGCCTTCACCAACGATGCGGGCTACATCACCGCCACGCAGGTTCCCGCGCAGGTCAATGCAGACTGGAATGCCACGGATGGCTCGGCGGAGATTCTGAACAAACCCACGGTTCCGCCTGCGGCGAACGATGCCACACTGACCCTCCAGCAGAACGGCACCTTGATAGGTACTTTTACAAGTAATGCCTCGTCTGACACCACCCTCAACGTGACCGTTCCGACGGCCACAGACCAGCTGGTTAACGATATCGGCTACCTCACCCCCGACAGTCTCCCGACGAATGTGAGCACTTTCATCAACGATGCGGGCTACCTGACCGCGGCACAGTGCGGCGACACGAGCCTCTGCGAGATGGCCAACATGATCACTTCGTTGCAGAGCCAGATCGGGCAGCTGCAGACCGCCATCGGGCAGTTGGCGGTGGAGTTGGATTCGTTGGATTATGCCCGGTTCACCTGCGGCACCTCCACGGTAAAGGATTTCGACAACAATGTCTATAATACAGTGCAGCTCGGCAACCAGTGCTGGATGAAGGAGAACCTCCGCACCACGCACTACGCTGACGGTACAGAGATTCCCACTAGCATATATATGTCTAGTTCCGTTGCATATCGCTATTATCCGAACAATGACGCCAGTCTGGTTCCCACTTACGGCTATCTCTACAACTGGACAGCGGTAATGCATGGCAGTGCCTCTTCGAGCACCAACCCAAGCGGAGTGCAGGGAATATGTCCTGCAGGCTGGCATGTGCCGAGCAGAGCCGAATGGACCCAGTTGACAAATTTTGTCAGCAGCCAGGTTCAATATGCCTGTAATGGCAACAGCCTTAAAATCGCCAAGGCGCTGGCCTCCACCACGGGATGGGATGCGTCCGGAGCGTCTTGTGCGGTGGGCAACAACCCGAGCACGAACAACGCCACAGGCTTTGCTGTTCTCCCGACCGGATATTATTTCAATGGTTCTAATTTCTTCGGATCTAAGGCCTGTTTTTGGTCTGCAGAACAAAATAATGACAACAACTCTTCAGCATGGCATTATAGTTTGGACAATGAGTCCGGCACAGTATCGGATAACAGTGCTAACATTAAATCGTCAGCCGAAGGAGTCCGATGTGTTCGCGATGCATTGGGCTTAAGCGGCACGATGCCTACAGTGACCACGGATGTTGTCAGCGACATCACCGCTGTTTCGGCTACCTGCGGCGGAGAGGTGACGGCAGATGGCGGCATAGACGTGACGGCCCGCGGTATTTGCTGGGGAACCTCCCAGAACCCGACTTTGGCTGACAGTCACACCACAGACAGTATGGGTATGGGCAGTTTCACTATCATCCTCACCAATCTGACGCCCAATACCACCTACTATGTGCGCGCCTACGCCACCAACAGCCATGGTACGAGCTACGGTCAGCAACAGACTTTCACCACGCCGGTCTTGTCATTGCCTTCCGTTACGACAGCTTCTGTCAGCGACATCACCTACACCACGGCTGTCTGTGGCGGCGAGGTGACGGCTGAGGGCGATGCACCGGTGACCGAACGAGGTGTCTGCTGGACTACATACGGGATGCCGATGGTGAATGATGATCATATTGCCGTGGGTAGCGGTTTGGGAAGCTTCACGGCCACCCTTACCGGTCTGGCCACCGGCACACACTACTTTGTGCGTGCATACGCCATTAGCAGTGTGGGCGCGGTGTATGGTGATCTGACTCATTTTACCACGCTGCACCTGACATTGCCCACCGTTACGACAGCTCCTGTCAGTGACATCACCTTTACTACGGCTGTTTGCGGCGGTGAGGTGACGGCTGACGGCGGTGCTCCAGTGATGGCTCGTGGCATCTGTTGGAACACAATGGGAGCCCCGACGTTGGAAGACAGCCATACCGTCGATGGGGATGGTCTGGGCAGCTTTACCAGTAACATCACCGATTTGGCACCCGGTACCATTTATTTTGTGCGCGCTTACGCCACCAATAGCCAGGGCACAAGATACGGCCAGCAACAGAATTTCACCACGCCGAGTATGTCATTGCCCATCGTCATCTTGGACTCTGTCAGCGACATCACTTTCACCACGGCTGTATGCAGTGGCAATGTGACCTCTGACGGCAATGCCCCGGTGACGGCCCGCGGTGTCTGTTGGAGTCATTTTGACGCCCCGACGTTGGCCGATAGCCATACCACCGATGGTGAGGGTACGGGCAGTTTTACCAGCAATATTACAGGTTTAACTCCTGGCTTTTTTTATTATGTACGGGCTTACGCTACCAATAGTCAAGGCACGAGCTACAGCAATCTACTACCTATTACCACACCGTCCATGGCATTGCCCACGGTTATAACCAATAATGCCGGCGACATTACCTTCACCTCAGCCACCCTTGGCGGCGAAGTGACATCTGAGGGCGATGCTCCGGTGACAGAACGAGGCATCTGCTGGGCTACCAGTGGGTATCCGACGGTGAACGGCAATCATATCGCCGTGGGTAGCGGTCTGGGTGGTTTCTCCACCACCGTAACAGGTCTGGACACCGCCACAAGATATTATGTGCGAGCCTACGCCATCAGTAGTGCGGGTACAGTGTATGGTAATCTGATCGCTTTCAGCACCAATGCCGCTTATATGCCTTCGGTCATGACAGCTTTTGCCAGCGACATCACCTACACCACTGTCACCGTCGGTGGCGAGGTGATAGAAGACGGCGGCGTCCCTGTGACCGAACGAGGTGTCTGCTGGTTTGCAAATGACAGTGGGTTCCCAACGGTGAATGACGATCATATTGCTGTGGGTAGCGGTCTGGGCAGTTTCACGGTCACCGTCACCGACCTCACTCCCGGCACCTACTACCGGATGCGGGCATACGCCACGAACAGTGAGGGCACGAGCTATGGTGGTCTAATCAACTTCTACACATCGACTCTGAGAACACCCTCCGTCACAATAGATTCTGTCAGCGATATCACCTTCTCCACGATTGTCTGCAGCAGCGAGGTGACAGATGACGGCGGCACCCCAGTGACGGCTCGCGGTGTCTGTTGGAGTCATTTTGGAGCCCCGACTTTGGCCGATAGACATACCACCGATGGGGATGGTCTGGGCAGTTTTACCAGTATTGTTACAGGTTTAGCCCCTGGCTATTCTTATTTTGTGCGGGCCTACGCTACCAATAGCCAAGGCACGAGGTACAGCGATCTACTGAATTTTACCACACCGTACATGGCATCGCCCACGGTTATAACCAAAAATGCCAGCGATATCACCTACACAACAGCCACCTGCAGCGGTGAAGTGACGGCAGAAGGCGATGCTCCGGTGACAGAGCGAGGCATCTGCTGGACTATAAGCGGATATCCGACGGTGGATGGCGATCATATCGCCGTGGATAGCGGCTTGGGCAGCTTCACAACCACCCTCACCGATCTGGTATCCGGCATAAACTACTATGTGCGGGCCTATGCCATCAGCAGTGCGGGCACGGTATATGGTGGGCTGGTTTATTTCACCACACAAGCCCAGTCATTGCCCTCCGTCACGACAGCTTCTGTCAGCGACATCACTCAAACCACGGCTGTTTGCGGCGGCGAGGTGACGGCAGACGGCGGTTCTCCGGTTACGGCTCGCGGCATTTGCTGGAGTACTTCAGTAACCCCGACGCTGGCCGACAACTATACTATCGATAGGGATGGTCTGGGTAGTTTCACCAGCAGCATTACTGGACTGACACCTGGCACCACCTATTATGTGCGCGCCTACGCCATCAACAGCTTAGGCACGAAATACGGTCAATCAGAAAGTTTCACCACGACAGCCTTGTCATTGCCCACTGTCACAACCGTTTCTGCCAGCGATATCACCTACACCTCAGCCACTCTTGGCGGTGAAGTGACATCGGAAGGCGATGCGCCGGTGACAGAACGAGGCATCTGCTGGACCACACACGGGTATCCGATGGTGACGGACAACCATATTGCCGTGGGCAGCGGCTTGGGCGGTTTTACGACTTCCCTTACAGGTCTGGCCTCGGGCACAAACTACTTTATACGTGCCTACGCCATCAGCAGTGCGGGCACAGTGTATGGTGATTTGATTTATTTCACCACGCTCACCCTGTCATTGCCCTCCGTCACGACAACTCCTGCCAGCAACATCACCCACACCACGGCCGTTTGCGGCGGCGAGGTGACGGATGACGGCGGTTTAGAGGTGACGGCCCGCGGTGTCTGCTGGGGCACTACAGGAGCTCCGAATTTGCAAAACAACCACACCATCGACGGTGCAGGCTTGGGCGGTTTCACCAGCAGCATTACCGGTTTGACGCCTGGCACCACCTATTATGTGCGCGCCTACGCCATCAACAGCTTAGGTACGATGTACGGCTCGCCACAATCGTTTACCACGCCGGCCCTGTCATTGCCTACTGTCACCACCGATACTGTCGGCGATATCACTTACACCACGGCTGTTTGTGGCGGAGAGGTGACGGATGAAGGTGATGCGCCGGTGACAGAACGAGGTGTCTGCTGGACTACAAGTGGAACTCCGACGGTGAACGGCAATCATATCGCCGTGGGCAGCGGTTTGGGCAGTTTCTCAACCACCATCACCGGTCTGGACACCGCCACAGTTTACTATGTGCGCGCCTACGCTATCAGCAGCGAGAGCACGGTATATGGTGATATGGTTCAGTTCACCACCGATGATCCCGACGGTAAACCTTGTTCCAACGCCCCGACGGTGACCGATTTCGACGGCAACACCTACAACACGGTCTTCCTCGGACATCAATGTTGGATGAAGGAGAACCTCCGCACCACCCACTTCGCCGACGGAACATTCATTCCGCTCGGATCGGAGGTGTCAAATACCATGGCCTACCGCTACGTTCCAAACAATGACCCCACCACAGTTCCCGCATACGGCTATTTCTATAACTGGTATGCGGTGATGGAGGATGACCTTTCCAGTGAAGCCAACCCGAGTGATGTTTGGGGCATCTGTCCTACCGGATGGCATGTGCCGAGCATTGCGGAATGGCTGCAACTGAGAGATTATATGAGAAGTAAAAGCAAATATTGGTGCGGCGGAGACAGTACCAATATTGCGACAGCACTTGCAAGCACTACAGGATGGAGATTCTCAAATACTGATTATTGCGATGTGGGCAATAATAATAGTTCCAACAACAGTTCAGGATTCTCCGCTTTTCCTGTCGGCATTTATTCAAGTTCAAACACGAGCGAGAACTTTGGGCGGGAGACCTACTTCTGGTCTTCCACCCAGGACACTATCGATAGCAATTTTACGCAGACGATAGGTTTTGAGAATTATAATGAAAGAGAAAGAATGAGGTCTTGGAGACAATGGACGGGGCTTTCTGTTCGTTGTATTCTCAATACGGATGTCGAGACTGCGAATTTGCCCACGGTGACTACGGATCCTGTCGGCAACATCACCTATACCACGGCCACTTGCGGTGGTAGCGTGACGGATGACGGAGGCTTGGCGGTGACGGCCCGCGGTATCTGTTGGGGCACCACCCCGAACCCGACGGTGAACGGCCTCCATACCACCGAAGGCTCCGGTACGGGCAGCTTCACCAGCAGCATCTCGGGCTTGAGTTTAGGCACTACTTATTACGTCCGGGCATACGCTACCAACAGTCTGGGCACGATGTACGGCCAGCAGGTCACCTTCACCACCTTGGCGCTGCTGCCCACGGTCATCACGAAACCTGTTACAAGCATATCGACCACAGCTGCCGTATCGGTCGGCGAAGTGACGGATGACGGTGAGGCAGCGGTGACGGCCCGCGGTATCTGCTGGGGTACCTCGCCGAATCCGACGGTAAATGGTATGCATAGCACGGAAGGCGTGGATACAGGCCTCTTTGTGTCCATACTCACCAATCTGACTCCCAACACAACCTATTATGTGCGGGCGTATGCCACCAACAGCGCGGGTACGGCCTACGGCGAGCAGATGAGCTTTACCACTTTAGGTGCGTTTGTCTGCGGCACCTCCACCATCTCCGATATTGACAACATAAGCTACAATACGGTGCAAATAGGCAACCAATGCTGGATGAAGGAGAATCTGCGGGTTACACATAAACCCGACGGCACGTTAATCCCGACAAGTTCGGCGTCTGACTATTATTATCTCTATGAGGAAGATTATAGAAGTGCTCCCTATGATGATGAAAATAATGTTCCCACATACGGCTACCTTTATGCTTGGAAGACCATAATGAATGGAGCGGCCTCCAGTGAAGCCAACCCGAGCGGGGTGCAGGGTATCTGTCCTTTGGGCTGGCATATACCTAGTAAAGCAGAATGGACACAGCTGATAGATTTTGCCACCAGCCAAACGAAGTACGTCTGTCATGGTGATCCTGATGCCATTGCCTATGCATTCTCCGTCAACTATTACTGGAATTATTCATCTGAATGGTGTACACCCTGTTATTGGTCCAGTCAAAGCAACATTTCCGGGTTCTCAGCGATTCCCGCCGGTTATGCACCTCACTCGGCATTCAATTATGGCGCATTCTTCTGGAGTTCCACGCAGACTACTACAAGTGTTTCCTATGCATACGATTGCAGAATACTCTATGACCAGTCTCAACTCACAATAGGTAACCAATCGACGTATTTCGGTAATTCCGTCCGTTGCTTGCGTGACGATTTGGGTGAAAGTATGACATTGCCGACAGCCATTGTCGATAGCATCTTTAATATTACCCCCACACTGGCCTCTTCCGTCAGTCACGTGACATCCGACGGAGGAGACTCCGTGACGGATCGCGGTGTCTGCTGGAGCACATCACCAAACCCGACAGTGCATGACAATCACACCTCGGACGGTGAGGGTCTCGGCAGTTTCATGAGCGACCTCACTGACATGAATGCAGGATCCATCTATTACGTTCGCGCTTACGCCACCAACAGCGTGGGAACGGGGTATGGCCCGCAAGTCTCGTTCACGACCGTTGCGGATTCCGTCTATTGTGTCGGTATCTCCATCCCGTATTCCAATAATTTCAGAAATTCCGATGATAACGTTTGTTGGAGCATTGTGGATGCAAACGGCGACGGCAATACATTTAGATTTTACCCCTATTTTGGAAATGTCGAATACGCCGAATACCCAAATGTTTATACCCCGACCAAGGCCGACGAATATTTGATTTCGCCGACCTTCACCTTTACGGGCAATCCGACCGTGGTCAGTTATAAGAATCGTAATGGCCATTGGGAAAATGTGATTTATGAAGTGCTCGCTTTTGGACCCGACACTGTTCTCCTTGTCCCACCCGACACTTTCCATTCCAACATTTGGGTTAGGCACAGACTCAATGTCTCGAATTTGAACGGCGATTATGCCATTGCCTTCCACTGTATAAGCGATGCTAATATGGGTTATCTCGAATTTACTGATTTCAATGTTTATGAAGTTAGCTTGCCTGACGTTGAAACCCATTCTTGCTATGAGCTTTCAGATTTCTCCGCCAGAGTGGGTGGCTGGTTGAATTCTGACGGCGGTGCAGATGCTGAGGTCGGGTTCTGTTGGAGCACTTCGCCTAATCCGACCTTTAACGACAACCATTTCGTCAGCAACAATCTGAAGTATATGTATTTCGCCGATACCTTGACCGATCTGACTCCTAACACCACCTATTATGTGCGGGCATACGCTACCAATTTTTTGGGTACATCCTTTGGAGAACAGGAGGAGTTCACCACCACGGACTTATCCTTGAACGGTGTGCCTTGTCCTGATGCGCCTACCGTAACGGATGTTGACAACAATGTCTATAACACGGTGAGACTCGGCAACCAGTGCTGGATGAAGGAGAACTTGCGCACCACCCACTATGCCGACAATACACCTATCAGCCTTGGTGGAAACAACGTCAGTGCGACAACGCCATACCGCTACTATCCCAATAATAACAGTTACACTGTCTCTACATACGGCTATCTTTACAATATGGCGGCGGTGAGACATGGAGCGGCTTCCAGCAACTCGATTCCGAGCGGCGTGCAGGGTATCTGTCCCGATGGCTGGCATGTGCCGAGTTGCGAAGAGTGGTATGAGTTAAGAATGTTCCTCATCAACCATCGTCAAGTATACGCTTGTTACGGTGGATCAATGTGGTCGTTTAACAATGCCAAAGCGTTGGCAAGCACCACGGGATGGGCTGTCAACTATGATCCAGAGGGTTCATCCTCTTGTTCTCCCATCGTAAACCCGAGCACCAACAATGCCACGAACTTCACGGCACTTCCAGCGGGTATCAGATATGGCAACAATACGTTCACATTCCCATACGAGGAGATAGGATGGTATGCACAATTCTGGTCATGCACCCAGGAGACCAGCATTTATGGTGCTGTCATGTTAATTGATGGGTATTATGATGATGTCATAGTTAGTTCAGTTAACAAGACGGAAGGATGCTCCGTCCGCTGTCTCCGAGATCAGTAGAGACGCAAAATTTTGCATCTTTACCTGAAACCTGAAACTTGAAACTTGAAACCTGAAACTTGAAACCTGAAACTATTAGAGAGTAATAATAAAAAACAATAAGATTATGAAAAAACAGATTAGTACAACAATCCTGGCGGTGCTGGTGAGCGTCTGTGTGTGGGCGCAGGCACCGCAGAAGATGAGCTACCAGGCGGTGGTGCGCAACGCCGACAACACGCTGGTGGCCAACCAGAATGTCTCGGCCCGGATATGGGTTCTACAGGGCAGTGCCAACGGCACAGCCGTCTATATCGAGAACCAGACGGCTGTGACCAACGCCAACGGGCTGATGTCCCTGTCGGTAGGGGAGGGCACGGCGGTGTCGGGCAGCTTCGGCGCCATCGACTGGGCGAACGGCCCCTACTTCTTGAAGACCGAAATCGACCCGGCGGGCGGCAACAGCTACGCCTTGGAGACGGTGCAGCAGCTGATGAGCGTGCCTTACGCTCTCTACGCGAACGAGGCGGGCAACAGCTTCAGCGGCAACTACAACGATCTGACCAACACTCCGGAGATCCCGATAGTGCCGACGAACATCAGCGCGTTCACCAATGACGCCGGCTACCTCACCGCAGCGACGGTGCAGGGTGCAGTGACCATCCCGACGAACGTCAGCGCCTTCACCAACGACGCGAGCTACATCACCGCAGCGCAGGTGCCTGCGCAGGTCAACGCCGACTGGAACGCCACGAGCGGCGCGGCCGAGATCCTGAACAAACCTGCCATCCCGGCAGCGGCGAACAACGCCACGCTGACGATCCAGCAGAACGGCACCACCATCGGCACCTTCACGGCCAACGCCGCCACTGACGCGACCGTCAATGTGACCGTCCCGACGCAAATCAGCCAACTCACCAATAACAGCGGCTACATCACCTCAGCTAACATCCCGATGAACATCAGCGCCTACACCAACGACGCGGGCTACATCACCGCCGCCCAGTGCGGTGACATGACCCTCTGCGACATGGCGAACATGATTACATCCCTGCAATCCCTCCTCGGCCAGCTGCAAACCCAGCTGGGCGAGATGCAGTCGCAGGTCAATGAGCTGACAAACGAAACAGCCGAACCGTAACGGCGAATTTCACGAATTTAACGAATAAAAAACCGGGTGCTGATCCAGAATCAGCACCCGGTTTTTGTATTGTAGAGACGTTTCCTGAAACGTCTCTACAATTTCCTGAAAGTTATTCTTTCACCAGCTTCAGATTGACAATCTGTTCGCCAGTATAGACTCTCACCATGTAGATGCCCGTGGGCAGCGTGCTCACGTCAAACTCGGTGTCGTTGACGCGACGCACCAGCTTGCCGTTCATGTCGTACAGATCCACAGAAACAGGATCCGTGTCCAGACCGATGATACGGCAGGTGTTGGAGGCCGGGTTCGGGGCAATCTTGACAATCAACACTTCGTGGTTCTCGATACCAACACCGACGCTCAGGTGCAGCGTGACAATGCTGTCGCAACCGGCAACCGTTTCGAAGGTCTGCGTGTAATCACCGGACTGGCAGTATTCGGTGCCGTTCCAGGTGTAGCAACCTTCGTTGGTCTCGATGGTGAACTCGGAAGTTTCGTTGTGGTTGATGGTCAGGTGCAACGTCACCGTGCTGTCACAACCGGCAGCATTGGTGAAGGTCTGAGTGTAGTCACCAGATTCCGTATAGTTCACACCATTCCATTCGTATTGTTCGCAAGCGGCTTCGGTGAACTCGGTGGCATCGACCATATTCACGGTCAAGGTCATAACGATGATGGAGTCGCAGCCGTTCACGGTTTGCAGCGTGAGGGTCTGGGTGCCGGCTTCCGTGAAGGTGAGGCCGTTCCACTCGTAAGGCAGCTCGCTGGAACAGATCGTGGCAGCAGCAGTTTCATTGTAGGTCGGGTTGACCACCAACGTCATCGTGACGACGGAGTCGCAGCCGGCTACGTTAGTGAGCGTGGCAATCTGCGTGCCAGCCTCGGTGAAGACGACACCGTTCCAAGTGTAAGGCAGTTCGCTGGCGCAAATGGTTCTCAGATCTTGGCTGTTAGAACTGTAGTTGATGGTCAGGTTCAAGGTGACCACGGAGTCGCAACCTGCCGCATTGGTGAGCGTGAAGGTCGGCGTGTTCGTGCTAGTCGTGTAGGTGACACCATCAATCCAGGTGTAGTTGTCGCAAGCGACCTGAACGTCCGTGCTAGAGGTCGGCATATTCATGACAACCGTCACATTGGCGGTGTTCTGACAACCGTTGGCGTCCGTACCGATCACGGTGTAGGTGCCGGCTTGGTTGACGTTGATGGCGGCAGTCGTTGCTTCAGTGCTCCAAGCATACGTGGTGGCGCCCGCAGCGGTCAGCGTGGTGCTCTCACCTTGGCAGATGGCCGTCTCACCCGTGATGGTGACGGTCGGCAGTGCGTTGACCGTCAAAGTCATCGTCACAACAGAGTCGCAACCGTTGACAGTCTGCAGCGTGGCGACTTGCGTGCCAGCCTCCGTGAAGGTGATACCGTTCCAAGTGTAAGGCAGCAGGTTAGCGCAGATGGTGGCTGCGTCGGTGACATTGTAAGTAGGATTGACAGTCAAGGTCATGGTGACAACAGAGTCGCAACCGTTGACGGTCTGCAGCGTGGCAACTTGCGTGCCAGCCTCCGTGAAAGTAACACCGTTCCACTCGTAAGGCAGAGCGCTGGCGCAGATAGTAGCCTCGTCGGTGACGTTGAAGATCGGGTTGACCGTCAAAGTCATCGTCACGACAGAGTCGCAACCGTTGACAGTCTGCAGCGTAGCAACTTGGGTGCCGGCCTCGGTGAAGGTGACACCGTTCCATTCGTAAGGCAGAGCGCTGGCGCAGATGGTAGCTTCGTCGGTGACGTTATAGATCGGGTTGACCGTCAGGGTCATGACCACAACGGAGTCGCAGCCATCAACCGTTTGCAGTGTGGCGGTCAGAGTGCCGGCCTCGGTGAAGGTGACACCGTTCCACTCGTAAGGCAGAGCGCTGGCGCAGATGGTAGCCTCGTCGGTGACGTTGTAAATCGGGTTGACCGTCAAAGTCATCGTCACAACAGAGTCGCAACCGTTGACAGTCTGCAGCGTGGCGACTTGCGTACCAGCCTCAGTAAAGGTGACACCGTTCCACTCGTAAGGCAGAGCGCTGGCGCAGATGGTAGCCTCGTCAGTGACATTGTAAATCGGGTTGACAATGAGGTTCATCGTAATGATGGAGTCGCAACCGTTAGAGGATTGCATCGTCACGGCTTGCGTACCGGCCTCGTTGAAGACGACCTCGTTCCAGGTGTAAGGCAGTGCGCTTTCGCAAATGATTTTGGTGTCCGTGACCTCGTAGGCCGTACTAACTGCTACGATCATGGTGACGACAGAGTCGCAGCCGTTGGCGGTCTGCAACGTGACGGTCTGGGTGCCGGCCTCGTTGAAGGCAACACCGTTCCAAGTGTAAGGCAGAGCGCTCGTACAAACGGTTCTCTCCTCGCTGATAGCGTAGGTGGGGTTCACAACCAGGGTCATAGTAACCACGGAGTCACAGCCGTTTTCAGCTTCCAGCGTGACATCCTGGGTGCCGGCCTCGTTGAAGGTGACGCCGTTCCATTCGTAAGGCAGCAGGCTAGCACAGATGGTTTTTGAATCGGTGGCCGTGTAGCTCTCCTTCACGATGAGGGTCATGGTGACGATGGAGTCGCAACCGTTGACGGTCTGCAGCGTGGCGGTGTCATTACCGGCTTCCGTGAAGGTGATGCCGTTCCATTCGTAAGGCAGTTGGCTGCTGCAAATGGTCATCTCATCAGGAACAGTGTAAACCGGGTTGACGACCAAGGTCAGATTCACGATAGAGTCGCAACCGTTGACGGTTTGCAGGACGATGTTGGGATACTCGCCAGCTGCGTTGATATTCGTGCCATGGTAGTCGTAAGGCAGTTCGCTCTCGCAAATCGTGATTTCGTCCGTGACATTGTACGTAGGAAGCGTGGTCACGGTGATGGAGGCGGAAAGCTGGTTACCGGTGGTGGAGGTAACCGTCACGGTGTACGTGCCGGCCGGAACGACAACCTGAGCTTCGTCAGCACCGAAGTCCCATTCGAAAGTGGCCTCCACATCGGTGGCGGCGGTTAGCGTGGTGGTAGCCTCAGGGCAAACGAGGGTGTCGCCGGTGATAGTCACGTAAGAGGGGATGATTTCCTCCAGTGTGGTGAAGGTGAGAATCGAGCTCCAGTCACTGCTGAGGATCGTGTCACAGATCGTGCGCACCTTAACCGTATAGGGCGTGTTGGGAGTTAGATCGGTGAGGATGTAGTTGTTCACAGTGGCGTTGAGGAGGTTCTCTTCGTCATTGTTGATGCAGATCTGCCATGCTGCGGCTTCGAAGTTGAGGTCGGTCCAGTTCAAGGTGACACCGTGGGCGGTGATGGAACCCTCTTCGTAGCTGAGGTTCGTGGGTGCGAGGCAGTTCAGCTCATCCGTGGTGAAAGTGCTCATGTTGCTCCATGCAGAAGTCTCTTCGTCGCAAGTGCCCTGCACCTGCCATTCGTAGTCGGTTTCCGGAAGCAGAGCGGTAAGGGTCAGCGTGTTGCTGGTGGCGGTGGCCGTCATCCATTCGGCGGCAGGATCTTCGCCTGCAACTCTGTATTGAATCGTGTAGCTGTCGGAAATGCCGTTCCAGCTGAGGTCGGCGGTTCTGCCGGTGATGTTTTCAGCAGCGAGGGAAACCGGAGCAGGACAAGCCACATCCGTGGTGAAGGTGCTGCTGCTCCATGTTGAAGGAGCCTCTTCGCCCGTGCAATTGCCTTGAATGGTCCACTCGTAGGCGGTCTCCGGGTTGAGTCCGCTGATGGTCAAGCTGTTGCCTTCAACCAGTTGAGAAACCCATTCGCCGGCAGGAACTTCATCACCGTAAAGACCGAAATCATCGATAAAGAGATAGTTGGCATCTTCATCTACGTGATGGAGGGCAATATAGCCGACCTGACCAGCGTATGCGCTTAAATCAATGTTGACTTGTGTCCAAGTACCTGGTGCCGCACCGTACGCTTGCAGGGTTGTAGTGAAGTCAGCAATGGCGTTACCAGTGGTAGAGAGAAGCACAGAATAGTGGTCTGGATACCCTCCATTAGTCATGACCCAGAACTTCAGATTGCCGTCAAGTTGTATTTGAGGGGAAACAAGCCAGTTATCTGCGTCGTATGCTACGGATGACCAGCTCCATGCGCTAGCTACATAATTGCCGCTGACGGGGTAAACGGGCTCATCAAAAGAAATAATGGGATTAAACGTACGCCAGCCATTGGCTTGGGGCGATTCACCTTCAGTGTAAATGGTCCAGTTGCTAAGACCGTTTTCAAAATCTTCAAAGAAAGAGGTCAGTGCGTATGCAGCCGTTCTGTACTTCACTACATAGCTGTCGGCGCTGCCGTTCCAAGTGAGGTTGGCGGTGGTGCCGATGATCTCGGCGTTCAAAGCGGTAGGAGCGGGACAAGCCACATCGGTGGTGAACGTCACCACAGAGGTCCAAGAGCTGAAACCGTCGTCGCAGTTGGTGCGCATCTTGACGGTATAAGTGGTTTCAGGAATCAAGCCTGTGAACGTGTAAGGAATCTCTGTGACATCGATGAGGTTGGTCTCATCGTTGTTCAAACAGATCTGCCATGCGGTGGCATCGCCGGCGTTCCAGCTCAGATCCGCCGTGTGCCCCGTGATGTTGCTAACTGCCACGCCGGTGGGCTTGAAGCAGACAGAACCGCCAGACGGGGTGATGCCCAGCATAATCTGATTCTTTATATTCCCGATGGTGCCACTGTAGGAACCTGGGTTGTATGGCATATAGTCGGTGCCGTCGTTGTTAGCGTAGAGGGAACTGCTTGTGCTAGGGAAAACAAGGCATGCCATGTGCGGAGAGAAACTATAGGCACTGGTGTTGTCGTCCACAATGACGGCCAAGTTGTAGGAAGCATCATAATAGAAATCATTGGAAAAAGAAATGGTGGTCCATTCACCAGGTGTCATTGTCACCTCTCCGGTGAAGACAAGGTCATCAGCGGTAACCGCAATCCAGTCTTTAGTGCTGTCGAAAGCTGTTTTGGGCGTGTTGACCAAATAGATGTCGTAGTTACGGGATTTTAAAGCCCCCGCATTATAGAATGCGATGCTGCTGATGATGCCAGAGGTTCCAATCTCTTCTGCAGTGTAGATTTGCTGTGAGAAACCGAAGTTATAGTAGTTATAGCTGGGAAGATAATTGCTTGTGGCAGTGCCAGAGCCGATGCGATAGGCATTGGTGGGAGTGAAGTTGCAGACGGTTGACCACTGGCTTTCATTGTCACTGCTGCAGACGGTTTTCACACGGGCGTAGTAGGTGGTTTCCGGAATAAGACCAGTCAAGTCGATGGAAGGCGTGCCGTTGACGGATACTTCAGTGTAGGATCCGGTGGCGAAGGTGTTGTCCGTGCCGTATTGCAGAACCCAGGAAGTGGTGGATTCGGCGGGTGTCCAATTGAGCGTGGCGATGGTACCGTTGCCGGGTGTTAAGGTTGCGATCAGGTTGTTAGGCTTAAAGCAGACATTGGCCCCTTGAGGGATAATCTCAAGTTGGATTTGATTTTTGACACTCGCAACAGTACCAGAAGTAGAAATAGGGGCGGTAGGGTTGTAGTTAGTGTAGTCGTTGTAAACATAGATGGCTTGGCTGGTGGCATCAAAAACGCGACATGCCATGTGCGGTGAGGAAGAATAGCCTCCCGTGTTGTCATCCGTAATGATTGCCAAGTTGCTGGTGCCATCGTAAGAGAATGGACTTTCCAGTTCAATGGAGGTCCACTCACCTGCCACCAAGGTTACCTCTCCGGAGAAAACGAGATCTTCAGCGGTAACGGCAATCCAGTCTGTGCCGCTGGAGAATGTCTCCTTGTTGGTGCTGACCATGTAGATGGACAAATCGCGGGTCTTTTCTGCTCCGTCATTATAAAAGGCAATGCTGGTGATAGTTCCGGCATCGCCAACTTCAGCCGCAGTGTACAGCTGTTGAGAAATGCTGTAGTTGTAGTAGTTATAAGTCGGCAGATAGTTGCTGGTGGCTGTTCCAGAGCCGATGGTGACGGTTGTCTGGGCCTTCAGCGCTGGTGTCAGGCACAGCAGCGCAATAAAGCTGAAAAATAATAGAAACTTTTTCATAATAAAACTATTTAGTGAAACTTAAATGAATTTGTTCAAATCTATATTTTGGTTTAAAACTTTAATTCTCCATCAAGAACCGCGATGCCTCGATGCCCGCCATGCTGCCGGTGCCGGCGGCAATGACGGCCTGGCGGAAGACCGGGTCCTGCACGTCGCCCGCCGCGAAGACACCCTCCACGTTCGTGCGCGTGCTGTCGGGCTTCGTGATAAGGTAGCCCTGATCGTTCATCTCCAGCTGCCCCTTGAAGAGCTCGGTGGTCGGCACCACGCCGATGGCCTCGAACACGCCATCGACCTCCAAGGTGCGCTCCTCGCCGGTCTGCGCGTGCTTCACCTTCAACCCCGTGACCTTCTTGATGAAACCCTTCTGCTCGCCGAGAATCTCCACGGGCACGTGACTCCACACCACCTCGATGTTCGGAGTGGCCAGCACATGCTTCTGTAACGCCATGGTGCCCCGGAACTGGTCGCGACGGTGCACGATATAGACCTTCGTGCAGAGCTTCGAGAGGTAGAGGGCGTCCTCCAACGCGGTGTCGCCGCCTCCGATGACCACCGTGGTCTTGTTGCGGAAGAAGTTGCCGTCGCAAGTGGCGCAGGTGGAGACCCCGAAGCCGCGGAACTCCTCCTCGCCGGGCAGGTGCAGCCAACGTGCGCTCGCACCCGTGGCCACGATCACCGTGTCCGCGATAATCTCCTCACCGTCATCCAGTTGGCAGTGGAACGGCCGTGCACTGAAATCGACCTTCGTCACCATCTTGGGCTGCATCTCCACGCCTAATTTCAAGGCCTGCTCGCGCAGCTTGTCCATGATGACCGGACCGCCGGCACCGCCCGGGAAACCCGGAAAATTCTCCACTTCGTTGGTGATGGTCAGCTGGCCGCCCTGCTGCATCCCTTCAATCAACAAGGGTTTCAGGTCGGCACGGGCCGTATATACGCCGGCCATGTATCCTGCAGGACCGGAACCGATGATAAGACATTTTACACTTCTTAACATATCTTTTTGAATAATAAATAATTAACGCAACTTAATAACAAAGCATTGTTGGCTGCGAAGATACTATTTTTTTTGAACTTATCACTAATAATTGTTTGGAAAGATGAAAAAATTCTATTTTTGCGGGCTTTTTTCGGACGGTGTTCATAATCGTTTCGAAATGTGTAGATTGTGACAAATAGATGACAAAAATATTTTTACGGATATATGATTTTCTGGCTGAAAGACGCTGGCTGACAATCTCGTTGGCACTTGTGCTGACGATCCTGTTCGCCTTCCTCGCCTCTCGTGTGCGCTACGAGGAGGACATCGCTAAGTTCCTGCCTAGCGGCGACGAGAGTCGTAAGTATCAGGAGGTTTACGGACAGTTTGCGAGCCAGAACCAGATTGCGGTGCTCTTTTCCGACAGCGCCGGTGGGATTTTGGAGGTCGAGAAGGCACAGGAGGCCATGGAACGTTTCGGCGAGAAGCTCGAAAATAGCGACATGGTGACGAATCTCGCCGTCACCGTCGATGAAACCCAGATGCTGGAACTGATGGATGCCGTTTATGCCCATCTGCCGTATCTGTTGGAAGAAGCTGATTATCAGCGTGCCGATTCGTTGCTGCGAACACCTGGAATAGTCCATGACCGGTTGCAGGCCGACAAACGGATGCTGATGTTCCCCACCTCCGGACTCTTTTTGCGCACGCTCCCGAGCGACCCGCTGCTGCTTTTTACCCCCGTACTCCAACGGCTTAACTCCCTGAAACTGAATGATGCCCTGCAAGTGGTTGACGGATACTTGTTTACGAGTGATGGAAAACGATCCCTTTTGACCTTGGATTCCCCCTTCGGGGCGAACGAGAGTTACCATAACGGACAGGTGGCCAAACTGTTGGAACAGACGGCCGCTGAGGTGCAGGCGGAATTTCCCGGCATTCGCATTGCTGCCGTGGGCGCCCCTTTGATCGCCGCCGCCAACGCCTCTCAGATCAAGCGCGACTCCATCATCGCCGTGGTTATTGCTATCGTGCTGATACTGTTGATATTACTACTGCACTATCGTCGCATCTCCGACATCCTTTGGGTGGGTGGCTCCATCCTCTTCGGCGCACTCTTCTCCCTCGCCGGACTCTTCCTGCTTCGCGGTGGCATTTCGATTATCGTGCTGGGCATCGGCTCGGTCCTCATCGGCATTGTGGCGAACTATCCGCTGCACTTTCTCGATGAATACAAGGAAGTCGGTGACCGTAGGGAAGCCCTCCGTGAGATGGTTCTGCCGCTCTTCATCGGCAATCTCACCACCGTGGCAGCGTTTTTCTGCCTGCTTTGGCTCGACGCACGCGCCATGCAGGATCTCGGCCTCTTTGCCTCCCTCATGCTGGTAGGCACCATCCTGTTCGTGCTCATCTTCCTGCCGCAGCTCATGCGCCGCCGTCCGTCCCCTTCCGAACACCTGCTGTTCGAAAAATGGACGGGACTGCATCTCTCGCGCAGCAAAGCCCGTCCGTGGATTCTGCTTGTCGGACTGGTAATCACCATTATATTAGGCTATTATTCGAAGAAGACCACCTTCGACGGGGATCTTTCCCATATCAACTACATGACCCCCACGCAACGGGAAAATCTGCAAGTGCTGTCGCAGTTGCAGGCCTCCGACATGATGTACGCTGTGGCGGAAGGGAAGACCCTGCAGGAGGTCGTGGACCGTCATGATGCGCTGCTGTCGAAACTGCGTGGCAGCGGGGCGGTGACCTCCGTGAGCGGGGTGGGGGAGATGTTGCCCTCCCAACAGCGACAGAAGGCCGCCGCCGACCGTTGGAACGCCTTCTGGCAGGACGATTCACGCAAGGAACTCCTGCGCGAGCTCTCCCGCGAGGCCGCCGTCTGCGGCTTCTCCGATGATGCCTTCCAACCCTTCTTGGAAATGGTTTCCAAACAATGGGAGGTGGCTGATATAGAGGATTTTGATGATATTATCGAACCCTTCACGGGGAAGTACATTTACCCATACGACGGTGGCTACCGCATCGTGAGTTACGTGAACACGGACGACCAAACCGCCGTGCATCAGCTGGTGGACGGCAAGGATGCCTCCGCTTTTGTCTTCTCCGGCGGCGATGTGGGTCGGCAGTTGGTGGAGATGCTGCGCAGCTCGTTCAACTATATCGGACTGGTTTGCAGCATCGTGGTGTTCGTCTTCCTCCTGATTTCCTTCCGTCGCATAGAATTGGCCATCCTGGCCTTCCTGCCGCTGGCCATCAGCTGGATCTGGATTTTAGGACTGATGTATCTTACTGGCATACAATTTAATATCGTCAATATCATTTTGGCCACCTTTATCTTCGGTCAGGGCGACGATTACACGATTTTCATCACGGAGGGACTGCTCTACGAGTACAAAACCGGAAAACCCAGACTGGCCTCCTACAAGCATAGCGTGGTCATCTCCGCGCTCATCATGTTCGCAGGCATCGGCTGTCTGGTGGTGGCAAAGCACCCCGCTCTCCGCTCGCTTGCGCTGGTCACCATCATTGGCATGGCTACTGTCGTGATGATGGCCTCCTTCCTGCCGCCCGTCATCTTCGACCTGCTTACCAAGAAGCACGGTGAATTTCGAGAGACACCGGTGACGCTCAAACGTCTGGTTTACTCGTTGTTCATTGGTTTTTGCTTCCTTTTGCTGTTCCTATTCCTGATTCCATTTACCGCTGTTTATTTCCTGTTTGGCAAGACTACGGAGACGAAAAAATTGCGTTTCCATACGATGTTGCACAAAATGGCGGTCTTTTTTGTGAACCATCTCCCGTTTATTGGTTTTAAGATAGAAAACCCTGTGGATGAGACCTTTGAGAAGCCCGCAGTAATAGTCGCCAACCATCAGAGCCACATGGATTTGCTCTGCATGTTGGCGCTCACTCCGAAAATTGTCTTTTTGACGAACGATTGGGTCTGGAATAACGTTTTTTACGGTTTGGTGATCCGCAAGGCTGAGTTCATCCCAGCGAGCGACGGCATGGAACAAAATCTTCCACGTCTGCGCGACCTCTACGAGCGTGGGTATTCGATTTGCATTTTCCCGGAGGGCACACGCTCACCGAACTGCGACATCCTACGCTTCCACCGAGGCGCTTTCACGCTGGCCCGCGAGTTGGAAGCCGATATTCTGCCGGTGTTCCTGCATGGCACGGGACACGTCCTCCCGAAGAAGGAGCTCATGTTTCGCAGAGGCGAGGTCTGCATGGAAATCCAGGAGCGTGTTCGTCCCTATGAAAGTGTTGAGGCTGAGAGTGATAGCGAAGTCGATAGGAAGGTGACCAAGCAGATGCGCCATTACTACGAACAGCACTATGCAGCCCTCTGCGAACGTATCGAGACTTCTGAGTATTGGCGTTTTATACGTAAATATCAGGAATATTACAAGTTGTAAATTTTTCTGTATTTGATTATTGCAAAATTTGTATTTTTGCCAGTCGATTCAGTATCGGAATAAACAATGGAAAATCAGTCTAATCTGGCTACAAAGAAGGGACTTATCCTGTTGCTCGGTGTCATTATCGGGCTACTGGTGGGTGTCGCCGTCACTGCTGTTTTGGTGAGCAAACTCAACCTGCGCCAACAGCAGCGGGAAACGCAACAGCCCCTACCGCCGTCTGCGGGCTCTACCGATACTATATATAAATATATTGTCCACAAGTATGAACCGGAGTCTGGCGTGAACAAGTCAGGACAGGGTGTTGATTCTCTGATGAATGATTCGCTCTATGTTGATGATGGTTCCATGGACTACATGCTGGACGATGAGGATTATCCGATGTATAAAGATGCTGAGAATGAGAGCGTTGCGTCAGAGCGGGTGATCTTCAAACAGGAAGTGCCGGTACTCTACTTTGATGCGGGTAAGAACCCCATCTCCGCACCTGACAATGCCCCGAAGTTCATGGAGGTTCAGTTCTGGAGCACGCCCATCCATAACAAGATTGTCTATCAATTTGATAATAACGTACTGAAAATTAAGGGGTTGAAAAATTTGGATCCCCAAATCATCCATTTCAACGGTCACTACTATCTGCAAAACGAGAAACGCGTCTATCAGATTGTTCCCGCTGCGGATTTTCGACGCCTAGTGGAGGTCCGCGATATCTCGTTCAAGTAAAAGTGTTTCTAAAATACTGGCTTTCAGCTTCTTGCTGAAAATCTAAAAAATAAACGTCAGGTGTTGTAAATATTCAAAAAAAGTGTATTTTTGCCGCCGAATTCTACGGGACGTTAGCCCAGTCGGTTCAGAGCGCTGCCTTCACACGGCAGAGGTCACTGGTTCGAGTCCAGTACGTCCCACACGATAAAAGAGATGTCACCTAGTGGCGTCTCTTTTTTTAATTCTGGTCTCTTTTTTCAACACTCAATGGCCAAGGGTCAACAGTCAATGGTCATTTTTTGTATCTTTGCCGCTTCAATAATCAATCTCCTCTACAATGAAGGCCATTATATTCGATCTCGACGGAACCCTTTACAACAAATCCGGACTTGCCATGCGGCTCGTATGGTTGCAGATGCGGCGCGGCACGCTTTCGCTGCTGAAACGCGAGCGCGAGGTGCGCAAGGAACTGCGCGGACAGCACTTCGAAAGCGAAGACGCCTTCTACGAGGCTTTTTTCGCCCGCTTTGACAAGCCTGAACATGCCCGTCGGTGGTATTTTGAGCAGTATATGCCCGATATGGTGTCCGTATTGCGCCAACATTTTCGGGTCGCCTCATGGGTGGAGACCGTGATGCCTGCCTTGCGTGCCCGTGGTTTGAAGGTGGTGGTCTTTTCCGATTACGGCTCCGTGCGTAAGAAACTGGAAGCCATCGGATTCCGACTTTCTTGGGCGGACTACCTGTTTGAAGCACCTGCTCTGGGCGGACTGAAACCCTGCAAGGAATCGTTCGGAAAAATATGTCGCGAATTGAACGTGAAACCGTCTGATTGTCTGATGATTGGTGACCGTAAGGATACCGACGGCGAGGGGGCTCGTGCAGTGGGTATGGCCTTCGAACGGACAGTCAAGGCATCAAAACCGACCTTTGCCGCCTTGAACCAAGTTAAAAATGCTTAATTTTCGATAGAAACATGTTACGCAAATCTCCCTTAGTCAAGAAAGACCCCTGGCTGAAACCCTACCAGGAGGCGTTGCAGAAGCGACAGGAACGAGCCGTGCTCCGCGAATTGCAGCTCACCGACGGTAAATCGGACTTGTCGGAAATCGCCAATGGACATCTGTACTACGGTCTGCACAAGACGGAAACCGGCTGGGTCTTTCGGGAGAAGGCGCCGAACGCCACCGCCATCTACCTCTATGGCGATTTCTCCAAGTGGAAAATCCTGCCGGAGTTCGCGCTGAAACCTATCGGCAACGGGGATTGGGAGATTGAACTGCCGGATTTCGTCCTGAAGAACGAGATGCTTTACAAACTTTGGATGGTATGGCCGTTCGGAGCCGACGAGCGAATTCCCGCCTACACCCAACGGGTCGTGCAGGACGATTCGACAAAGGTCTTTTGTGCACAAGTCTGGGAAACAGAACCTTACGATTGGAAGAGTCCACAGCCCCAGAAACCATCCCATCCGCTCATCTACGAGGCGCACATCGGCATGTCATCTCAGGAGGCTAAGATTTCCTCTTATCATGAGTTTCAAGAGACGGTGTTGCCCCGAATTAAAGCCTTGGGATACAATACGATACAGCTGATGGCCATCCAAGAGCACCCTTATTACGGCTCGTTCGGCTATCAGGTCTCCAACTTCTTCGCACCATCGTTTCGCTTTGGCACGCCCGAGGAGCTGATGGCCCTCATCGACACTGCCCACGGAATGGGCATCTCCGTGATTCTCGACATTATCCACTCCCACGCAGTGAAAAACGAGAAGGAGGGCATCGGTTGTTTCGACGGCAGCGACCACCTCTATACGCATCATGGCGAAAAAGGCCACCACAAGGTGTGGGATTCCCGCTGTTTCGACTATGGAAAGCCCGAAACGGTGCATTTTTTGCTTTCCAACCTTAAATATTGGTTGGAAAAGTTCCATTTCGACGGCTTCCGTTTCGACGGCGTGACCAGTATGTGCTATTTCGACCACGGTTTGGGCGTTGATTTTTTGGAATATGCCCAATACTTTAACGAAAATGTGGACGAGGATGCGATTACCTACCTCACGTTGGCCAACAAATTAGCGCGGGAGATACGTCCCGATGTGATGACCATTGCCGAAGATGTGAGCGGGATGCCCGGCATGGCCTTCCCCGTGGAACAGGGCGGCATCGGTTTCGACTACCGAATGTCAATGGGTATCGCTGACTACTGGGTTAAAACCCTCAAAACCAAGTCCGACGACGATTGGAACGTGGGAGAGATTTACTTCAAGATGACGGATAAACGTCCTGAAGAACAGACGATTAGCTATGCCGAATGCCACGATCAGGCACTGGTGGGTGACAAAACGATGATCTTCCGAATGATTGACAGGAAAATGTACGATTCCATGTCGGTGCTGACACCGGATATGACGGTTGATAGGGGAGTGGCGTTGCACAAGCTCATTCGTCTGGTGACCTTGACGCTCTGCTCCGGCGGCTATCTGAACTTCATGGGCAACGAATTCGGCCATCCTGAGTGGATTGACTTCCCGCGAGAGGGCAACGGCTGGTCGTGCCACCATGCCCGCCGTCAATGGAATCTGGCCGATGACAATATGCTGAAATACAGTGGATTGAATCGTTTTGATCGTGATATGGTGCATTGCGTGACCCGCTATGGCCTGTTAGATACGCTGCCGAAGGTGCTTTGCGAGAACGATGGCGACAAAGTGCTGGCCTTCGAGCGCAACGGCTGCATCGTGGTCTTCAACTTCCATCCCACGAAGTCGTTTTCGGACTATACCATCTATTGTAAACCAGGTGATTATCAGATTGTTCTCAGCAGTGATGACCCTGAATATTGCGGTTTTGGGAATGTTGACACCACGATGACCTATCACACCTCCCCATATCAGGGTAAATCGCGCCTCCTGCTCTATCTCCCCTCCCGCACCGCACTAGTTCTGGCAACAGCCAACTAACTGCTAACTGCTAACTACTAACTACTAACTGATTACATGTAGTTCCGGAAGTCGTTGTGCAGATTCAGCTTCAGCACGTCGCGGAGGGCGGAAGACTTCACGTTGATAGTGAACTTCCAGCCTTTACGGTAGCCCATGGGAACCCAGTTGAAACTCATCTCCCAACAGTGCATGTCACGGTAAATGTCTATGGATGTGTATGATAAGGCTTTCTGCACAAAGTCGTAGCCGGTGGTGAATCCCACCCGCCATTTTTTCGTGATGTTGATGTCGCCGGTCACGTTGATGGTGTGCACCATGTTATTCTTGTAGGGCTTCAAATCTTGTCCCCAATAAATCATACGGTAGTAGTCGAGGTTGTCGTTGATGCCGTATGTGAAAGAGTAGTTGAAGGTCAGCGACCACGGCAGACGGTTCTTCTGCCGCTCCGGATCCTTGGATTTGAACGTGTTTTGATCTATTCGATAATTAATTGATACACTGTATGTTCCGGAGGAGAAACGCAGCAATCGGTGGTTGGCGTCCCATTCGGTGACGTTTACGCGGCGGCCCTCCTCGTTGATGCTGTAGGGGTCGAAGATGAAGCTGTAGGTGAGGTAGAGCTGTTTGAAGAGCGTGCTGCGGCCAGACATGGTTAGCGTGGACCACCGCATGGAGTCGGCAGCGAAATCATAGTACATGCTGATGTTGAAGTTGTCGATAAGGGGCACTTTCTTCAGTCCCGTGATGGTGTCTTTCCGAGATCTGACCTTGATTTCCAAGTTGTTGCCGAAGGTGAGTTGCGCCCGGGCGCTCATCCTGTTGACACCGCTGCCGAAGATGGAGTTATCGTAGTAGTCGTACTCCACAATCTCGCCAGTCATCGGGTTGACGTACTGACCCGTGTTGCGGCCGTTGAGCTTCGGCTGGAAGGTGAAATTCAGCGTCGGGGTGATGATGTGCCGGATGGCGTTCAGCCCGCCCTTCTTGAAAACGTACATCACATAGACCTTGGTGGTCAGGTTGGAGGAGATGTTCAAGTCGTGCACGGCTCCGAACTTCCTATTGAAGTCTTGTACTAGCACCGGAGTTTCCGAAACCGCCGTGTCCCATTCCAAATGGCGTGTGTAGTGCTGCAGATACCATTTTTCGGTGAGCGTGATCGAGGTGTTCCAGTTGATAGTTTTTGCAATTTTGATGGGGATGGTTAGCGGAATAGTGTGCATCATGCCGGTCTCAAAGTGCTGCCACGTAATCGGTTGGAAGAACAACGTATCCATCGTGTTTACCTGACCGATGAGCTGTGAGGTCCATTTCAAGGCGATGTTGTCGTACCATTTCAGCTTGCCGGACTTGTTTTTCTTGCGGAAAGGGTAAAACTGCGCCACAGACATGTTGATGTTGGGCAACTTCAGGTTGACGGTATGGGTGCTCGTGTTCTGCGAGTAGGAGACGGTGGCATCCAAGAAGAAAAAGTCGGCAGCAGAAGTGGAGAGGCTGACCGTGGAGGTGAACTGGTTGGACAGGTAATCTTCGGCCGGGGTCATGACGCTTTTGGCGTAGTTGGAGCTCTGCACGTCGATGTGCGCGGTGAAGCGGGTGCGCGGGTGCGACTTGTTGTCCTGCTTGTGGTCCCAGTAAATCTTGTAGTTGTTGCTCTTCTTGAAATTCGCCGTGTCGATGCGGTCGCCAGTGAGCGTGCGCGCGTAGGCCAGCTCGAGGTTGCCGGAGCAGAGGTAGCGGAACACGTAGTTCGACTTGGCCTTTATCGCCCAGCTGCCGCGCGTGTAGATGTCAGCGGAGAGCAGCAGGTCGATGTTGTCGTTGATGGCGAAGTAGAAACCGAGGTCGTTAAGGTAGAAACCTTGGGTGCCGGATTGGCCGAACGAGGGCATCACCAGTCCCGACTTGTGCTGCGCGTCCAGCGGGAAGAATCCGAAGGGCAGGGCCAGCGGCGTGGGCACGCCCGTGAAGCTCAGATAGGCCGGACCGATGAGGATCTTGTCGTGCTGGATGACCTTGGCCTTGGAGAATGCGATTTCGAAGTGGGGGTGGTCCAGCTCGCAGGTTGTGTATTTTCCGTCCTTGATGTAGGCCACGTTGTCGCCCATCTTCTTCACCTGCTCGCCGTGAATGAAACCGTCGTCCTGCGTGGTGATCACATGGGTGATCTTGCCCTTCTTGGTGGTGAAGTTGTACTTGATTTCGTGGGCGTAGTAGTTTTCGCTCCCCTGTGAAAAGACAGGATAGCCGTACATGTTGCCATTAGTGTCGGCCACACCGCAGGCGTAGAGCTCGTTATGCTCGAAGTCGATCTCAATGTAGTCGGCGCGGAGCTCCATGTCCTCGTATCTCACCATCGCGTCCCCGAAAAGGATGGTGATCCGCCGCTGCAGGTCGTTGACCACCGAGTCCCGTGCACTGTAGTCCACCACCGAGGTGATGGCGTTTTCGGAAATGACCTTCGGAGATTGGGAAAAATTGGCGGTGCTGTCCGCAAAAACGGGGTTGGGGGTGCTGAGTACAGTGCTGTCGGAGGGAATGTGTCGGGGACGTCGCGAACGGGGGTTCTGTGCCGATGAATACAGGCATAACACACTGAATATGAAAGCTATAAGTAGCTTCATGAAATATGAAAAATTCAATGTGTATAATTTTTTAATCAACCTGTAATTTTTTTAGTCAATAGTTTTACTTTTGCACCGAAAAAGCGGCAAAAATAATCAAAAAATTCGAAAAGGAATGAACTCGAAATTATTTTTCTTAGTATATTTGTTCATAATTTTTTTGGCGGTGCCCGTAACTGCCCAGAAGGACGGCAAAACCTTCAAGGTGGTGATTGATGCGGGGCATGGCGGGAAGGACCCCGGCTGCATCGGATCCAAGCTTAGGGAGAAGGATGTTGTGTTGGATGTCGCTCTGCGCACCGGCAAGCTGATTTCGGATAACTGCCCGAATGTCAAGGTGATATATACAAGAAAAACGGACGTGTTCGTGGAACTCTATCGCCGCGCACAGATTGCCAACGACAACCACGCCGACCTGTTCATCTCCTTCCACTGCAACGCCAACGACAACCATTCCGCCCACGGCATCGAAACCTTTGTGATGGGTCTGCACAAGAGTGAGGCCAACCAGGCCGTGGCCCGCGCCGAGAACTCAGCCATGCTCAAGGAGGCCGACTACAAAGCCAATTATGACGGTTTCAACCCTAACTCCCCCGAAGCGGCCATCATGTTCTCCCTCTACTCCTCCGCCTATCTCAACAACTCCATCCTGCTGGCCGACAAGGTGCAGAAAAACCTTATCGGTACCACCCACCTGCTCGATCGTGGCGTGAAACAGGCCGGATTCTGGGTGCTCTACAAGGTCTCCATGCCCAGTATCCTCATCGAGATGGGCTTCCTGTCCAATGCCGATGATGAGAAATATCTCGGTCAGGACGCCAACCGCGATGATGTGTCGAACGCCATCTTCCGCGCATTTTCCTCCTATTATACGCAGGTGACAGGCAATAAAGTGAGCGTTTCCGACGTTAAACAGGAAAAGAGTAAGGAAACGGACTACAAAAACAACGACAAGCAGAAAGAAAAAGATAACCCCCAAACCCAGATAAATCATGATAACAGCAATGATAATCATATTGATAGTCAATCTGATAAGAAAGAAGGTGATGAGGCGGCCGCAATAGCGAACGCGGTCGTGGATCCCAATGGTGTCCGTTTCATGGTGCAATTTATGGCCTTGCCTGAAAAAATCGCCCTCACTGACAAACGTTTCAAGAATTTTCCGAATGTAAATCGCTACTACGAAGGCAGTTTGTGGAAATACACGGCTGGCAACGAACGCGACCTCGCCTCCGCCAAAAAAGTGCTGGAAGAGGTGAAAAAGTATTACCCTGACGCCTTCATCATCGCCTTCAAGGGAGAAGAGAAAATCCCCGTCTCCGAAGCCGTGAAATTGGTGAAATGATTTTTTAACCATGGACTATTGACCTTTAACCTTTTAAGCTTCTAAGCTTCTAAACTTCTAAGCTTCTAAACTTCTAAGCTTCTAAGCTTCTAATCGGCTTAACAACAATTGTTAATGTTTTTTTGTCAATTACAGGGTTGCGACTATCGAAAAAAATCATACTTTTGCGGGTTGAAGTGATTAGTATCGGATGAAAAAGAATAATACACCGTCAAGCTCTGCAAAAGATATCAAAAGTATCAAAGTTGCGCTGTTTTGCATCGCTGCTGTGCTGATTTTCTATTTGGGATCCCTGTTTCTGAAAGGGATCAATATCTTTAGCAAAAAGCATTACTACTACGCTGTCTTTGAAGATATCGGCGCCCTGCACGAGAGCACCGTGGTGGCGCTCAACGGCTATCCCATCGGCAAAGTGACGGATATTGAGCTGCTGAGCAGCAATCCCGTGCGTATCTGCGCCGAGATTCTCGTGACCGAAAAGCTGGACATCCCCAAGGACTCCCGTTTCGAGGTGATGCAGAAGGATGTGTTGGGCGGCATGATCGTGAACCTCCATCTGGGAACTTCGACGGCAATCGCTCATGGAGGCGATACTCTCGGCTGTTATGTCGCTGGTGGAATGCTGGACGGTGTGGGCGACCTCGTTACCCAGTTGCAAAGTGTTGTGGCATCGGTGGATACCATCGGACAGAACCTCAAACTGGCCTTCCGGACGGAGGATTCCATCAACGGCGGTATGATGATCAAGAATACGCTTGAGAATCTGGAACATACCACCCGCGATCTTTCTGCGATGATGGCCCAGAACGGTGGCAAGGTCAGCAACGTGATGACCCAGCTCCAGACCCTCACCAAGACCCTCAGCGAGGCCAGTCCCAAAATCGACGCCATTGTCAGCAATCTAGACAATATCACCGACTCGCTTGCGCAGGCTAATATTCGCGCACTCGTTAACGATGCGCAGAATACGGTGGACAACGTCAATGCACTTGTCAACG
The DNA here is from genome assembly GCA_900316305.1 of uncultured Bacteroidales bacterium. Taxonomy (GTDB): domain Bacteria; phylum Bacteroidota; class Bacteroidia; order Bacteroidales; family WCHB1-69; genus F23-D06. The sequence continues at coordinate 22,944 of ONCM01000018.1, read as the reverse complement.
GCGTACAAAAGGGACAAGGCACCGTCGGACAGCTCATGCAGAACGACTCGCTGTATAAGAGTCTCAGCAAAACCATTGAGAGTCTGGATAATTTGGTCAATGATGTGAAGGACAACCCTTCGAGATACCTTAGATCTCTATTTGTGAAAGAAAAAAGGAACAACAAGAAAGAAGAAAAAAATAAATAACGAATAAAATGGAAATTACAGGAAAATTGATTCAAAAGCTGCCCGTGCAATCGGGTGTCAGCACTTCAGGTAACAACTGGTCAAAAGCGGAATTTGTGATTGAAACGGTGGAACAGTACCCCAAGAAGGTCTGTGCCAACTTGTGGGGCGACCGCGCCAAAGCGTTGGACCAGTTCCAGATAGGCAGTCTCATTACCGTCTCCTTCGATTTGGAGTCGCGTGAATATAACGGTCGTTGGTACACCGACGTGAAGGCTTGGCGTGTGGATGCCGCCACGCCCGCTGCTGTTGCCGGTGCTCCGGCTCCCGCTCCCGGCTATGCTCCGCAGCAGCCCGGTTATGGTCAGCCGCAAGGTTATGCCCAGCCTCAGCAGCCGATGTACCCGCCGCAAGGCTATCCGCAACAGCAAGTATATGCTCAACCGCAGCAACCCGCCTATCCGCCTCAACCCCAAGGATATGCACAGGGTCCGCAACAACCCGTGCAGCAACCCGTCTATGCCCAACCCCAACCCGATATGGGCAACCTGCCGAACATCCCGCAGGAAACTTTCACCGATGAAGGCGGCGCAGACGACCTGCCGTTCTAAGACTATTGACTGTTGACTATTGACCTCCTAATCTTGTAACCTTGTAACCTCCCAACCATTAACCGTTAACCATTATGAACACAGGAATTTGTCATTTGACGGTCATCCCCATGCGGGCGGAGGCATCGCACTGTTCCGAAATGGTGAGCCAGCTGCTGTTCGGGGAGACCTATCGGGTGTTGGAGACCACGGACGAGTGGATTCATGTGGAGACCCATCACGACAGCTACGGAGGCTGGATCCAGCGGAAACAGTACTTCGGGGTGTCGGATGAGGTGTTTGACAACTACTTGAAAGCGGATAAGTTAAGATTGAGTGTTCCGTTTGCCATGTCGGGGGCGCGTGTCCCCAATGTGTTGACAATGGGGGCGCTGATGGTTACGGATCCGGACAAGAATCCGTTCAAGGAGCGTTTCCCGATGCCGAATGCAGAGAGTTGGTGGCCGGCAGATGGCGTGCCCGACATTTCTCGCGTGCAACGTATGGAATTGCTCCGCAAAACCGCTCTTTCGCTGCTTGGCGCCCCGTACCTCTGGGGTGGCCGAACCCCGCTCGGCATCGACTGTTCCGGCTTCGTGCAGCTTCTTTACTCGTTGGTCGGAGTGCAACTGCCCCGTGACGCCTCCCAGCAGGTGCTCTGCGGTGAGCCCCTCGACTTCGTCCACGAGGCGCGTGTCGGCGACCTGGCCTTCTTCCAGAACGAAGACGGCAGGGTGGTCCACGTCGGCATGATGCTCGGCGACGGCACCCTCATCCACGCCAGCGGCCGCGTCCGCATCGACAAAATCGACGAAACCGGCATCTTCAACGAGGAGGTGCAACGTTATACGCACCAATTACGAGTCATTGTCCGCGTGTGAAACGATGAACCGGCGATGAAAAACGATGAATGGACGATGAAAAACGATGAATGGACGATGAAAAACGATGAATGGACGATGAAAAACGATGAATAAAAAAAACATCATTATAACCATAATATTGGGTGTCTGCGTGTTGGCGGGCATTGCGTGTCTGTTGTTTTATAAAACGTTTTTCGCGGAGAATGTGAAAAACCGAGAGGTGACTGTAATCGTGCCGCCGGGCGCGGATTTCGAGCAGGTGATGGACACGCTGCGCAAATACGAGGTGCTGAAGTCCGAAGAATCCTTTAGGAAGACGGCGGAGGCATTGAAATACAAGACGATACGTATCGGTAAATACGACATTTCCGGTTGCAAGACGAATCTCGATCTGGTGCGACTGCTGCGAAGAGGCCAGCATTATCCTGTGAAGTTCACCTTCAATAACACCCGAACAGTGGACCAGTTTGTCGAGAAGGTGGGCCACAAGTTCTTCTTCGAGCCGGAGGAACTTTCCATACTGCTTAAAGACCGAAATTACATGCAGCAGTTCGGTTTGTCAGACACGACAGCCGTTTGCCTGTTTATCCCCAATACGTACGAGATTTACTACGACATTACGGCAGAGGATTTTCTGAATCGGATGAGTGAGTATTACCGGCAGTTCTGGACGGATAACCGGAAAAACACTGCCGAGGAAATTGGGCTGACACCCGTGCAGGTGGCCACCCTCGCCTCGATTGTGGAGGAGGAGAACATGAGGCCGTCGGAAAAGGCCATCATCGCCGGACTTTACATGAACCGGCTGAACAAGGGCATGCTGCTGCAGTCGGACCCGACGGTGAAGTTTGCCCTCGGCGACTTTGCCCGCAAGCGCATCCTGAACGCTGACTTGCAGGTCGATTCACCGTATAACACCTACAAGTACAAGGGATTGCCTCCCGGACCGATCCGCATCCCCGAGGCTTCCACAATGGACTCTGTGCTGCACTACCGGCATCATAACTACCTCTATATGTGTGCCAAAGAGGACTTTTCGGGCTACCACAACTTCACGGCCAGCGCCGATGAGCACGCCCGCAACGCCGCCCGCTACCGCGCCGCCCTCAACGCCCGCAACATTAAACGATAATTATTCATCTTTGTTTTCATCGTTTTTCATCGTCATTTCATCGTTTTTCATCGCAACAAAAAAAGGCCACACTTTATCGTGTAGCCTCTCTTCTAACTTGGTGATCTGTACTGGATTTGAACCAGTGACCTCTTGCCTGTCAAGCAAGCGCTCTAAACCAACTGAGCTAACAGATCGTTTGTCTGAAATCGGGTGCAAAAATACACTTTTTTTTGATAGTCGGACCGTTTTTCTCGAAAAAAATGTTTGTTTCGAGAAAATGAGTTGTATAGGTTTGGTTTACAGATGATTATATGGCGGATAAGAGCATGAAAATCCCGATTCCTAAGTAGTTCCCGACAGCGTAGCCGAGCAATCCGATGGCAATTCCGGGAAGAATAATGTCTTTGTTGTGCAGAACGGCGGAAACCATCGGCACGAACGGCGGCGAGTTGATGAGTGCGATGGAAGCTGCCAGCGTCATGTCGCCGTCGATCTTGAAGAGGCGGGCGAACAGGATCTGCAGCACCAGCGAGCCGAACACCGCGAAGGCTATATAATATAATATGAAGAGGTACTTCGAGAATTCGAGGTCGTGGATGTTCACCATCGTGGCGACGGCCAGACAGAAGACATAGACGAAGTAGAGGCCCACGTCGAAGGTGCCTTCTAGCCGTTTGACGGGTTTCCAGAAGGAGAGCAGGATGGAGAGGGTGGTGAGGGTGATGATGATGACCGCCGTGGTGTTCTCAAGCGGGAGGACCAGAGACAGTCCGTAGGAGGCAGCTACCAGTACGACGGCAACCCCGATGCCGGCGGCACGGTTCCCGACCTTCTGCCAGAATGGCTTTGAATCGGTGGCAGTTTCCGTTTCGGTGGTTGCTTCGGCTTCGTTAGAGAGGGTGGGGGGCTGCTCCTTTGCAGGGAAGCACCATCGCACGATGCTTCTTCCCGCGAACACGATGAAAATCAGATATAGGCCGGTGACCACAAGGTCATAGCCGGAGACCATCAGGAAGAGATGCTGCGGCAGGTTCACGGCTTTGGAAACGGGCGCGAAGTTAGGGATGCCGCCCGTGTAGATGCCCGTCATGGCTGCACTCACCCGTGCAAAGTCCTCGGTGGACAGCTCCGCGTTAACCGCCTGTCCGCGGAAGATGAAGAATCCTGCCACGGTCACAATCAGGATGCTGAAAAGTCCGACGAGAAAGGTCTTGAGCACCGTTTTCGCCGACCAGTTCCGGAAATCGCAGCCCAGCAGCATCAGCGGGATGGAGATCAGCACCACCACATTCGACACGTTGGTGCAGATACTCAGTGACTTCTCTCCCATGATACCAACGTTGCCGACAATCAGTCCGATAATGTAAAGGACGACCATCGGCGAAATCTTCTCGATAATGGGCCACTTCCTGGCAGCGAGAACGACTAGGAGGGGGACGATGAAAAGGTATAGGATGACGATCATTTTTTCTGGAAACGTTAATTTCGGCGGCAAAAGTACTAATTTTTTTTCGATGAAGGGGCGATGAAGGGACGATGAATGAAACGATGAATGAAACGATGAATGAAACGATGAATAAAACGATGAATGAAACGATGAAAGAAACGATGAATGAAACGATGAATGAAACGATGAATGAAACGATGAATGAAACGATGAATAAAACGATGAATAAAACGATGAATAAAACGATGAATAAAACGATGAATAAAACGATGAATAAAACGATGAATAAAACGATGAATGAAACGATGAATAAAACGATGAAAGTGATGAACAAAGATTGGTTTATAAATAAGACGATGATGATTGTAATTGACGTCAAAGTTGATTATATTTGCATTTTGAAATTAATAACAAAATATTTTGAATTATGGAAACTTATTCATTTGAAAACTTGGATGTTTGGAAAGAGTCGAGACAATTGGTTCTGATGATTTATCGGATACAAAATTCATTTCCCTCATTTGAAAAATATGGATTAGGAGATCAGTTGAGACGAGCTTCGGTTTCTGTCTCTTCAAATATTGTAGAAGGAAATTATCGATTTTCGATTCAAGAACAAATTCGTTTCATAGAAATCTCATTTGGCTCACTAATGGAAGTCTATTGTCAACTGATTTTAGCATTTGACTTGAATTATATTGATGAACAACAATTGTCAGAATGTAAAACGCTTATTGACAGAATTAAACAAATGCTCATCGCATTAAACCGTAAAAAAAGAAAACAGTTAATGACACGCCAACCCTCCAAATAATGACAAATTGTCAGAGCTCTTCATCGAACATTCATCATCCTTCATCGCCCTTCATCGTATTTCATCGCCCTTCATCGTATTTCATCGCCTTTCATCGTACTTTCATCGTGCATTCATCGTCCTTCATCGCCTTTGGCACGGAATTTGCATTATCCCCCGCCGTCAACGAAAATTCAAACTTAAAATAAAACGATATGAAAAGTATTAAACCTTTAGCAGACAGAGTTTTAGTGAAACCTGCAGAAGCTGAACAGAAAACCGCCGGCGGCATCATCATCCCCGACACCGCCAAGGAAAAACCCCAACAAGGCACCGTCATCGCTGTCGGTCCCGGCAAAAAGGACGAACCCATGACTGTCAAAGTCAAGGACACTGTGCTCTATGGCAAATACTCCGGCACCGAAATCCAACTCGACGGCGAAACGTACCTCATCATGAAGGAGAGCGACATCTACGCGATCTGCAAATAGTTAGTAGTTAGCAATTAGTAGTTAGCAGTTGTCGGAATAACATTCCAAAAAGGGCTGAAAGCCCGACCTATGCTAACCTAGGGTGAGACGAAGTCGAGCCCTAGGATTCCAAGAGGGCTGCAAGTCCGACACGAGTCAACCTAGGGTGAACGCAGTGAACCCTAGGAACATCAAAACAAACGAACAAACAAAAAATAAAACAAAAATGGCAAAAGACATTAAATATAACTGGGAAGCCCGCGAGGGTCTGAAAAAAGGTGTTGACGCATTAGCTAACGCCGTAAAAGTAACACTGGGACCGAAAGGCCGTAACGTCATCATCGACAAGAAGTTCGGTGCACCGCAAATCACCAAGGACGGTGTGACGGTCGCCAAGGAAATCGAATTGCAGGAACCCATCGAGAACATGGGTGCGCAGATGGTGAAGGAGGTTGCCTCCAAGACCAACGACCAAGCCGGTGACGGTACCACCACCGCTACCGTGCTCGCACAGGCTATCTTCAACACTGGCCTCAAGAACGTGACCGCCGGCGCCAATCCGATGGACCTCAAACGCGGTATCGACAAGGCCGTTGCCACGGTCGTCGAGAACCTCAAGAAACAGTCTGTGGAGATCAACGACAGCCACGAGAAAATCGAGCAGGTCGCTACTATCTCTGCTAACAACGATTCTGCAGTAGGTAAAGTGATTGCCGAGGCTATGCAGAAAGTGAAAAAAGAGGGTGTGATCACCATCGAAGAGGCCAAAGGTACAGACACTTACGTGAAGGTCGTCGAAGGTATGCAGTTCGACAGAGGTTACATCTCTCCTTACTTCGTGACTGATACCGAGAAGATGGAAGCTGTGTATGACACTCCTTACATCCTCATCTACGACAAGAAAATCAGCAACATGAAGGAATTCCTTCCGATTTTGGAGAAGGTTGTCCAAACCGGCCGTCCCATGCTGATTATCTCCGAAGATGTTGACAGCGAAGCTCTTGCAACGCTCGTCGTGAACCGTCTGCGTGGCGGTCTGAAGATTGTGGCCGTGAAGGCTCCGGGCTTCGGCGACAGAAGAAAAGAGATGTTGGAAGACATCGCCATCTTGACCGGCGGTACCGTGATTTCTGAGGAGAAGGGCTACAAGCTCGAAGATGCTACCTTGGAGATGTTAGGTACGGCTGAAAAGATCACCGTTGACAAGGAGAACACCACCATCGTCAGCGGCAAGGGCGACAAGAAGGCCATCGACGCTCGTATCGCCATGATCAAATCTCAAATCGAGAAGACCATGCCAAAATGGCAGGCGGCGTGGCAGTCATCTACGTGGGTGCCGCTTCCGAAGTGGAGATGAAGGAGAAGAAAGACCGCTTCGACGACGCTTTGCACGCTACTCGTGCCGCTATCGAAGAGGGTATCATTCCTGGCGGTGGTGTCGCTTACATCCGCAGCATCGCTGGCATGAAGGGTCTGAAGGGCGAGAACGAAGATCAGCAGATCGGTATCGATATCGTGCGTCGCGCTCTGGAAGAGCCGTTGCGTCAGATCGCTGCCAACGCTGGTAAGGAAGGTTCCGTCATCGTGAACGCCGTGGCCAAAGGCAAAGGCGACTACGGTTACAACGCCCGCATCGACGAGTACCAGCACATGATCGAGGCTGGTGTCATCGACCCGACCAAGGTTTCCCGTGTGGCTCTCGAAAACGCAGCTTCCATCGCTGGTATGCTGCTGACCACCGAGTGCGTGCTCGCCGAAATCAAGGAGGAAACTCCTGCAATGCCTGCTGGCGGCATGAACCCTGGAATGGGTGGAATGTACTAACAGTTAGTAATTAGCAGTTATTAGTTAGTAGTTATAGGGGAGTCGTTGTGGCTCCCCTTTGTTGTTTTTCTTCTCCACGTTGTCCTGGCAAAAATTCCTTCTTGCGAGGTCAACGTATTTTTTTTATTTTTGCAGATTGTTTTTGGATGGAACGCTGGGTGGGGGATTGTGGGTGCGATTATGCCGGAAATCCATTTGACGTAAATGACAAATAATTGAAAATTAACAATATGGAAGAAGAAAAAACTACAATTGAAGAACCCGAAAACGAAATCAAACTTCCCGAAAACGCGTATCGGGAGCTCAAGGAGGGCGAAGAGTATAAACCTATCCTTTTGTCTGACAAGCAATATCCCGAACTCAACGCCTGGACCATCTTCTGGGGCATCTTGATGGCGGTCATCTTTTCCGCTGCTACCGCCTACTCCGGTCTGCGATTCGGTCAGGTCTTCGAGGCGGCCATCCCCATCGCCATCATCGCTGTGGGTATCTCCACGATTGCGAAACGGAAGAGTCCGTTGTCGGAAAATGTGATCATCCAATCCATTGGCGCCAGTTCCGGCGTGATTGTGGCAGGTGCCATCTTCACGCTGCCGGCCATCTACATCATCAAGGAGACCAACCCCGTGGCAGGCGCGGAAATCCAGGTCAATTTCTTCCAGATTTTCATGTCGTCGTTGCTCGGCGGCTTCCTGGGCATCCTGTTCCTGATTCCGTTCCGCAAATACTTCGTCTCCGACATGCACGGCAAGTACCCGTTCCCCGAAGCCACTGCCACCACGGAAATTATCGTGTCGGGTGCAAAGGGCGGTAATCAAGCCAAATTACTGTTGATCAGCGGTTTGGTTGGCGGTCTTTACGACTTCCTGATGACCACTTTCCACTTCTGGGCCGACACCATCTCCACGCGCATGGCGGGTTGGGGCGAACAGCTGGCCATGAACCACAAGTATGTTTTCAAGATGAGCGCCGAGTCCATCCTGTTGGGCACCGGCTACCTGATTGGTCTGAAATACGCCGCTATCATCTGTGCCGGTTCTGCCCTCTCTTGGTGGGTGCTGACCCCGCTGTTGGGACACTACGGCATGATTGAGGTTGATGGTGTGGCCACGGCCATGAGTACTCTCGACCCTGACTTAATTTTCTCAGGATATGTGCGTTACATCGGCATCGGCGGTATTGCCATGGCCGGTATCCTCGGCGTGATCAAATCGGCGGGCGTCATCAAGAAATCCGTGGGTGTCGCGCTGAAGGCTGGTAAGAATGCTACGGCTTCCAATGTGGTCTTACGCACTCAACGCGACCTCTCCATGAAGATCATCCTCTTCGGCTTCCTCGCCGTCATCGTGATGATGGTGCTCTTCTTCCTCTTCGGCGGTATGAGCATGAATTTCACGCAGGTGCTGGTAGCCCTGTTAGTGGTCTTCCTTTTCGCCTTCCTGTTCACGACGGTTGCCGCTACAGCTATCGCTACGGTGGGTACCAACCCGGTCTCTGGCATGACGATGATGACGCTGATTCTCAGCTCCTTCATCCTTGCTTCTGTCGGTTTGAGCGGTGCCACAGGCATCATCACCGCATTGGTGGTGGGCGGCATCGTCTGTTCCGCGCTCTCCATGGCCGGTGGCTTTATCACCGACCTGAAAGTCGGTTACTGGATCGGCACTTCGCCCTACAAACAGCAAGCCTTCAAGTTCGTCGGCACATTCGTCTCCGCGTTGACCGTCGGTGCTGTCATCATGTTGCTCTCAAAGACTTACGGATATACAGGTGAGAATGCCCTCGTGGCCCCGCAGGCCAACGCCATGGCGGCCATCATCGAGCCGATGATGTACGGTGGATCCACTCCGTGGATTCTCTATATCGTGGGTGCTGTGCTGGCTATCCTCCTGGATGTCATCGGTGTTCCCGCGCTCGCCTTCTCCCTCGGTATGTTTATCCCGTTGCAACTCAACCTGCCGTTGCTCGTCGGCGGATTCCTGGCTTGGCTGGTGAAGACCCGCAGTACGGATGAGGCCATCAACAAACAACGCGCCGAGAAGGGCACGCTCCTCGCCTCCGGTCTGCTCGCAGGCGGTGCCATCATGGGTGTCCTCAGCGCCATCCTTAAGTACGCCGGTGTCGAACCCACCTTCATGGCAGACTACATCGGCACCCCGATGTACAACATCCTCGCCATCGTGATGTTCGTGGGATTGTGCTGCTACCTCTTCTTCCACGCGACCCGTACCGAAAAACCCCTTCAATAACCTATAACCAATAACCATTAAGAAATGCATATAGCTGTCGCCGGAAATATCGGATCCGGAAAAACAACATTAACAGGGATGCTGGCCAAGCATTACGGATGGGAGGCCCTCTACGAGAGCGTGGAGGACAACCCCTATCTCGCCAGCTTTTATCAGGATATGCAACGCTGGTCGTTCAATATCCAAATCTATTTCTTGAACAGTCGCTTCCGTCAGGTGCTGGACATCCGTCAGCGCAAGAAAGACGTGATCCAAGATCGCACCATTTATGAGGATGCGTACATTTTCGCGCCCAACCTCCACAAGATGGAGCTGATGGCCTCCCGCGATTTTGAGAATTACGCCTCGCTGTTCGAACTGATGAAGAAGTTTCTGCAGCCGCCGGATCTGCTCATCTACCTCAAGGCGGACGTGGAGACGCTGATCTCCCAAATTCTCAAGCGCGGACGCGCCTACGAGGGCGACATCAGCCTGTCCTATCTGGAGAATCTTAACAATTTGTATAACGATTGGATAGATCACTACCAAGATGGCAAGCTCCTCGTGGTGGATGTCAACAAATTGAAATTCGCTGAACGTCCCGAGGATTTCGGGGTGATCATTGAAAAAATCGATACCGAATTATACGGGTTATTCAAATAAGGCTATTAACACGTCACCCCGGCCTGTAGAGACGCGCCATGGCACGTCTCTACAACGGAGAACGAAAAGATTGAACATTATGCGAGATTTCAACGTTTTCGGCATCATCCCCGCCCGTTACGCCTCCTCCCGTTTCCCTGGCAAACCGTTGGCCCTGATCAACGGCAAACCGATGGTGCAATGGGTATATGAGCGTGTGCAATCGTCTGAGGTTCGGGAACTTGCCGTGGCCACGGACGACGAGCGCATCGCGGACTGTGTGCGAGGGTTTGGCGGTAGGGTGGCGATGACCTCCCCCGACCACGCCTCCGGCACCGACCGTTGTGGCGAGGCGGCATTGGCGATGCAACCCAATGATAACGACGTGGTTATCAATATACAGGGCGACGAACCGCTGATTTCCCCGAAGGAGATCCACTTGCTCGCCAGCTCCTTCGAGGACCCTTCCGTGCAGATTGCCACGCTGGTCAACCCGTTCAATGACAACAAGCTACTGCACGACCCGAATGTAGTCAAGGTGGTGAAGGCGAAAAACGGCAACGTGCTCTATTTCAGCCGACTGCCAATTCCTTACCTGCGTGATGGAGCAACTCCTCCGAAAAGCTACTACCGCCACATCGGCATCTATGCTTATCGTTACGGTGTGTTGAAGCAGATTGTGCAGCTCCCGACCTCCGAACTTGAGAACAGTGAGAAACTCGAACAGCTCCGCTGGCTCGAAAACGGCTACACCATCCGCGCGTTGGAATGCGACTACCAAGGGATAGGTGTCGATACCCCCGAAGACCTTGAGAAGTTAGTAGTTAGTAGTTAGTAGTTAGCAGTTGGCAGTTGGCTTATCCTCATCTTCTCATCTAACCTCCTAACCTTCTAACCTTCTAAGCTCCTAAGCTCCTAAGCTCCTAAACCTCTAAACCCTAAACTATAAACTATAAACCTTAAACTAAATGATACCCTACATCCTCAAAACCCTTCAAAAGGAAGAATACGTCTTCATCGAGCGGCTCGGGTCGTTCCGCATTCGGTTGCGACACGCCGCACTGGAAGGCGATACCTTACAACCGCCTTACAATGAGGTTGTTTTCTCGCAGAATGATAGCGAGGAGAACAATTTCGCGCTGGCCAACCAGATCAGTCGCGACGTGCAATGCCTGTTTACGGAGGCTAACGAGCAGATCACGGCGTGGGTCAACGAACTGCTGACTGCCTTGCAGAACAACAAGTCGGTGACGTACGAGGATTTTGGCACGTTCATGCTCGACAAGAAGGGAAATCTCACCTTCGAGAGCGCCATCATCCCGCAGTTGAACAGTCAGTTTGAGGGAATGGAACCGATTGATGTCAAACACGTGGTGTCTATTCCGGTCGTGGAACCAGAGCCGGTTACCGAACCAGAACCCGTCGTGGAACCGGAACCCGAGGTGACGATGAAGGACGATGAGAAGATGAATGTCGTTGAACCTGAGCCGGTGGTCGAACCAGAGCCCGTCGTGGAGATTGAACCCGAAGAGGCGATGAAGGACGATGAGGACGATGAAGAAGACGATGAAGAGGAGGATGAAGAGGAGGATGACCACAAGAAACGGCACGGTTTGGCGTGGTTGTGGGTTATCCTGTTGATTCTCATTGTATTGGGTGTTTTGAGCTACATCTTCAAGGACAAGCTGATGGGTTATTATCAGCAATGGAAAGACCGGAAACAGCCTGTGGAGCAGGTGGTTGCGCCTGATGATAATGCGGATGCCACCGCCACCGTTGACGAGATTACGAAGCCCGAACCTGTAGAGGAAAATAATGATTCGCCCGAGGAGACAGTTTCCGAACCCGAACCCAAGCCCATGACCTATACCCCGGCGGTTGCCAAGCAATCCACAGACGGCAAATACGACTACATCCAGTTCGAACAGGGACACTACTATGTCATAGCCGGCAGTTTCCCGTCGGAAAGCGATGTCATCCGCCACATCCGCCAGAAAAAGCTCGATCAGTATTCGCCCAAAATCCTCAAGCAGGACGGCGTGAAGAACCTGCGTGTCTGCATCGGCGTTTTCAACACCGAAGCGGAAGCGGAATCCTTCGCGAAAGGGATTAATTCCGGATATTGGGTACTTAAATAGTTAGTAGTTAGCAGTTAGCAGTTAGCAGTTATTCCAAGAGGGCTGAAAGCCCGACACGTGTTAACCTAGGGCGTAGCGAAGCGGAGCCCTAGGATCAACAGTCAATAGTCAAAGTTCTATGGTCAAAATCAACATCAAACAGCATATCCCCAACACCCTGACCTGTCTCAACCTGGTCTGCGGGTGTTTCTCCACGATGGCCTCACTGAACGGCAATCTCACCTTCGCCGCCATCTGGATCGTGGTCGCCGCCGTCTTCGACTTCTGCGACGGCCTCAGTGCCCGAATTCTGAAGGTTACATCGGCCATCGGCAAGGAGCTCGATTCCCTCTCCGATGTGGTCTCTTTTGGTGTCGCTCCGACGATGATTGTCTATAAATGGCTGACGATCTGTTATTTCCAGATGCCACCAGCCTCACAGACCCATTTTGTCTTTTTATGTTCCTATTTGGTTTTCCTCGTGCCGGCTCTCTCGGCGGTGCGTCTGGCGCGCTTCAACATTGACACCAAACAGACGGAGAACTTCATCGGGATGCCCACGCCGGCGAATGCCCTCTTTCTGGGTTTCATTCCCGCTGCATCCGAGCATGTCACCATGCTGAACAATTACTGGGTGGTGCTCGTGTTCGCCATCTTCTTTGCTTTCCTCTTGGTTACTCCGATCAATATGATCTCCCTGAAATTCAAGAACTTCAAGCTCACTGGAATGAATATCGCCCGTTATCTCATTCTTCTGGTCGGACTGGTTCTCTTCTTTGTCTTCAAGCTGGGCGCGTTTCCGTTGATCATCTTCGGTTACCTGCTCATTTCCATTTTTTATCACACCTTAACGAATTTGGAAGTAATATGAAATATCAATCTTTAGCTTTGTATTGTGGTTCATCCACGGGCAGTAACCCTGCCTACGCGCAGGAGGCGGCTCGCTTTGGTAAATTGTGTGCTCTGAAGCAGCTGACCCTTTACTATGGGGGCGGTTCCATCGGATTGATGGGGGCGGCGGCGGATGCCTGCCTTAACCATGGCGGAAAAGTCATTGGCGTGGCTCCCGACTTCTTCACTCAAGGCGAGGTGCTGGCCACCAATCTCACCGAAATGATTTTGGTAAAGACGATGAGCGAGCGCAAGCAGCTGTTGGAAGAGCGCGCGGATGCATTCGTGATATTCCCCGGCAGCTATGGTACCATGGACGAACTTTTCGAGATGGTCACCGACGCGCAGTTGGGGATGCACAGCAAGCCCATCGTCATCTATAACTATATGGGTTACTATGATTTCTTAATCAAACAGTTGGATAAGTTCATGGAGGAAGGCTTTTTGCGTCCGTTCCACCGCTGTCTGCTGATCCATGCGGAGAATTTGGACGAGCTTTTCTACAAACTGGATACTTACGAGAATACGAACGACCGTTCTTGGTTAGAAAAAATCAGACACTAAAATACTGGTACTATGCAATTTAAAGATGTTTTGGCGGATGCTGCCCTAAAGCAGAAACTCGTGGATCTGGTGCGCTCGGGTCGTGCGGCCCATGCGCAGTTTTTCCTTGCACAGCCCGGCAGTCATGCGCTGGCATTGGCGGTCGCGTACGGACAATACCTCTGCTGTGAGAACCCCGGCGAACACGATTCCTGCGGCGAATGTCCCTCTTGCAAGCAGTACGCCAAACTCTCGCATCCCGATTTGCATCTCTATTTCCCCAACTGTATCACGAAATCCGTGAAGAAGGATCCGGATTCTGCGCAATTAGCCCCGGAATTCAAGGAATTTGTCTTGAAAAACGACTTCCACGTGGATATCCAGTCTTGGTTGAGCGAACTGGACGGGGAGAACAAGCAGGCCACCATCAATACGCGTGATTGTTCTGATATTCTGCATCATAACAACATGCGCTCGCACCAAGACGGCTACAAGGTCTATATCCTCTGGTGCGTTGATCGGCTGTACCATTTGGCCGCCCCGAAGCTGTTGAAAACGTTGGAGGAGCCCGAAAGCAAGTCGGTGTTCATTCTTATTTCGGAAGAGCCGGATAAGATTCTGAACACCATTCTGTCGCGCACGCAATTGGTGAAAATCCCCCGTCTGACCGATGCGGAAATCGCACAAATGTTGCAAACGAGTTATCCCGATCTTTCCGCAGAAGATGCGACGGATATAGCGGTCCTTTCTGAAGGAAATTACAACAAAGCCATCCATATTGCCACCGATAACGAAGAACAACTCCTTATGCTTCAGCAGTTTGAGACGGTCTTTGACAGCCTTGTTGCGTTTGCGATGAGGCAACCGTTGGAGAAGGTGCAGTACGAGCAGACACAGGAGGTTTTCAATGAGGTGATAGGAAAGGGTAGGGAGTACCAGAAGCAGTTCTTGCAGCTGATGTTGCGTATGTTGAGGAATATACTGATGCAGAATTCGCATAATCCGGGAATGTTGAAGGTGACCCACCAGGAGCAATCCATCCTGGCCAAATATCAGAATGTGTTGCGGTTGAAGCAAATTTCCACAATGGTAGAGCTGTGTAATCAGGCCGCCTACCATGTGACACGCAACGGAAACTCTTCGTTGATTTTCACCGATCTCTATTTCCAACTGGCCAAGAGTGTCCAGTAATTAATGGGGTATTGAAGATTGGAAGCCTTTATCTGCGTTCCAAAAAGAAATTCTTAAGCAGTTGGCTACTCTCTTCGGCCAGCACCCCTTGGCGTATTTCTGCTTTGGAGGGGAATATGTCTTTGAGATAGACTGAATACCCCTTTTTGGGATCCGCTGCCCCGAATACGAGGGTCTTGACTTGCGCGTGGGCGATGGCGCCCGCGCACATGAGACATGGCTCCAAGGTTACGTATAACGTGCAGTCTTGCAGGTACTTTGCTCCTAAGGCGTTGGCAGCGGCGGTAAGTGCCATCATCTCCGCGTGCGCTGTCACGTCCTTCAACGTTTCCGTCATGTTGTGTCCTTTGGCAATAATCTGATTGTCAAGCACCACGACTGCCCCTACAGGGATCTCTCCCTCTGCGTAGGCGTCTTCTGCCTCTTGTAAGGCGATGCGCATGAAGTATTTGTCGTCGAGCATATTAGTAGTTAGCAGTTAGCAGTTAGTAGTTAGTAGTTTTGGGGATGGACAAATTGGAGACAACGGGCACTCTTCGCAATGTGGCTTTCGGGCGGTGCAGACGTAGCGGCCGTGGAGAAGCAGCCAGTGATGGGCGCGGGAGATGTATTCTTTAGGGAAGTTCTTCACCAGTACTTTCTCGACGGCATCCGGGGTTTTGGCGGAGTCGGGAACGAGTCCGAGGCGGTGGGCGACGCGGAAGACGTGCGTATCCACGGGCATGGCGGCTTGGTCGAAAGCGAAAGCCAACACTACATTGGCGGTTTTGCGTCCAACGCCCGGCAGTTGGGTGAGCTCCTCCATCGTGGAGGGAATCTCCCCATTGAAGTTAGTGACGGCCATTTGCGCCATCTGCACGAGGTGTTTGGATTTGCTGTTCGGGTACGATACGGATTTTACGTATGCGAGCACCTCCTCTTCCGTGGCTTTCGCCAAATCGGACACGGTAGGGTAGGCGGCAAAGAGCGCCGGCGTGACCATGTTGACGCGCTTGTCGGTGCATTGCGCCGCCAACATCGTGGCCACCAACAGCTCGTATGCACTGCTATAATTCAACTCGGAGGCCACATCTGGCTGGGCCTTGGAGAAGTAATCGATGATGTATTGGTATTTCGTCATAGGCATTGGGTTTTGGGAATCATAGGGCTCGGTTTCGCCTCACCCTATGTTAACATAGGTCGGGCTTTCAGCCCTTTTTGGAAAAACTACTAACTGCTAACTACTAACTATCCTAACTATTCTTCGCTGTTGTTGATAAAATACGCCGTCACGGAGTCCAAATACGTTTTGGAAACTGGGATTTGGGGCAGATTGGTGACTCCGAAGTCCAGATAGGGGCCGTCCTTGTCCTTGCGCAATAATAAGATATTGTCGAAGTTGACGAGGTAGCTGCGGTGACAGCGGATGAAACCGTATTTCTCCAGCTTCTCCTGTTGCTTCTTCAGCGAGCTGCGCAACGTGTATCGCTCGGTGTTCTCCTTGTTCCTATAGTATATATTGACGTAGTTTTCTGAGGATTCGATGAAGTAGATATGGTCCAGCCGCAGGGAGAGCTGCAACTCGTCTTTTTCATCGAAGAAGTTGACTATCTTGTTGTTAGTAGGTGCAGGTTCTGGCGTGGCAACTGTTTTTTCCATTTCTACGGGTTCTTCTTTCTGCGGTTCTTCAGTATTGCTGGAGGCGGTAAGATGGTTGTCCAGGATGAATTCATCGCCGGAGAACTCGTTGGAATCGATGGTCACTTCTTCTTGAGACGGTTTTTCAGGTGTTGTAACTATTTGATTTTGTTTGGATTCCAATTCGGAAATCTTCTCGTCTTTGGATTTGGAGCTCATGTAGAGGTGGGTGATAATGGTGGGGATGACGAGAATTGTGGGCACGAAGGCGACCGCACGGGTGAAGATAAGGGAGAAGTCTCGGGTGTCACGGACGGCGTAATGCACAATCACCGCATAGAGGAACGCGATGAAGAACACCTCGACGACCATCCACGAGAAATATTGTAAGTAGTTGATAGATCTTTTGTTATAGTATCTGTACATGAGTATTCGGCTGATGGTCATAATCAGGATTCCGCTGCTGACAATGACCAGCGTGTCTGTGAAGAGTTGTGCGCGGGTGAAGGTTTGTATGTTGTACCATGCCCCTTGGAATGGGGTGAAGATATTGACAAACAGTAGAGAAAAGAAGAACAGGAATATCAGATAGGTTCTGATATTGTCCTTGGAAAGGTAGTAATCCGGTATCTTCTTGTTTAAAAAATCCATAATAAAATTGCACGGCAAAGATACGATTTTTTCAATTTACTTTTTGTCGCGTCTCGCATTTCGTCCCTCAATGCGAAATTTCATCCCTAAATCTTCTGTTATGCCCCATTTTTAATCCCAGATGTCACATTTTTAAGTTTTTTTAAGAAAAAAATGGTCTTTTTGCCGCCGAATTTCAAAACTGTTAATATGAGTGAAATGAAGTGCATTTATGACATCATGCTCCAATATAGCGAGCGTCATCCTGAACAGAAAATCGCCCTGTCCGGCAAGATAGGGAAAAACAAGTGGAATGAATATACTCCGCAACAATATATTAAGACAGCCAATGAGCTGAGTTGCGCTTTGCTCGCCAAGGGCATCGCGAAGGGCGACAAGGTGGCGGTGATCTCCACCAACCGTCCCGAATGGACGATTATGCAGATGGCGGTGCTGCAGATCGGTGCCATCCTCGTACCCATCTATCCTACCATCACGGCGGAAGATTATCAGTTTATTTTGCAACACAGCGAGGCCAAACTCGTGCTGCTGGAGGGAGAAATCGTGATGCGCAAGGTACAGTCTGTGGCCGCCAACATTCCCAACCTCAAGGATATCTATACTTTTGCCGACCGCAAGGAGTATCCTTACCTTGATCAACTGATTGCCCTGGGCCGTGAGAACTACGATGAGACGAAGCTGAGAATGGCTCGTTCTGCCAACAGCGAGAACGACTGCGCCATGATCATCTACACATCGGGTACAACGGGCACCCCGAAAGGCGTGATGCTCTCCCACCACAATATTATGTCCCAAATTCGCAATCTGAAGCAGATTCCTTCTCCGTGGTCGAAGAAGGGCTTGAGCTTCCTGCCCTTGTGCCACGCGTACGAGAACATGATCGTGCTGCTGTACCAATATCTGGGCATGACTGTCTATTACGTTTCCAATTTGGCGACGATCGCAGAAGCTATGCGTGAGGTGCACCCGACGATGATGACGGCCGTGCCGCGTGTGCTGGAGAAATTCTACGAAAAGATCGAGGCTTCCGGCAAGGCTAAGACCGGTGCCGCCCGTTCTATCTTCGAATGGGCCGTCAAGATTGCCTTGCAATATAATATTGAGCCCGAAGACAGAAGCGCGGTCTATAACATGCTGCATAAACTGGCCGACAAGCTGGTTTACAGCAAGATCCGTAAGGGTCTGGGTGCCGAAAACTTCGATATTCTGGTCTCCGGTGCTGCATCTTTGAAACCGCAACTCTGCTCCTTCTTCTCCGCTATCGGTATGCCGGTGTTTGAAGGCTACGGTATGACCGAAACCTCTCCCGTGATTGCGGTTTCCTGCCGCGAAAAGTACGGTCGCGAGGCCAATACCGTCGGTTTCCCATTGGGCGGCGTCGATGTGGCCATCACCAAAGAGGGCGAGATCATCTGTCGTGGTCATAACGTGATGATGGGTTACTACAAAAATGAGGAGCAAACCAACGCCATCATCGACGAGAGCGGCTGGCTGCACACCGGCGATATGGGCCGTTTCACTGAGCGCGGACAGTTGGTCATCACCGGCCGTCTCAAAAACATCTTTAAGACCTCCATGGGAAAATATGTCAACCCCCAAATTATCGAGGAAAAGATGTCTCAATCCAAGTATATAGACCAGATTGTGGTGGTTGGAGAGAACCAAAAGTTTGTGGCAGCGTTAATTATCCCCGATTTTTCTGCCATCAAAGATTGGTGTGAATCAGAAAAAATTATATATTTGCACCCGAAAGAGATGATAGACAACCTCAATGTCAAGAGTTTGATTAAGAGCGAGATAGATAAATACAACAAAGAGCTCAGTAAGACGGAAAATGTGATGAAGTTCGAACTTTTGGCAGATGAGTGGACGCAGGAAAACGGTTTGCTGACCCCGACACTTAAAGTGAAGCGGAACAAAATCTCGAAAAAGTACGCTGATGTGATTCAAAAGATGTTTGCTGACCATCAGTAAGAGATATGCAGGTCGTTTGAGTCTTTCCCCAAGACGAGACCTGTTTTTCATGTGTTGTGTTATGTGCGGAAGAGGCCTCCTCCACGGGGGCTTCTTCCTATTTAAAACGAATCCATTGGAGTGTAAAATAAAATAACCGGCTCATAATGAACCGGTTATTTTGTTTTTATCTGTTCGGTATAGAAGAATGGGGATTAGCGGATGTTCTCCTCCACCATCTCCTTGAGGTAGGCCATGACCTCGGGCTCTTGCAGCGACACGCCGTCGAGGGCTTCGTAGAGCTCGTCGGTGTCGAGGGTGTAGTCGATGGCATCGGTGCCGTCCTTGGTTCGCTGGAAATGGAACAAGAAGCGGATTTCCGGGTGTGCGGCGATGGTGAGCACCATCGTGCCGGCCAAGTCGCCCATAGGCGGACGGTCGAGGTGGGTAAGCCCGAAGACGGCGGTCACCGTCGTGCCCACGCCAACTTCGCTCTCGATCTTCATCGAGCCTCCGGTCATCTCGGTATTCTGCTTCAGCAGCGGCAGCCCCAGTCCCACCTTGCGCGTGGTTCGCGTCGTGAAGAACGGGTTGGTGACCTTCTCCACGGTTTCCGCACTCATGCCGCAACCGTCGTCCTTGAAGATCAGCGTCAGCGTGTCTGCATCGTAGTTCTCCAAGACTTCGAGGGTGATATTGTTGGCTTTTGCACGGGTGGAATTCTGGAGAATGTCCATGATGTGCATCGACAAGTCCTTCATGGCTAAGCGTTTAAGTATTTGTAAATCTGTCCGGCCACCTCAAAGGTCTGCTCGGTGGTGCCCAGCACGGGGATGTCCTCCTCCTTGGCTTGTTCCAGCATGTCGTCGTCGGGTTTGTTGCCTTTGACGAGGATGACGCACGCCAGCTCCTTCAGGGAGGCGATGGCGATGACGTTCTTGTGGGTCTGCAGGGTCACCCATGCGTGGCCCTCCTGTGCGAAGCCCATCACATCGCTCAGCAAATCAGAGACATAGCCGCCTTTGATTTCGGTGTCCATATTGTCTTCACCGCAAAACACGGTGAGATTCATTTTTTCTACTAATTCTTTTACTGTCATATTTGTATAGTTTACTGTTTACTGTTTACTGTTTACTGTTTACTGTTTACGACCCCACACTGCGCTTCACTTCGTTCCGCTTATGTGGGGTAAATTCTATATCTTTCACATCTGTTTGATATTCATTTTAATGCGCGATTTCAAAGGCTCGCGGGGTACAAATCGGGTTCAAAAAGCACCGTCAAAAATGGCTTGGCGGTGCCATGATTTAAAGTGAATATGCCTCGGCATATCGGTGGCAAAAGTATGCTTTTTTTCAATACAATACATTTAAAAAGAATGTTTGCATAAATGAATCATAGAAGTAAGTGCTGCCTTCGTTAGTTTATTTTGGATTTGCCTCTCTCTTTGATGCTTTCGATCCCCCGAGTATTTCATTTTCTTTTTCGGCAACATTCTCGTGTTGAGCGGGTTCGGCGGCATTTTCTTCTTGAGAGACGGTGAGCACTCCGTAGCCGCCTTTCTTCTTGCTGCCAGTATGCTCGATGTGTCCCTGTTTTTTGAGTACAGCAATGCAGCGCTCGACCGTACTCAATGGGATTTTTGTTTCGTTGACAATATCTTTCGAGCTGCAGTTCGGATGCCTTTTGATATAGGTGAGCACGGCCGTCAGCTTTTCTTCGGGAGGGGTGACAGGCTTCCGTTTTGTTTTCGGACGAGCCGGCCTCCTGGGGAGGTTCTTGCCGCCTGCCGCCGCCCTGTATCGCAGAAGGCCTTCTACCACCTTCTCGGAAATCTCCTCCTGGTTCTTGGGCTCCAATTTGAACGTGGTTTGCTCTTCTTCCCAAGGCATTTTTTTCATGACAACCGTATTGTCTTTGCACGCCTTGATGTATCGGAAAGGCACCAGCTCGGAGTTCGTTATGCGGACGAAATCGTCTCCGAACAACTGTTCAAGATGCTTCATGGAGCAGGTCCGTGTGTAATACTTGTTTTGCACCAAATATATGTATGTGAAATTCCCCTTTTGTTGACAATAGAAAATATCGTCAATGGAAACCAGATGTATATTGCTGTGCCCGTCAACGACATCCAGTTTCCGTACATCTTGGTAAACAACCCTCACCTCGTTTTCAAATGCCTGTTGGTAATGGTGCCGTTCCCTGAACAGGAAAGGGAAGAAGTTCAGTGCGAGGTTGCGCCCGACGATAAACAACAGGATCTTGGAAAAGTAATTAAATAGACCAACAACTTCAATGATTGGAGCCCCACATGATATTATATTGGGATATGCGACAGCCAAATCCAGACCGCCCGTCACTAAAGCGACAACAGACAGTGTCAACCAATAGATAATGTGCGAGTGTTTTTGATAAAGTTTGGGATAAAGCAGGAAGTAGTTTAGATACAACGACTCCAACAACAGAGCGCCTGCGATTGTCTCCTTGAAAGAACTGCCCGCATAGGGGCGCAAAATGGAGTTGTGAGTGAAAAACCAAAGCAACGCGCCGCAGAACAGCAAGTTCAGCAAAACGGCAACAATTTTGTCTAAGTGTTTCATAAAGATTCTATTTGAAAACGGCGACAAAAATAATCAAATTTCGAACACAAAGCACCAACAACCGCCATATCCCCTCGCGCCAAAACCGCTTTTCCCCTCGTACAATTGGAAAATATGAGGTTTTGGCAATATATTGATTATCAGTATAATACCACCCCCTGTAAAGGTTTATTTTAGCGAGGTGGTCATATTTCAGAAGTGAGGGGTCATATTTCCAGGGTGAGGGGTAAAATGGTGTCCAAACAGATTGTATTTTTGCCGCCGAAAAAGTAAAAAAAGTAACATTCATCAAAATCCAAGCACAATGAAAAAAGCTTTAACATTGACACTGCTTGCGGCTTTGCTGCTGTACGCATGTGAGAAAGAGGACACCCAGACAGTGACGCACGAACAATCGCTCAACCGTGTGATAGCCTTGCCCGACGACGGAAAGACGGGGAACTCAACGGCCCTGCTCGCCATGGCGATAGGACATCGCAGTAATGATTGCAAAGGGTGTATTATGATGAACGGCCATGTCTTTCATATTGATTGCATGGGCAACGGGAACTATTGCGCAACCATTGCCGCTGTCCAACTTCAACAAATCGGCACCGCCGTCACCGCCACCACCACGGACACGTTCGACCTGACCTCGGAGGACTTCTTCCTCATGCCGGACCGCTCGTTGAACTACACTGACGAGAAGGGCAGGCGCATCTTCCTGAACATTCCAGAGCAGATAGTCTATCGGGACACCGCCACCCTGCAGTTCACCTTCACGGGACTGTCCTTCAGCGAAACGGCGGCATACAGCAACAATTAGAAGTTATGAGACCTTACCCACAACCCAACATCATAGCCAACCTCTATTGGTTGGGGAAGAACAACTTCATTGGATAATGCTCCGCCATGGTGTGCAACAGACCGGTGGCGGAGCGGGAAAAGAAAGGTGCCCAAGCAGGGGCATCGCATGGATGTTTAAGGAACCATTAGCGATGTTCCCCTGCCGCAAAGCACCGTAGGTCGCATATATTGTGATGTTTGCCACGCAATGGCACATGAAATCCGACGGCAAAGATACACTTTTTTTCGTTTTGGATGGCAGACCCGAAACGTGTCCGCAAGGTGCGGCATGCCCCGCGGGGAAGGGGGATTGTGTTTAAGGAGGCCTCTATTTATTTCTAACTGACCACCAGTTGTTTACGCCAATAATCATTCGTAAAACAACATCTAAAACTCCCGTTTTGGCTAAGTGACAACG
>ONCM01000031.1 GCA_900316305.1 uncultured Bacteroidales bacterium | reverse complement strand
TAAGAATTCACCACGATAGAATAGCGTCCATAATGGCTCGTCTGGAAAATCATTCATTATCAAAAAGCAATCTTTTGTGGAATGATCTTCACAAACATATATTCTTTTGTTTGTCACCAGTGGAAACCATTCAATTTGTTCTTTTAAAACATCTGAAATATTCATCATACTACGGTATTATGGATACATGCCGCGAAGATAGTAAATATTTTATATCTTCGCGCCATGAATACTATGTTGTCCCAAGTTGTTCCTATTGTCGTCAAAAAATAAGATAAAGAATGAATGCCGTAATAAATGTTTCCATCATCTTGGCTGTCGTTATTATGCAATTAGACAATCTATTTGTGTGTTATAAAGTAACGGATTTGATACAAAACGAAAATCCAGATTTATATAAACACTATAAAGGCCCATATAGCTTGTTCAAGAAAAAACAATCCCGATTATCGTCCCTAACCCGAAAAATCCTATCTTCGCGGCATGAAAAGTTGTACTTTCCAAAGCAAAAACCTTTCAAAAATGAGCATTATTAGACACCTTTCTTTATTTCTCTTTATTTTAAGCTTGTCTTCTTTGTGCGCCCAGAATCAGTCACCTATGTGGATAGAAATTGACCAGGGTGGCTTTGCAGATAAAATAATTTTTTCTCATTACGGAGTGATTGTATCAACGTTTGACTATCATGGAACTACTCGGTGGCATATTTATAATACCACATACTACCCTCCAAGCAAATTAGGTAAAAGCCATATAGACAGCTTGTTTGAATATGTGAACACACATTATCAACAGTCAAGGTGTAAGGAGTTCACTACAAATAAAACATTAATCTTAGACGGTATCTGGACGGATATTTACATACAGAATGGCCGTTATGTGAATATGATGGGAACAACTCAGGAATGTTTCAGTAAAGAAATGGATATTATTGAACGTATGGCAAACCGGATTCTTGACGAATTGTCCGACTCTAACAAAATCTCTTTGGGCGGTGCCCTTGAAGACTGTGATATTGAGGAAACTTCGCCATATTGCTTCATAAACACACTTGAGGGTTCTTCATTTCGTGATTTTTTCTGCCAATTTTTCATTGATGATGAATTATTGTTCACCATCAGTCAAGATGTCGGGCTATTGTATGAAGACGGACAAGCTTGTTTCATTCCAGAAAATCCAGACCATGTCAAAAAACAGTATTCCTATAATTGGGGGAAGTTGTTATACCGAATGAGGAATGATCTCCTTCAATGTCAGTCGGACACCATTCCCGGGATGAATGGGAATTATTTGTTGGTGCGATTCAATGGGCATTGGTCCTATATAAACGGATTGGATATGAAAACGTTGAAACAATGGCTGAAAATGATGGACAAAGTGGTGCCACGAGCCTATCGGAAATCATTCAAACGCAAAAAGGAACAATTAATCCTGTCGTGGGACAAGAAATAACCGAAAAAATCCTATCTTCGCGGCAGGATAATGATAATGATAATGATAATGATGAATAAGTTCCGCATACTGCTTCTGCTGTTGGTCCAAGTGATTTTTTTGGCATCCTTGAAAGGCCAAAATGGTCCATGCTTCCGATTCGTTGACACGCTGTATTTGAAAGCGAACGTGTTGCACGTTTGGCATGCCACCTGCGTGTGCCCGTCTTTGTCCTGTGTGGTTCGGGATGAAGCAGAAAAGGAGATTGCCCTCTCTTTGTTCAGCGGGGAAAACCACTTTCCTGAAGAGGCGATGCCACCGCTGCTCATATATACCATTGCAGACAGACAGTTTGTCCTGATGCGGAATTATCTCGAAGACAGCCTCTCCAATAGGTTTACGTGGAAGCAAATCCGCCATTCATTGGAGGATGGCATACATGTTGACACCATGGAGAGGATGGACAATTACCACCGTGAAGTGATGATGAAACGCGAGAATCCAGACCAGCAGTTTTATGATTCCATCCATGATGTTATGATAGAATGGCTTGACAGAATCTTAGAGATGTCCGAAGATGAGTTAAGCATAGGGAACTTGCTTTTCGAAGAGAAAGGGAAACTCAATCCACAACCGGATGATGCCGCGCCCGTTGACACTATCGAGTGTAACGGGGAACGGTATTGCTTGAAAATGTCTCCTTTTGAATCGTGGGGAATACTGGCTGAGGTTCAGAATGAGTGCAATTTCTTTTATAACGACACTGCGGAGATGAATTTGCTGCAACATCGGAAATTCAAGAAAATTTTGTTGTTTATACCTTTGAAAGAAAAGGGTACTGGACAATAATATGTTGTCCCAAGTTGTCCCCGTTGTCGTCAGTAGGCAAACTGCTAACTACTTACTGCCAACTGCTAACTGAAACCGTGCTGCCACCCATTTGTCCTTGGACTTGTGGTCCAGGTACTTCAGGCCGTTTTGGGCGCAGCAGTAGCGCAGGGCGGGCAGGTCTTCTTCGTAGAAGCCGCTGAGGAACAGCAAAGCACCTGCGTTCATGCACTTCACGTATTGCGGGATGTCCTGCAACAGAATGTTGCGGTTGATGTTGGCAAGGATGATGTCGTAGTGTTCACTGCCGAGCAGGGAGGCGTCACCCAACAGCACCTTGAGCTCGTCGCAATGGTTATGCTTGGCGTTCTCCACGCCGTTGCGGTAGGCCCACTCGTCGTTGTCGATGGCAGTGACGGGACCCGCTCCCTTCATCGTGGCGAGGATGGCTAACACGCCCGTGCCAGCTCCCATGTCGAGCACCGCTTTCCCGCGCACGTCCGTTTCCAGCAGATAGGAGACCATCTGCGCGGTGGTGGCGTGGTGCGCCGTGCCGAACGACATCTTCGGTTCGATGATGATTTCGTATTCGGCGGCAGGGTTTGCGGGGTGGAACGGGGCGCGGATGTAGCATTTGCCGTCAATGAGCACAGGCTCGTAGTTGGCCTCCCAAGCAGCGTTCCAGTCCTTGTCCTCCATCGGTGCAACGGAGTAAGAAATCTTCACTTCCGGGAACTGCGGTGCGTCCAACATGTCCTTGAACACACCCTCCTGATAGTCTTTCTCGGGAATATAGCACAGCAGTTCGTTCTCGCTGTCGCCGTCCATGAAACTGTCGCATCCGGCATCCGCCATCAGCGAGGTATAGACCTCCTTCCATGGATCCGCAGGGGTGATATGTAATTTTATTTCGAGGTATTTCATACGAAATGGTTTCAAGTTTCAGGTTTCAAATAGAGACGCAAAATTTTGCGTCTCTACATTCACGTTTACGTCTAATACTCAATGGGTTTGCCGGAGAGGTTGAACCACAACTCTTGCTCGTCCCCGGACTTCTTTTCAACCACAATGACCTTGTAGGCGTTCAGTTTATCGGCGAGGCGTTTGACAGAATAGAACTCCTTGAGTTT
Source organism: uncultured Bacteroidales bacterium (assembly GCA_900316305.1). GTDB lineage: Bacteria > Bacteroidota > Bacteroidia > Bacteroidales > WCHB1-69 > F23-D06. The sequence goes on along the minus strand of ONCM01000031.1, from coordinate 29,765 downwards.
GTATCCTTTATATTCTTTCTTGAGGTAATCTTGGATGGTGGCGGAGAGGTTTTCGTTCTTGCCCATCACCCAAGTCTCCACGAGCTCTCCGTAGTTGTTGAACACGCAGGTCTCTTTGCCGCGGGTGGTGTAGAAGTGGGCTTGGTAGTTCATGTAGCCGTCTTCTTTCCATTCCACGTTGGCCACCTTCGGGTATTTGAGCTTGAAGGCAGCCTTCACGTTCTCGGGAACGCTGGCGGCGTCATCGTTGTCCAGCTCCATGTTCATTTTTTCGTAGTATTTGTTGAGGGCGTCGTCCTCGGCACTCTCTTTCTTGTCGTTACCGCCCAGTTCATAGTCGGGGTCGATGGTGCGGATCAGCTTGCCGGCCTTGTCAAAGAAGACGGTTGTGACCAGCTTAGCCTTATAGTTGGCCTTTTCGTAGAATTCGACCATCATCTTGTCGTCCTTGTCGGCGCGTTGCTCCTTGACGGCACTCTTGAAGCGCCAGCCGGGGTAGAAGTCGTTGAGGTGCTTAGCCATGAGTCCGGTGACGGATTCTTCGGGCATGATGGTGAGCGTTTTCTCCCAAACGCCAGCCGGGGTGATATACACGGCGGTCTTCTTGCCTTGGTTGAGGCAGCGGGCGATATACATGCTATCGACGAGGAACCAATTGAGTTCGGCGGGATGCAACACCTTTTTTACCAACGTTTTGGAAACGATGTCGGGAACGGTGTTGGCTTTGATAGCGATATTGCCGTGTTCGTCTTTTACCACGGGTTCGGGTTTTTCTTTCTTGGGTTTGGCCTCTTTTTTAGGTTCTTCGCTCTTTGAAGAAGAGGTGCTGGCCGGTTTGCTGGCGGGTTTAGCGGAAGAAGAAGAGGTGGCAGGCTTGTTGGCGGCAGTGGACGGTTGTTTGGCAGCTGCCGCTTTTGCAGCCTTCTCAGCTTCCTTTGCGGCTTTTTCGGCGGCGGCCTTTTCGGCAGCCTCACGTTTTGCCTGTTCCTCCTTGGCGGCCTGTCGTTCGGCGGCAGCGGCTTTGGCCTGCTCTATCTTGTCGGGCTGGTGCTTGGTAGGATCTTGGAACCCTTCCGGATCCTTGCGCGAGAGCAGTTGGTTCTGACCCGTGCTGGAGAATGTCAGCACGGAAGATTTCATGCCCACACCGTCGGGCTTCACCTCCAGATAGTAGTGCGTGCTCACATCTTCCTGCTCCTCCAGCGCACTGACGCTGATGATGAACTCAGGGTAGTTCGCTTTCACATAGTCCGTGATGGAAGAGGGCAGTTCGTTGACGGGCACGGTGAAGAGCGTGCGGATCCATTCGCCGGCGGCGGAGATGTAAACCTTGCCGTTGGTGGCCCCATCCTTGATGCTGGCCACGTAGGTGTTGCCCTCCTTCATCCATCCCGTCACTTTGACGTAGGAATATTGTTCGTCAAGGGTTTGCGTGACATCCGATGGCACCTCTGCCGGTTTCAGCTTCTGCGCCGAAACCATATTGTTGTTGATTATAACTATCTGAATAGCTGATAATAACAGGGCGAATAAGAGTTTATTTTTCATATTTGTCATAAATTTTCAAATGAAGCCACAAAAATAGTTTTTTTTGTTATACGGTCACACGGTTATCCGGTTACACGGTCAATGGTCAATGGTCGCCGTTCAACGTTTCCCGAATCTTTGCGGTAAGGATATCAATGCCGATATTGTTGTTGCCGCCGATGGGGATGATGATGTCGGCGAGGCGTTTGGTGGGTTCGATGAAGAGTTCGTGCATGGGTTTCACAAAATTGCGGTAGTGGCGGATGGACTTGTCGAGTCCGCGGCCGCGTTCGATCACATCGCGGCTGATGATGCGGATGAGTCGTTCGTCAGCGTCCGTATCGACGAAGACCTTGATGTCCATGGTGTCGCAAAGTTCGGGGTTGGTGAAGATGAGGATGCCCTCCACGATGAGCACTTCGGCGGGGTGCACGGGAATGGTTTCCGTGCCGCGTGCGCAGGTCACATACGAGTAGGTGGGCATCTGGATGGTCTTGCCTGCCTTCAGTTGGTTGATGTGATCCACCAGCAGCGGAAATTCGATGGAGGAGGGATGGTCGAAGTTGATCTGCTCCTTTTCGGCTTGGGTGAGTTCGCCGTTGTCGCGATAGTAGGCGTCCTGCGACAGCACACTGACGTGGTGTTTGGGGAATTGTTGGACGATTTTCTGCACCACTGAGGTTTTTCCCGAGCCGGATCCACCGGCAATACCTAATACTAGCATGATGATCGATATTGATTTAACATTTTTGGCTTTTAGCCAATAGCCAATAGCCAAATTCCGCGGCAAAGATGCAAAAAAAAACCGAATCCAACAATTGAATTCGGTTTTTTTGTTGCCCCGATAGGATTCGAACCCATACAAACAGAACCAGAATCTGCGGTGCTACCATTACACAACAGGGCAAAAGCAAATGCGCGGCAAAAATACAATTTTTTCTTTACCGCGCACACTTTTATGAAATTTTTTTTCTAGCTCACGAAAACTACCTCGTACCAGATATATCCATTTACCACAACTGCCTTATAATAAACGTTATCCACTTTGTAGTACAGGGTGTTGTCGAGGATGATTTCTTCGTAGTTGCTGGGGAGTTCTGCCACGCGGGCGCCGATCGGAGGGGCTACAACTTGGTAATTATTGCGGTAGGGGAGGTAAAAAGTGCCATCGTCGTAGTAGTAAGTGACATTGTTGTGGACCACGATTACGGGTTTCCAGGTGTTGAAGATCGCGTAGGCGATGACGGCTCCAAGGGGCGGGCGGCAGATGACGTAGTAGCCATTGAGGTAGCGGCAATAGACGCTGTTGTAGAAGTAGTAGGGGACGCCGTTGTAGTAAACCGGTCTGACGTGACGAGGGACGTGAATGTGATCGTAGTAGTGGTGGTGATTCGGGTGTACGTAGGGGTCGTGGGGTGCCGGTCCATGTCCGGGGCCGTGTCCAGGTCCGTGTTCTCCGGGACCTCCGGGTTGTCCGTGGTGACCACCGCCTTTGTCGTTGCTATTGTTGTTGCCGGCAGGCGCTCCGTCGCGGGGACCGGTAGCTACCGGTTGCGGGCTGGCCATTCCTTGTTCAGTGTAACCTCTTTTAACCGGGGTTGTTGCAGCAGTGGTGTTGGGCTTTTCCGTAGTTCTTGCTGCCGTAGCCGTGCTCGTGGCAGGTCTTGCAGTCGTATTGCTCGTGGCCGTCGTGACGGGCTTGTTAGTCGTAGTGTTGGCCGGACGAGCGCTAGGTGTGGAAGTAGTATTGTTAGCTGGACGAGCACTGGGAGTGCTGGCCGTATTCGCAGGTTTTGCGGTTGTGGTCGGACGGTTGCCGGAAGAGGTGCTCGGTTGACGGGAGGTTTGGGAGGAGGCCGAAGTGCTGGGCTTTGCGGTCGTGGTCGGACGAGAAGTCTGCGAGGTTGCCGGGCTCTTGTTGACGGAGTTGTTCGAGGGGACGCGGCTTGCTGCGCTTTGCTGTGCTTTCTGATAGCTGTTGTTGGCTTTGTTAAGTTGCGCATCGCCTTTCTTGATCTGACGGGTAGCCTGGCTTGAAGCAGCTGAGGGGCTTTGTTTAGTAGCCGTTGCAGCAGGTCTGCTGTTCGTGGCGTTGCTTCTGGATGAGTTGGGCGTTTGTGCCACAGCTTCCATGGACACTAAACTAGTCATCAGGAAGATACTCATCAAAATCATTAACTTTTTCATTGCTTCTAGTTTTATTGATTAAAGTTACCGTTAAGACGGCGAATGCGTTTCTACGTTTAATGATTGATGACTATTTTCTTCTGGATCGTTCTGTCGCCGTTCTTCAGCGAGAGCAGATAAATGCCGTTAGATAATTGATTCACAGGTATTTCAATGTCATTAGCTTGCTCGAAAACTTGTGTGATGACCGTGTTTCCGACCATATCGTATATGGTGGCCACTCCTTCAACGACAGGTTCGTTGAAGGAGATATGGAGCACATCGGAGGCCGGATTCGGATACAGCGTGGTGCCCATATCCTCGTTGTCGATGCCTGTGCCGGATGCGCACCAAGTAATACGGAATCCAGTGTCGTTCAGGTCGTTGTCGGAAAAGAAACGAACCGCAACCCTGTTGGTGAGATACGTGAATGAACCCGGAAGCTGGTTGCCGGTAAACTGACCAATCAATTCGTTGGGATAAGTTCTCATGTCATAAATGTCCAAGTGATCTTCCGGGCTGAGGTTGAATTCTTCGAATGTGAAGGTGATAAATTCCGCTCCATTGACCCGTATAATCCACGTACACTGTGAGTTGTCCTTGTAATTGGCTCCATCCTCGTTGTCAGAAATAACCCCTGTGGGTTGGTGTGAAGCCGTTGTGCCGCAGCCAACTCCGGAACGGTAGGACTCAAAGTAGAGCCGCCAGCCCGTGTCGGTGATGGAATCATCGGTTTCAAAAGTGATATAAAGACTGTCTGTGTAAAAAGTGTTTATGTCGCCAGTAAGATGACCGGAATACTCCATCAACAGGTTGTCAGAAGAGGGATATCCGTCCCAGAACTTCAGAAAGTCATGTCCTTCCTGAGTGGCCAGATTCTGAATCGTCACAGACACGGAAGTTTGTGCCGGATTGGTGATGATATAGGTGCAGTAGGTGTTGTTTGTATAGTCGAACGGGCCGCTGCCATCCTCGAGTGTGCCGTTGGCGGCGGTGACAATGCTACCTTCGCAGTATGAGGGGTAGTGGGTTTCCATCGGGTAGAGGTTGAAGATTGCGGATTGCCCATAGTCGTAACCGTTCACGGCATTATGGATAGAGTCGTTGTTACTGGTGTAATAGTAGCCGTTTCCGCTGCCTCCCCATCCAAAATTGAAATGGAAGAATATGTCGCTGTTATAGCCGTCGCAGATGAATGCATGGCCTCCATCTTGCGAATATCCGGAATAGTAAAGCGGATGCTTCTCATTTAAATCGTTGATGAGCATCTGGTTCCAATTGGACGTGGAATAGTTATGCTTGGAAAGGTGGGTGGCATCGGGACTATACTTAAAATAGGTGGACATGGCTGCGGGAACATCGCCGGAATAGGCGCCGGAACCGTCGGGACCGTACATCATGTTCACGGCGGTACCGCAGTGGAAAATCAGTTTAGCGACTTCGTTGTTGTAGTTGTGCAATTCGTCACACATGGCGTTGTAGTTGTAGTGCTGTTGGCCGAAATTGACATGGAAACTGCCATATTCGGTGTAGTTGGTGTGGCTACCGTTGCCGGATTCGGGGAAACGGTAGTAGAACATGATTTGCGACATGGCCACTGCCACACAGCCGTTCGGGACACGGCCGTCGTAACCGCCAGGAGCGTCAGGATCCTCCGGACACAGGGTATTGTAATACTTGTTCTGGTTCCATTTGGAATGGATTAACGGTGCCACAATCGTTTCTGTAGTGGTTGCGCGGGTCGGGTTGCGCAGGGCGTCCCATTCCGCTTGTATTTCCGGACTTGCCGGGAGCTGGAGCCGACGAATGGCGGCAATTTCGGTGCGGTATTGGGACAGGAACACCCAAATGGCGGGAGTGGTGTTGTCCATCTCTATGTCGCCTTCAAAGCTGTAGGCCAGGATAGGTTGGTAGGCATCGTCGGCCGACAGGATTAAGAATCCTTCTCCAAAGTGCAATACGGCCATATCTACCGTGCCGTCGTTTTCCAGTAGGTCGTAATCCTTCAGAGAGGCGTTGGTCGCTTGAGGGTGGATGAATTGCGCCTTTTGCTGATAGGCGCGCGTTCCTAAGTCTATGATTTCGCTTCTCGTCAGCGGTCTGGCAGACAAAAGGGCGGGAAGAATCATCAGGAGAACCAGCGGTTTGTAGAATTTCATAGCTTTTTGATTTGGTGTTTAAGATTAAAAAAAGGATATCCACCAAGATATCCTTTTTGTTCAATTATTGTTTTAGAATTTGTCTAATTAAAAGTGAGGATGATCGATCTTACATCATCTCATCGAAATCGTCGGGCTCGGGGATGCTGAGGTCCTCGTTTTCGTCTGACGGTCTGCCGGAGTAGGACGGAGCCCCCATAGAGGTGCGTTGCAAGGAAGCAATGAGAGAACCGATCATCTTAGTCAACTCCATCAGTTCCGTGCGGGAATGCTCTTTTGCCTCTTCGGTGATGATGCCGGTGCGGGCGGCAATCTCAGTGTGAACCACACATTCTCTTACAGAACTCTTCGCCATCTTCAAGTAGTACAGGAATTGGGTTCTGTTGCGTGAGGATCCTTCCGCCGTGTTCAAAGCAATGTCTTGAGCGGATTTCAGAAAAGACTTCTGAACAAACTTCTGATTAGCCGTCAATTCGCCGACAGGAAGTTGTTGGTATAACCAAACAATGTAATCCGTGGCCTTTGCATAAATTCTCAAATCCTCAAATCTGAAAAAACTTACGTTGTTGTCTCTTTCGTTCATAATGTTAGATTTATTATATTCTCTGTTTTTTTCGATGTTTTTTTCAGGCAGCAAAAATACGAATATTTCTTTACAAAATGACATTATTTTTCGATGTTATGTCAATTTTTTAGATAACCTGTTGAATATCTGTTTGATATGAAAAAAATGAGATTCTCTTCGTTCAAAAACGTTCTTGAATTGCTATTTTTGCTACTTTTGCGCCTCAAAATCGGGAAGAAAGCATAATGAGCAAGTTCGAAAAGATTAAAAAAGTGTGGAACATCATGGTAAGCGAGTGGAAAACGCGCTATAGGCTTGTTTTCTCGAATGAGGATACTCATGAGCAGAGCTTTACCATTCGCCGGATTACCATCCAAAAAGTGGTGGTGGTCGCCATCTTAGCGGCGTTTGTCATCATTGTTCTGACCACGATCTTGATTGCTTTGACACCGTTGCGCGTATATATTCCCGGCTATACCGATCAGAAAGATTACAAGTTGTACAAGCAGACCGCTGCCCGAGTCGATTCTTTGGAACATCAGCTTGCTATTAACCAGCAGTTTATCAATAACTTCACTGATATGTTGGATGGAAAGGATGGTGCGGTGTATGAAGACGATGCTTCCGAGGCCACACCGGATGTACATCCTGTGGAACGCCAGAAGGAACGCGAGAACAAGGTCCATGAGATTTTGGAGGAGGCGGATCTGATTCTCGGACGCGTGGGCGAGAGCAATACGTCCAACACCTCGGGTGTGCCGAACATCGAGCAGGCCAAAATCACCAGTATTTCCATCTATCCGCCGGCTATCGGCGCGGTGACTCGGTTGTTTGACGCCTCCCAGAACCATTACGGCATTGATATTGCCGCTACCGACAATACGACCGTCACCTGTGTTGCTGACGGCGTGGTTATATCTGCAAACTACACGGCATCAGATGGTTATACGATTATTGTCCAACATCCCGGCAATATGATTTCCATCTATAAGCACAACGCTGTGTTGATGAAACAGGTGGGCGCGCGCGTGACAGCCGGAATGCCGATTGCCACCGTTGGCAAAACCGGTGCTACGAAGGGCAGGTCCAACCATCTGCATTTTGAACTTTGGTATAACGGCTTTCCTATCAATCCTTTAAATTACCTTGTCATAGAATAATTAACGCATGGATAAAATCATCGATCTCAATCCGGAAACTGCAGTTGAACTCCTTGGCCATCAGAACAATAATGTCAATATGCTGACCCATATCTTCCCGAAGTTGAAGATTGTGGTGCGCGGCAATGAGATGAAAGTCTCTGGTCCTGATGACGAGGTACAGGAGTATGAAAAGCGTATCTCGTTGTTGGAGAGGCATATCGATCAGTTTGGCAAACTGACGGAAACGGACATTATCAACATCACGGCGATGGAGGATGACAGCTTTTACGCGCTCAACCAGGCTGACGCTAATGTGATCGTGCACGGGCGCGAGGGTAAGATCATCAAAGCCATCACGCCGAACCAGAAAAGGCTGGTTGAGAGTTCAGAAAAGAACGATATGGTCTTCGTGGTGGGCCCTGCTGGTACGGGAAAAACCTATACGGCGGTGGCATTGGCTGTCAAAGCGTTGAAGAATAAGCAAATACGTAGAATTATCCTCACTCGTCCTGCGGTGGAGGCGGGTGAAAACCTCGGTTTCCTGCCGGGTGACCTTCGCGACAAGCTCGATCCGTATCTCCAACCGCTCTACGATGCGCTTTGGGATATGATTCCGATGCAGAAGCTGGTGACGATGATGGAGGACAAGGTTATCGAGATTGCGCCGTTGGCCTTCATGCGCGGCCGTACGCTCGACAACGCGTATGTGATCCTCGATGAGGCGCAGAATGCCACCTCTTCGCAGCTGAAGATGTTCCTGACCCGTATGGGCAAGAACGCCAAGTTCTTCATTACGGGTGACATCACCCAAATCGACTTGCCCAAGAACCAACAGTCGGGTCTTATTCTCGCCGACCGTATCTTGCGCGGAGTGAAGGGGATAGACTTTATTTATATGGACAACAAGGACGTAGTGCGTCATCATCTGGTAACCAAGATTATCAGCCGCTACGAGTCGTACGAAAGCGAGATGGAGGAGTTGGCGCAGAAGCGTCGTGCGGAGCGCGAGGCGGCTAAGCGTAGCGAAGCAACGGAAAATGCAATTTAAGCTCATCATAGGACTGCTGTTGACACCTTTTTCCTTGATTTTCGGGTGTGTTGCGGCTATTCGGCGGTTTCTCTATCGGAAGGGAATCCTGTTGGGGGAAGAATCGCCCGTTCCGGCCATTGATATTGGCAACTTAGCCGTAGGTGGAACAGGGAAAACGCCTCATACACAATATGTTATTAACTTGTTGAAGGATGAGTTTCATATAGCGGCACTCAGTCGCGGCTATGGACGGAAATCCAAGGGTTATCATTCTATATTGCAAACCGAACCAGAGAATCGCAATGCGGAAATCTTTGGGGATGAGCCGTTTATGACGCATTTGCGGTTTCCTGACGTTCCTTTGGCGGTGGATGGCGACCGTTGTGAAGGGGTACGGAATCTTCTCGATGAACATCCTGAAACAGAGGTTGTTGTGCTGGATGATGCCTACCAACACTTGCGTTTCCGGCCCACGTTCCATATTCTGCTGACGGAATACGACCGCCCGTTCCGTCCGGACATGCCGATGCCCGCCGGCAAGCTGCGCGAGTTCCCTCGTGCCTCACGGTTTGCCGATGTGGTGATTGTGACCAAAGTGCCGGAAAATGCGAACACGGATGAGTCGAGGTGGCGGTACAAACTCCGTCTGCAACCGCAACAAGAGCTGTTTTTCACCCGCTTCCGGTATGAACAACTGCGGCCTGTCACGGCTGCAGCTCGTAATCGCGACTTGGAAACGCTGAAAGATGTGGTCGTTTTGACTGGTATTGCGCACCCCAAACCGCTGCTCAGACATTTGGAAAAATCCTACCAAATCGTAGCCCATCGCGATTTTCCTGACCATCATACGTTCACCGAGAAGGAGCTACAATCCATTTATGATCAGCACTTTAACAATATAGGCAAACAGACTGTATTGGTTACCACCGAAAAAGATTGGATGCGAATGCAGTCAGAGCATATCATAAATATTGTATCTTTGCTACCCGTATTTGTCATTCCAGTAGAAGTTGAATTTCTTACTGAGATACAGCGGGATACGTTTAACCAAAGATTAAAAGACCATGTTAGAGGAAAAGAGAAAAAGAGTTGAAAAAACGGTTGAATACTTGAACTTCCGTAAAACGATAGATCCGAAAATTGCCATCGTGTTGGGTTCTGGTTTGGGCGGTCTGACAGACAAAGTTGATATTGTGGATGAGATTCCTTACCAGGATATTCCCTATTTTCCGCTTTCCACGGTGGAGGGACATAAAGGGAGCCTGATTTTCGGTCGGCTAAATGGCGTGGAGGTGCTCGTTTTCAGCGGCCGTTTCCACTATTACGAAGGCTATTCGATGGATGTGGTGACCTATCCAGAGCAGATTTTGCCCGGTCTCGGTGTGAAGACTTTGATTCTTTCGAATGCGGCGGGCGGCATGAATCCCACGTTCCAGGTGGGTGACATTATGCTCATCCGTGACCATATCAACCACTTTTTCACCAATCCGCTCATCGGCCCGAATGACGATTCATTAGGTCCTCGCTTCTTGAACATGAGTGAGGCATATTCACACAGACTGGTGAAATTGGCACAGCAAACCGGCAAAAAGCTGAATATCCACCTCCAAGAGGGTGTCTATATCGGCGTATCGGGACCTTGTTTCGAAACGCCTTCGGAATACAAGATGTTCTACCTTTTCGGTGCAGACGCCGTGGGTATGTCCACCGTTCCGGAAGTAATTATGGCGCGACATCGCGGTATTGAGGTGTTCGCACTTTCCGTTATCACTGACTTGGGAATCATCGGTCGTGTGGAAAAAGCCAGCCACGAAGAGGTGTTGGCTGCCGCCGCCGCCGCTGGCCCGCAGATGGTGGATCTCATATACCACATGATACCAGAAATATAGTAGAGACGCCATATTATGACGTCTCTACAGCGAAACATTCATCGTTTTTCATCGCGCTTCATCGCCTCATTATGTCTTTTGCTGCTGTTTCTTTGCGGCGGGGAAGAGTACGTTGTTGAGAATCAATCGGTAGCCTGCAGAATTGGGGAAAAGGTTGAGGTCTGTAGGCGGATCGTTGACCAGATGTTGGTAGTCTTCGGGGTCGTGTCCTGAGTAGAAAGTCCAGGTGCCTTTGCCGAACTCCCCGTGAATATAACGGGCCTCGTTGAAAAAGGCACATTCTCCCATAATGGTTACTGTCGGTTTGATGAATTCCTTACGGAATGCGGTGGTCTGTCCCATGAATCCCGGAATCACCTGCAAGTGGTTCTGGCAAAGCATGGTAGGTACGGGATCCCATTTGGCGGAGAATTCGAAAAGGGTGAAGTAGTCCTTCGATTTGTTAGAGATATGTTGGTTGGGGCTGACGTCGATATTGGAGACCTCGTAGATGTATGGGTTGGTTTCGATTTGGAAGTCAGTGAAAGCGAAGCAGTTGTCGTAGTTAAGTTTGCTTTGGGCTTGTGGGTCCATCGGGTCGCCGTCGAACATGGTTTCGCAGATGTCCACGCCGTCGGCGGCGAGGGCGATGTCATAGCTGTCGGGGCCGGAGCACATGGCGAACAGGTATCCGCCGCCGGCCACGAAGTCGCGGATGGCCTTTGCGACAGCCAGTTTCATCTGAGATACCTTGGTGAATCCCAGTTGTGCGGCGCGTTCTTCGTTTTCGCGCACGTCATCTTGATACCATTTGGTGTTTCGTTGGCTGGCCCAGAATTTACCGTATTGGCCGGTGAAATCCTCATGGTGGAGGTGCAGCCAGTCGTATTTTGGCAGTTCGCCTTTGATGACCTCCTCATCATAGACGATGGTGTAGGGGATTTCGGCGTAGGTGAGCACCAAGGTCACGGCATCGTCCCAAGGCAGTTTGTTTTTCGGGGAATAGACGGCAATCTTCGGTTCTTTGGTGAGCCGTATTTCGTTCATATTGTTCTCTACCACCGCGATTTCGTTGAGAATCTGGGTGGCCTGCAGGTCGGCGATGACTTCGTAGGAGACACCGCGTATCAGACATTCGTTTTCCACTGTGCCGTTGTAGGGGCACATAAAGCTGCCGCCACGATAGTTCAGCAGCCAACTCATGTCAATCTGATGAGCTACGGCGAAGTAGGCGATACCGTATGCTTTCAGATGGTTGCTCTGTGCTAAATCCATGGGTATCAACAGATAACTTGCTCGTCCAGCAAGCATGGAAAGCACTATTACGGTTAAGAGAAATATCCTTTTCATCATTCAAAAATTGACGGCAAAAATACACAATTCAATCGAATATTCTCAACTGGAAATCGATTGAAAAGTTTAAACGTTGAATTTGCAGTGGTTCACTGCAAAGGTTTGTTAGAGATGGGGAAAGCGTCATTAAGGGGTAGGAAGCTCATGGTAGAGTTCCATGCCTCGTTCCGTCAATGCGGGAATCAGAATATACCGTAAAACTTCGGGCTTTTTATCCTGTTCAGTATCAATCAAGAAGATGTTGTTGAGCAGGAAGGCGATATAGATATCAAGGTTTAGGTGCTCGTGAATGTGAAAACATTGTTTTCCTTTTTCCAATATGGTATGCAGGGCTTTGTAGAAAAAAGAATCCTGTTCAAGATATTTTCGGCTTTGGCGCGTGTAATCGTAAAAATGTGGATCGGCGTTGCGGGCCTGTTCGATGCTGAACAGCGTCATAACCAGTTCTTCCACACTATGGTTACAATGTTCCATAAGGGTTGACCATTTGTCAAGGCAAACGGTCTGCCAGTAGTTCCATGCGATATTGATGGAATTTACCTTGCTTCCGTATCTGTTGAAGAAGGTTTTATGGCAGATTTCCAACTCTTGGACGATTTCTTCTGTAGAGTGGTTGAAACCATTTTCCGAGTAGTATCTGAAGATTGCTTTTTGTTTTTTGTTAGGTAAAGGCATTCTTTCAAGTTTAAAGGGGCAGCAGATATTATTCCATAAAAACTACCCAAAAGTGAGACTATTTGAATTGGTATTTTATAATTGGTTTCTGTAAAACAACAACTGTTAAATAATCTGCAAAAATACAATTTATTTTAAATGCTCGGAAATATTTTTTTCGGTCAAATGTCGCAGGTCTGACGTCCTTTTCACATCATCGTCTGAAATAAACAGATAGGTGGGGAAGTGACCGTTGACAACCCGGATTGCTTGTATGGGTGAAATGGTAATAAAACGGAAAGATTCGGATTGCGTCTCGGTTTGGAACTCGCGAATGGAGGTGCTGTCGCCCCAAATGAAATAGATTACACGGCTGGTATCCAGCTCGTTGTGTTTGACGATTTCGGATATTTTCAGTCCGCCTGTGCGGCAGTATTGACATCTGGAGGAGACCACTCCCACGATGTAGTTGCCGTCATCGAAGCGGATATCCTGCATGGTGGAATCTGCCATTAGCGCGTTGAAGGCGGTTTCATCGAAATCTTGAATTTCGGATTTGGTGAAAAGATTGTAAATATCACCGGAGGGGAAGAGTATGAAAGTCGGAACAAGTGCGGCGACGAATGCCAGTACAAGCGCAAGCGTTTTGTATCGGAACTGGTAGTCTTCCTCTTTCCGCACACACATCAACAATGCGATTCCCACAAGGTTCTTGATGAGCGACATCGATGGTTTTATCTCTACCAAGTCACCCATACAGTGGCAGTTACTGTCGTTTCGGAAAAGGATGACATAGATAAGCAGCAGGGAAAACCCGATCAACATCAAAAGAGTCAACCACCAGGCAAACTTGTATTTTACTTTGATAATCAGCAAGATGCCGACCAGAAGCTCGCAGGCGATAATGGCTCGCGCCACCAGTCCGCACAAGGTCAGGTTCATCAGATTGAAGCTGTATATGTAAAGCTCGAAGTTGTCCAGCGACAGCAGTTTCAGGATAGCAGAGACGATGAAGAACAGTCCTAGTCCGATGCGGATCACCGCTTTCAAATACTTTTCAAATTTGTTCATTGCGTTTATGTTTTAATGTCAATAGTCAATAGTCAACAGTCAATGGTCTAATTCACAATCCCTTTCGGTATGGAGTCTATCAGTTTTTTCGTATAATCGGTTTGTGGGTGGTTGCAGAGGGCATCGGCTTCTCCAGTTTCCACAATGACGCCTTCTTGCATGACGGCGATGCGGTCGGCCATGAATTTCACCACGGAGAAGTCGTGTGAGATAAAAATGTAGGTAAAATGGTACTCGGATTTCAGTTCGTTGAGCAGATTGAGCACTTGAGCCTGCACGGAAACGTCCAAAGCGGAGACAGATTCGTCGCAGATGATGAATCTGGGGTTCACGGTAAGGGCACGGGCGATGGATATGCGTTGCCTCTGCCCGCCGGAGAACTCATGAGGGTATCTGTAAAAATGCGATTCATTGAGGCTGATGCGTTCCAGCAGTTCGATGACCCGTTTCTTGCGCTCCTTGTCATTGCTTAGGATATTATGTACACGCATCGGTTCCATCAGGGTTTCACCAATAGTAAGTCGCTGGTTGAGCGATGAGTAAGGATCCTGCAGAATGATTTGCATCTCTTTTCTCATCTTCCGCATATCCGAATTGGGCATCTGAACCAGATTCTTGCCTTGGAAGAACACTTCGCCTGAGGTTGGTTCGATGAGTCGTAGCATAGAACGGCCAAGGGTGGTTTTGCCGCAGCCGGATTCGCCGACGAGCCCCAGCGTTTCCCCTTCGTAGATGTCAAGACTGATATCATGCAGCGCATGGAAGTATTGCTGCTTTTCGAATAGTTTGCGTTTGCGAACTTTGTAAACTTTGTTTAAGTTTTTGATACTGACAATCTTATCTCTTGAGTATAGGGCTTGGTGCGCGGCCTGGCGTTCTTGCGGGGAGACTGTCAGTCCTTGAATCACCTGTTGCATGTCAACATCCGTGCTTCCTTCGAAATCTGACACTTGAGGCAGCTTTCTCAGTCGTTGGGTCATTGAGGGACGGCAGGCGATAAGTTGCTTTGTATAAGCGTCTTTTGGATTTAGGAAGATGTTCCGCACGCTGTTTTCCTCTACAATATCCCCTTTGTACATCACAATGGCGCGGTCGGCAATCTCGGCCACCACGCCGAGGTCGTGCGTGATGAACAGTACGCCCATGCCGTGCTCTTGTTGCAAGTTGCGAATCAGTTCCAGGATGTTTTTCTGGATGGTGACATCCAAGGCGGTGGTCGGTTCGTCCGCGATGAGCAGCTTGGGGTGGCAGCTCATCGCCATCGCAATCATGATACGTTGCTTTTGTCCGCCGGAGAGTTCGTGCGGATAAGCATCGAAGATTTGTTGGGGACGAGGCAGCCGAACCTCCTCGAACAGATTGAGTACCTGCTCTTTGGCCTCTTTCTCACTGACTTTGGTGTGTAGCAGAATCTGTTCGGTGATTTGTTCCCCGCATCGGATTACCGGATTCAGGGAGGTCATCGGTTCCTGAAAGATCATGCCGATCTTGTTACCTCTAATAGTCTGTAATTCGGACTCTTGCGCTTTCAGCAGGTCGATGGCAGACTCGTCAGTGCCATCAGGACGGAAAAGGATGCGTCCGGACGGATAGCGGGCGATGTTGGGATTGAGGAGCCGCATGATGGAGAGCGCCGAAACAGATTTTCCGGAACCGGACTCGCCGACAATACCCAACGTTTCCCCTTGATGGAGGGAGAAACTGATATGGCGTAGAATCGGGTTCCATTGATTGTCACGGCATAGCTCAAGCGACAAGTCTTCTATGTCCAACAACGGATTCAACGCGGATGTTGATAAAGGGTTATGGGATAGGGGAGGAGATTATTTTTTCTTCTCCTGAAGCTTGGTGTTGATATCCAAAGTGGCGTGAGGAACCAGTCTCAGACGCTCTTTGGGAATCAGTTTACCGGTGATGCGGTCCACTCCGTATGTTTTGTTCTCGATGCGAACCAAAGCAGCTTCAAGGTTGGAGATATATTTCACTAAACGAGCCATCAGTCGGCCGTTTTCTTCCTTGGAAAGGACTTGGTTGCCTTCCTCCAGATTTTTGAAAGTGGGGGCTGTATCCTTGGTGTCATTGCCAACGCCGCTGTAGGCTTCCTGATAGACTTCCAAGTTCTTTTTCGCTTCCTCAATCTTTTTCTCAATCAAGGTTCTGAATTCCTCTAATTCCTCGTCTGAATAACGGTTTACAACGATTTCACTCATAACGGTTTTGTCTTTAAAAGAAAGTGCAAAGATATACTTTTTTTTAATATGAAAATAGTCTTTTTTAGGTGTTTTCTCAAGCCTGATTAGTAGGCGATTACCTTTTTGACCACTTTTTCGCCCTTTTCATTCTGAAAATGCAAAAGATAAGCGCCTTTGCCGTATGGGAACGGATAGCTTAAGTGTTGACTCCCAGCATCTAAGTGCTCTTGATGCGTGGCGAGCAGCCTGCCGTCTATGGAATAGATGCTGACAGTATAGTGGGCTGCTTCGTTGTTTTGCAGCTCAATTTGCAGTTCCTCTCTGACCGGATTAATCACCTTGACGAAGTAGTCGGGTTGGAACTCTTGGACCCCGACGTGGGCATCGATGACCATGTCGAGAATGACGGGCAGGTGGTCGGACTGTTGGTAAAGTGCGGTGGCTACATTGCTGGGGATGGAATAGTTGGCCGGTGATATGACGGAGCCATTCAGCCGGTTGCCATCTTGTCCAATCACCTTGTACGAACCGTCCACATAATGCAGTCTGTCGCTACCATAATATATATAAGGGGATACCAGGATGATGTCGAAGCGGTCGTCCAAGCCGCCGGCAGAGAAGCAGTCTGCGTTTTGGGTGCGAGTGGATTGCGTGTGCAGCGAGCTGAACTGCCCATTGCTGTGCCAATAGCCGGGACTTTCAGCAGGGTCGTAGAAACGGTATAAACTATTGGAGTAGTTTGTAAGTTCTTGGTAGGCAGGCTCATCGCTGTAGTAAATGTTGAGATCACCAGAGAAGGTGTAGTTGCCGGGCAGACCAGAGTTGGCAATGCGGGTCATCAGCTTGTGCACTTGTGTGTATCGTGATTGTTCGTTCGCGGAGGAGGATCCTGCCTTGAGGTGTCCAATCCAGAAGGTTGTGAAGATGGTGTCACCGTTGGACAGGTCAGAGGTGTTGTAATAGAAGGTGTAGCCGTTGATGTCCCGATAGGCAGTGGTGATGGGAGTGGATTTGTAGAGTACCAGTTTACGTGAATCATAATAGATCATGTTGGCGATTGTGCCTCCAGATTGATTGGTAAGCGGGCCGCGGCGGTAATAGTCAATGCCATCCGTGTTAATGACATTGTTAAGCAAGCGGTCGGCATATTGGTTTTGGGAACCCATCTCGCACACGCACAATACGGTGGGCTTTACGTACTGGAAGATAGTTTTGATGTGTGCATCCTTGTTGTCCAGATTGTTGGTGGTGCTGTTGCATTCTGAGACACCGGAGCTGTTGGTGTAATACATCAGGTTATATTGCATCAGACGGATGGTGTCGGTTTGAGCGCACAATATTCCTATTGATGCGAAAAACAACAATCCTAATATGTATATTCTGTTGATGATCATGGGTTTATGATTTGTTTTGTAGAGACGCGCCATGGCACGTCTCTACAGTCTGTTGCCTGCTGGACGTTGGACTTTAGACGTATGCGATACGTCCCTACTTTTTGTGTTTCTGGTAATAGTTTACCCCAAGACGCACGTTTTCCTTGACGGCGTTGGAGGAGTAGGTGGCGCCGGAGATGGCATCCACTTTAGCGGTGGCCGCCTGTTTCACGGTCATGCCGTTCCACTTGTTGAGCAGGCCTTCCTGTACTCTGGCGAAGAATCCCGGGGTTTCGTCGTTGGGCAGTGCTTCAATCTTTTCGATTTTGTCCCCTTTGATGTAGATATTCAGCGGGGTGGGACCGTTGTAACCCTGTACATTTGCGCCCAGTTTAGTGGTGTTCACGATGTAGGTGCCGTTCTTTTTAGTCATGATATCATCTCCGGGTGTGGCACTGATGAGCACTGCGGCAATGGTCGCCGCGAACACGAAAATCATCGCTATTAAGATCTTTTTCTTCATAATACTATTTGTATTCTCTTGATTTACAATAAAATATAAAATATTTTCCTTTGAATAAAAATTTTGCAAAGGTACATTTTTTCAGAAACAATTAAACAAGGGATTTTTTACTCGTAGAGACGTGCCATGTCGCGTCTCTACAATGAGAAAGCACTCGCTATAAAACCAATAGATTGCATCCCCGAATTTGCGCGTGGTCAAGGCGACCCAGTATCTCAATGCCTTGGGGATGGCGGCGGCCGAGATCTTCAGTGGCGATGAACGAGCAACTGTAGAGGTTGGCCAGGTCGATGACGTTGATAACACCGGTGCTGACGGTGTCGCTGCCGTCCAAAGGATCCTTTTCGCTGCGGAGGCGCAGACGCATCCAAGGCGGGGTCGAGAAGAGGTTGCTACCCTTGCTGTAGGCTTGCGACAGCAGTTCGCACATGCCGTACTCTGAGTGGATGTCGGGCACGCCAAACGCTTTCTTCAAGGTATCGTAGAGTTCCTCTTTCACCATCTCCTTGCGCCGACCTTTCATGCCACCGGTCTCAAACACAATAAGTTCCGGGAAATCTAACTGGTAATGTTCTGCAAAGTCCAACAACGCAAACGTGACGCCCCAAAGGATGGTTTTCTGGTGCCGGCTTTGCAATTCCTGCAACTTGTGATAGAGCTCCTCATGGTTGTATAGATAGTACCCGTTGTCTTTGGAACCAGACTTTTTCATCAAGGCCTCCATCATGTAGATCAATGACGACTGTTTCTGTTCCAGATAGTTAGGGAGCAGGGCGAGAAACACGTAATCGGACGGACTTCCGTAAAAATGACGGAAACCGTTGATCAGGCTGAGTTGGTAAAGGGCAGCATCTTTGATGAGGTGAAGTGACTGCTGAATGCCGGTCGTGCCGCTGCTTCGGAACGTCAGTTCGGGGGTGAAAAGGGTGGTTTTTACCTCGTGCGTCTTGAAAAACGAGATGGGTAGGAAGGGGATATCTTCCAAATGTTGAACGTCCTCTTTTTTGATGTTAAGATATTGACAATAAGATTGATATACTTTGTTCTTTTCGTATTGGAAGCGGAACACGGAAAGCGCGGACTTCTCAAATCCCGCGTTATCGTGGATTCTGAAAAAAGATAGAGGGTTTACTGCTTCCATGCGAACGTGTTGATGAGGTGCATGGCATCCTCTTTAAGATATTGGATAACAGGTTGTAACGAGTCATTGTTGGGGGCGCTGTCGAAGTAGAGCGTGGCACGCACGAAATGATGGGTGCTGTCGGTGAGCCAAAACTGGAACGGTGTGGCCACCTCTTTGCCATAGATTTCGTATGTTTGTCCCCAGATATGCGCCTCGGGGTCTTGAATGATGGAATATTGCACATCATCAGCCTTCTGATAGTGGAATTTCACCATTTTGTCTTCCATAATCATCAGTTTTCGGAGACTGTCAGCGTTTTTGACGTTGAGGCAGGTGAACCGAAGCGAGGCATGCAGGTCGGGATAGATGATGTTCATCCATAAAGAGTTGTCTTTCTGCGGTTCAATGGTGGTATTGGCAATCGCCGATTGTTCGAAGGTGAAGGGTAGGGTGGTGTCTATGAGTTGGTACTGGTGCTCGGGCAGGTCAATACGGAAATAGCCCATGGGTTTGGGCTCCGGTAGCGCTTTCGGCCTGCATGACGTTAACATCGCGCATGCCAGAAAGGACAACATTAAAATACAATATGTATATATTTTATAAATAGCTCTTGAGGTTTTTGTTCTTACTGTTTTGGCGTAATCTCTTCAGGGCGCGTTCCTTGATTTGGCGGACGCGTTCGCGGGAGAGGTCGAGCTTGTCGCCGATTTCGTCCAGGGTGTGCTCGTGGGTGGTGCCGATGCCGAAAAAGAGCTTCAGCACGTCTGCCTCTTTGTCAGGCAGTGTCTTGAGGAGGTCGTTGATTTCCGATGAGAGCGATTCCTGCATGAGCGAGGTGTCCGTGTCGTCGTCGTTGTCGTGCACGAAGACATCCACGAAACGGGTCTCCTCGTTGGGCGCGATGGGCGAGTCGATGGACTGCGGGTGGTTGTTCATCTTCATGATCTCGGCCACCTTATAGACGGGCATGTCCATAGCGTTGGCGATCTCCTCGGTGGTGGGCAGACGGTTGAGAGTCTGCTCCAACCGGGCGGTCTCCTTCTTGATTTTGTTGATGACACCCACTTGGTTCAGTGGCAGACGCACGATACGGGATTGGTCGGCGATGGCCTGCAGGATGGCTTGGCGGATCCACCAGACGGCGTAGGAGATGAATTTGAAGCCGCGCGTCTCGTCGAAGCGTTGCGCGGCTTTGATAAGTCCTAAGTTGCCTTCGTTGATGAGGTCCTGCAAACCGATACCCTGATTCTGGTACTGTTTTGCAACGGAAACGACAAAACGTAAATTAGTGGTGACCAGTCTGTTAAGAGCATCCTCGTCACCTGCTTTGATTTTACGAGCCAGTTCCACTTCCTCGTCGGCCCCGATCATCTGCACTTTGCTGATGTCGGACAGAAACCGTTCCAGGGACGCGGAATCACGGTTCGTAATGGATTTTGATATCTTTAATTGTCTCATTTATTTGACCTTTGACTTTTGACTATTGATCATTGACTATTGGCTTTTGACCATTGACCATTGACTATTTATAACAATGTAGCTTCAATAACCAATAACCTATAACCAATAACCATTTATTTCTCAACCTTTTCTGTTGTACCTTTACTATTCAATAAAGTTACAGTTTTGGTCAAATTTTCTTTATTTCTGACCAAAACGACCTTCACTTTGTCGCCGGGAGACTTTGTTTTGAGGACGCCGCGAACCTCAGCAAGGCTGTTGACAGGGGTGTTGTCGATGTGGGTGATGACATCGCCTTCTTGGAATCCGTTTTGGGCAGCGGCACCATCGTCAGCGACTTCGGCCACGTAGATACCATCTATATTGTTAAGGTTCAGTTCTTTGGCGTTGGTGGCGTTGAGTTCCATGATGGAGACGCCGAGGTAAGCCTGTTGGGTGACGCCGTAGTGTTGCAGGTCGTAGGCGATTTTTTGCACGATGTTGGAGGGGATGGCGAAAGAGTAGCCGGTGTAGTAACCGTTGCCCGAAGCGATGGCGGTGTTGATGCCGACGAGTTGACCAGCGGCGTTGACCAGGGCGCCACCGGAGTTGCCGGAGTTGACGGCTGCGTCGGTTTGGAGATAGACCTCATCGGAATTGGAGTTGCGGCCGGTGCTGAGCTGGCGGGCCTTCGCGCTGATGATGCCGGCGGTGACAGTGGAGTTGAGTCCCATGGGGTTGCCGATGGCCAGCACCCACTCGCCGATGCGCACGGAGTCGGAGTTGGCGAACTTCAGGTATGGCAGACGGGTTTCCTTGATTTTGAGGAGTGCCAGGTCGGAGGCAGGGTCGGTGCCGATGATCTCGCCCTCATACTCGCGCTTGTCGTTTAAGGTGATGGTCACCTTTTCGGCATCTTGCACCACGTGGTTGTTGGTGATGATGTAACCGTCGGAGGAGATGATGACACCAGAGCCGGCGGCCTGCACCGGATATGCGCTCGGTGCCGAACGGAAGAAATGCTCCCAAATAGTACCGCCGAAAAAGTCATCCCACATGGAGTTCTTTTGCATAAATTCGGTCTTGATATAGACCACCGCGTTGACAGAAGACTCTGCCGCGTCGGTCAGATCCACGTATCTTGTGCCTTGGCTTTCCTTTTGCGCGCAGCTCGTGTTGATGCAGGCGAAGAATGCCAACATTGTGAATAACAACACTTTAAATTGACTAAATGCTTTCATTTCTCTTATATTTTAACATTGAACATCTTTCAAAAACCATGCCATAACGGAAAAGTTTAAAAAAAATTGCAGGGAAAAGATTTATATCGAAAAAAATCTTATTTTTGCCGCCCAAAAAATTACAAACTAAAAACCCAAAAAAATGTACGCAATTGTAGAAATAGCCGGGCAACAATTCAAGGTTGAAAAAGACCGCAGAGTCTATGTTCAACGCCTCAAGGCTGAAGAAGGTGCGCAAGTCACGTTTGACCGCGTAATGTTAGTGGACAATGACGGTGATGTGAAAGTGGGTACGCCGACCGTTTCCGGTGCCAGCGTGACCGCTACCGTCCTGAATCATCTGAAAGGCGACAAAGTGCTCGTTTTCAAGAAGAAAAGAAGAAAAGGTTATCAGAAACTGAATGGTCACCGTCAGTGCTTGACCACCATCAAGATTGATAACATCGCTCTGTAAAATTTAGTGTTAACGATTAAAATTTAGACTTATGGCTCATAAAAAAGGTGTCGGTAGTTCACAGAACGGCCGCGAATCAGCGAGTAAGAGATTAGGTTTGAAGATCTTCGGTGGTCAGTTTGCCAAGGCTGGCAACATCATCGTCCGCCAAAGAGGTACTGTCCACAACCCTGGCAAGAACGTTGGTATGGGTAAAGACCACACCCTCTATGCTTTGGTTGACGGCACTGTCCAATTCAAGAAAACCTACAAGGACAGATCTTACGTTTCCGTGATTCCTGTTCAGGAATAAGGAACAGAAAAAAATGCGCGGTGTAAGGGCACGAATCGAAAAAATGTGTATCTTTGCCGCGCAAAACCAGCCACTTTAGCTCAGTTGGTAGAGCGACGCATTCGTAATGCGTAGGTCGCGAGTTCAAGTCTCACAAGTGGCTCATAATCAAAAAAAAGAGGAACTTAAAGTTCCTCTTTTTTTAATTTCTGCCATTCCTCATCAGGTAGTTTCGCCCCTACATATTCAATCAATCTTGCGGACAGATAGGAGGCTAAGTTGCCAGATTTCAGTGCACCGTAATTGTTGACGAGTCCGTATAGGAACCCGGCGGCGTAGATGTCGCCGGCACCGGTGGTGTCGATGCGTGTGGCATCCACGGGTGCGATGGCGGTCACCTCGCCGTCCATCTTGATGTAGGAGCCGTCCTTTCCAACCTTCACGATGGCCACTGGACAGTCTTCCGACAGTTTGTGCAGTGCTTCGACCTGTTCCACGCCAGTAAACGCCTTGGCTTCCTCCTCGTTAGCGAAGATGATGTCCACGTAGTCGTGCAGCAGCATCTTCACGAAGTCGAGGTTGCTTTCGATGAGGTTGTAGCTGGCCATATCCATGGAGATCTGCAATCCGCAAGCTTTCGCTTTTTGGCAGATGGCCAGAATCAGGTCGTGGTTGAAGATGAGGTAGCCTTCGATATGAATAAGGTCGTAATCTTTTAGGATGTTGGCATCCACTTTATCGGGTTGCATGGTGGCGGCGGCACCGAGGTAGGTGGCGAAGGTGCGTTCCGCGTTCGGGGAGATGAAGGTGATGGCTACGCCCGTATCTTCATTGGAATCAATGAGGTGCGGGATCACGCCGAAGCGTTCGCACTCTTGGCGGAACAGTCTGCCGAGTTCGTCGTTGCCCACCTTGCCGATGTAGCCAGCGGTGGCTCCGAGGCGGGCCAGTCCGTGGATGGTGTTGGAGGTGGAGCCGCCGGTGGCCATGGTCTGTGGCATTCCGGAGATGACCTCCAGAATCTCGCGTTTCCGTTGGGCGTCAATCATTTCCATGCCGCCCTTCTGCAGTCCGAAGCGGTCCAGAATCTTGTCATTGTCGATGTGCACCAGAATATCCACCAGTGCGTTACCGATACCTAAGATTTTCTTCATATTATATATTGTAAGGTTTACACTTGGTCGCTGTCAGGATTATTGCACAATCTTCAGTTCCTTCATCAGGTTCTGGGCGTTGGCCATCTTGTCGATGATGAAGAGCAGATAGCGCATGTCCATGCAGATGGTGCGCTGCACCTCGTTCTCGAAGGCGATGTCGCCGCTCATGGCTTCCCAGTTGCCGTCGAAGGCCAGACCGATGAGGTTGCCCTGCGCATCGATAACTGGGCTGCCGGAGTTGCCGCCCGTGATGTCGTTGGTGGTGATGAAGTTGACCACCAGGTCTCCGTTCTTGTCGGCATATCGACCGTAATCCTTGTTCTCCCACAGCTTGATGAGGTCTTTCGGCACGTCAAACTCCCAGTTGCCAGGGATATACTTCGCCATCACGCCGTCCAAGGTGGTGTAGTAGTTGTAAGTCACACCATCGGCCGGCTGGTAGTCCTGCACGCTGCCGTAAGTGAGACGCATGGTGAAGTTGGCATCTGGATAGAAGTTGCGGTCTTTCTGCATCTCCATCAAACCTTCCATATACAAGCGATCGGCGCGACCGCATTCCACCTTTTCGGCCTCTTCGTCCAAAGCGATGTAAGAGTTCACAATCTCCTGCATCAAAGCGAAAATGGGATCTTTAGCGATGGGTTTCGGATTCTCCAGCCAAGCAGTGAGTTTAGCCTTATCCACAAAGATAGACTTAGCGAATGCATTGTTCACATAGGCTGTGAAATCGCCACCCGTTTTATCACCCACTTTCTTGATAGTTGCAGGCAACTGACTGGGATCCACATCTTTATAAAACAAGTTCAGCAATGCAATAGTGGCATCGCGGTCTAATTCTTTATTATAATCCTTGAAGAAATCCTCTACATCGCCCTTCATCTTTTTGGTATAGGCCGCAATATTTTCTTGAGGGATTTTTTCTGCATAAGCATAATCAACGCTTCTGAATTTCATCGAAAAACGAACGGCTTCGCCACCGTTCCAACCAGCCTCGCGATGGTAGAGCAACGCTTTGGTGTATTTGGACTGATGTGCCCAATATTTGTCAAAATCATCAAAGATACCGGCATATTTAGCCTTTCTTTGCGGATCGGCATTCGCCCAATTCCGGAAAGCCTGTTCCTGTTCCAAACGTTTTTCATAAACTTTGTTGCGTTTCAACTGCTTGATCTGTCCGATAGAATATTTCCAGTAGTTGCTCACGCCGGCCTGCTTGGAGGCGTATTGGATGAAGACGGCGGGATCGGCGTCCATGTGCTTGCGGTATTGCTCCAGTTTGGTGGTTCGACAAGCGACAATGGCGGGATCCTCCAACTCAATCAGATTTTTCACAGAACCAGAAGTGGAGTAACGATCGGTGGAGCCGGGATAGCCGAGAATCATCGTGTAATCACCTGGTTGAACACCTTTTAAGGAAATAGGCAGATAGTGTTTCGACTTCATCGGGATGTTGTCCTTACTGTACTCAGCAGGGGAGCCGTCGGGGGCGGTATAGACGCGGAAGATGCAGAAGTCGCCCTTATGGCGCGGCCAGGTCCAGTTGTCGGTATCAGCACCGAATTTGCCGATGCCCCACGGCGGACAAGCCACCAGACGGACATCTTTATATACATCATACACAAACAGAATGTATTGATTGCCGTGGTAGAAGGGCACGATTTCCACGCGCACATCGCTTTTGCCCTTTTTCTCGGTTTTCAGCCGTTTGCTGTTTTCGGCAATCTTCTGCTCGCGGTCGGTTTCAGACATATTGTCGGTCACGCCTTTGAGCACCGCCTCGGTGACATCCTCTATGTAGTTGAGGAACAGCACAGAAAGACCTTCGTTAGGAAGTTCCTGATCTTTGCTGTAAGCCCAGAAGCCGTCTTTCAGGTAGTCGTGTTCCACGGAGGAGTGGGCCTGCACTTGGCCAAGACCGCAGTGGTGGTTGGTGAGCAGCAATCCTTCGGGGGAGATGAGCTCGCCGGTGCAACCGCCGCCGAATTGCACAATGGCGTCCTTGAGGCTGGGCTGGTTGAAACTGAAGATCTGTTCGGCCGTCAACTTGCAGCCAAGTCGCTGCATGTCAGCCAGATTCTGCCCGTTGATGGAATAGGGCAGCCACATGCCTTCGTCCGCGCGGGCACCAAAGGCGAAGAGCATCAATAAGATGCAGAAAAGGTTGAATTTCTTACTCATTTGCTTGATTAATTTGAAAGTGCAAAGGTAATAAAAATTCGGGAAAGATGGGGTGATGATATAAAAATCGGGCGCGACCGAAATCGATCACGCCCGGTTTAGGGTATTGTAGAGACGTTTCATGAAACGTCTCTACAGGGCGGGTGCATCCAATTTGCCCTTGCGATACAAATACAATGCCGTCAAGGCGACTGCGAAATAGCAGACGTACGACACATTAGTGAAAAAATGGACATAAAATTCATCCGTGGGTTCCAGTTTGGAGTAATGGTCGAAAACAATATTGGGCAGGAACCATTTCGTGAAGACGAAGAGGGCAAGGAGAGACAGTAAAATGGCCAGCGGAAGCACGACCATCTTCTTGCGGACAATCAGGTATATGGTACCTACCGTGATGGCGAGTAGCAGCGGATAGAAGACACAGTCCAGTAACACAGGATGATATGTGTATGGCCAATAGCTATTCGCAACGTTATTCACGGAAAACAGGACGAAGTGGAATGAGAGAAAGAAAAGCATACCGCCGCATAAATATCGATTGGTCGTATCGATTGTGTCCGATTCAGAGCCAGACTCCGACGCGACGAAATTCCACCACAGGAAAGACATGATGACGAGTGTGGTGATCACCCACGACCATAGTCTGACTTTCCTCAAAGTGAGATTGGAGATATCATAATCTTTCATGAGATAATGATTGTCGAAGAAGTCGGAGAACAAGGTGAGGTAGCCTAACAGCTGAACTGCGGCATATAGTGCCACCACGATGATGAGGTGCTTCCATTGGATGTCCCAAACGGTGGCTTTGCAGAACAGGTAATAGAAGGCAGCCAGTTTCAGCAGTTTTTCCACAATGATAACCAGAATGGGGTTCATCAGTCCCTCCAGTGCAAAAAAGAGGGGGGAGATGCTCCACCAGACGATCTCGAACAGTGCAAAGAACACAATTCCGAGGAGGAAGTGCCGATAGTCGGAAGGTTTTTCGATGGTGGTGGTCATAGTATTGGCTTTTGAAAACGTGGAAGTTAAAATTTCAGCTGCGAAGATACAAAAAAATCGGATATGAAAAACGGGCGCGACCGATCATCGATCACGCCCGTTTTGTGGGATTGTAGAGACGTTTCATGAAACGTCTCTACAGGGTGGCGTATGCGATACGCCTTTACATATTGTATTCCTCATAAATACCGTACATACTATCGGGGAATCCCCAACCACACACTTCTGTCAACTTCAGGATACGTTTAATCCTTAGCTTGTTAGCTTCCATCAATCCATTCTCTGAAAGAAACTTCATTGCGCGTTCGTAATGATTTTCCGTGGCGGTGTAGAAGGCTTCCCACATGTCGCCGTAATCGTATGAAAACTGGCAGGCCTGCTCGCTATAGAACAGCATCAGGTCGGCCACTTTCTCGGGCGCTGGCTTCATGTTCATAAATTCAGTCACCGCCTTACGGCAAACGCTGAAGCGAGTTTTGGGCTCCCCACGGGAAGGGTAGAACTCTTTTTGGATGATTTTCTTGAACTCCTCCAGCTTCTTGTCCTCGTCGGGGTTCAGATAAAACTCCAGATATTCCTTTGCCTCTTTGCGGGCATCATAAAGTTCTATCACCATTTCGATGATTTGTGACTTCTCTAACGAGTTGAGTTGCTTTTTAAGTTGTGCTTTTGACATGTTGGTAGCGGTTTTGATTATACGTTTAAAAGAACTGACCCCATCACAACCCCACCAACGCCGGGCTGCACCGCCGAAGCCTGCGACCTGCGCGACAACTACCAGCGGTTCCTCGCCTTGGGTTATGAGGTGCTGGGCGTAAGCCGCGACTCCGCCGCTTCACACCAGCGATTCATCGCCAAGTACAAGCTGCCCTTCCACCTCATCGCCGACACCGACCTCTCCATCCTGAAAGCCTACGAGGCCTGGGGCGAGAAAAAAATGTACGGCAAGGTGACCGAAGGCACGCTGCGCACTACCTACGTCATTGACGAACAAGGTGTTATCATCGACGCCATCGGCAAGGTGAACACCAAGGCGCACACGGCGCAACTGCTGAAATAAGGGCATTTGGGTGGTATGAAAAAAAATTGACCCTTGTCCTTTTTTGTTTCAAAAAAAATGTATTTTTGCAGCCGAATTAAATAGATAAAAAATTATCGATATGTCTAGGCAGAATACACCCTCTTTGGTGGTCATGAAATCGACTTTGAGTCGGCTGCCGCTGTACTACAGTTACATCAGCCGGCTGGAGGCTGAGGGGGTGGAGTCCGTCTCTTCTGTACTGCTTGCCCAACATTTGAACCTCAACCCTGTATTAGTGCGCAAAGATCTGGCGCAGGTGAGCAGCGTGGCAGGGCATCCCAGAACTGGTTTTGAAGTGAAGCAACTGCTTGTCGATATCGATAACTACATGGGTTACAATAAACTGGACGAAGCCATCTTGGTTGGGGTCGGCAGCATGGGGCGCATTCTCCTTACCAACTCCAAATTCGCCAAATTCGGTTTGAACATCGTGGTGGGTTTTGACAAAGACCCCTATTTGTGCGGACTCCAGTTAGAGGGGAAACACATCCTCCCTATGGAGAAGATGGAAAGCCTCGTGCAGCGGATGGGGATCCGCATCGGCATCATCACTGTGCCCGACGACCAGGCGCAGGACGTGTGCGACCAAATGGTGAAGTGCGGCATCAAGGCCATCTGGAACTTCGCTTTCGTACCACTGAAAGTACCCGAAGACGTACTCGTGAAAAACGAAAATCTGCCTTCTTCTTTAGCTGTTCTTGCTCACAATCTGGCAGTGAAGTCCTCCACGACCAGCAAAATCAACACATTAGAAGATAATTAAACAATACCTATATTTTTTACAATATGAAAAAAGAAAGTATAAAATCAGATGAAAAAATCGATAAAAGTTTATCGATAGAAAGTGAGATAGACGCCTTGGTCCGGAACGCGGAAGAGGCATTGAAGACATACGTTGACTTCAACCAGGAGCAAGTGGACAAGATTGTCTATGCGATGGCTTTAGCCGGGTTAGAGCACCATCGCGAGCTTGCACGCCTGGCCGTGGACGAGACGCATCGCGGGGTCTATGAGGACAAGATCATCAAGAATATTTTCGCCACCGAATATATTTGGAACTCCATCAAGAATGAGAAAACGGTCGGAATCGTGGAGAACAATGAGATGGAGGGTTATGTGGAAGTGGCCGAGCCTGTCGGCATTGTGGCCGGCGTGACCCCGGTGACGAACCCGACATCCACCACCATGTTCAAGTCGCTGATTTGCGCGAAGGCCCGCAACCCCATCATTTTCGGATTCCACCCGTCGGCGCAGCAGTCGTCATTGGCCGCAGCCAAGATTCTGCGTGACGCGGCGGTCGCTGCCGGAGCTCCCGCGGCATGTATCCAATGGATCGAGCACCCTTCCGTGGATGCCACCATGGCTTTGATGAATCACCCGAAGGTGTCGCTGATCCTGGCTACCGGCGGTGCCGGCATGGTGCGCTCCGCCTACAGCTGCGGAAAACCCGCCCTCGGCGTCGGACCCGGCAACGCGCCCTGCTACATTGAAACTTCCGCCAACGTGAAACGCGCCTGCACGGACCTTATGATGTCCAAGACCTTCGACAACGGCATGATCTGCGCCTCCGAACAGGCGGTCATCGTGGACAAGGTCATCTCCAACCTTTTCGAATCCTACATGAAGGAAAACGGATGCTATTTCCTCAACGACGAGGAGATCAAGAAGGTGTCCGCTTTCGTCATCAATTCCGAGAAAGGGGCGGTGAATCCCGATGTGGTGGGCAAATCGCCCTTCTGGATCGCGCAACAGTCCGGCGTGCAAGTGCCCGAGAGAACCAAGATTCTCATTGCGCGACTGAAAGATGTAGGCTCGGAATATCCGCTCTCCCGCGAGAAGCTTTCCCCAGTGCTGGCCTACTACGTGGTCAACAACCACGTGGAAGGTTTCGAGATGTGCCGCAAGATGCTCGACATGGGCGGTCTCGGCCACACAGCCATCATCCACAGCACCAACAGCGACTTGATCGAGAAGTTCGGCAAAGCCATGAAGGTGGGCCGTATCATCGTCAACTCCCCGTCATCACAGGGGGCTATCGGAGACATCTACAACACCAACACCCCGTCGCTGACCCTCGGCTGCGGCTCCTACGGCCACAACAGCACCACGGCGAATGTCTCCACCGTCAATCTTATCAACAAAAAGAAAATCGCAAAAAGAAGAGTCAATATGCAATGGTTCAAGATTCCGCCGAAAGT
>ONCM01000046.1 GCA_900316305.1 uncultured Bacteroidales bacterium | reverse complement strand
TGAAGTGCGCCAATTGTCTTCCGTCAGCATGAGCGGAAAGGTGTCGTGCTTGATGTTGACTCCAGCTAAGCCGTACAGCCCGTCGCGCATGTCAAATGCCGTGACATTTACCCAATCTGTTGAAATAACCGGCCGTTCCAGTGGCGTGAAGGTTACGCCATGGTCTTCGGAATAATAGAGAACAGCTTCTTTGCCGGATCCAGTCAACCAAATATGACCCTGCGCATCTGTGCAAACTTGTTGGAGAACAACATCCCCGCTTACGGTTTGCTGTAACCAACTTTTGCCACGGTCTTCAGTGCGATAGCAATGACTCCTTTTCCCCCATTCGTCGTATGTGACGGCCATGGCGGTGTTTGTGTCTATAAAAGAGAACTGATGTACGGTTATCCAAGTGTTATCGTTAACGAGAAAGAGCGATGAGGCGCAATGCCAGTTGGAGTGGATGTCATCGGTGTAATAAACTTTACCCCATCCCGATGTCAGCCAGCAGGTCCCGTCGGGCGCGAGCGCAAAGATGGGGAAACCGCCCCGCAGGTCAAGTTCAGCACGATAGTCACGGTTTTCGCGCTCCTGCGCTATGCCCGAGAACAGCAACGAAAGAATGGCCGAGATGTTTTGCAATGCCGAATCCGATTCCTTTGTTGGCCCCAGTGATGAATGCAGTCTTTTCTTTCATTTTTTAACGTTTAGAAATTTGTTTGATAAGAGGCTGCGAAAATACACTTTTATTGGTTTTCCCGAAGATTTCGCAGACTAACGTATCTTATAATTTCAAATAGAAGTAATATTCATAAAAACATAGCCATATATAGCGGCAAGTAGCGAATACCATTAGCCAGCATCACATTGGAGTTGCAAAGCACTATGGCCTCGGATATTATAGAATGTGAATGCGCCAAAGCGTAATCCAGGGATGCGTGATGACGGAAATTGCTTCCGGATTTCACCTCCACGATCTGAATGCCCTCCTCAGGGGGCAAAACAAAATCAAGTTCGTGTTTGCTTTTTTTTGTCGAAGAATACTTTGTCAATTTTTCTACGCAGCATAATGCAACTTTTTTCCAGGATTCAGACTGCAAAAATACAACATTTTTCCGAACCGTCATTTCAGAAGTTGGCGAGCGACTTTACAGAGGAGCTCGTGAGTGGTAAATTTCTCGTGGGTAATCATGTCCTTCGGCATCAAGGTGGCGATAAACTGCATGAACGGCACGTAACTGGAATATATATCTTGTGTTTTCTGCTTGATTTTAATAGGCATCATATAGGGAGCTGTCCCCGTACGACAATCCCCGTCATAACATTCAAAGACCAGTTTTTCGCCATGACTGTTGGTAAGCTGGATGGTCAATTCGCTAGTAGATGTACATGCAGGACTGGACGGAACCATCAGAATGCTGGTAAGCAAACTGTCGCTGATTTGGAGAATCGTATCGCGGGCCCATTGACGGGAAGCTGGATCACGCCGAGAGCAATCGAAAGCGAAATCCCAATCACTGAGGGCATCTCGCATTTTGTCTAAATCCGCATCGGTAATGACAAACTGACTCCAAGAAACCGCCTGGTCATAATGTTCGTTAAAGTCGCGGAGCAGCGTCTCCAACTCATCCGCTGAAAAAGTCGGGTGACGCGTCGGCCAATTTTTTACCACCGAATCGCCTCCATCATAAACCGTTATACCATAAATTCGTTCATAGGAATCCTTCAGAACAAACTTGCGACCCAATCGACGATATTCAATCTGCTGCGTCGCACCGCCTCCACAACCTGACGTGGATGCCTTGATCAAGAGTGATTTAACAGGATACTTCAAAAAATCATCAAACGGTCCGGCAACTCGTTCAGACACCCCAACCGGGTTTTCATTTTCAGTCGGCTGCGCCCACAACGAGCCCCCCAACATAAAGGAAACAAGTACGACAAACCACAACAAATACTTCATCCCAAAACAGTTCGTTTAACTGCTAACTGCTAACTACTAACTGCTAACTATCCCACGATTCCTGAAATGATGATAATCACCAGCGCAATCGGTGCCACGAAGCGCAAAATGAAGTAATAGAGCTCAAAGAGGTTGCCTTTCAGTGCGCCGCCGTTGGTGATCTCGTCCTTGACTTCGACTTTCGGGAAGAACCAGCCGAGGAAGATGGTCGTCGCCAAGGCACCGATAGGCATCAGGTAGGAGGCGGTAACGAGGTCGAAGAAGTCGAAAATGGTGCGGTCGAAAAGCGTCCAGTGTTTGATCGGCCCGAACGACAGGGTGCAGAAAATGCCGATGACAAAAATGCTGACCATGCTGACAATCGAACTTTTGCGGCGAGTCCAGTGGAACTCCTCCACCGTGAAGGCCACGACGATTTCCTGCAAGGAGATGGTGGAGGTCAGGGCGGCAATGCCTAACAAGATGAAAAAGACCGCGGCGAACAATCCGCCCATCGGCATGCTGTTGAAGACATTGGGCAGCACCACATAGACGAGTTGCGGGCCACCGGCGGGATCCATGCCGAAGGAGAAGACTGCGGGGAAGATCACCACACCTGCCAACACGGCCACCATGAGATCACAAACGGAAATCCACAGGCTCGTCTTGAACAGCGAATCCTCCTTGCGGATGTAGGAACCGTAGGTCACCATCGCGCCCATGCCAAGACTGAGAGAGAAAAACGACTGTCCTAACGCGCCTAACACGCCCGTGCCGGTCAGCTTGCTGAAATCGGGCTCGAAGAGGAATTGCAATCCCTCTTTCGCGCCGGGCAACGTCAATGAACGGACAACCATCAGCAACAACAGAACAAAGAGCACTGGCATCAGAATCTTGGAAATCTTTTCGATGCCTTTCTGCACTCCAAAGGAAATCACTAACGCCGTAAGCATCAGGAAACAGAATTGATACAGCAACGGCCAAAACGAGCCCGCGGTGAAAGAGGAGAAGGCATCGGCGACCTCGTTGGGTGTCAGCCCGGACAGACGGTTGGTACACGACAAGACGATGTAGTTGAGTGTCCAGCCGGCCACCACGCTGTAGAAGGCATATATGAGGACGGCCGCCAGTATGCTGAAATAGCCGATGGTGGCCCACCCCTTCTTCAGTTCCAATTTCTTGTACGCGCCTACCACATTGCTCTGCGTCCGGCGACCAATCACAAACTCGGTCATCATCAACGGGATGCCGATTGCTAACACGAAAAACATGTTGACGAGCAGGAACGCCCCGCCGCCGTTCTGACCTAACATATAGGGGTAGCGCCAGATGTTTCCCAATCCGACGGCACCGCCTGCCGCCGCCAAAATCGCACCTATACTTGAGGTGAAACCTCGTTGGTTGTTGTTGTCCATTTGTTTGCTTATTTGTTACTGAGAGCCCCACACTACGGCTTCGCCTTGTGTGGGGTTAATTGCGCTTCGCGCGTTTTGCCTCTCCGAGGCTGCTCAAGGAATAATTTTAAAAAAATTGCTTCGACCGTCACTTCAACACTTCATCTTATCATCTTCTCATCTCTTCAACACTTCATCTCCTCATCACTTCTCCCGCAGCCACTTAAAAATCGTCTTCCACGACGGCTTCTTGCCGTAGGTCATGATGCCTATGCGGTAAACCTTCGCCGCGAACCAGATGCAGAACACGAGGAAGGTCAACGCAATCCCCATGGAGAGCAGCAATTCCCACGCATGCACGCCGGAGGGCAAGCGCACCATCATGGCTACGGGCGAGGTCAGCGGAATCATGGAGAGCCAGAAGGCCAACGGACCATCGGGGTTGGTGGAGATGCTCGGCACAAACACGATGGCCAGAATCAACGGAATGGTGATCGGCATCGTATATTGCTGGGAGTCAGACTCGTTATCGACCACGGAACCGGTTGCCGCATAGAGCGTCGAATAGATCAGGTAGCCAACCACGAAGAAGAAGATGAAGGCGAATATGATGGTGCCGAACGAGACGGAGAAGTAGTTCTGGATCATCTGGAAGATATTGTCGGGCGCCACATCAATGGACGCGGAATCCGGCAAATGATAGCCGACCGATGCAGACTCCACCGCCTCCACCTTGTCGGGGGTGAAAAGGCTCGGCACGGCGAGCTGAATGCCGACGAGAATGGCCGCGGACAGCGCAATCCAGATAACCAGCTGCGTGAGTCCCACCAGCGCGATGCCCACGATTTTGCCAATCAACAGCTGCATGGGCTTCACCGAAGAGATCAGCACTTCCACGATACGGTTCGTCTTCTCCTCCAACACACCACGCAACACCTGACTGGCGAAGATAATGATAATGAAGTAGATAATCATACCGCAGGCCATACCGAAAAGCTGGTTCACGTCAGAATCGTGTTCCTTCTCCCCTCCTTTTTCGTCAATCTGAATGGTAACCGCATCCGACTTCGCCAAATCCTGCAGATGGTCGTAACGCGCCCGATCAATATGCAGCGAATCCTGCAGCAATTGGTTGAAGAAGATGTCGTCCATCTGGTTCTCAATCTCAGACTCTAACCCGGAAGGCAGGTTTTTCTTGTAGTAGATATTGGATTTCAGCGATTCGGAATTGTCCAGAATCTGCAGCACCACGTCAAAATCCTGATCAAACGCCTCTTTCTTGATCTGTTCGATGTCGCCAGAACGGTAACTGAACTCGAAATGGTTGTTATCCTGGAAATTATTGATAAAAATCTCACTCTCATCCACCACCAACACTCTGGAGAACTGGTTTTTCTCATTGAGCATCACCAGCATGACGGGCAGCACAATCATGGCCACCAGCAAAATCGGCATCAGGATGGTGATGATGATGAAGGATTTTTTCTGAATGCGCGTCAGATATTCGCGCGAAATGATCAAAAAGGTCTTATTTTTCATGGTTCTGTGTTTGGTTGGACTGTTCCACCTGTTCGATGAAGATTTCGTTCATCGTCGGCAAAATTTCGTTAAACGAATGAATATCACTATATTGCAGGAAAAGTTGGAGCAGATCGTTGTTACTTTTCGTCTGAGGAATCACAATCTCAAAACGGGTATAATGACCGCTGTCAAGCTGTTCCACCAGCTGGAAGTCGTGGTTCTGAAGCTGTTCAGCCAGCATCGCGTCAAAACGGGAAACCTCCACGGAAAAACGGTTCTTCTTGAAACGGTTCTTCACCTCGAAGATATCGCCTTCGAGGATCTTGTGGGAACGGTTGATGAGCGCGATATGGTCACAAATCTCCTCCACGGAGGCCATGTTGTGCGTGGAAAGCACGATGGTGGCCCCTTCGCTCTTCAGCTGCGCAATCTCCTCCTTCAACAGGTTCGTGTTGATGGGGTCGAAACCGCTGAACGGTTCGTCCAGAATGAGGAAAGAAGGTTTATGGAGAATCGTGGTGATGAACTGGATTTTCTGTTGCATCCCCTTGGAGAGTTCCTCCACAGGCTTGTTCCACCACTCCATAATCCCGAACTGCTCGAATTTCGCACGCAGACGCTTATAGGCTTCATCTTTACTAAGTCCCTTCAGACGAGAGAGATACATTGCCTGTTCCCCCGTCTTCATCTTCTTGTAGAGACCGCGTTCTTCGGGAAGATAACCCATCTCGTAGGTATCGTCAGCGGAAAGCGGATGGTTTTTGAAAAAAATCTCGCCCATGTCAGGAAAGGTGATGCGCATGAGCATCCTGATCAGGGTCGTTTTGCCGGCGCCGTTGGGTCCCAACAGACCGAAAACGCACCCTTGAGGCACGGACAGGGAAACGTCGTCAAGGGCGGCAAAATCCCCGTACAACTTTGTAATGTTTTGTACTTCAACTATGTTCATACAGTTGCAGTCTTATTTTTTTTCTTCTTCTTTTTCTTCTTTTTCTTGCCACCGGCCTGAGGCGTCACATAAAATGCCGCATTCGCCGAGGCGATATTCAACAACTCCTTGGTATTGATGAAATTGAAATCTTCCGGAAGGGTAATTTTCCCGTCGGACAACTCTGACAGTTGATAACGGATCAGCTGGTCGTTCACAGAGTTCCGGTTATAGGTCAAATACATCATTTTCAAATGATTGGCCAAGGAAGGAGCGAACTGTTCGCGTACTTCTTCGGGATATTCGGACACTTTATGGATCAAGTTCTGCATATTGACCCCATACGTGCGGAATTTCACTCTGTTTTTGTTGTTATAGGAGGGTTTCACGAACTCCTTAGGCTTGGTGTCCGGCACCGGCTTCGGATAGGGGGCATCCACATCCAGCTGATAATCAGACATTATGAAAAGATGATCCCACAGCTTGTTCCAGAAGTCGTCGTTATTCCGGCTCGTTTCGTTGCTCGTCTCCTTGGAATTGACCACATCGCTCATGATTCTGACAATGGCGTAGGCCGTACGCGTACGTTCCGTCCTGTCTTCTATCGCCACACACTGCTCTACCAACTTCTGGATATTTCTACCGTATTCTCTGATAATGAGATTATTACGCTTAGTATTGTATTCCATCATATTATAATATTGCGTTTTCTTTTTAGAGCGCAAAGATACATTTTTTTAGGCTTAAATGTTGATATTTGAACTTTTGCTGTTGGCTATTGGCTGTTGGCCCACCGTAGAGACGCGCTGTAGAGACGCGTTATAGAGACGTGCTGTAGAGACGCGTTGTAGAGACGTGCTGCAGCGCGTCTCTACGGTGGGGTAATCGGTTATTTCCCCTCCCGTTTGAGAATAATCAACACCGTGTAAATCAAAATCTTGATATCCATCTGGATGGACATATTTTCGATGTAGAGGATGTCCCAGCGGAGTCGATCCACCATCTCATCGACATTTTCGGCGTAACCGAAGCGCACCTGTCCCCAAGAGGTGATGCCGGGCTTGATACCGAGCAACAGCTGGTATTGCGGGGCGCGTTCCATGATTTGGTCGATGTAGAACTGCCGTTCCGGGCGCGGACCCACCAACGACATATCGCCGCGGAGCACGTTGAAGAACTGCGGAGTCTCGTCCAGACGATACTGCCGCATAAACTTCCCGAAGGGGGTGATGCGACTGTCGTTCTGCGAGGAAAGTCGGGGACCGTCAGTCTCCGCATTCTCGCACATGGAACGGAACTTAATGATATTGAACGGTTTGCCAAGATATCCGATGCGTTCCTGCTTATAGAAAATCGGGCCGGGGGAAGATTTCTTGACCCCGATAGCCAAACAGATGTAAAGCGGCGTGAGCAGGACGATGGCCAACGCGGAAAAAACGATGTCGCAGCCGCGCTTCACGATACGCTGCCACGTGGGCAGGTACTCGGGCGAAATGGAGATCATCGGCTCGTCCAGCACCGAGGAGGTCTTCACCGAACCGATGAGCTCGTCGTGTTCCTGCGGCACCAGACTGATGGTCAGGTTGTGGTTGCGGTTGGCCAACGACAGCACGGGCTTGATGTACTTCCGCTGTCCGTTGTGCATCGCGACGATAATCTCCTCCACGTGTTGCTCCTCCACTACCCTTTCCAAATCGCCAAGGTCGCCGAAACAGGGGAGTTTTCCCGCCATCATGTCGGGATCCTGCCCCTCCACGCGGATGTACCCCACAAACAGGTTGCCGGAATGGGACTTCTGCTTCCGCACCGTCTCATACGCGTGCAACGCCAGCGCGTCATTGCCGACCAAAATCGTGTTGAAACCGATTTTTCCACTATGAATCCCGTTATTGATATGGGAGGTGACAATGAGTCGCGGGATATACGTCAGCAGAAATTGCGAAGAGAAGAGGAACAACATGTATTTCACGTAATCGAACGGCGACGTGACAATATCATCCAAAATAAAGATGAAAAAGAAGAGCAGACAGCCGAAAAGGGTCACTCCAAAGGTAGTCACCAGCTCGTCAAGACGTGATTTACGGTAAATTTTGTTGTAATAACCGAAAAAAGCATGGCAGAAGAGCCACGCAAGGGGATAGACGACCAAGCCGACCCAAAATTTGGTGTTCACCCGCATCGAGTAGAGGATGGCGGGCCAATCGGCAGATTCACCCACATGCTTCCTATAAATGTAAAGGAGCACCCAGGTGACGGCGGCGGCCACCCAGTCCAGAAACATATAAAGGCACAGTAACTTGGTCTTGTTCATGAGCACTAGGCCGTTTTGATGTACACCACTTTGATATCGTCAATATCTACGCGTCTCTCCGTATCCTTGTCGGCCACCCCGGAAAGGATCAGGGTCATCTCCGTCACGCTTCCTGTACCACTATGATAGGTGTTGATGACGTTCGTCAAGTCAAAATGGATGGTCTTCCACTCGTCGGGAGAGGCGTAAAAACCGCCCACGGGATAGGCATTGTAAGGGTTGTAGGCTGCGGACATCTTTGCCGACACCTGTATATCGACCTCCGTTTTGTAACGGATCTCCAGCAACGTCCGGTAGCTGCCCACCGGCGCATAAAACTTCGAAGAGGCAACATCGAAACTCAAACCGTTCTCGTTGTTCAAGATAATCTCGCCCACGTTGTTGCCTTCATACTCGGTAGGATTGAAGGTCAGATTCGTAGTGGAAACGGAGGACGGCACAAACGAGGTGCTGTTGGAGAAGGTCTCAAAGAACGGGAAGCGGGCGTACTCGCTATAGACATATTTCGGAAGATTCTGAGACACCTCGTAGGTGGTGCCCTTCTGCAGAACCACTTTTTGACGACAGATATTCAAGAAAGGATAGCCAGTGATCGTATTGGTCATACCAGAAAGCGGGAAAGCGGGAAGCAGCACCAGCGTGCATGAATCAGTACTGTTCACGTCCAGCACGGGCACCTTACACGGCAACTCCCAGCAACCCAAGTTCTTGTTATTCACATACACGTTGACATGCGTGAACTTGTGACGCGCAATCGCATCCAGCTTGTCCTGATCAAAATACTGGTCATGTGTCTCGTTGAAATCGCTGACATCGATGCAATTCTGAAGATCCTCAAGGGTGACATGAATATAAGCAGGGGTAAGGTCCGTGCGTTTGCAGGAATTTTCCAAAAGAATTATCGCTAAAACACTAAAAATCAAGTAACTAATCTTTCTCATACGCAAAAAACAACGTGTCTATAACGTAAAAATTCAGTTTTTATTGCAACATTTCAAAAAAAATCGGATTTTTGCCGCCATGAAAAATAAGACATCTTCACAAGGACTCGGCTACATCGCCATTCTATTTGCCATGCTCTTCTGGGGCATGAGTTTTGTATGGATTAAACATCTGTTAATCAACAATTTTCCTGTTTTTACCATTGTTTTTATCCGGCTTGTTTTGGCCTCTGCCGTATTCATCACGTTGTTAAAACTGCAAAAGAAATTGCAAAAAATCGAACGTGAGGATTACAAAGATTTTCTGCTACTCGCCTTTTTCGAACCCTTTTTATACTTCATTGGGGAAGATTTCGGACTGCAGCAGGTGGATGCCAGCTTTGCCGCGGTCATCATCGCACTGATCCCCATCGTGATTTCCATCACCATGTATTTCACCGAACGGACGCCCATCCGTTGGGAGTTCGTCGTGGGCACCCTGGTGTCGGTGATGGGCGTGCTTATGCTGACCATGAGCACCAGCGGACATATCGACTTCAACCTGAAAGGGACGTTGCTGCTCGGCGTGGCGGTGCTGGCGGCCAGCGGCTACAGCGTGCAGCTGACCCGTCTGCTCAAGAAATACAGTCCGGCAACGGTGACCACCTGGCAGAACTTCATCGCCATCCCGATGTTCCTGCCCTTCGTGCTGATTTTCGACATCCAGCAGTGGGGAAGCCTCAGTTGGGACTTCGGCAACGTGTCCAGCCTCGTCTGCCTGGCTCTGCTCTGCTCCGCCGGTGCCTATATGCTCTACTCCTACTCCGTGAAACAGCTGACCGTCAGCAAGACCTGTGTCTTCACCAACCTCATCCCCATCGTGACGCTTATCGTGGCCGCCGCCATCGGCCA
The DNA here is from genome assembly GCA_900316305.1 of uncultured Bacteroidales bacterium. GTDB lineage: Bacteria > Bacteroidota > Bacteroidia > Bacteroidales > WCHB1-69 > F23-D06. The sequence continues at coordinate 7,429 of ONCM01000046.1, read as the reverse complement.
GGAGGTGTTCACCCCCATCAAATTCTGGGGAATCTTGGTGATTGTGGTGGGCGTGACGTTCAGCCAGATGACGATGAGGAAACGATGAAAAACGATGAAAAACGATGAAAAACGATGAAAAACGATGAATGAGCGATGAATGAGCGATGAAGCGTAACGTACTGGTAGTATTGATATTGGTTTTCGGGATGTGTGGCGTGATGCACGCGCAGCACCGTGTGTCGATGTCGGGCACCGTGATGGATGCCTCGAACGGCGAGACGATGATGGGCGTATATGTCATCTTGACAGATCTCTCGAACCCGTCGAACGTGCAGGGCTGTGTCACCAACCAAGCCGGCTACTACTCCGTTTCGGTTATCCCTGGAAAATACAAACTATCGGTCAATTATTTAGGATACAAGACGATAGAAGACACGATACAGCTCACCAAGAATCTATCGCAATTATTCGAGCTACAGCCTGCGGCCATCGCTGGCGAGGAGGTGGTGATCCAAGGCGAGCGCGCCAACGCGAACGTCATCGGCGGCGATGTCGGGCGCATGGAACTGAGCATCCAGACTATAAAGTCTTTGCCTGCGCTGATGGGCGAGGCCGATATTATCAAGTCCATACAGCTCTTGCCGGGCGTACTCTCTAGTGGCGAGGGCAATTCGGGATTTTACGTGCGCGGCAGCGGCACCGACCAGAACCTTGTGCTGCTTGACGAGGCCACCATCTACAACCCCGACCACCTATTTGGGTTCTTCTCCATCTTCAACGCCGATGCCGTGAAGAGCGTGGATCTGATAAAATCCGGAATGCCTGCCTATTTTGGCGGTCGCGCAGCCTCCATCCTGAACGTCTATCAGAAGGATGGCAACATGAAGAAATACGAAGTCGATGGCGGCATCGGCCTGATATTCTCCCATCTTACGGTGCAAGGCCCCATCAAGAAAAACAAGGCTTCGTTCCTGATTTCCGCCCGCCGTACCTACGCCGATGTCATCGTGCAACCTTTCCTCAAAAAGGACAACCCGATGAAAGGCACCAACTTCTTTTTCTACGACATCAACGCCAAATTCAACATCGTCATCAATTCCAAGCACCGGCTTTACTTCGGTGCCTATTACGGCGATGACAACTATGGTTTCAAATCGCAGACACAACAGACCAAGATGTCCTTCCAGTGGGGCAACGCGGCAGCATCGGTCCGTTGGAACTATATCATCGCCAGCCGCATGTTCCTCAACACCTCCGCCACTTTCAGCTACTACAACTTCAACACGAAAATGATCATAAGTCCCTACTCCTTGGGGATAACCTCCGGGGTGCGCGACTACAGTCTGAAGAGCGAGCTCACCTGGATTCCCTCTCCGAAACACAACCTTCGGTTTGGAGTACACAACGTGTTCCACGACTGTATTCCGGGCCAATTCGATGTGGAAGCCGGCAACAATGTCAGCTTAAATATTCCGACCACGCAACACTATTTCGGCAACGAGCTGAGCATCTACGTACATGACGAATGGGACATCTCAAAGCGCTGGAAGCTCAACATGGGCTTGCGCTACACCAACTACCACCATCTCGGACCTTTCAAGCGGTACATTACGGACGACTTCGGGAACTTGACCGACTCCATCCTCTACCCTGCCGGGAAGTCCATCGCGCAGTACAACCGCGCGGAGCCCCGTTTGGCCTTGCGCTGGCTCATCGACTCTACAACATCCATAAAAGCCTCTGCCACACTGAACTACCAATTCATGCATCAGATCTCCATTGCCACCATCTCGCTGCCGACCGATGTGTGGATGCCCTCCACCGACCTGATAAAACCGCAAACCGTCTTCCAATACACGTTAGGGGTGTTCAAGAACTTCCATCAAAACATGTTCGAAACCTACGTGGACCTCTTTTACAAACACATGTACAATCTGCCGGAATACCAAGATGGTCTGAACCTCAGCATGTTGAACCTCAACACCGACCAGCTTTACGTCTTCGGCAAGGGCTGGGCCGCAGGTGCCGAATTCTTCATCAAGAAGTCGAAAGGGCGCTTCACGGGCTTCATCGGCTACACGTTGGGGTTCACGCGCAGGCAGTTCGACGACCTCAACGGCGGAAAGCCCTTCTGGGCGAAATACGACCGTCGCCACGACATCACCATCAGCCTCAGCTACGAGATTCTGCCCAACAAGCTGAGAGCCTCCGCGTTATGGGTCTTCCAGTCGGGCAACACCATGACGGTGCCGCTTGGTTACTACCTCTACATGGGTTCGGTGGTGACCGAGTACAGCGGCCGCAACGAGTACCGCGTGAAACCCTATCACCGTCTGGACATCTCCGTCGATTGGACCATCAAGAAGACCTCCAAGTTCGAAACCGGTCTGAACTTCTCGATTTACAACGTCTATAACCGCCAGAACCCGTTCATGGTCTTCTTCGAGACCACTCTCTCCACCGACAACGGCGACATCACCAGCTTCTCGATGCAGAACCACGCCTACCAGATGAGTTTGTTCCCGATTATCCCGTCGGTGATGTGGACGTTCAAATTTTAGTTAGCAGTTGGGGGAATCGTAAGGGAGTGGGGAAAGGCGATGAAAAGCGATGAAAAGCGATGAAATACGATGAAATACGATGAAATACGATGAAAAACGATGAAAAACGATAAAAAAAACGGAATTTCTTGCGAAATTCCGTTTTTTTATGTTTACCGTTTTGCAATCGGGGGAGTGTCGCCGCCGGACTGGATCCAGTCGGCTGCGGTCTCGATGATGTTGTCCTTGCCACTGGCCACGGCCGCAGGATCGAGGAGCACGCGCACATCAGGCGGAACGCCGTTTTCGTAGTTGCCGCCATCCAAGGCAATGGAGCGGGTGCAACTGAATCGATAGACCCAGCCGTTGGGCAGCATGCCACCGTTGGGCAGACCCAGACCGCCACCACTGTAGTCGCCGAAGGTCTTCACGTTGTCGAAGGCCTGCGTGCAGATGGCGAAGTGGGAAGTGGCGCTGTAGGAACCGCGGTCGATGAGCACCGCCACCGGCTTGGTGTAAGGCTCATCCAGACAGCTGGAAGAAGGAGCGTAACTGGTTTCCGGCGCAGTGAAGTCGTTATGGGCGGTCCCGGCTTTGTGCTGTGACGTAAAGAGCGGCTGTCCGTGGCAGTCGAACATGCTGACCAAAGTGTACATATTCGTGACACTTCCGCCACCATTCTGCCGGAGGTCAAGGATAATACCGTCGCAGTCTTTATAACGATTCACAACATACTTCAAATCATCATCCGTGATTGATGACGAGAAGGATGAATAACGGAGGTAGGCCACCTTGCCATCACGGATAGCGTTATGCTTGATGGAACCCGTTTGGTGATAGACCAGGGTCAGATAGTGCTGCAGGATCACATTATCATCAAAGCAATTGTACTCGCTCATCCAATACGAAATGGTGTCACTGCGCATGACGTCGAAATCACTGAAAAGATTGGTGTGGCCATCGCGCAGGGTGTTGAGCATGGCGGCACAGACCGAGAAGAGACTGTCATCGGACATCTCATCATAGACCATCGGACGATAGACCGCGTGGACGGAATCCCAATCGACTCCTTTGATGTCAAAATAGGTGTACAGTTGGTCAACCCGGGTCCAAAGATACTCGAACACGTTGACTGGATCGTTGCTCTCATCCGGCTTCATGAAAGCCTTTTCACAAGAGGTAAAAGCAACTGCCAAGAGGCATGCCAGAATAAAAATATAGCTCTTTTTCATAGTCTTCTTTATTGAATTTTGAACATAAAGGATAATTTGACGGTATGGTAGGCGTTGTCGTAGCGATAAGCCCCTTTCTTGCCTGTGGAGAGATAATCCCAGGTGTAGGAGAGACCGATACGGTTGCCGTTACGGAAGTTCAGGTTGAAACCGAGGTCGGTGGTACAACCAGGGAGGAACTTGAATACCGGAACGTTAGCGCCGAACAACATATCGAAAATATTGTTCAAGGGGTCCACCACGTAGGCATACCCAGGACGGGTGCCAACAGTATAAAGCGGCAAAGAGAGATGGAAGAAAGCGGTCAGCCAAGGGTGCGTGGCATTGGCCTTGTCGTAGGCGAAGTCGCACTCGACCCTTTCTTCCGCACTGAGTTCGTGAAAGAGAGAAAAGGTGACGGCTGCGTTCTGGAGATCCTCAAGTTGCTTCATTTCAAAGATGTTGTTGGTGGAGACGCCGGTCCAGAAATGCCAGCGTTTAACCGAAGGATTCAGGCAGCTGTAAAGGAATTCCAATTTCGTAGAATAGGCGCTATTGGAACCGTCCAAGTCCAAGTATTTGGTCTTGTAGCGCGTTCCGGTGAACTGAAGGTGGCAACGCTTCCACTCGTCGGTGACACCGACCTGCTCCATATCGTGGATACCGCCGTAGGCGAAGGGGACGGTGCTTTCGTCGAAGCTTCTCGTGCCGCCGACCCCAGCATTGAGGTCAATCCAGAACCTGTTGGGCTCGGCATTGTAATCATACGTGCTTTGGGCGAACGCGCCCCCGCACAGCGCAACCAGTGCCAGAATCAGCAATGGCCGCCGGCATAAGTAGTTGATTTTCATTTGTATAAGGTTTAGAACTTTCAAACGGCAAAGATACAAAAAATAGTTTCAGGTTTCAAGATTCAGGTTTCAGGTTTTGTAACCAACAACTCAAGACTTAAAATTTGGGACTTGAGACTTATGGTTTTTACCTAATGCCATTAAACTTGAAACCTGAAACTTGAAACAAAAAAAATCCGCACCAACGTAAAAAAAAATTTCGTACCTTTGCGGTTTGAAAAAACAACGAGCTTATGCCAACAACAACCATCCTGTATGCGGCTATTACAGTGGGACTTACGGGTCTTATCGCCGCAGTGATTTTGTATTTTGTGTCTAAGTTCTTCCACGTGGAGGAGGACCCGCGCATCGATTTGGTGCAGGCGTGTCTGCCGAACGCCAACTGCGGCGGCTGCGGTTTCGCCGGCTGTCGGGCCATGGCCGAGGCCATCGTGAAGAACAACGATTTGAACGTGGCCTACTGCCCCGGCAGTGACACGAACAAGATTGCCGAGATCATGCACCTGAACGCCGTATTGCACGAGCCTCAGGTCTCCGTGGTGCGCTGCAACGGCACCTGCGAGCACGCACCCATGAAGTCGTTCTACGACTCCGCGCTCACCTGCGCCTTCGCCAACACCCTGTTCGCCGGCGAGAAAGCCTGTCCATTCGGATGTCTTGGCTGCGGCGACTGTGTGGCGGCCTGCCAGTTCGACGCCATCCACCTCAACCCCGAAACGCACCTTCCCGAGGTCATCGAGGACCGTTGCGTGGGGTGCAAGGCCTGCGCCAACGCTTGTCCGCGCGGCGTGCTCGAAATCCGCGACAAGGGCAAGAACCACCGCCGCGTCTATGTGGCCTGCAACAACAAAGAAAAAGGTGCTGTGGCCAAGAAGAACTGCTCCAGCGCTTGTATCGGCTGCGGCAAATGCGCCAAGGTGTGTCCCTTCGAGGCCATCACTGTGGAGAACAACCTCGCCTATATCGACTACCACAAGTGCAAGGCATGCCGCAAGTGCGTCGATGAGTGCCCCTCCGGCGCCATCCTCACCGTCGGCTTCCCACCCAAAAAGGAGGCCCCGAAAGCCGAACCGCAACCCGAACCCATCGCCGCCGAACCCGCTCAAGCATAAACCTAATACCAAGAGGGCTGAAAGCCCGACACGTGTCAACCTAGGGTGGAGCGAAACGGAGCCCTAGGATAACAAACGAAAAAAACAATCCAATGGAAAATACAGTCGCATCCCTCGAACAGAGAATCGAAGACAACATCAAAGAAAGCGCACAATACGTCAAGAAGATGAGCCACAAGACCTTCCGGATGGGCGGTGTGCACCCCGACGCCAACAAGTTCGCGCACTCCGCACCTGTGGAGACCTTCCCGCTGCCCGACGAGGCTGTCGTCTATATGACCCAGCACCTCGGAGCCCCTGCCACCCCTATCGTCCAAAAAGGCGACAAGGTGAAGGTGGGACAGCTCATCGGCAAGGCCGAGTCGTTCGTCTGCGCCAACATCCACGCGCCTATTTCCGGCACCGTCGTCAAGATTGACCAGGTGGCCGACATCACCGGCTACAAGAAACCGGCGGTCGTCATCAAGCGTGAGGGCGACGAATGGGACGAGAGCATCGACACCTCGTTGGACATCATCCACGACATCAAGCTCAAGACCAAGGAAGAGATCATCGAGCGCATGAAAGACCGCGGTATCGTCGGTCTGGGCGGCGCCTGCTTCCCGACCCATATTAAATATATGTTGAAACCCGAGCAGAAGTGCGAATATCTAATCATCAACGCTGCCGAGTGCGAGCCCTACATCTCCACCGACAACCGCGTCATTCTGGAGCGTTGTGAGCAGTGCATGATCGGCATTGAGATTGCGCTCATCGCGTCGGGTGCCCCGAAGGCTATCATCGGCATCGAGGACAACAAGCCCCGCGCCATCAAACTGCTGATGGAGACGGCAAAACGCTATCCGAACATCGAAGTGCAGCCGCTGCGCATCAAATACCCGCAAGGTGCTGAAAAACAGCTTATCAAGGCCATTACGGGCAGAAGCGTCCCGAACGGTGCGCTGCCGATTTCCGTGGGCTGCATCGTCAACAACATCACCACGATGTACACCATCTATTTGGCCGTGCAGAAGAACAAACCGATTGTGCAGACCTACACGACGGTCTCCGGTCGTTCGTTGACCCCCGACCAATGCAAAAACTACCGTCTGCGTATCGGCACCCCGATTTTGAGCGTGCTGCAGTCCGTGGGCATTCCCGAAGACACCGGCAAGATCATTTCCGGCGGTCCGATGATGGGCAAGGCCATCTCTAACCTCAACGCCTACACCGCCAAGGGCATGTCGAGCCTGCTGTTCATGAACGAGGAGGAGAGCGCACGCGGCGAAGTGCATCCGTGTCTGCATTGCGGCAAGTGCGTGAGCGCCTGCCCGATGGGACTGGAGCCCTACATGCTGCACACCTTCACCGACCTGAAACGTTGGGACGACACCGAGAAGTACGGCATCATGAACTGCATCGAGTGCGGTTCCTGCGCCTTCATCTGTCCTTCCAACCGCCCGATTCTGGATATGATCCGCGTCGGCAAGGCCAAGACCGGCGGCATCATCCGCGCCCGTAACGCCAAGTGATCTCGAAACATTGTTTTTTTCATAAAAGAAAAAGAGCTGCCCGATGGGCGGCTCTTTTTCATTCACAATATCATTATCACCTACCGTTTCACGAACGGTTTTATCACAAATCCTTGATCCGTGGCCACGCGCACGAAATACATGCCCGCGGAGAGGGAGGAAACATTGATCCGGGTCTGTAGAGACGTGGTGTACCGCGTCTGTGGAGACGTTTCATGAAAC
>ONCM01000013.1 GCA_900316305.1 uncultured Bacteroidales bacterium | reverse complement strand
GTACGCCTTGCCGTTCGCAACCGATCCGCGCAAGCTTTACAAAATAGGGGTCAACTTCTCCTCCAAAACCCGCAGAATTGAGAGCTGGAAGATGGTAGAACGGTAATTTCCAGTTGTTTTCGCGCCATGAAACCCAGCGTCACATACCCGCTACCGACCCCAGGTTACGATTTGGGGCGTTATCGGTACTTTTTCAACGGGCAGAAGGCTGATAATGAGGTGCTTGGAGAAGGGACGTTTCAGAACTATGGATTCCGCATGTATGACACCCGTATTGCAAGGTTTTGGGGTGTTGATCCTTTGACGAAAGAATACCCCATGCTCACCCCTTTCCAGTTCGCCAGTTGCTCACCTGTGTGGGGAGTCGATTTAGATGGGTTGGAAGTTGTTATTTATGTTGAACGACCAGAATATCTTAAAGTTAATGTTGGACATGTTTTTCTTTCGGTTGGCAGCGGTGATGACATCATCGCATATTCATACGGACGCTATGGCGAGTTGGGAAAAAACAAAGGTCCATTTAATCCCACTAATATTAGTGGAGAGGGTGTCCTATATAAATACGTTGGTAAAGATGCTGCTAATCTCATTAGAGACTACTTGCAACTAGATCAGGTATATGCCTTTGAAATCAAAGATGCAGATGAGCAACTTATAAGAAGATGGTTTGATTATCGCTACAAAAAAGGGAAGTATTCTTCTTCTGAAAAGTTGAAAGGGAAATCTAACGCAAAAGTTATTGATATTTACAATCTTTTTTTCAATAATTGTACCACAATAACAATTGATGCCTTACTGTTTAGTGGAACTAATGAGCCGTTTGCAACAACCGAGACGGTTTCTGTGTCGACCACGGCATTAGGGGTGTACTCATCTTACACTTCCGAAAATGTTGTTAACACCCCAGAGGAGATGTTCAAGTATCTTGACAGGAAGTCTAGAGTCGGTAATAACATCAAGAATGTCAAAAATAAATTAAAAAATGAACTCCAAAACGAGCAAAAAAATGAGTCTAAACAAGAATCGCATTAGATCGGCATCTCTTATTGTCGGAATGGTTATCAGCGGATTGTTCCTTGTTGGTTCATTTCTCACTTTGTTGAACTTTATGATAACATACAAGTATTACATCCATCTCAATTACCCATACGACGAGTGTGTGAGCGTTTGTGTTCTTGAACAGCAATTAAAGATGACAATACAATTTTGTATGATAGCACTAGTTTTTTCCGCTTTGACATTCATTGTTGATGCCTTATTGTTTTTCCTTTACCCAAACGAAAATAATAACAAAGCGGATTCGTCTTCTAATTTTTCTGATGACTGATTTTTTGATTATCTATATTGTCCTCGTTGTCCCTGTTGTCGTTCAAAAATCAACCCTTGTTGTCTTCCTATTCCGAAAAATCTATCTTCGCGCTAAGAAACCCACATTCACATACCCGCTGTCGCCTCTGGTTCCAAGTTGCAAGGCGCCGTTCGCAAATTAACCCAACTTCCCTGTCAGTATTTCTGTTTCAAGGATGCTGTAAACGTAGGCTGTGCTTTGCGAAAAAAGGCTGGTGCGCAAATCAAGGACCTTGGTGTAAGTCTCGGAATTATAGATGGTGTCCAAGGCCTGCTTCATCGACAGTCCACGCTCTTCCATCAGTCTTAGAGCCAATTCCTTCACCAGCTCCTCAATCATAAATGTTGTCTGTGCGTCATTCATAGCTTTCTCAGATATTTAAGCGACTTTTCGGTGCCGAAAAAATACTGGTATGTTTCGCCGCCTTTGAATTCCAATTCTTTCACAAACTGATCCCAGTCAATCATACCCGCATCAATTCTGCGCATCTGTAGCCCTATGTTATCGTTGGCAATAGGACCATATATAATGTCGTATGAATGGAGCTGAATGCGCGACTTGTTGTCGCGGTTCATTTTTACGAACTTGCCCCATTCAATGCAGTACCTTTCATAACACAGATAGGCGATACCGGCATTGGCCAAGGCCGCTTGCTCGTCATAATCAAAAAGCGTAACGGTAGGATTACCACCCAAAAGCAGGGCTTTCTTCTCGGCCATCTCTTGAGCTTGCCAAATTTTGGGGGACAAATAGAAGCCTATGCCGAAATCTTTTCCGGGTTTTGATTCGTTGAAGTCAACGACTTCTATCTCCAAATTTGAGCCGTGATATAGAATCATACTAGCCCCCCTCCATTTTTGCGGCAATAGATCGCCAGGTCTTGAACGACATCATTGAACGACAGGGTATGTTCAACGTTATAGAATTTGTCGACAAAATCAATGCCCTTGAAGCGATCCAAATAGCGGTAAGCTTGTTGTGGATTGAGCGAGAATGCAGAAGCAAACTCGCTGACCACGGCGATGATAAAGGCTATTTTATCTTCAATTCTTACATTCATAAGCGTCTTGTCGTTTAACTTTTTCCAAATGCAAAAATACATTTTTTCTTTATACGACCCGCCTTGAAATCGATATTACAAAAGTATCGATCAAACACAAGAATCATGAGTAACAGTTAGTGCCTTTCCAATCAAACAACAACTATAATTGGCAAAAAAGTGTATCTTTGCCCCGTTAAAACCTATAAGAATCCAAGTTTCTCCACAGCAAAAAACCAAACAAATGATTAATTGCCGACAATATAAATGCCATAGTTCCGATTTGGGGCGTTATCGGTACTTTTTCAAAGTATATGACACGAGACTGGGACGGTGGTGGGGTATCGACCGGAAAGCTGCCAAGTACCCGTCGTTGAGTCCGTACCAGTTCTGCGCGGGGAACCCGATTTCAATGAAAGATGTGGACGGGAGTGATTTTGTGGTGGTCATCGACAATTCGGGTGACAATAAAACTATCACGGTACAGATGAACATTTACACCGCTTCAAAAGAAGCGTATAAAAAGCTAAAACCTGCCGTAAAAGAAATTAACAATATTAAAAAAAAGGTGACGATTGATGGTGTGGAATATAAACTACGATTTGTCGTCAATGTTGTCAAGCCAGATCCTACACCATATCAAGATTATGAGAAAAATTCGAGTCCAGAAGATCTAATGATAGCTAATGCGTCTGCTATGGCTAATAAGGATGGTTGTTATGGTAATGCTTTTATGGGTACTTGGGTTCGAAAAAATGAGAAGAAACAAGAAAATGGAACAACTCTTATCAAAGGAGGCCATACATCAGATGGAAAAGTATTTTCCATGAATGCTTATGATGGTGTATATTTCATTAACTATCCGAAAATAATCGCACATGAAATATTGCACTTAATGGGATTGGATGACGAAGGAGGAGTTTATTATTCTCCAGGAGGAAGAATGGAGTATGTTGCCAAAAACAGCAATGACTTCTACATGAACCCTATTTCAAACGGTGATATTTGGAATATTATCAGATATATGCTTGACAATGATGGAATTGATGTTGAAGAAAACGCAAAAGTGAGAATAAACTATCTAAACAATTCTGAACCTATTCAATCCTACACAAATATCGAAGTGAAATGAATCAGCGAATCTTTATGTTCCTTACCCTTATATTCCTATGGTCAGGGCTTTTCTACAGTATTCATGCCCAATCCGTAATCGGAATCTTTTCGGACACGGTCTATCTCCTATCTGTCTTCCATAATTCAGGGGAGAAGTATAATAGAGCTGAGAATTATTATTATGCTGTGTTTTTAGACGAAGAATCTAATGTCGAGAGTTTCATACCTTTGGATTTGAGAAAATATATCCGTGTCAGTGACACAATCAGGCAGTTTATAGAACAAGAAATAGACAGCCATTTTGTGGCCAATACAAGCATCGGTGCCGGCATGGCTATTTTTACTGCATGTGGCCAATACTTGAACGGTAAAGATAAAACTGCGCCTTACTATTCTTTCATCACGGACACCGTGTTCAAGTCAAAAATGGTAAAAACACACAGTACAAAACCAGACATATTAATGGGGAAAATAACAGACCCTCTCTCTTTTGGTGACCTAACGATTGGATGGAACTGCGAACCAGACGGACCCTGGTTTTTCGACTATGAAACAAAAGGAACATATTATAAGTTATTCAAGATAGGGGTTGATTATCTTTTGTTTGACGATCCAAATATAAACGTTCTGGGCAAATCATACGAATGGACTATTGCTCCAAGTGTATGCAGGTATGACGGCCCTCGAAATGTTAGACTGTCATTAGGAGATTGCGGTGACCCGTTCAGAACCCATTTGAAAGTCATTCTCAAGAATGGCAAGATCCTGACAGCGTTGCCGTACAGCGTCATAAATCTAACAGGAGATTGATTGTTTTTCAAATATTGTGTATCTTCGCGCCATGAACCACACCGCCACATACCCGCCAAAATTCCCCCGTCCCGCCATGGGGGGTTACCGGTACTTCTTCAACGGGCAGGAGGCTGATAATGAGGTGCTTGGAGAAGTGGCGAGTTTGAGTGCGCAATTCTGGCAGTACGACACAAGGTTGGGAAGGAGATGGAATGTAGACCCCGTGTTCAAAGAATATGAGAGTCCGTATGCATGCTTCGCGGGGAACCCAGTGCGGTTCGCGGATCCGAAAGGAGATTCGATAATTAACCCTTACAAGAGACTCATTGAAGAATGTAAAGCCGCAATTCTTGAGTTAGATAATGGTATAAAGGAAAATAGGTATTATTACCCCAAATTGGCCAAATACACACGAGACTATATTAATCAGGAGTTAAAGGAGTATGAAAGATATTCCAAGTTGGTTGACGCTGCTATCCTTGTATTGAAAGAGGACATTCAATTTTATAATTTGCTCAACAATATTGAAGATGAGCAGCACACACCTGTTGATATTTATATCTATATTGATCCAGACTTACTTAGGGCAAAGGGAAGATTTGGAGAGTGCGTTGAAAAAGCATTATGGTATTCCGATTCATTTTTCGGGTTCAAAGACAATAAGATTGACATGATTTTATCTGGTCGTGATATAGGACTACTGTATGTCACGAAGGCGGACATTTAGAGGAAGATATACCACATTATACGCGTAAACGCCAATGGGAAAAAGAGCACGGCTTTGCTGATGATCCAAATTATGATGGTCATGGAAAAGTAGATAAAGAACAGGATCCATCTGGAGCGAATGCTGACAAGAGAGAGAACGAGTATCGCGAAAGGCATCAATAAACAATTTGGAATAATAGTACTGATTCTTGGGCTAATATTGACTACAACAGAGACGGCTCTATTTCTGCTTTATGTTTTTTAATAGAATATAAAGGTGTCCGCTATCTATGTCCCTTATTGATTTCCTACTTTGAAAATGGTGACGTCATATCATCTTTACGCATTCAAGATAAGCGTGGCCATATCGTTATAGAATACACTTGTTTTAACGGCAAATGGGAATGGACACCTCACCATAATGCAAAACCACCCAAATATGCGAAAAAATTGTTTAGAATATTTTTGTCCCAATATGAACACAAACTGAATATGCTGGACAATTGCATTTGGTTTGAGCCTTGAGAGCTAGGGATGTTTACATAGGAGGTTTGCGATGGCGGGCTAATCTTATTAATAATTGTATGTCAAATGGGTACGATTTTATAAACGATTCCAATGAATCCCCTATCGGGGATTTTTGGATCACGCAGAAACGTCGGCAGCTATTGATATGAAAGCCCTAACGAGCTTGGAGAGGGTGATCGTTCCAGCGTTATCCCCTTGTAAACATCCCCCTTTTATCCCATTATTTGCCACATTTCGCCACAAAGATACATTTTTTTTCCACTCTTTTTAAAATAAAAATTGTACTTTTGCAGGTTAAACTGTTTTAATATGGCTGATTTTTATCTTGTTGGTATTCAACAAATTGGAATAGGTACGGAAGACATGTTGGCGTCGTGGAAATGGTATGCCGACATGTTTCAGATGAATGTGAGGGTGCTGGAGGATGACACGGTGGCGGAACGGATGCTCCCTTACACGAACAACCGTCCGGAAAAACGGCACGCCTGCATCGCGGCAAACCTCCAAGGCGGTGGCGGATTTGAAATCTGGCAGTATTCCGAACGCAAACCCCTGCCCATCGATTTCGATGTGCAGATCGGCGATCTCGGTGTCTTCGCCGCCAAAATAAAATCCCACAACATTGCCGCCTACCACTCGGAACTGGCCGCCAAATACCAGAACGTATCACAAATCTATACCGACCCCACCGGTCTTCCCACTTTCTATATTCATGACCCCAATGGAAACCTCTTCCAGGTGGTGGAAGACAACTACGTGTTCATCGATGAGGACCGCTATTCCGGCGGTGTGGTGGGGGCTATGATTGGTGTCTCTGATATGGAGAAATCAATGGAACTCTATAGCGGTGTACTCGGTTACGATACCGTGGTTTATGACAAGACCGGCACTTTCAGCGACTGGCAGACGCTCCGCGGCGGTGTCCAACACTATCGCAGAGTGCTGCTTTCCCGTTCCGAACCCTTCAAGGGACCGTTCAAGAACCTCTACGGAAATAGTATGATAGAGCTGGTGCAAGCCATGGACCGCGAACCCCGTAAGATTTTCGAAAAGCCCCGTCAATGGGGCGACCCCGGTTTCATCCAGATCTGTTTCGATGTGGTCAATATGCGCGGGTTGGAAGCCCACTGCAAGGAACACGGCTTCCCCTTCACCGTCGATAGCTGTCCCGGCGACGGCGATTTCGATATGGGACTCGCCTCCGGCCATTTCACCTACATCGAAGATCCCGACGGCACACTCATCGAATTTGTGGAGACGCACAAGATTCCGTTGAGCAACCGTTTCAACATCTGTCTAAACCTGATGAAGCGCGACCGGTCTAAACCACTGCCGACATTGTTTTTGAGATTGCTCAGATTTAACCGTGTGAAATTTGACTGATATGGGGAATTTGCTCGAACTGATCAAGAAGGATTTGCGCTATGAGGAGGCACTCCACGCCTGCATGAACTGTGGCATGTGCACGGCCGTGTGCCCGGCGGCGGAGTTCTATGACTATGACCCGCGCCGCATCTGCGACATGGTGCAGCGCAATGACGAAGTGGTGATTGAAGGCCTGCTCCGTTCCGAAACCATCTGGTACTGTGGACAATGTATGTCGTGTAAACCCCGCTGTCCTCGTGGCAACGCCCCCGGAGAGGTCATCAACGTGCTGCGCAAGGTCTCACAGGAGACTGGCTACTTCCGCGAAAGCGAAATGGGACGGCAGCAGGTGGAACTGATGAATGGTATAGAGCAGAATATTCTGGATATCGGCTATTGCGTGCATCCCGACCGCGTTGATCCCGACAAACACGTCGAACAAGGTCCCGTTTGGCGCTGGTATATCGACAATATTGAGGAGGTTGCCCCGAAACTCGGCGCCAACTACCACGGGAACGGTGCCGGCGCCCTCCGCACCATCCCCCACGAAGATATGGCCGAGGTACACAAGATATTCGAGGTTACCGGCGGCTTCGACCTCCGCGAGAAGGTTAACGGTTAAGGGTTTAAGGTTTATGGTTTATGGTTTATGGTTTAAGGTTTAAGGTTAGAAGATAAAGTCAAGGTTAAAGTTATAGTCTAATAGTCTAATAGCCAACAGCCAATAGCCAATAGCCAAAAGCTAATAGTCATTGTCAAAAAACAAAATCAATGAAAAAAACAATATTTTTCACCCTTTGTTTGCTCATTCCGTTTGTGGTTTTTTCGCAGGATAATATCAATGTGAAAGACAAAAATGGTAAGAAACAGGGTGTCTGGAAAAAGTACGAGAACGGTCATCTGGTGTATGAGGGACAGTTCAAAGACGATGTGCCTTACGGAACCTTCAAGTATTACCATGCCAACGGTAAACTCAAGAGTATCACGGAGTTTCAGCAGGGTGTGCACAAGGTGAAGACGACCATCTACCACGAGAATGGTCACAAGGCTTCCGAGGGCGCCTATATCGACCAACTGAAAGAGGGCGAATGGCGTTACTATTCCAATAGCGACACCCTCCTCAAAGTGGAGCATTATAAAACGGGCGACCGCGATGGACTCTGGCAGACCTATTCCACCTCCGGCGTTCTGCTGGAAGAGTGCAACTACCTGAACAACAAACGAAACGGTATGTACAAAACGTATTACCTGAACGGCGTCGTCAGCTATGAGGCTGATTACGTGGCGGGCAAGACCAACGGGAAGAGTTCCTCCTACTATCCTAACGGAAAAGTCTCAACAACAGGTAATTATCATAACGGATGGCGTGACGGGGAATGGAACACATACGATGTGAACGGCAAAATCCGTTCCACGATGCTCTATAAGGACCGGATACTTAGCAAAACATATATTTATCTGTACCAGAAAGGGGTAGGGCAGAAGCTCAACCAGGATAACGTCGCTTATTTCGTGAAGAATCGCGACAAGATGACGGTGGTGCTGAAGAACGGCAACAAATTGCAGATTGACGAATCAATGGAAGAGGTGGAGCAATGGATTGACTACATGGTCTTTGTGAAGTTGAATCCTCGCTATATCGTTGCCATTGATGCCCTGGTCAGCTATCGTCCCGTGGAAGATGCTGAAGATGCAATCGTGGTGAAGATACACCCTGCTCCGGATGAGGAGGTTTACGCCGAAGGCAACGACGCAAAACTGCTCAAATCGCTTTTCAATACCGAAAAACCACAAGAATAGTAGAGACGTGGAGCTCCGCGTCTCTACTTGAAACTTGAAACCATTTGATGAACCGAGAAATCCTGAAGATATCGATTCCGAGTATTGTGACGAACATTACCGTGCCATTGTTGGGCATGGTGGATGTCGCTATCGTGGGACATATCGGGGATGCGGGATACATTGCAGCCATCGCGTTGGCTACGATGGTTTTCAACCTGATTTACTGGAACTTCGGTTTCCTGCGCATGGGCACTTCCGGACTGACGGCACAGGCTTTTGGTGCTCAGGATAAGGAGGAATACCTCAATGTGTTGGTGCGAGGTATCGTCATCGCACTGTCGGTCGCGGTGATATTGCTGTTGTTGCAGTATCCTATCGCGCAGTTGTGCAAACGTCTGATTGACAGTTCTCCCCGCACAATAGACCTGATGCTGACTTACTTCTACATCCGTATTTGGGCAGCACCGGCCACCATAAGTCTTTATGTTTTGAAAGGATGGTTCCTTGGGATGCAGAATGCTGCCTCCCCGATGTGGGTGGCTACGGTGCTGAATCTCGTGAATATCGTGTTCAGCCTCTTGTTTGTCTATGCCTTCGATGCGGGAATTGCGGGTGTGGCTTGGGGTTCGGTGTTGGCACAATACAGCGGATTGTTGCTGGCCATCATCATTTGGGTGCGTCGCTATGGCCATTTCTGGCACGACATTCGTTGGCGGGCGGCTCTGCAATGGCGTAAGATGATTCGCTTTTTCCAGGTCAACGCCGACATCTTCCTCCGTTCTCTCTGCATGATTGCCGTATTCACCTTCATCCCGTACATATCCTCCTCCATGGGCGATGAAATCTTGGCTGCCAACACCTTGCTGATGCAGCTGTTTACGCTGACCTCTTACGTGATGGACGGTTTCGCCTACGCGGGCGAGTCGCTCGTGGGCAAGTATGTGGGTGCCAAAGACCGGTTCAAGTTGCGCCTCACCATCCGTTATCTGATGTGCTGGGGGGTCGCTCTGGCGGTGGCTTTCACGTTGTTGTTCGTTTTCGGCGGCGAAATGCTCCTGCGGATCCTCGCCAAGGACGAGGCGGTCATCGGCACGGCCATGATTTACATGTTTTGGACTTATCTGCTGCCCTTTACGGGATTTGCGGCCTTCATCTATGATGGTATCTACATCGGGGCCACCGCCACAGCCGCCATGCGCAACGTTATGTTCGTGGCCACGGCCATTTTCTTCATTATCTATTATGCGCTCGCCGCCCATTGGGGCAACCACGCGCTCTGGTTCGCATTTATCGTCTTCCTGATTTTCAGGGGATTGCTGATGGCTTTGGGACAAAAACGATACATTGTAGTTAGTAGTTAATTTTATTTGATACTTCCAAAAGGGCTGAAGGCCCGACGTATGTCAGCCCAGGGTGAAGCGAAGCGGAGCCCTGGGGCAATGGTCAAAAAAAAACGCCCGATGAATCGGGCGTTTTTTTTGTCGGAATTGCGTAAAGGATTATTTTTCCTTCAGCAAATCGCGAATCTCGGTGAGAAGTTTCTCCTCTGCGCTTGGTTCGGGAGCAGGTGCGGGAGCTTCTTCTTCGGCTTTCTTTAACGCGCTGGTAGCCTTGTTGATTCCCTTCATCACGAGGAAGATACAGAATGCGATGATCAGGAAGTCAACGGTCACTTGGATGAAGTTGCCGTAGTTGAGGGTGACGGCCTCACTGACGACTTCACCAGCCTCATTGAGCTTCGGGGCGCGGAGGGTGAGCGACAGCGTCGTGAAATTGACGTTGCCGATCAGTGCACCGACGAGCGGCATGATGATGTCATTCACCAAAGAGGTGACAATTTTTCCGAAGGCACCGCCAATGACCACACCGATGGCCATGTCCATCACGTTGCCTTTCATTGCAAATTCCTTAAATTCTTTGAAAAATCCCATAGCTGTAAATTTTAATGATGTTTGAAAGTGCAAAAGTAAAAAATATTTGGTTACATGATTCTTTTTTGTTTCAGGTTTCAAGATTCAGGTTTCAGGTAGGGGCAAATAATCATTCGCCCTTAACATGTTGCAATTCATCAAACAACATTAATTTGTATAAATCCATGGCCTTCAAGCTGCTAACTCTCGTCATTAAGGTCTTGATCGGGGCTCGCATCAGACGGAGCAATCGGAACACCCAGGAACCGTAAGGTCGTTTGCGGAGCCGTTCCCATGTCTGCAGCAGACGGCTTTGTTTGCGGAAGCGCTCATCCACTTTGCCGTCACGGCACAGTTTGTCCAAATTCCGGACGCTGGCTTCTATTTTTTTGATGAAGAGATCGGTGTTGTCCAATCCTTCGTGATAAAGCTCGTTGTTGATATGGCTGACGGGGATCAGCTGCTTTTCGAGTTCCATGCCGAAAAAAGTGTCTTCGTGCCCGTAGTCGGTCAACGTTTCGTCGAAACGGCAACTTTCGAACACCGACTTGGTTATCAGCAGGTTGAAAGGGGTGAAATTCTGGTATGGATTCCGGTTGCGAATGAAGGCGACGCGTGCTTCACGGAAAATGCCGTACTTGTAGCGTAATCGTTGTTCCTTGGGGGGCAGGGTATTGTGGTAAGACAGTCCTCCGGAAACGGCGAAAGGCATTTCTTTGAGGGTTGAAGCTTCGATGAACTCCAGATAATTGGCTATGTAGTTCTTGCTTTTCATCCGCGCATCGCAGTCGATGAAGAGCAAGTATGGATATTTTGCCGTGTCGGCCAGCTCGTTGCGAGTCTTCGACCGGCCGATATTCGCCTCATGCTGGATATAGCTGACGTTCTCCTGCTGAGTAAGCAGGGTGTTATGGTATCGCAGGGGAAGGTCGGAGGAGGCATCGTCGGCGAGAATAATCTCGTAAGCACACCCGCAATTTGCGAGCTGCGCCTCCAACTCCGACACCAAAGGGTGCACGTTAACGTTGTATATGGGAATCAGTACCGATAACATTTTTGACCATTGACAACTTCAATAACCAATAACCTATAACCATTAATTAGACCATTGAATCGATCAGTTTTCCGTCTTCGATGCAAATTGCGCGGGAGGGGAACTTGTCGATCATGGAGAAGTTATGGGTGGCCATCAGCACGGTGGTACCGGTTTTGTTGATGTGGTGGAACGTCTGGAAGATTTCCTCAGCGGTGATGGGGTCGAGGCTGCCGGTGGGCTCGTCGGCCAGGATCAGATCCGGACTGTTGAGCAAAGCACGGGCGATGCAGACGCGCTGCTGCTCGCCGCCAGACAGCTGTGAAGGCAGTTTGAAGTCCTTCGTTTCCAGTCCCACCATGCCGAGCACCTCTTCGCAGCGGTTGAGCATGGCGTTTTTGTCTTTCCAACGGGTGGCGCGAAGCACGAACATCAGGTTCTCAATGACGGTGCGGTCCTGCAGCAGCTGGTAATCTTGGAAAACGACGCCCAACTTCTTGCGCATCTCGGGAATCTGTTTCTTCTTCAGGTTCAGCAGGTCGTAGCCGAGCATCATGGCTTCCTCGCCCTCGGGATGGATTTCCCCAATAAGGGCTTGCAGGATGGAGGACTTTCCTGAACCAGTCTTGCCGATCAGATAGACGAACTCGCCCTGCCGGATGGAGAAGCTGATGTCAGTCAGCACCCGCAATTTCCGGTGGGAGATGTTCACGTTTTTGAATGAGATGACGTTCGCGGGGATGGTCGTCTCGGGCGTTGTTGCTTCGGGTATCTGTTCGGTGTTATTTACCGTGTTTACTTCGGGTTCTTCCATGATGATTCGGTTTTTATCCCAGGGCTCCGCTTCGCTTCACCCTGGGCTGACATACGTCGGGCTTTCAGCCCTTTTGGAATAATTCTTATTTTAATTGGATTACGCATCGATGTTCGCGTAGGTGGCGTTTTGTTCGATGAACTCGCGGCGCGGCGGCACTTCGTCGCCCATGAGCATGGAGAAGATGCGGTCGGCTTCGGCAGCATTCTCGATAGTGACTTGGCGGAGGAGACGGTTGGCGGGATCCATGGTGGTGTCCCACAGCTGGTCGTCCTTCATCTCACCAAGACCTTTGTAGCGCTGCACGTGCACCTTGCGGCCGCCGGCAGAAGCTTCGGCTGTGAGCTGGTCGCGCTGCTCGTCGGTCCAAGCGTATTGTACCTTGTCGCCCTTCTTGACACCGTACAACGGCGGGGTGGCCAGATAGACGTGGCCCTGCTCAATGAGCTCGCGCATGAAACGGAAGAAGAAGGTGAGGATCAGGGCGGCGATGTGGCTGCCATCGACATCGGCATCGGTCATGATGATGACCTTGTGATAACGTAACTTGGAGATATTCAGCGCTTTGCTGTCTTCTTCGGTACCGATGGTCACACCGAGGGCCGTGTAAATGTTCTTGATTTCCTCGCTCTCGAAGATGCGGTGTTGCATGGCTTTTTCCACGTTCAGGATCTTACCTCTCAAGGGCAGAATGGCCTGGTAGTGGCTGTCGCGGCCTTGCTTTGCGGTGCCGCCTGCAGAGTCACCCTCGACGAGGAATAGCTCGCACTTGGACGGATCTTTCGAGGAGCAGTCAGCCAGCTTGCCGGGAAGTCCGGAGCCGCTGAAGGCGGTCTTGCGCTGCACGAGCTCGCGGGCCTTGCGGGCAGCGTGACGAGCCTGGGCTGCTAACACCACTTTATCGACGATGGTTTTGGCATCTCTAGGGTTCTCCTCCAAATAGTTGGTCAGCATTTCGCTCACCATTTGGTTGACCACACCGGCGATTTCGCTGTTGCCAAGTTTGGTCTTGGTCTGGCCTTCGAACTGCGGCTCGGCGACCTTCACGGAGATGATGGCGGTGAGGCCTTCACGGAAGTCATCGCCGGAAATCTCGATCTTGCTCTTTTCGAGCTTGTCGAGCAGCTTGTTGTCGTCGGCGTATTTCTTGAGGGTGCGGGTGAGTGCCATACGGAAGCCCGTAAGGTGTGTGCCGCCCTCTATCGTGTTGATATTGTTGACGTAAGAGTGGATGTTCTCGGAATAGGAGTCGTTGTACTGCATGGCCACTTCCACGGGCACGCCCTGCTTTTCGCCCTCAATGTAGATGGGCTGGGAGGTGATTTTGGTGCGGCCTTCGTCAAGGTGCATGATGAAGTCGCGCAGACCGTTTTCGGAGTAATAGACCTCTTTCGGGTGATTGCCTTCAGCGTCGGTCTTGCGCAGGTCTTCGATGGAGATATGGATGCCCTTGTTCAAGTAGGCCAGCTCCTTGAGACGGTGTGCCAATCGGTCGAACTCATAGACGGTGGTGTGGAAGATGGTCTCGTCGGGCTGGAAGGTGATCTTGGTGCCGCGGTAGTCGCTGTCGCCAACCACTTTCACGGGGTAGAGGGGCTTGCCGTAGGCGTATTCCTGGATGAAGTGCTTGCCGTCGCGGAAGACCTCGGCGGTGAGGTGTTTGGAGAGGGCGTTCACGCAGGAGACGCCGACGCCGTGCAGACCGCCGGAGACCTTGTAGGAGTCCTTGTTGAACTTACCGCCGGCGTGGAGGACGGTCATGACGACTTCCAGGGCGGAGCGTTTCTCCTTCGGATGCATGTCGGTGGGAATACCACGACCGTTGTCGAGCACGCTGATGGCGTTGCCTTCCAGTATTTTGACTTCAATATTGTCACAGAATCCGGCGAGGGCCTCGTCGATGGAGTTATCGACCACCTCGTTGACTAAGTGGTGCAGTCCGCGGTCGCTCACATCGCCGATATACATGGCGGGGCGCTTCCGCACAGCCTCCAGACCTTCCAAAATTTGGATATTACCCGCGCCGTAGGTTTCTTCCTTCTCAATCTTATTTTCTAACTCGCTCATTATTAATGGTTTTACTTTTTTCTCAAAAAACTTGCAAATATACAAAAAATTCCATTAGGTTGGGCGGGAAAATTGCTGCCGGTTTTTCGGCTTTGGACTGTTGACCGTTCCGTTTGCGGGAAAGGCACCAGGAATGTCAGAGTCCCTCGAGCGCGTCGTCGATCACCCCGAACACGTAGTGTTCCTTGTCATATACGTGCCCGAAAATCTCTCTGGCTTTCAGGAAATACTCCTTGGCGGCGGCTTTGTCGTGCTCCATCGCAAGAGTGCCGAGGTAGAAGTGCAGGTTGCCGAAAACCTTGTCGTTGTTCGCGTATTTCGGCAGTTGCGCCTTGTAAAAACGGACGAGTTCGGGCTCTTTGCCGGCAAATCGGTAGGCTTCGATCATGGCCTGGTAGATGGTCGGATTCTCGGGGGCGAGTTCGAACAGTTTCTTGGCCGTCGAGGGCGCCTTCTGGTTGTCGGTGACTAAGTAGAGGCGCAGCAGGGGCGACAGGTTGTAGTAGTCGTCCGGAATGAGTTTGTCCGCTGTTTCAAAGTATTTCAAGGCATTGCGATAGTCGCCTTTCTCCATCAGGATTTGTCCGGTCATGCGGGCGGCGTCCCCCTTGAGGTCTTTGTCCTTGTAGAGGTCGTAGGAGGCCTTGGCCTGCGGGAACGCGTTGTCGAGCTGGTCCGTGAACAGGTAGGCGTAGGCCAAGTTGTAGTGCGCGTCCGCCTTCTTGGGCTCCAGCTCGGTGGCCTTTTTGAGGTACGGGATGCTCTGTGCGGTTTCCTCTTGCGTCAGCAACGCCACGCCCAAGTTGTGGTAGGTGATGTAGTCCCCGCATCCGCCGTCGATGGCTTTCTTGCTGTTGTCGATGATCTTTTGCGTCAGTTCCTCCTCGTCCATAAGCCAGTATCCGCCGTACTTGTTCAGCACCTCATTATAGTAGAACGCGAGACCGCGGTACAGCTTGCAGTTGTCCGGATAGGCGGCGATGAGCTTGATCAGGACGCTGTCGGCCCGGAACGGGAACATGCTGAAGGTGCCGGTTTTGCCGCGATAGTCCATGACATCCTCGTTCTTTTTCAAGTCTTTGAGTGCGAAGACTTGATGCATCATACTGGAAACAAAGTAGTTGAGCACGATATCCTCCTTCATCAGCACGACGTCGGGTTTCTCGTTGTTGGGATCTTCGTTGTCAAGTAGGACGTACACGGACTCGTACTTTTTCGCGTCGATAAGCTTCTGTGCCGCGGAGAGCACATCGGTTTGGGCTTGGCTGTACCCGGCGAAAGCAAGAAGGGTCAGCAGCAGGGTGGTGATTTTTTTCATCATTTTATGGGGACTTCTCTGTTTTTCTTTCCGTGCTGCTGCCATAAGCGGGGCGAAGTCCGGTGAACCCCGCAATGGGGAAACAGCACGGCAAAAATATTTTTTTTCCGCACTATAAGATACGGAAAGTTGAAAAGGTTGCAGTTGGGAAGGAAATTTTTCGGCGAAGGGGTGCTGTGTCACCGCCCCAGGTGCATTTTCGGCAACATCACGGCCGACTCCGCGGTGTCGTTCTCGCTGCGCCATGCTGCGATGAAGGCCACCTCCGCAGCATAGACCGAGAATCCTTGCCGATGGAGCTCTTGCAGTTCGTTGCGCTTTTTCGCAGACAGCACCGCCAAGCAGTCGCCCGTCTCTGAGTAGAAACCGTTGTCCTTGAACCACAATGGCTGGCCGCTCCGCAACGAGAGAATCTTTTCCTTCTTGTCTTTGAAAAAGTCCAGATAGACATCCCTGTGGGTCAACTGCACGGAAATGTCATTCGGGGCACTGTACGGCGTGTTATCTTCCGCGTATTCCACATTCTCATGCCGGATTCCGTCGAAAAGGGCGGCGCAGATGTGGATGTAGAGCGATTTCCGGGCGCGGGTCAAGCCCACATAAAGCTTCCGGATGTTCTCGGCCGTTTCATCCTCGTTCCGTGCCAGCATCATATACACGGTGTCGAATTCGCGGCCTTTGGTCTTGTGGATGGTGGAAACCAATACTGTTTTCTTGTCGGCGAAGCAGAAATCTTCGATATTGGACTCGAACACGAAATCCCCCAAATCACTGCGGTATTTCACTTTGTTGGTGCTTTCGAAAGCGCGGAAAAAGACCTGCAAATATTCCTGAAGGTTGCTTTGCGCGTAGGTGAGGAGTGTTTTCTCTTTCGCTTCATCCCATGCGTTATCCGAAATGATGGGCGTGGAGGTCCGTTTGTCAATCTGCTTCAAAAAATAGCGGATTTCCGCCAAGTCCGCCAGCCGGAACGAGCCGCCCGACTGAATCAGCTTGGTGCGGAATCCCTCCTTGTGCAAAAGTCCCGCCATCTGCACCGCCTCGTCGTTGGTGTTGGTCATCACACATACGGTTCCTGTTATTCCGTTGTGTTTCAATTGATTGATGATGGGCGTGTATAGGTTGCTGCTGTTGTGTTTGGTCAGAAAAACCTGCCCGCACTCCTGACTAATCGCCGTGCAACCCTGTTTTTTCATGCGGTTGTCCAAACGATGAATGAAACGGTCGGAAAATTGGACGATGTTCCGGCAACTGCGGTAGTTTTCAGTCATCTCATATTGAACGGCTTGGAAATCAGAGATGAACGACTTCATGTATTTGGAATCGGAACCGCGAAACTGGTAGATGTTCTGGTCGTCGTCACCGACAGCAATCACGCGCATCTCCTCGTTTTGTCGCATCAGCGCGCTTACGAGCGCGTATTCGTCGGCGTCCATGTCCTGCGCCTCGTCAATCACCAACACGGTTTTCCCGATTTTTGTGGGCTCTACCTCACCGTTCTCCACCATTTCGGCGGCCATTCGAACCACTTGGTCGGCCTCTTCCAGATTCCCGGTTTTCCCGATCAGGTCGAAACTGAAAGAGTGGAAAGTCTTGATGTCCACGAAATGGGCGGCGCCTCCAATCAGCTTGATTAACCGTTGTTTGAATTCGATGGCTGCGGCGCGGGAGAAGGTCAGCATCAGCAACTGTTCATGTTTCACGTCTTCCATCAGCAGCAAGGAGGCCAATTTGTGTACGAGCACCCTCGTCTTTCCGCTTCCCGGCCCGGCCGCCACCACGATGCACTTCGACTGTTTGTCTTGGATGATTTCCCGCTGTTTTTCAGACAGTTCGCCAAAAAGCTGCCGGTATTTCTCCATCGTGATGTTCTTCTCGATTTCTTTTGCTCTGTCCCCCTTGAAATATTGGCTGACAAATTTTTTGTGGTCTAATAGAAAATAGTCCTGCACGAACTGCAATGCTGCACCGTAGTCCTTGACCATAAGGTTGGCATATTCCCCTACGATGTGTATCTGCCTGATTTTCTGTTTGTAAAACTCGTCCAACAGCCGGTAATCCTCTTTTTTGTATTTGTATTTCATGTCGGTCAGGCGGTGGATCTGCATGGCGTTGTATATCACCATGAATCCGCCTTCCAGTTTGAGCGCCCCTATTTTGTTGAGATAGAGCAGCGCTTCCTCCACATCGCTGATGGTGCATGGCTTTTCGGAAGTGCTTATCCTGATTTGCTCGGCAAACTCCTTTTGGATTTCCGTGACCGAGAATTGTACCAATTTGAATTCGTTGGAGAAGTCTTCGGATTCGGTTGTCGGCAAAGTGTATAGCTTTTTGATAATGAACCTGCAAAGGTCGATGCGAAGGTCGTTTTTCTTTGAAATAGCGTTGATATCTCGGCTCAACGAAAAACGGACCAGGCCTTTTTCGATATTCTCTTTTTTCTTGATGTAAGATTTGATGCTTAGAAAATAGAGGATGGTGCGGATGTTACGTATGGTCGAATCTTGAATGTCGGCCTTTAAGGCACTCTCGTTTAGTTCTTTATAGGAGATTTCGATTTCGTTGTCCCGTGAAATGACCATTGCCAATAGGAACTGCTCGAGTTTGGCGAATGACTCGAACCGTTTGAGGGATTTCTTTTCGTTGTCGGTTTTGTGGATTAGCGCAGTCATATCGCGGGAGTCGGCCAAGATTCCCTCTTGTCGCATCAGACTCACCGCTTGGATGACCTCGGCTTTGGTCATGCCCAACATGTCTGACAAATAGTCCACTCGGGATTCCGCTTCCACCGAGCCCGCATTCGCCTTGTATTTGTTGGAAATCAGGGATTTGATGACGCGGATGGCTTGTGTCTGTTCGTCATGGGAGAACAGCGAAGAGTGTTCGATGCGCTGTCGGGCTTCCTCCATGTTTTTGACCATGATACCCGTGGCGAAAACGCGGGGCACGTTGTTGCCTCGGCTGACGTAGCCGGCATCCTCCAAAGCTGCAACCGCGGTGCGCACGCGGGTTTCGATGTCTGCCACCTCGTCGTTCCAACCCGCCTGGCGTGCAATTTCCAAAGCGGAGCAGCTCACCGACTTCCGTTGCCGCGTGAGGTCTTTGATGGCTTTCCAGACTTGCTGTATTTCGCTGATACTCAGTTTTGTCTGGTTTAGTAGGATGAAGTGTTTGTCCAAATCGTGGTCGCTGAACAGAATGTAGCATTGGGCGTTGAGTTGCGGGTCACGTCCGGCGCGTCCGGCCTCCTGCACGTAATTCTCCAACGAGTCGGAAATGTCGTAGTGGATCACCATGCCCACGTCCTTTTTATCTACTCCCATGCCGAACGCGGATGTTGCCACGATGGCCCGCACCTGGTTGTCCATGAAGGCATTCTGGTTGGCAATTTTGTCGTTGGGGTCCATTTTACCGTTAAAGGGCAGCGCGGGAAAACCGTCTTTGGTCAGCTTTTCGGCAATCTCTCTCGTCTTTCGCGTGCGCGAGACGTAGATGATGGTCGGGGAGTCGTTAGAGGTCAGCAGCTTGCGCAGATAGTCGTATTTCTCATCTTCCGTTTCTGCATGGATGACGGAATAGCGCAGGTTGGTCCTCGCAGCTGTGGAGGCAAACAGTTCGAGCTCCAATCCCAACTTCCGTTGGAAATAGTCGCGGATGTCGGAAATGACCTTCTGTTTGGCGGTGGCGGTGAAACAGGAAACCGGAATGGTTACGCGGTTGCCTTTTTTCTCCTGGATTTTCCGGATGAAGTCGCCGATGTAAAGGTAGTCCACGCGGAAATCGTGGCCCCATGCGGAGAAGCAATGCGCCTCGTCGATGACAAAACGCACCACATTGCGGGAAAGGAGCAGCTTTTCAAGGGTTTTGGAACGCATCATTTCCGGCGCGATATAGAGTATGGACGCACTGCCGTCGGCGACCCTTTCGAAAGCGTTCGTGCGCGAGATGGGATCCAGCAGTCCGTTGATGGTGACCGCTTCGGTGATCCCTTTGTCCGCAAGATTATCGACCTGGTCCTTCATCAGCGACTGGAGCGGCGAGATGACCACGGTGAGGCCGTGTTCGTTCCGTCCCGCCATGATGGCCGGAAGTTGGAAGGTCAACGACTTGCCGCCGCCGGTAGGGAAGATGGTGAGCAGCGATTTACCGTCCACCGCCGCCTGTACCGCTTTCTCCTGCATCGGCTCGCCGTCGAAGGTTCGGAACTCCTTGTACCCAAAGACGGATTGCAGGTTTTTGTGGATGTCCAAACGTTCGTCACAGTAGGAACACGGTTGGTGGCATGGGGTGTTGCAAAGCACTTTCAAGATGTGCTCGACGACTGGGAATTGGTGAAGCACCCAAGGCGGCGTGATGGAGAAGGTGTCTCCGCAGTGGATGAGGGCGAGGGCGTATGCCAACTCTGTCGGGTGTTCTGTGATATGATGCAAGATGTCCGCATGGTCGCAGATCAACCCTTTGAATTGCGTCTGAATCAATCCAGCCAAGTCGGTAGAAGCCTCCTCGAAACCGATATAGTCGAAAAATCCCTCGAATTCCTCTCGTTTGTGCAAAAGTTTGTAATAAATAGACTGCAATTCTTCGGACAGGTTGTTGAAAGCGGAGATTTCATCGTAGAAGAGGTCGCGTGCTTTCAGACTGTCATTGAGCGGGTTGTTCATCTCCTCGACCTGCAACTTTTCGTCTTTCACCAGCTTGTGATAAGGTCGGCGCGGGAAAAGGAGAGGGGAGAGGTACAGCGTGTCGATGGTCTTCTTGCGCTTGAGGCCGGGAATGTCGGCAAGGAATTTGAGGTCGTGGTGCAGGATGTTGTGCCCGCAGAGGTATTCTGCATTGCGGATGAATTTCGCGAATTCATCCTTCGAAGCCGCATGGAACTTCTCTTCCGGTTCGATGAACGCCCCGAAATCATAGACTTTACGACCGTCGGAGGAGACTTCGGTGTCGATAAAAGCGACAACAAGGCTCTTCTCCGCCGATGGCGAGAAAGAATGGCGTATCCTGTTCAGGTATTCTTGAATGCTGGGCATGGACTTCTGCGCAAAAATCATTTCAAGGCGCAAAAGTAGCATTTTTAACAATTGATTCTTAAAAAATGTGCTTGCCCTTCACACAGACGGCGTGATGAACACCCGCCAGGAACCGGTTTCGTCTTTGTCAATGTAGCCTTTCTCCAGCATTGTTTGGAGCATTTTCTGAATAGCGGAACGGTTGATGCCTATCGCTTCCTGCATGTAGGAATAGGTGGCGTTCTTCTCGATTTTCAGCTCACGGAGGATTTTGGCATAGTTGGAAGACCGGAACGCAATGCGCTCGCCGTCGTACCACCAGATGTTCTCACTCTTGTCTGTGACGAACAACACATCATTTTCTATTTCATGGGCAATCAGATTTGCCATGTATTTATGGAATGGGCGAATCTCCCTCAGCGAGGCGTGCGCACCGTCGTGCGGGGCTGCACCCACAATCAAGTCGGCCTGGTGCAATGCCTCCAGATAATCTTGTTTTGACTTGCTGCGTACCACAATCATCGGGTATCCGTGCCGTGACAGGATATAGTTGAACATCAGGCGGGCGATGCGCCCGTTGCCGTCCTCGAACGGGTGGATGCGGATGTAACGGTAATGGAACAGCACGGCCAACTCCACGGGCGACAGCTTCCCTTCCGCCTCCGCCTTGTTGTACCAATCGACAAGGTCGGTCATCAAGGCCGGGGTCTCTTCCGGCGAAGCGTACTCGAAACGGTCACCATAGCGGGTGATGACACTGTTCGGACGGGTTTTGTACTGCCCCGCGTGAACAGTGTAGCTTGTCTGAATCCCCCCGGGAAGGTTGCGATAGACCGTGTAATCCTCACGCAGCAAAGTGTGGTGTAGCGTCCGGATGAAATGCTGTGTGAGAGGCTGTTGCGTCTCCAATGCCTCAATTGACATCATTTTCAGACCGACGTTGCTGGCCTTCATCTCTTCATAATCACGGAATTCCGCCATTCCTGACACTTTGCCGAACAACAACAGCAACTCCGTTTGGCCATACGTCAGCGTGTTTCCTTCGATGTGGTTCGAGTTGTAGTTGAAATCCACCGTGAACCTTCGACTCAATCTGTTCCTGTCAGTCTCCGACAAAGGTTGAATACCCTGCCATTTTTCCAATGCTGTTTGTAACTTCTTGTTCTCCATAACAATTGTTTACCACTTTTTTCGGTGGTAAGATTACCACCAATTCGGGTGCAAAAATACATTTTTTTATGTTTCCGCAATAGCGCGTTCATAATACTATGTATGAAAAAATGGATTTTGTTACACTGGGGACTGAAAAAAAACGTGTTTTGCAAAACGCAATTTTGCGTACTTTTGCCATACAAAAATGAAACCACTATGAAACTTGCGGAAGCATTGAGTATCAGGAAAGACTTGCAGAAACGCATCCAGCAGATCGGGATGCGCATCCAGAACAACGTGAAAGTGCAATAGGGCGACGAGCCGTTGGAGAAACCGGTGACAGTGGTCGATGTGAAGGCCATCGGCAAGTTGGTGGACGATTGTTCCGCCCGTCTGCGCCAGTTAGACATGGAAATCCAGGCACTCAACTTCCAGACAGAGCTGATATAACGACAGCCCCGCTTCTGTAGGGCGAACCGAAAACCCGATCTTCCGATCGATTATCTGACCGCTGCTCGGAGCCGGCAGCACCCGTTCCTTCGAACATCACGGCGCAGGCTCAGCACGTTGTCATCCGAATGCACGGCTCAGGCCGCACAGCGCACTACCACCCGGTTGACTATGGATGTGGGGACTGTTTTAATGCATATTTTGCCGCCGAAGTTAAAGACAATTAATGTTCTTCTATTGCTCCGTGAAAACAAGGTAGTAAGCGTCGGCTGGGTCGCCGACACCAACGCTCGGGGTGTACAGGTAAACGGCCACCTTCTTAGATGAATTCCCATAATAATGCTGGAACTCCTTCTGCCGGGAAACGCTCTGCCAGATATACTGCAACTCCCTCTCATCTGTAACGGTCACGTAATGGCCGCCGTTGTTGATGAAGGCGATACGATCTTGTCCAGGGTAGGGGAGTCCGTTGTCCATCGGCAGACCGGCACGGAAGGAGTCCGGAAAGTTCAGCTCGCCGCAACCGCTCCAGATGATGGAACCGTCCATCAGCAGGTTGTCGGTGTTGCGGTAGAACAGTTTGATGTATCCGAAATCGCCCGGCGCTTGATATTCCGAAACAAATGGGATTTCGTTGCCAGTGTTGAGCTTGTCAGTGACATTCAGCGCGTAAAATCCTTTATAACGGAAGGTCAGATAGTCAACTTTGGAAATCAGGATATGTTTCTGAAGGTCAGATTGTTGCAGGTCGCTCTCCGTGAAATCGTCGGAGGGCTGCCCGGCAAGGTGGTTGATGATTTGCATGTAAACACCGTTAAGATTTGGCATCAGCACCAAGCTGTATCGGTTAGCATAGAAGTCGTTCCCATAGAAGTCGGCGGATAGGCCATCGGCAAGGGGGACGGGTGCGAGAGCATTGAGGAGTGCTTCGGGACTATCGAAGTGTTGGTTTCCGTTTCCCCATCCAGTACAGAGGCTGAAGGATTTTCGGACTAAATTTGTGTATGATACCGAGTTCCGTATCTCGTTCATCCATTGCACGAAACCTGGTTTCAAAATATCGAAATCACTGTCTTTGAGGGTCAGTGCGACATTACCCATGGAGTAGATTTTCGCCTCTTTGGTGATACCATTTTCCGTTTTCAGGAACTTGTTGCCATCTCCGGCGACGAAACCGTGTTCGGTCAGCAAGGCAGCAGCTTCCGACTGCGACTTGCCGATGCAGGCCTTGAGCAGGGTGAAGTCGTTGGTGACGGGCTCCGGCACTTCGGGTGTGTATTCGATGGGCTGCGGCTCCGAAGGCAGCGGAACGATAGGCTCGTGTGTACAAGCAGTGAAACACAGGGCCAGAAATATTCCGGCCAAAATTAGAATGTGCTGAGGTATATTCCTTTTTTCCATTTTTGTGGATTATTGATGCTGCAAAAATAACATTTTTCTATTGCCAGGATGCACAAATCAAAAAGGTTACATTTGTTATTTTCCCCTCAACCAGCCCTTCAATGCCCCACACTCCCGCAGGAAAACCTTACGGCTCACTATCGAGTGTTTATGGTTGCAATATAGTTGCAGCAAAAGGTCATCGACTTTAGCATTGTTGGATTTTTCCAAGCGATAGGGAGCAGTGTTGTAGATGGCGATGGACGCGTCCTGCGGCTCCACACTGCGGATGTCGGCCACAGGCAGCCGCTTTTCGGCCAGCTTCATCGCGTATTTGTAATAGCTCATCTGCTCTTTGTAACCGTGCTCACGGCTCTTGAGGAATTGCAACTTGATGTATTCGTCCAAGCTTTCGCTCAGGACGTAGTCCCGGTGCTCGAAAAAGACGCTGTTTCCCCACCATTGATGCGCCACCTCGTGCGGTATCCACGAGAAATCGGGCATCAAGGTATAGACATCGTAGAAATAATGGCCGAAGATGATCATGTCGCGCAACGACTGGCACATCACAAATTCGGGGTCGCCAATCTCCACGATGTTCATTGGCTTTTGCGAGAGCGAATCATTGAAGAAGGAGCTGTAGAAGCCGTAGGAGTCCATGAACTCGTTGTAAAATGCTTCCGGATAAGAGGTTGTGTCGCTGGCTGCGCGGTAGAAAAGGAACGGTCGCGTCGGGCTGTCTAGCACTTTGTAGGTGTAGTTCTCTTTCGGCAGCAGTATAAGGTGCAACTCATACGCCGGTGTCATTACCGTCCCTCCGATAAGATAGTAGTCCTCCGCCTCGATATGGACATTCGCCGTCAGCAGCTCGCTGTTGCGGTGCGGGTACCAGTTGCCCTCGCGCCGCAGCACGATGGCACCGTCGGAAGCGCGGTAGTCGGCCAGCGGGACGTTGTATGCGAACTCCACCTTGACGGGCTGCCCTGCGAAGACGATGGTGTCGCTCTTCAGCTTCCAGTCGCCCATGCTGAGGGAGTCTATCTTGATGGATGATGACAGCAGGAGGTAATTATGATATTTGTTCTCGTAAGAAAAGTAGCAAGTCCCAGACACCCGCATGGTGTCGCCGTCGATATGGCAAGTCAGACTGTACTGGTTGTAGTTCACAAGCGCCGGGTGGATGAGGATTTCGGTCAGATCATAGCTTGCGAGATAGTTCTCAATCGGTCCCAGATGGGCACGCTCACGCCGCTCGGCCAGATGTTCGATGTCCTCAATGGGACTGAGCGCTGTGATACCGTCCTGACCATGAAGTTGGGTGCCGTAAAGTTGCGGTTTCCTTTGGTGCTCCAGGTCACGGTCGGTCATGTAGGCGATCCACGTAAGGTCAAAATCCCCTGTGTCGGCGGCGGCCAGGGCTTGTTCTAGGAACCAGTGCAGGAACTCTGGCGGCTGGTGCTGCGCGATAAGCGAGGCGAGGTCGCAGCATTTGTGACCGACCTTGGACAACGTCGGGAACCCGCGTTCGGCTATCAATTGCTTGAGTCCAATGAGATTGGCGGCGTCCACCTCATGGATAACCCGCCATACCGAATCGTTGCCCACTTCGCTGCCCAGCATTCTTCTCGCATTTTGGTCAGCGTCCGACATCGCCTGCAAGCGCTCCAGATAGACTGAGTCAGGGACTTGCTGTCTCATGTATCGGTCGGACAAAGTGGGAATCCAGTCCGGGTTGTAGTCTCCGGTGTCAGCCGCGGCTTTGGCCTGTTCCAAGTACCATCGAAGGGACTCTGTCGGCAAGAAATACGCAAGCACCGAGGCGTAGTCGTTGCAGTAGTAGCCCACTCTGGTGTATGTAGGGAAACCGCGCTCCGCAATCAGTTGCTGGAGTTCAGCGGCATTGGAAACATTCACCTCGTTGAAGACACTCCAAGCCGAATCGTTACCTCCGTTGTTCAGCAAATCCAGTGCGGCCATATAGCTTCTTTTCAGGGTCAGCAGCCGGTCTTGATAGACGGAGTCCTGAACTCCGCGCGGGGAGACGATGGCGACAATCTCACCCCAGTGCTCAAGCGTGTCCGCCTTCTGCTTCTCGACCATCTCTTCCAAGAACTTCATGTCGCAACATTTGTTACGGGCTATACGGAACATCAGAGCTTTTGACTCCTCGCTGTTCGAATTGAGATGATTTGTTAAAACATTATAATAAACAAGATCGAGAAAATCGGCTATCCCATACACCGAATCCATCGTATGGAACTTCTGGTAAGCCGTTTTGTAGTCTTGGTTTTGGTATGCCTCATACCCCGCGGTCTTTAATTCGTCGTAAGATGGGAGGGTGTGGTGTTGTTGCGCCTGCGCTGCGAAGGCGAGGGTGAGGAAAAGGGTGGCGAGGGTAGCCACGAAAAGGGAGAGTTGTTTTTTCATGTTGTTGGGTTTTAAGATAATAGGCAATAGTTTAATCTCAAGTCTCAAGTCCTAAGTCTCACGTCTTAGCAGTTGGTGGTTTCGGTTGAGATAAGGTAGTATGCTATTCCCTGTTCCGCCGCCAACTGCCATGCAATGTCGCTGTAGGTCATCGTCTGTCCGTATGGGATGTTCTGTAGTGCGCGCCACACCGCCTGCCGGAACTCGCTACCACGCAACATAATGGGCGGTGTGAAATCGGGGATGCCGCCGGAGAAATAGGTGTCCAACCATCGGATGGTGTCGTTTAGGACCGGGGGTAGAGACGCAATGCTTTGCGTCTCTACAACGGCATGCTCCGAACGCAACGTTTCCCCAAAATGCCGCTGCCCGTCGAACCAGAGACCGGTGAGCGCCATGCCATCTGAGGCCAGTGTGATGCTGCCGATGGGCGAGTCGTAATGAGTGAGAAAGTTTGTCATTATTGTTTCTGTCACTTCCATGTACGGTATTCTTTGTTGTTGATTTCTTCACAATGAAACTGTTTGGGTGGTAAATATACCACAAATTTCGGTGGCAAAAATACGTTTTTTTTTGTATTATGGCGACCGATGCACCACCGCCACGCCCGTCAAATCCTCGTACACTCCCGTCTCCAAGAAACCGATAATGCTTCGGATGATTAACGCCAAAGCATTGTCCACTTTACGCAATTCCTTGCCAGTGTATTCGTATTCGTCCAAAACAACGTCTTTGTGCGGCTTGAACTTGCCTCTCATCTGTTTCTTCCTAACTGAAATTTTGAGATTATACTCTAAATTGCAGTCGTTGTCAATATATGTTTGAGCATTGGCGTGATGATTAGTTGGTGATATTGTTGCTTCTAGTACGGATCCGTCGCTTTTCGGTATATTGACGATGCCGTATCCACTTACACCTTTTGTTGCTTTTAGTCCTAAGGCGTTTTTTATGTCTGTAATAAAACCATATATCTGATTGTTTTGTTGATAACTTTTTTCGAGTAATTTTAATTTTTCTATTGCCGGTTTGCGAAAAATTTGTATTTTTGCCGCGTCATTCTTGCAAGAAGGTCGATTGGATGAAAGATTCCTCCTTAACAGTTTGCGAGAATGACTTTTTTGTTTTTGGTTGTTCGGTTTTCCGCTTTCATTTGTGCTATTAATGCCCATATTTTGTTGTCTTTTTTGTGTGAATAAATTGATTTCAATATCACAGCAAAGATACAACATCAAAACCCTTTTGTCAAGAGTTTTAAAAAATATTTTTATGACTGATGTTCAGCAGTTTCTGCAAAATGCGTTAACTATTCGGCCTTGAATAGTTAATTTTTGAATCGGGATTTCGCAGGAAAAGGGTATTCTATGTGTCTAAAACAACGGTGTAAGCCGGTAAAGGTCTCCTTCTTTTGCTACTTTGAACTTTGCGTCGGATTTGGCCACGGCAAATTCATCGTTCGGGGTGTCAAAGTAGATACTTTTGGGACGGCGTTCAGGCGGATAGGGGAACCATCCGGTTTGATAGACCGAGCGCCCTTCTCGCATAAAGTACACTTTTGGTCCGACATCTGAGTAGCTGACAGCGTTCAATGGGATGCCAAGCGTATCCAAAATGTCCTTCAAATCCCATTTACCCGAGAAGTAGTACATGGTGTCCCAGTCGTAAAGGGGCAACGTTGCAAAGTCGATCACATA
Source organism: uncultured Bacteroidales bacterium (assembly GCA_900316305.1). GTDB lineage: Bacteria > Bacteroidota > Bacteroidia > Bacteroidales > WCHB1-69 > F23-D06. The sequence goes on along the minus strand of ONCM01000013.1, from coordinate 67,617 downwards.
GTTGCTTTGCCGTTCACACTGTCTGTAGGCCTTGAACACTTTGCGGTCTAAGGAGTTCGGTTGGGGTGAACAGCCTGCCAGAAAGATGGTGATAAGCAGCCAGCATGCGATATTTTTTATTGTTGATTTTTTCATTTTCTTCATAATTTTATGGTCAGAGTGGTAAGTCTCCAATAAATTTGATGGCAAAAATATAAAAATTGTTCATCTGTGCTATTCCTTTGTTAAAAGAAAAATTCGCAAATTTGATAATTATTCAAAAAAATAGTATTTTTACAGCCTTAAAAAACTTGTGCAATGAATATTGAATTTGGTGATAAATCATTGGAGGAACTCTATTTGTATGGTAAAACAAACCAAAACACACCGGCTGTGGCCACTCATCCTGGAGAATTAATAAAGGATGAGCTGAAAGAGCGGAAAATGACTCAAAAACAGCTCGCTTCCGAGACGGGCATCAAAGCGTCTGTGTTAAGCGAGACAATTAATGGCAAACGTCCCATTTCAATACATGTTGCGGCAGCTTTGGAGAAAGTGTTGGGCATCCCTGTAGAACTTTGGATGAACCTGCAAAACCAATATAATATTGACATTGCAAATATTACCTCTCGGGAAAAGCGGAAAGAGACGGTACGCGTAACAATTCCTGTTGCTGACCGCAATCTCCTTCGTGAACTTGCTCATAAGTTTGGCTGGGCTTGTATGCTGTAAGCTGTCAGATGATCCGTGTTTCTCTAAACACTGCATTGTTTTAATTATCGCAAAAATTATAGGAATATGAATAATAATCAGAATCACGAGACAGACCACCCCGCCTCCCTCTACGAGGAAATCCTCCACCGTCAGGACCCCAAGCAGGCTGAGCACCTGAGCCGTTTCTTCAAGACCGGCAAGGGCGAGTATGGCGAGGGCGACAAGTTCCTCGGCATCAAGGTGCCCGTCGTGCGCGAGATTGTCAAGAAGTGCTGGCAGTCCGTCTCGTTCTATGAGCTGGAGGCCTGCGTCACCTCTGAATACCACGAGATGCGGCTCGCCGGATTGCTCACGCTAGTGCAGTTCTTCAAAGCGGCCAAGGGCGACCGCGGACTGCAACAGCTGAACGTAAGCTTCTATCTGTCGCACCTCCAATACGTGAACAACTGGGACTTGGTGGATCTCTCCTGTTACGAGATTCTCGGGGTCTGGCTTCTCGACAAAGACCGCAAGATGCTGTACGACATGGTGGAGAACGGCACCACCATCTGGGAGCAGCGCATCGGCATCGTCACCACGATGCAGTTCCTGCGCCATGGCGAGTTAGACGACACCTACGCGTTGGCGGAGCTGTTCCTGAAGAAGCCCGCGCCCCTGCACGACCTGCTGCAGAAGGCCGCCGGCTGGCTCCTCCGCGAGGCCGGCAAGCGCGACGAGCAACGCCTCCTCGACTGGCTCGAACCTCGCCGCACCACGATGCCCCGCACGATGCTGCGCTATGCCATCGAACGGTTCCCGGAGGAGGAGCGGAAACGGATGATGGGGCGATGAATAACGATGAATAACGATGAAGGGACGATGAAAAACGATGAATGTGGCGATGAAAAACGATGAATGTGACGATGAAAAACGATGAATGTGGCGATGAAAAACGATGAATGTGACGATGAAAAACGATGAATATACGTAGGGGCGTATCGCATACGCCCTTTTTTGCATACGCAAACGTTCACGAAAATCACATTCCGTAATATTCCTCGAATTTTTTTTTCAATATGTTTTCATCGTCAATGATTTGGCGTAAGATTTCCAGCCGTTCGGCGTTGGGGGAGTGGTCGAACCAGAGGTGCAGGTAGCCGCCGCGACCGTACTTCTCGCGCAGGTGCTGCACCATCCGCTCGTAATGTCTCTCCTTGTCCAATTCGGGGTAGTGTTCCATGCCGTACTGCACGGTGCGGCGGACGATGGTGTCGGGGTCGATGAAGCGGTCGGCCTCGGCCACGATGCGCCCGTATAGACTGCGCGGCGCGTGGTCGGAGGAGGCGCGGTGGTCCTCCACAGCTTCCGCCATCGTATGCAACTGGCTTTCCGTGAACCACTTCCGCAATTCATTGTCGGCGAGCAGCATTCGTGCCGACACCTCATGGTGGTGCTCCCGTCCCTCGCACAACCCGATGTCGTGGTAGGCGGCGATGACATACACCATGTCCGCATCCACATCCATCTGCGCAGCCAAGTCCATGCTCTGAGAAATCACCATGCGCACATGGTCGCGCCGGTGCGCCTTGTCGAACCGGTCGTACAACGGGATAATGTTCCGCTCAACGTAGTCTTGTATTTCTGTATTAATGCTTGTCATTTTTGTGTTCCCGCAGAACTCGCAGATTTTCGCAGAAATTATTCATAATTCATAATTCATAATTCTACATTCTTCATTCTGAATCGAACTGGCCACCACCTCCGCAATATCCTTCACATTCGCCTCGGTACCGTGCTTGAAGGCCTTCTTGCACATCGGGCAGGCGGTGACAACCACGTCAGGATTAGGTTCGGTGAGGATTTGTAGGGATTTGTCGCGGAGCTTCGTCTGCTGGTCGAGCGAGAGTACCGTGTTACCGAGGTTCATGCCGCAGCAGACGCTGTTCTCCTTCTCTGCAGAAATCTGCTTGAGCTGACCGATCGCCTTCAGCACTTCGCGGGGCTGCTCGTAAACGCCGCAGCCTCGTCCGAGGTCGCATGGATCGTGATAGGTGAATGTTGTATCCGTCTGTTTCACAGAGAGTTTTCCGGACTTGATCAGCATGTCGAGGTACTCGGTGTGGTGATAGATGGGGATGTTCAGATGATATTCGTGTTTGAAGGTGTTGTAGCAAATGGGGCAGGAGGTGATAAGTGCAGTGGCATTGCAGGAGGAGATGAGTTCGCTGACCTTGCGGCGCAGGTCGGCGGCCTGTTTGTTGAAACCCTGCTGCAAAAGCGGACGACCGCAGCAGATGGCCCGTTCGCCGTCCAAATGCCAGTATTTCACCCCGGCAGCCTCAAAAATGGTCTTCATCGACTCGGAAATGGTTGGGGTGAGCTGCGTCATGCAGCCGCCGAAGTAGGCCACGCGCCCGATGGCGTTGAACCCCTTGACCGGGTCGAGATAGCGGTAGTTGTCGGCCATGTCGGTGTCGCCCTTGTCACGCGAAATCCGACGGATACTCATCAGGTCGATATCCACGGGGCAGTCTTCGGCGCACTGGTGGCACATCAGACAGTTCTTGCCGGCGGCAAGGATGTCCTGGTGGTGCTCCAGGTTACGGAGGTTACGCAGCAGATAAACGCTCTGCACATCGTTGATGTCCAGGGTGTTGTATAAGGGACAACGATCGATGCACATACCGCAACGGGAGCAGGCGCTGAGCTCGAACTTGGTATAGCCGGTCATCTTGACGCTGTCGCGGAGCCCTAATTTGCGGAAGTAGATGAGGAAAACCTCGGTGAAAATGTGCATGTAGCGGGTGAAGGGCAACATCAGGAAGAAGATGCAGAGGGCGATGGAGTAGAGCGACCAGAGGGGAATCTCGAGGAAATCCGCCACTGGACGGCTAAAGAGGTCGCCGAGGGTCTGGGTCAGGAAACCGCCGTTGGCGTACAGTCGCGCGGTGACGGCCTCGCTCAGGAGCCGCAGCGGGAAGATGGCCCACAATGCAATCTTGACGGTCGTGTCCATCACGGTGTGCTTCGTGGTGCGCTTCATGCCGAGGACGCGGGAGTGAATCTTCTTGACAAAAGCAAGGAAAATACCCGAAAGCACGTAAAGCAGGATCAGATCCATGAGCTGGGTGAAGAACACCTCGGTGCCGTTGACGGGCGGGTTATGGTGGAAGAAGCGGTAAAAGATGGCGCACCAGAAGTGGAACGGTCCCTTGATGCCGATGCGGCTCTCAATGGCGCCCACCACGATGAGCAGGAACCAACCGAAGGCGATGCTGCGGTGCATATAGCCTAACCGCCAATTTTTCTTGGTGATGCGCAGGTGCAGCAGACATTCGTTGAACATCTCCTTGATTGCGGGGAAAATCCGCGTGGAGAACATGTTTTTCTTGATGAGTTTCTGCTGTTTGCGGTCAAATTGTTTGATCCAGCGGACGTATTTGTAGCCGCAAATGACAAAGAGGGCGAGAGCGCCAAACACGAAAGGTACGACGAAAGGATGGAAGTTTGCCATAGTTTAGAAAGTTTCGTTAGAGGGGGTTAACAATTGGCGCATATTGATGATCAGGGAGCGAAGGTTCACGCCGCGCGGGCACACGAGGGTGCATTTCCCGCACAACATGCATTTGCGAAGTTCGTCGGCGAGTTTGTCGTACTGTCCGCGACGGAAGGTGTTGTGCACTTTCCGGATGTCGAAGTCCGTGAACTGCCGAGCCGAGCAGGTGGCCGTGCAGCCGCCGCACCCGATGCACAAACGGTATGAGGGAACCTCTTCCAACAGACGGTCCGCCTTGCGCAAGTCCGCCTGACTCAGGTTGAAAGAGCGTGTCTGTTTTATCTTAAATCCAAAATCTGCCATCTTACATTAACATTGACTGTTGACCATTAACCTTTAATCTTTAATCTTGTAATCTTGTAAGCTTGTAAGCTTGTAAGCTTTTAAGCTTTTAAGCTTTTAAGCTTTACAAAAGAGCGCAAAAATACATTTTTTTTCGAGGTTCGTTCGTTATTCGGTGGATCCGCACTCGGTCAGGAACTCGTCATCCACACGCAGCAGTCGGGCAATGGTGAACGCCTCTTTAGGAACGTCGTCGTTGTGCGTTTCGACGAGGGAGTAGTCCATATAGTCGGCTATGTGTCCGATACTGAGCGAGTTGATGCCGTCAGGGATCTGGAGCCCTTTGACACGCATCCGTCGGCAATCGACATCGAGACCGCTGTAGTGGGTGGTCACGATGGCCGTCAGCGATAGTTTGCGACTGAGGCGGATGAATCCGTTGACCATCCGTTTGCCTTCGTCGGGGTTGGTGGTGCGGGCGAGCTCATCCACAAGGGCGAGCACGCGCTTACCTTCGCGGGCGGTCTTGATGATGCGGTCGATGGTGAGCACTTCGACGGCGAAGGAGGACAAACCGCTAAGGGCCGACTGCCGGTCGCCGATGCTGGTGATGACCTCGTCCACGACGGGCAGCGTCGCCGCTTCGGCTGGCAGGAAGAATCCGAACTGGAACAGGTACTGCGCGAGGGCTACCGTCTGTAGCAGCACCGACTTGCCGGCCATGTTCGCGCCCGTGATGAGGACGGTTTCGCGCCCGAAGGAGATGCTGACGGGCTGGAAGTTACGGCCTTTCACCGCCAGTGCCGCCGCAATTTCCGGGTTGATGATGTCGGTGAGCACGTGTCGGTCGCCAATGACGGGTTTGCAGGCATGCCACTCCGCAGCCAATCTTGACTTGGCGATGAGCAGGTCCAGCCGTGCGGTGTTCCGCAGGTTGTTGGACAACGCCTCCTGATGAGGCCGTAGCTGGTCGCTGAGTTTTGCCCGTAACTGATCCTCAATCTTCTGGGCCTGAAAACGATATGTCTCCGCCTCCTGCGAATCCCCGGCCGCTTTGATCTTCTCGCGCAGACAAGCCAAGTCTTCATCGTAAGCGGAATAGACGTAGAAATGCGGGATATGCGTATGCTCCGGATCCAAAATGGCAATCACCTCGTCCATGGGTGCGTATTGCAACCATGAGATTTCCAAATTCTCCACGTCCTGAGCAATCACTTTCGTCAAAATGGCCGTTTTCTTTATCTCAAAGAGTTGAACATCGTCGAGTACGGCTCCGTTGGCGAGCGCGAGCAGGGTGGGGGCGATGTTGTTGAGTTGGTGGATCTGCTGACGGAGATGAGAGAGCGTGGGACGGCAGTTTTCGTCCTGACTGAGGGCAATCACGGCCTCCAGCTGGTCGAATTCGGCAGCGAGAGCGGTGGCATCCGTCTGAAAAGGCAGATTCAGCAGGTACTGACGGCCCAAACCGGAGTCGAACCGCATATTTTCATATACGTATCGCAGAGAAGGTTGCTGTTCAAAAGCGTTCTTAAATAACATAGTTCCAAAGAAATATAATGCTTTGACGGGTTAATACGGAAAATTGGTGGAAGAGATGGTGTCTTTGACGAACAATTCTTCTTTCTTGCTGATAATCAACGCAGAAGCATCGTTCAAGAGCTTCTCGGCGGATTTCTCCTCGCTGACGTAGTAGGCAATGGAGGACTCAAATTGCTCGTTTGTGATTTTATATCGATCAAATAGGTCTTTGTAGTAACGGCGGGCCATTTCGTCCTTGGGGATGGAGTCCACTGGACTGAACTGCAGGGTGCTCTCAATGATGTAGCTTTCCGCCAGAATATTGACCAACGTGATGCGGTTAATCAGATTGTCGGGCTTCTCCATGACCATTTTCTTGCTTTTGCAACTGGAAAACAGGGTCACAAGGACGCACAACGGAATAAGAATGTATATGGATCTTTTCATAATTCGGGAAGATTGGGTATGGGAGTTAGTCCCATGTTGATACCAGCCTCAAGCATGCATTTGTAGGCGGCCTCGCGGGTGTTCTCGATGTCGCCATCGAGGATGGCGTTACACACTACGTCCTTGATGTCGCCGATGGTTCTGCAAGGGGTGAGGTTGAAGGCAATCATGATGTCCTGACCGTTGATGGGCGGCTGCCAGTTGCGCAGACGGTCCTTCTCCTCGATTTCGATCAGTTTGTCGCGCACAATCTCGAAGTTCTTGTGGTAACGCTTGATCTTGTCGGAGTTTTTGGAGGTAATATCGGCCTCGCATAGCATCATCAGGTCGTCGATGTCATCGCCAGCTTCGAAAAGCAGCCGTCGGACGGCGGAGTCGGTGATGTTGTCTTCCACCAGCGCGATGGGACGCAAGTGCAGGTTGACGAGCTTCTGTACGTATTTAAGTCTTTCGTTGACAGGTAGTTTCAAACGATGGAAGATTTTGGAGGCCATCTTTGCGCCCACCACTTCGTGACCGTGGAACGACCATCCATGGATGGGGTCGAAGCGTTTAGTGACGGGCTTGGCGATGTCGTGGAGCAGCGCGGCCCACACCAGCCAGACGTTGGTGGAACTCATCGCTACGTTATCGACCACCTCAAGGGTGTGCAAGTAGTTGTCCTTATGGCCTTTGCCGTTGATGCTTTCCACGCCTTTGAGAGCAATCACCTCGGGCAGGAACCGTTCCAACAGACCGCTCTCGTCGAGCAGTTTGATGCCTCTGGAAGGCCGGATACAGTGCAGGATTTTGTTGAACTCCTCCATGATGCGCTCCTCGGAGATGATATCGAGGCGTTCGGCGTTGCGCTGGATGGCTTCGAAGGTCTCTGGGTAGATATTGAAGTTGAGTTGGGTGGCGAAACGGATGGCGCGCATCATTCGCAGTGGGTCATCGGAAAAAGTGCGGTCGGGGTCACAGGGCGTGCGGATGATTTTGTCGGCGATGTCCTGGATGCCGTTGAACGGATCTACGAGCGTGAAGGGGTGGTCGCCGTTGAGGGAGATGGCCATGGCGTTAATGGTGAAGTCGCGGCGCAGCTGGTCATCCTCCAGGGTGCCGTCCTCGACAATGGGTTTACGGGAGTCGCGGTTGTAAGACTCGCGGCGTGCTCCCACGAACTCGATGACACTGCTTTCGAAGTTGAATTGCGCGGTGCCGAAGTTGCGATAGACGTTGACGTGGAGGTCGGGCGAGATCAGTGCGGCGGTGTGGCGTGCCAGTTCGATGCCGCTGCCCACCGTCACGATGTCAATATCCGTGTTGTGGCGGCGCATGATGATGTCGCGCACCACACCGCCCACCACGTACGCGTCATAGCCCAGTTCGTCCGCCGCATGGCGCACAAACGGGTATATCGGATGGGTAAGATATTGCTCGTATGACATTATTACACTAGACATTAGATCGTGATTCGTAAACAACCTCGCCTTTTTTCAACGAGGCTGCAAAGATAACATTTCCTTCAATATATTAAATATGTCAAGAAATCGACTTTTACTGACAATTTGTCATGTTTTTGGCGTTGGCAATATATTTGCAATTAGTTTCGTGCTTTTAGCTTTTAGCTGTTGGCTGTTAGCTATCACGTTTCCCTTAAACTGCTAACTACTAACTACTAACTGCTAACTGCTCACTGAATTATTAACCCCTTAAATTTTGAAAATATGAACCCTAATAACTTAACAATTAAAACCCAAGAAGTGATTGGCAATGCCCAGATGTTGGCGGCGCGCAATCAGAATCAGCAGGTTGATACCCTGCACATCCTCAAATCCATGCTCGACACGGATGACAACGTCATTCCTTTCCTGCTGAAGAAACAGTCGTGCAACCCCGCCACGCTCAAGCAGGCGGTGGAGCGCGAAATCAACCGTCTGCCCAAGAGCAGCGGTAATGAAATCTACCTCGGCGGTACCACGCAAACCGCTATGCAAAAGGCCGCTATGTTCTGCGACAGCTCTGGCGACGAGTACATGGCGCTGGAACATCTGCTCTACGGTGTTCTCATGGCCGGCGGTCAAGCCGCTCAGATGCTGAAAGATGCTGGCGTCACGGAGAAAGGCCTGAAAGCCGCTATCGCGGAACTGCATAACGGCAAGAAAGTTTCCGGTGAGAACCAAGAGGAAACCTACAACGCGCTGAACAAGTACGCCAAGAATCTCAACGAGATGGCCAAGAAGGGCAAACTTGACCCAGTCATCGGCCGTGACGAGGAGATCCGTCGGGTGCTGCAGATCTTGTCGCGCCGTACCAAGAACAACCCGATCCTGATCGGTGAGGCGGGTGTCGGCAAGACGGCCATCGCCGAAGGTCTGGCACAACGTCTGGTGAGCGGCGATGTTCCCGAGAATCTGAAAACCAAGAAGTTGTACTCTTTGGATATGGGTGCGTTGATTGCCGGTGCCAAGTACAAAGGTGAGTTTGAGGAGCGTCTGAAGAGCGTCGTGAACGAGGTGATCGAGTCGAACGGCGAAATCATCCTCTTCATCGATGAAATCCACACCCTCGTGGGTGCGGGCGCATCCGGCGAAGGTGCCATGGATGCCGCCAACATCTTGAAACCCGCTCTGGCTCGTGGCGAACTGCGTTCCATCGGTGCCACCACGCTGGACGAGTACCAGAAATACTTCGAGAAAGACAAGGCTTTGGAGCGTCGTTTCCAACCGGTAAAAATCGATGAACCAGACAAATACAGCGCCATCTCCATCCTTCGTGGACTGAAGGAACGTTATGAGAATCACCATCAGGTGAAGATTATGGACGAGGCTATCATCGCGGCTGTGGAGCTGTCACAACGGTATATCGGCGACCGTTTCCTGCCCGATAAAGCCATCGACCTGATCGATGAGGCCGCTGCCAAGTTGAAACTGGAGATCAACTCCGTGCCCGAAGAACTGGACGATGTGCAACACCGTATCTCCCAACTCGAAATTGAGCGCGAGGCGCTGAAAATCGAGAAAGATGATGCGAAGGTGGAGCAACTGAGCAAGACCATCGCTGAATTGCAGGAGAAACGCAACGCGCTTTCCACGAAATGGCGCAGCGAGAAGGAAATTATGGACAAAATCCAGCACTGCAAGGACGAAATCGAAGCCTATAAGCTGGAAGCTGCCGACCAAGAACGCCAGGGCAACTACGGTCGAGTGGCGGAACTTCGCTACGGACTCATCAAAAACGATGAGGACCAGATCGTTAAGCTTCAGGAAGAACTGGAAAAACTGCAAGATGGCAATGCCATGATCGATGAAAAAGTCACCGCCGACGACATCGCCGAGGTGGTGGCGCGCTGGACCGGCATCCCCGTCACCAAGATGATGCAGAGCGAGAAATCGAAACTGCTGCACTTGGAAGAGGAATTGCACAAACGTGTCATCGGTCAGGATGAGGCTATCACCGCTGTTTCTGACGCCATCCGCCGCAGCCGTGCCGGCTTGCAGGACGCACGCAGACCGTTGGGTTCCTTCATCTTCATGGGCACCACGGGTGTCGGTAAGACCGAGCTGGCCAAGGCGTTGGCCGAGTACCTCTTCAACACGGAGGAGGCCATGACGCGGTTCGATATGAGCGAGTTCCAGGAGTCCTACTCCGTCTCCCGACTTATCGGTTCGCCTCCAGGATACGTGGGGTACGACGAGGGCGGTCAGCTCACCGAAAAGGTGCGCCGGAAACCCTACTCTGTGATCCTGTTCGACGAAATCGAGAAAGCACATCCCGACGTGTTCAATGTGCTGCTGCAAGTGCTCGACGACGGGCGACTCACTGACAACAAGGGTAGGGTGGCCGACTTCAAGAACACCATCATCATCATGACGTCCAACCTTGGCTCGAATATCATCCAAGAGAATTACACCAATTCGAACGGACAGTCCGAGGAGGAGATTTTCCAGAAAACCAAGGCCGAACTCAACGAGATGTTGAAGAAGACGTTGAAGCCCGAGTTCCTGAACCGTATCGACGAGATTGTGATGTTCCAGCCGCTGTCGAAGCGTGAGATCAAGGATATCATTAACTTGCAACTCAACAACTTGCGCAGTCTGTTGGCACAGCGCAACCTGAACATCGAGTTCAGCGACTACGCGATGAAGCTCTTGGCCGACTTGGGCTACGATCCGATGTTCGGTGCCCGTCCGCTGAAACGAGTCATCCAAAAGCAGATTATGAACGAGCTCTCGAAGCTGCTGCTTTCTGATGAAATCGCGCCCGGCGACACCATCATGGTCGATTCCTTGGACGACGGCAAGTTTGTCTTCTACAAGAAAAAGTAAGCTACTACAATATTAAGCAGAGAGAAATGGAACTGCCTGAAATGGGCGGCTCCATTTCTCTTTTTTTGTATTTTTGCCGCGCTTTTTTCGGATCGTTTATGATGAAGATTACATTATTGGGTACAGGTACCTCACAGGGCGTTCCGGTGGTGGGTTGCCAATGCGAGGTCTGCCGTTCTGCGGATCCGCGCGACCACCGTCTGCGCACCTCCGCTTTCGTGGAGGTTGATGGTGTGCACCTGCTCATTGATTCCGGTCCGGATCTCCGTCAACAGCTTTTGCGTGAGCGAATTACAGATGTGGATGCCGTGCTTCTCACGCACGAGCACAAAGATCACCTGGCCGGGTTGGACGATATTCGGCCTATCTATTTCCGGCGACAGAAACCTATGGACATCTACGGTATGCAACGCGTACTGAACGTCGTGCGGAAGGACTACGACTATGCTTTCAAGGAACATCCCTATCCGGGTGCGCCCGCATTCCAACTCCATGCCGTCCGACATGATAAGTTCTACGTCCAAAATGTTGAAATACAGCCTATTCAAGTTCGGCATCTTACCCTTCCCATCTTAGGCTACCGGATCGGCCCGTTCGCTTACATCACGGACGCTAGCTTCGTGGCGGAATCTGAAATGGCCCTCCTGCAAGGTTTGGAAGTGCTGGTGGTCAATGCGTTGCACCATGATAAGCACTATTCCCACTTCAACCTCGAACAGGCGTTGAACTTTATAGACATCCTTAAACCCAAACGCGCCTTCCTGACACACTCTTCCCACCACATGGGCCTATACGCCGATGTGGAGAAGATGCTACCACCGCATGTGACCTTGGGCTACGATGGTTTGCAGGCGACTATCGATAGATAGAGACCACCTTACGCTTTCGTGTTGTCTTTTGCGAGCGCAGATTCCAGCTTTCAATTTGTACCACATACATGCCCGCCGGAGCGGATTGTAGTTTGTCGTCATCTCCATCCCAGCGGAAACGGGCCATCGTTCCGCATAGCACATTGTTTGTTAGATGTTTGACGGGATATCCTTGGTTGTTGTAGATGATGACGGTCGTGCGGTTCTCCTCCTCTTTGAACGTGCAGAGAATCTCTGCATAGTCCTCAAAACCGTCATTGTCGGGCGAAAAGACATTTGGAACAATCTCGAATTCGTCCGTTGCCAGTGCGGAACCGCTTTGGGAGTTTTGGTACCCCGGAGTTCCAAATCCTGCATCTTCCGCAGCCGACCGCCAGTTGCTCGCGTCCTGCGTGGGCAAGTTCGGATAGAGTCGCTCCAGACTCACGCCCTTGGTAGTCAAGAGTTTGGGATAGTGCATCTCTTCCGAGTAAGCGAATTTGTCAATCGGTCGCAAACTTCTGTCTGTCAAATGGATAGTTCCCTTTCCGATGGCAAAGTCCGGCAACGAGTCGCACTCCAGCAATCGGGATGCGTCTTTGCAGATGTACTGCTGTAGGGTGATCTCACGTTGTTTGCACAGCGCCACATAGCTTTTCGGGAGCAGCTGCCACCCCTTCGAAGCGGCGGTAATCGCTTTTTGGGGCAGGGTGTCCCCGCCATATCCGACCTTGATATCTTTCAAATCGATGATATGCTCGGAGCGGTTGTAGATTTCCAGATAATCTGCAGCCTCCCCGTCCAATGGATTGGTCAGGATTTCGTTGATGACCAGATCGTTCCGTTCGGGTGGAACTGCAATGCCAAACGGTATCTCCTCTTGTACGGAATAGCGGTTCCCGCCGCAATCTTGCAGTTCACCCGAAAGATGCAGCTGATAGCGGAGGTCGGGTTGCAGGGATTCTGCAAATCGGATGTCAAGAGAAGCGAAGTTAGGAGGCATCTCGCTAATTTTCTGGATGTTGACATACGGTTCCGTCCGGAACAGCTCTTCGTTGTCAAGCACATCTTCCGTCAAGGTTTTGGTAAAATGGACTCGTAACGTAGCCGAGTCAACCATGGTGACTCCCGAAATCGCTGGCATATCGTTGTTGTACATTGTGTTGCGGATAGAATTAGGCTTACCAGGCGTGCCGCCGCTGGGGTCAATGGAGGAGTCCCAGTTCCATGGACCTGCACAAGGCCAATCCTCGTCGATCATCTCCAACGACCAACCTCCTTCCTTCTTGATTTGCTCGCTGTGCCAAGAGGACTTAAAACTCACGTAATGGATGACTTCTCCATTGGCGTTGTATAGCGTAAGTGCCTGTCCGCCATCGGTGATGGAGAGCGAAGAAAGGGTGACGAGATGGTCGCAATACGGGGCAAAAGCCTCCTCGTTTTTCTGTGCGATAAGCACCACGTATCCGCCACTGTCGATGGTGATGTCTGGAAGGTTTTTGGCGGTATTTCCCAACGTGAGCCGCCATTTTTGCAGCTTGCAGGGGTAGGGGAGACGGTTGTGCAACTCAATGTATTCCACCGCCGGCAGCCCGATTTGTGGGGTTGGCTTGGACATTATTTCACTAAAAACAATGTCGTAACGTTTTGGTTCTGAGTTTGTTTGTCCCAGAAGCCCATTGTGGATCACAAAAAAAATTTCAATAAGCAACAATGCTTTCAAAGTTTTTACGTTCATAATTTTTTGTTTAGGTTTTATGTTTGCAAAAATACTACTTTTGCCGCGTAAATCAAGTATTGTTGATAACTTTTTTTAGATTAATCAAAAAATTATGAAAATCGCTCTTGTCGGAGCCACCGGATTGGTAGGTGGAGTTATGCGTAAAGTGTTGGTTGAAAGAGGTTTTGCGGACTGCGAATTCATTCCGGCCGCCTCTTCAAAATCTGTCGGAAAGAAGGTGATGTTCGGAGACCGTGAGGTCGCCGTAGTGTCCGTGGAGGATGCCATAGCGCAGAAACCGGATTTCGCCATCTTCTCAGCAGGTAGTTCCGCCTCCCTCGAATATGCCCCGAAATTCGCCGCCGTCGGTACGGTGGTCATCGACAATTCCGCCGCATGGCGCAGCGACCCGAACATTCCGCTGGTGGTTCCCGAAATCAACGGTGATGTCATTACTCCGAACGACAAGATCATTGCCAACCCCAACTGCTCCACCATTCAGATGGTGATGGCACTGGCTCCCTTACATAAGCGTTTCAAAATCAAGAGATTGGTGGTGGCGACCTACCAGTCTATCACGGGCACGGGCAAGAAGGCCGTGGATCAGCTGATGAGCGAACGTGCCGGTCAGCCTTGCGAACCCGCCTATCCGCATCCCATCGACATGAACCTCTTCCCCCACGGTGGTAATTTCACCGACAACGGTTACACTACCGAAGAGATGAAACTGTTGAATGAGACTCGTAAGATTTTGAGAGATAACAATATACAGGTCACCTCCACGGTTGTGCGTGTGCCTGTTACGGGTGGCCATTCCGAAGCCGTGAATGTGGAGTTCCATCAGGATTACGACCTCGCCGAAGTTTACGAGCTCCTGAACAATATGCCCGGCGTGAAGGTGTTGGACGCGCCCGCCGAGAATGTCTATCCTATGCCGAAATATGCTGAGGGTTTGGACGATGTCTTCGTCGGACGTATCCGCCGCGACTTCTCACAGCCCAACTCCCTGAACCTTTGGGTGGTGGCCGACAACCTCCGCAAAGGCGCTGCCACCAACGCCGTCCAAATTATGCAATTCATAATTCATAATTCATAATTCGAAATTTATAAACTTAATAACCAATCCTATGTTGAAAAAAACAATTATTCCGCTTTGTTTCGCAGTTTTGCTCATCATCTTGGGCGGAGCCTGCGATAAAGACCCCGTTCAGCCTCAACCTACGCCTACACCTAGTGCCAAGGAGGGGATTTATTTGGGGGTTATCGGGTTTAACAACCAGTTGTACGTGAAAGACATAACGCTCTTGAATAGTTCCACGTACCAAAAATTCAATGATTTTATCAGCAACCTGACTCCGGGCAACGGCACGGCATTGTTTTATGCTGATTATACGGCCTTGAAGAAATTGAGGGCATATCCTAAGCCTGTGGAATTGAAGAATGTCGCTTTGGTGACCTTCACAGACGGCCTGGACAACATTTCGACCGCCAATAGTCAATACGACCCGGAAGGTTATGGCAGTACCACCGCTTATCGCAATGCCTTGCACGACATGATCATGAATCAGCCGATACATGGCGTGAACGTTTCGGCCTATTCCATCGGGTTGAAGGGTAGCGATGTTACTGACGAGGCTCAGTTTATGGAGACCTTGCGGAAGCTTTCCAGCAGCGACAACAATGTGTTTCAGGTGTCGAATATGAGTGAGGCTATGGCACGTTTCTCCGAGATTGCCTCCAGCCTCTATTCCATCTCCACTTCTGTGAATTTGGGCGTGAATGTGCCTGGCGGTTATGATGACGGTCAGCGTCTGCGTTTCACGTTCGACAACGTCGCGTCGGCCACCACCTCGACGAAATTCATCGAGGCCACGTATCGTCGCACTTCCAACGGCACTAGAACGCTTGACAATGTGATATACTACGGTTTTTCCCAAGGGGCTTCTTCTATACCCTCTTCTGCCTCACAAGGAGCATATTACACCTTCATGTTCCAAAATATGACTTACTTGGATGGCAGTCCCGTCTCACAAACGGATTTGAACAATATCAAACTGTGGAAGCAAACCAGCACTGGTGCGTGGGATAAAGAGACTGAATTCAATCCGGCAAGTTCGACCACCGTCTCAGAGGAGAAGAACAGTGCCATGATCATTCTTGTTCTCGACTGTACCACCTCTTTGGGCGATGATTTCGTCCACATGCAGGAGAGCGCCAGACAATTTGTCCAAACGCTGGCTAATGTCAACAACGGCAAGAAATAATTAAGAATACATATTTTTCCAATAGGGCGCGGTCGTTGGGCTGCGCCCTTTTCATTGCCCTTTCCGTCATTCTTCACTAAAAAACCAAAATTATTGTTGATTGTTCGGTACGATATTTTTTGTATTTTTGCAGGTTTTGAAAAATACAGTATGAGAAAGATATCCTTGATACTAGTCCTGTGCGTGATGACCCTGTGCGCGATTGCGCAATCGTCTCATAATAAGGCGGTTGTAGGCTTTTATAATGTTGAAAACCTATTTGATACGATTGACGATCCGCTCAAGAACGACGAACAGTTTCTTCCTGACGGTGATTACCGCTGGGGTTCAGCGCGTTACGAGGCTAAGTTAAAGAGTCTCTCTAAAGTGATTGCCGAGATGGCAAGGCTGGAGGGCGGCCTGGTGGTGCTGGGGGTTTCCGAAATTGAAAACGAACAGGTTCTGCTGGATCTGGCAGCTACCGAACTCCTGAAACCCTATCGTCTCTCTGTTTGTCACCACGAATCACCCGATCGCCGTGGTGTGGATGTGGCCTTCTTCTATGATGCCTCCCGTTTCAAAATTCTCAGTACCAGAGCTTTCCCGACGATTGTCCCCAACAACCCCGACTTTATCACCCGTGACCAATGGCTGATGACCGGCATTTTGGACGGTGTTGACACTTTGGACATTGTCGTCAACCACTGGCCTTCCAAGTCGGGTGGCGAGAAACGGAGCCTTCCCGGCCGTATTGCAGCCGGTCAGCTGGGCCGTCAGATTGCCGATTCCGTGCTCCATTCTCGTCCCAACGCCAAGTTTATCTACATGGGAGACTTGAACGACAATCCGACCTCCAAGTGCATTATTGCGGAGATGAACACCAAAACGAAGCCCGAAAATCTCACCCAATACGACCTTTACAACCCGATGTGGAAACTTTTCCGCGACGGTCTTGGCTCTTACGCTTATCGCGACTCTTGGGAGATGCTCGACAACATCATCATCTCCGGCGGACTCGTGAATGCGGTTCCGGGCACCTATAAGTTCCGCTCGGCACACATCTTCCGCAAAGACTACTTGTTTACCAAATCCGGCTCCTACATGGACTATCCCTACCGTACTTTCGCCGGCGGCAACTACCAAGGCGGCTATAGCGACCATTTGCCGGTGTACATTGTGCTGACGCGATGATGCGATGAATGAGCGATGAATGAGCGATGAAAAACGATGAAAAACGATGAACAATAAAATTACTAATAGTGTCGTTAATCAACCTTCTAATTCAATAACCAATAACCAATAACCATTATTAAACCCGTAAACATTAAACCTTAAACTATATATGAAAAGACTTGTAATTATACCGACGTACAAGGAAAAAGAGAACATTGAGAACATCATCCGGGCAATTTATGACCTGATTGATGTCCACATATTGATTATTGACGACAATTCGCCGGATGGCACGGCGGATATCGTGAAGTCGCTGATTCCCGAATTCGAGGGACGCCTCTTCATTGAGGAACGCACTGGCAAATTGGGATTGGGCACGGCCTACATCCACGGCTTCAAGTGGGGACTGGCTCGTGGCTACGATTATCTTTTCGAGATGGATGCCGACTTCTCGCACGACCCGCATGACCTGCAGCGCTTGTATGATGCCTGCGAAACGCAAAACGCCGATATGGCTGTCGGTTCCCGTTACTGTCAGGGCGTCAATGTATTGAACTGGCCGATGGGTCGTCTGCTGATGTCCTACTACGGTTCTGCATACGTGCGCACCGTGCTGGGTGTGCCCGTGAAGGACACCACCGCCGGCTTTGTCTGCTATCGCGCCGACACCCTCAACGCCATCGATTTCGACAAGATCAAGCATATCGGTTACGGTTTCCAGATTGAGATGAAGTTCACGGTTTGGAAGCTGGGATTCAAGATTGTGGAGGTTCCCATTGTCTTCAAGGACAGAACGTTGGGCGTTTCCAAGATGAGCTCCGGTATCTTCCGCGAGGCCATCTTCGGCGTCATCGGCCTCAAGATCCGCAGCTGGTTCCGCAAATGGGAACGCATCGATAACCGCGCAAAATTAGCGCAAAATTAATAGTTTTCCTTAAGCAGTCTCGAAGAGACAAAATTTTAATAACCCCACACAAGGCGCAAGCCGCAGTGTGGGGATAATAGTGAAAATATGGAGTACTTTGTTGCGAAAACCTTTGCCGGACTGGAGACCGAGCTTTTCAAAGAACTGCATGAGTTGGGTGCGGAGAACTGTCAGAAGCTGAGTCGGGCGGTTGCCTTTGAAGGCGACATGGCGATGCTGTACCGTGCCAACTACTTTTGTCGCACGGCCTTGCGTATCCTGTGGCGCCGCAAGCAGTTTACTTTCAACAACAACCGGCAGTTCTACGAGCAGATCTACGATTTCCCCGCAGAAGAGTGTCTTTCGCCCGACGGTACTCTGGCGGTGCACGCCACCATCGTCGATTCCATCTTCAAAACGCCGCTGTATGCCTCTGTGTTGGCGAAGGATGCCATCTGCGACCGTTTCCGTGAGAAGTACGACCGCCGTCCTTCTGTCGATAAGGATTATCCCGATGTGCAGTTCCACCTGCATGTCTATAAGAATGAGGCCCAGCTATTTATGGACAGCTCGGGCGAGTCGTTGCACAAACGTGGCTACAAGGTGCGCAACCATCCGGCACCACTCAACGAGGTGACCGCCGCAGCGATGGTCCGGATGAGCGGCTGGAAGGGCTCTTGCGACTTTATCGACCCCATGTGCGGCGGCGCAACACTGCTCATCGAGGCCGCTATGCAGGCGCTCAACATCCCAGCTGGCTTCTACCGTCGCGAATATGGTTTCTACCAGTGGAAGAATTTCAACCGCCAGCTCTGGAAGAGTGTGCGTGACGAAGCCGACATCAAGGACGATGTCGATATTAACTTCTATGGATCTGATATTGATGGCCGTTTTCTGGATGTTGCCCGCGCTAACGTTCAAAAGGCTCGTTTGCAAGATTTTATCGTTCTGGAACGACAAGACATGCGTCACTCAGACCCTGAACGCCGCCCTTCCGTGGTGATGATGAACCCGCCTTACGGGGAGCGGCTTTCCGTGGATGACATCAATACCCTCTACCGTGAAATCGGTGACACGCTGAAGAAACGCTATGCGGGTTGCCGGGCATACATCATCAGTTCTGACGTTGACGCACTGAAGTATATCGGGCTGAAGCCCTCCCATAGATGGCCGATGCTGAACGGTTCGTTGGAGTGTATGTTTCAGGAGTACGAACTTTTTGCCGGCGATCGCAAGCAACACGTAATACAACAAAAACAGCACTGATGAGACGCTTAGCCGCCATATTGGTTTTGGTTGCGATGTGCGCCTTGGGGGTGCATGCGCAGAGCAAGTACAGCAACGAATTCCTCTCTTTGGGCGTCGGTGCGCGTGGTCTGGGCATGTCGAACACGATGTGCGCCATCACGGACGACATCACCTCCGCCTACTGGAATCCTGCCGGTTTGACCCGCATGGACAAACGCTACCAGCTGGCGCTGATGCATGCCGAGTATTTTGCGGGCATCGCCAAATACGACTACGGTGGCATCGGGTTTAAGATTGACTCCAACCAGGCGGTCGCGTTTTCCTACATCCGTTTCGGAGTGGACAATATTATGAATACCACCCAATTGATTGACGATCAAGGGAATGTGGATTACGATAGAATTACGTATTTCTCTGCTGCCGACAATGCCTTCCTGTTGAGTTACGCGTATGCGTTCCCACAGGTGCAGGGGCTTTCCGTTGGCGCGAATGCCAAGGTCGTCTATCGGAAAATTGGCAAATTCGCCAATTCTTGGGGCTTTGGGCTGGACTTTGGTTTGCAGTACCATCGCAAAGGCTGGCAGGCAGGACTGATGCTCCGTGACGGGACTTCCACCTTCAATGCGTGGCGTTATTCGCTCACGGACGATGTCATCGCCGTTTTTGAGGAAACTGGCAACGAGATTCCCGAAAACGAGCTGGAAATGACGATGCCGGCGTTGTTGTTGGGCGGCGGTAAGACCGTCCACTTCGGCAAAGGCTTCCACGGTACCTTCGCCATCGGACTGGACTGTACTTTCGACGGCAAGCGTAATTCGTTGATAAAAAGCAATTTCATGAGTGTTGATCCCCATTTAGGAATGGAGTTCGACTACAAGAAGATTGTCGCATTGCGTTTCGGACTGGGCAATTTCCAACGCGAGCCCGACTTCGACGGAAAGATGAAAACCACCTTGCAGATCAATTTCGGTATTGGCCTTAATATAAAGAATATTGTAGCCATCGATTATGCTTTCACCGATTTGGGCAACCTCTCCATCGCACAGTACTCACATATTATATCTTTAAAGGTAGGACTTGACAAATTTAAAAAATAATATCATGACAGACAATCAAAAAAAGATAACCATCCAGAAATTCCCCTTCTCGGAGGCTCAATTTCGGAACCGTTTGAGAACGGATATGACTTTCACGTACACGGATAAAGAGGAACTGGAAATGTGCAAAGAACTCCTGCGCTGTGTGGACTTAACCACCTTGGAAGGCTCTGATACGCACAAGAAGGTGTCGGAATTGTGCGATACGGCCATCTCCTTCCGCGATGATGAGAAAGGGATTTCCTCCACCGCTTCTGTTTGCGTCTATTCGCCGTTTGTGTCGTTGGCGAAGGAGAAGTTGGCGGGTACGGATATCCATGTGGCATCCGTGGCCGGCGGATTTCCGTCGGGACAGCTCCCCATTGATTTGAAAGTGGCGGAAGTGAAGTACGCCGTGGAGCAGGGTGCCGATGAGATTGACATGGTGATCTCCAGAGGTGCGTTTTTGGAGGGAAAATACCAGCAGGTTTTTGATGAGATCAGTGCCATCCGGAAGGCTTGTGCAAAGCAGAAATTGAAAGTGATTTTGGAAACCGGAGAGCTGGTTTCTTCCCAAAATATATACCGCGCATCCCAGTTGGCCATCCATGCAGGGGCCGATTTCCTCAAGACTTCGACCGGAAAAATAGCCGTCAATGCCACCCCGGAAGCCTTCTGGGTGATGATGTTCGCCATACAGCAACATTACCATGATACGGGCAAAAAAGTGGGTATAAAAGTAGCCGGAGGCCTCTCGGAATTGCAACAAGCATACACATATTTGCATATTTGGAGGCAAAATATGGGTAAAGAGTGGGTTACGCCCGACCTCTTCAGAGTGGGCACAAGCCGCCTCGCCAAAAGGATTTTCGAAAAAATTCAACTTTTTTTTGTATAAGTGTTGGATTATAAAGAAATTATTGTATTTTTGCAGCCCGAAAAAATTTAGTAACAATTAAACGAATAAAATTATGACTAAAGCAGAAATCGTTAATGAAATTTCCAACCGCACCGGTTATGAAAAGAATAGCGTGCAGACTATCGTTGAAGCTTTCATGGAATCTGTCAAGAAGACCATGATCAATGGTGAGAACGTTTATTTGAGAGGCTTCGGCAGCTACATTGTGAAACACAGAGCTGAGAAAACTGCCCGCAACATCTCCAAGAACCAAACCATCACTATCAAGGCTCATAACATCCCCGCCTTCAAACCTTGCAAGGACTTCGTTGAAGCAGTCAAGAAAAACACGAAATAATTCATAATCATTCAATAAATTTCATTATGCCTAGCGGAAAAAAACGTAAACGTGCGAAAATGAATACGCACAAGCGCAAAAAAAGACTAAGAAAGAACAGACATAAGAACAGATAGCCTTTTGCGCGTTCTTAAATGAAAACTAAATGACTTATCCATTGAGTCATTTAGTTTTCTTTATTATAGTATGGAGAACAATCAAGAAGAAATCACAAAAGAAATTATCATCACTTCGCACACGAACGAAGTTCAGGTAGCGCTGTTGGAAGACAAGAAGTTGATGGAAATTCATACCGAGAAGTCCTCCGCACAGTTTTCAGTGGGGGACATCTACTTGGGCAAAGTCAAGAAGATCATGCCCGGTTTGAATGCAGCTTTTGTCGATGTGGGCAGCGAACGCGAAGCTTTCCTGCACTATCTTGACCTCGGCATCAATGGCAGAACCATCAACGCGTTTGTCAGTCAGGCAATTACAACCGGCAAACGCAGTATCAGTCGGGTGCAATACCTTGAGGATATCCCCAAAAACGGCAAGATCAGCGATGTGCTGACCTCCGGACAACAGATTATGGTGCAGGTCGCCAAGGAGCCCATTTCCACGAAAGGTCCTCGCATCACCACCGAAATTTCCTTCGCTGGCCGTTATCTAGTGCTGGTCCCCTTTGGAGACAAAGTCTCTGTTTCCCAGAAAATTAAGAGTAGCGAGGAGCGCAAACGCCTCCGCACGGCTGTGCAGAGCATCCGTCCCCGCAACTTCGGCATCATCATCCGCACTGTGGCGGAGCACAAGTCCGTGGAGGAGCTCAGTGCCGACCTTGACATGCTGCGTTACCGTTGGGATACAACCGTCGAGAATCTTTTCGCTTCCAAAGCCCCTGTGCGTCTTGCCCAGGAGGAGAACCGCGTGGCTTCGCTGCTTCGCGACTTCCTCAACGACTCCTTCCACGCCATTTATGTCGATACGCCTGAAATGTTCACGGAAGTGAAGAACTACCTGCACGTGCACGCGCCCGAGCAGGAGGCCATCGTCAACCTCTACACCGACAAACGTCCCATTTTCGACCATTTCAACGTTGCCAAGCAGATCAAAGGCTCTTTCGGCAAGGTGATCACCGTCAAAAATGGCGTTTATCTGATTATTGAACACACGGAAGCTATGCACGTCATCGACGTGAACAGCGGAAATCGTGTGAAATCTTCCCAAACACCGGAGCAGAACGCTCTGAACACCAATATGATAGCGGCACAGGAAATTGCCCGTCAGCTGCGTTTGAGAGATATGGGCGGCATCATCACCATCGACTTTGTTGATCTGCATGACTCTGCCAACAAGAATACCCTCAACAAGGCGATGGCGGAGTTTATGCGCAACGACAAAGCCAAACATACCATCCTGCCGCTCAACAAGTTCGGACTGATACAAATCACCCGTCAGCGTGTGCGTCAAGCCACAATCATTGAAAATACGGAAGTCTGTCCGACCTGCAAGGGTACCGGCAAAATCAAACCCCCGATCGTTATTGAGGATGAGATTGCCAATGCCTTGGATTTCCTCTACGAAAAACAGCACGAGCCCAAAATCACCGTGGTGGCGCATCCGTTTGTCTATGCCTACCTGACCAAAGGGTTCCCGTCCATCCGGATGAAGTGGTGCTGGCAATACAAAAAGCTGGTCAGAGTGGTCTCAAACCAGAGCAGCCGTCTGACCGAGGTTCATTATCTGAATGAGCATGGGGAAGAAATCATCCTGTGGAATGAACCTGCCAGAGATTAACATGATGGAGATACCCTCCGACATCATGAGCAAAATGGAGCGTTTCTGCGCTTGGCAGGAACGTTGTGAAAATGACGTGAGACGGAAGCTCACGTCATTTCGTCTTTCTGAGAGTCAGGAAGAGGCCGTGTTGAAATCGCTGAAGGAAAACGGATTCCTTGACGAAAGCCGTTACGTGGAATCCTTTGTGCGCAGCAAAGTGAAAGCCACTTGGGGACGCCAGAAGATCGTGGCGGCCTTACGTGCGAAAGGCATCCCTTCGGCACTCATCCATAGCGCCTGCGAGAAAATCTCCGATGATGACTATGCTGACCGCCTGCGCAATGCTATCAAGAAGTGGAACCGGTCGCACCCCGATGTGGAGAACGCCCGCGAGAAGCTTATACGACATCTGCTTTCGAAAGGGTACAGCATAGCAGAAGTGATGAAGGAGTTGTAACGATAATGCGTTCCCTGGCGAGTCCGAGATTCCGCCGCCTCCTACCGTCGGCGCCGGAATGGCGGTGGCAGTAACGAAATATATACGTACGATGAATAAAAAAACGATAATGATAATCTTGGCGGCGGTGTTCGCCGTCGTGTTGATCGTGGCCAGTGTCGCCACGAAAGGAAAAGCCGGAGCTAGGGCGAATAGTGTCTCCCGTTCTGCGCAGACCGCCATCGTGCCCGAAGGGGCACTCGAGATCCCCGCTTATACACGGACGCGGGAATATTCTCAACAGATTGAGCATAAGGCATATACTGTAGATTACAACGAGGGATGGAGACTGGCGAACTGGGTGGCTTACTCGCTGACGGACGAACAGACTACAGGTCCGGTGGAACGGTACACCAAGTTCGACCCCGACCCACAGGTGAAGGGGGCGACCGCGCAATGGTGGGACTACAAGAACACCTCCTACGACCGCGGACATCTGGTGCCTGCCGGCGACATGAAATGGGATGCGACGGCCATGCGCGAGTGCTTCTACCTAAGCAACATCTGTCCGCAGAACCACACCTTCAACGAGGGCGACTGGAATTACCTGGAGAACCGTGTGCGCGGCTGGGCCAACTTTTTCGGCAAGGTCTATGTGGTGTGCGGTCCCATCGTTTCCAAACATCCCGAAACGATAGGGGAGAACTGCATTGCCGTGCCGGACTCCTTTTTCAAGGTCGTGCTCTGTGACATGCGCGGCGAATGGAAGGCCGTCGGTTTTGTTTACGCCAACAACGGCACCCACCACAACCTGAACTACTACTGTCGCACGGTTGATGACGTGGAACGCCTTACTGGTCTCGACTTCTTCTGTCAACTGCCCGATGATGTCGAGAATCAGATTGAAAAAGAGATCGATTGGGAAGCGTGGAGGATAAGACAATAGGGTAGAGGGAGTAGGGAATAGCCAAAAGTATATTTCAAAGTTCAAAGTCAAAGTAAAAGTAAAAAAATGTACCTTTGCCAAAATTTTCGAGACAATGAAGAACACCGTTAAAATTTGTTGCAAGAATATCAACAAGGAAATTGAAGTGCCGTGTGGAATCACGCTTCAGGAGTTTGTGCGCAAAGCCAAATTAAAGCCCGAAAACCCATATTTTGGTGCGTTGGTGAACAACAAGGAACGCGATATGTCGTTCCGTCTGACAAAACCGGCGATAGTCGATTTCTTCGATTATTACAGTAATTACGGTCGGAACGGTTATATGCGTTCTCTCTATTTCCTGCTTTTCCATGCCGTTGATTCCCTTCTTCCGAAGGATGTGAAACTTCGCATCAAGCACTCCATATCAGGAGGGAGATATTGCACCTTGGAGAATTTGGACGGTCCTATTACCGATAAGTTGGTGAAGGTGCTTTACCTCTTCATGAAGGATGTGGTGAGTCGCGATCTCCCCTTCGTCCGTGAGGAGATGTTGACCCAAGATGCCATCAAAGCGTTTCAGGAGCATGGATTGGAAGATAAGTACGAGTTTTTCAAGAATCGCGACAAAATCTTCACTTCTGTCTATCAACTGGGCAAAAGTATTAACTACTATTATGGTTTTTTGCTTCCCTCCACGGGTTATCTGACCACGTTTGGCCTTGAGAAATACGAGGAAGGATTGTTGTTGAAATTGCCTTCCAAGAAAAATATCAATGCGATGGCCAAAACTCGTACGTTCCCTAAATTGTTCTCTGTCTATAAGTTAGATAAACAATGGGTGGAAACTATGGGGGTGCCGTACGTTTTCAATTTGAACAAATTTTCTAACAGTGTCCAGATACAGTCCGGGGTGTTGGTGGCTGAGGCTTATCAAGAAAAGCAGATGGCGCGTGTGGCGGACATGATTTATCAGCGCGGAGACGTGAAGATGGTGTTGATCAGTGGTCCCTCCAGCTCGGGCAAGACCACCTCATGCCGCCGTTTGTCGGTGCAATTGGCGGTGTTGGGTTACTATCCGGTGCCGATTTCCGTGGATGACTTTTTCGTGGAGCGCGACGATACCCCGAAGGATGAAAATGGCGAGTATGACTTCGAATCGTTGTACGCCATCGATTTGCCGTTGTTCAACAATACCCTCAATCGCCTTCTTGCCGGTGAAGAGGTGGAAATCCCCACGTTCGATTTCACCCAAGGCAAAAAAATATGGACTGGCAAAACCCTGAAACTGAGGGGGAACGCCATCTTGGTAATCGAAGGTATCCACTGCCTCAATCCCGAATTGACCGCACAGGTGCCGGAAGAGATTAAGTTCAAGGTGTTCGTGTCTGCGCTCACTTCCCTTTCTTTGGATCGTCAGAATCCGATCCCGACTTCCGATAACCGGTTGATACGCAGGATTGTACGCGATTACAACTATCGTGGATATTCTGCGGTGGATACAATACGCCGTTGGCCCAGTGTGCGGCGCGGCGAAGAAAAGAACATCTTCCCGTATCAGGAGAACGCCGATGTGATGATCAATACCTCGCTGGTGTTCGAGCTTTCAGTGCTCAAACCCTACGCGATGCCGATCCTGTACAACGTTCCGGAAACGGTTCCCGAATATGCCGAGGCTACACGCTTGATCAAAATGCTCTCATTCTTCAAGACCATCCCCGTAACATCCCTTCCGGGAACCTCTATCTTGCGTGAGTTTGTCGGTGGTAGTTTCTTTACTCTCTGATGATTACGCTGATAGGTTCTGGAAATGTGGCGACGTGGATCGCCCAGCGTTTGCAGGGTAATCCCCGCTTTCCGATTACGCAGGTGTTCAGTCGGCATTTGGAACACGCCCAAACGCTGGCCGATTTGCTCAACGCGGAAGCTATCGAAGATATTCGGAAATTAAATCCTGATAATCAAATATTTATATTCGCATTGGCGGATAAGGCCTACGACGAGATACTGCCGTTGCTGCCTTTCAAACTGCCGTTGGCCTTTACGACCTCAGGCACGGTTTCCTGCCAGTGTCTGAAAGATTATGCAGAACAATACGGCGTTATATATCCTTTGCAGACCTTTACGAAGTCACAGGATATGAGGAAGTTGGAAGTCCCGTTGTGCTTAGAGTCCGACTTCGCTGGCGAGCACAAGACGCTGATGTGGGAGTTGGCCCGCGAGCTTTCCCCAACTTGTTACGAAGTTTCGGAAGCCCAGCGTGCGAAGATGCATGTGGCGGCGGTTTTCGCCTGCAATTTCAGCAACGCCATGTACCAGATTGCGTATAAACTACTGAAAGAAAATGGTTTACCGTTTGAAATTCTGTTGCCGGTTTTGCGCCAGACTGTGGAGAAGGTCTCGCAGATGACACCGGCAGAGGCGCAAACTGGTCCCGCCGTGCGCGGCGACGTGAACGTGATGCGGGCGCAGATCTCCACACTGTCTGACGATCGATTAAAGGAATTGTATCGCTTAGTGTCAGAGCAGATAATGGAATGTTAGCTTTTAGCTTTTGGCCTTTGGCTTTTTGCTTTTAGCTAACAGCCAATAGCTAATAGTTAATAGCCAACTTGTCTCCAACCACCACCACTTTCCTTCCATCCCAAAGTGTGCACCCGAACAGATAACACGTATTCCCGTCTTTGATTTTCAGCGTTTTACGTAATTCCTCTGCCGTCAGCGGAAAGTTTCGCACGGCGATGCTGGCGCTTTCGAGGTGCGAGAGTTCCTTGGCCGTTTTGCGCGGGTGAAACTCATGGACGGCCTCAATGGTGAAAACGCGACCTGGAAAATTCTCGTGCAATTCGTTGGATGTGAATAGGTTGGTGTTCTTCGCCAGTTTCGAAATTTGGAACTTTTGCGACAGGGCGTTGAAGATGCCGGCCTTCATCACGGCGGCGTTGGGTTCGTAGAGGTAAGTGCCTAATTCTATGGCGATTTGGGGTGGGGTGGTGTGTTCGGTTTTCAAGATGGTTTCAACACGGAATGTGGCGGTTTTGTTAATATCGACGGCAACGATGGTTGGGGACGTTGTAGAGACGTGCCATGGCGCGTCTCCACGGGACAATAGGAATAAAACCTCCTTACATTCCCCCTCCACGGCCACCACGTGTACCGCGTACGTTTCGGGCAAATCCCGCAATGTTTGGAAAATGTCGATCATTGGGGACATTTTGACCATCAAGATGTTACAACGTTCCAATAGGGCGGATTTCCATTCGAGGAGGTTGGGGGTGCAGTCCGACAAGGAGACCACCCGCCGACCGTGCGTGTCGCGTCGGGACGGGTCAAGGTAGATCATGTCCAAGTGCTCAATGGAGGCAAGGTTGTCCTCCATCGTACCGTTGATGATATCAACATTGTTGATATCCAGCACTTTGCAGTTGTGTTGAAAAAGTTCGCAGAGTTCTTCTTGCGGTTCCACGTACCAGCCTTTCGCGAACTTTTTGGCGAAAGCGACGGTGTCCACCCCGAATCCGCCGCTGAAGTCTGCGAAGGATTTCCCTTCCACTAGGGATGCCTTATACTCAGCCGTTTGCGACGACGAGCACTGCTCCATGGAGACCTTTTTCGGATAGAGAATACCCTCGGTGGCGTACCACTCGGGCAGCTTCTCCTTGGCTTTCTGCCGTCCGGCGATCTGTTGCAGCGCCACGCTCATATCGACCTGCGGGTCCCTGGAGGGATGCAGGGCGAGATGGGTCACGTCGTCGGAGGCGTGGGCGGAGATGTACTGGAGGGTGGGTTCGTTGATATGTTGCATGAATGTAGAATGTAGAATGCAGAATTAAGAATTATGAATTATGAATTATGAATATACAAAATCCACTAATGCTTGTTGACTATTGCCTATTCTACTCCTCCTCGCTGTAATATACCTTATAGAACTTCCCGCGTTCGTCCTCGCCCTGCTCTACGTTGTCGCGATTGCCGTCGATAATGATTTGGATCCTGCGATCGAGGCGGATGACGCGCTTGTAGGAACGTTGTTGGCGGCGGAAGGCGTAGTCGGAGATGTCGAAGCTGTCGTCGATCACCACGTCGTTCTCCTCCTCGAAGCTCCGTTTGTACTGGCGGAAGCTCTCGATGACTTCGGGCTGTTCGATGACCTCGTTGGCGAACTCCTCCATCTCGAAGGTGTCGTTCTCCTTGAAGAACTCTAAGGAGCGGTTCAGCAGGTCGATCTGGTCGGCCTTGGAGACCTCGAACTGCTCGGGCAGCGCCTTGGTGACGAAGTTCTTGGCTAGGGCCATGGCGTTCTGCGTGTTCGCGTAGCCGTCCTTGCGCTGGCGCACGTGCAGGAAGTCGTCCATCCAGTATTGCGCCTCGATGCCGCGGTTGGTGTTATCGACCACGGCCACCACATAGCCGTTTTCGCGCTCCTTGTTGAAGATAAGGCAGCCCTTGTCGAGCTTCTTGATGTTGATGCCCTGCTCGCTTTCGAGGTTGAAGTTGCCGCCCTCGTGCAGCACCCGCAGGAACGTGTCCTTGTTCTCCGACTTGAACAGTCCGACGGCATCCACGGTGTCGCCATCCACGATGCAGTCGCGGAAATAGACCGTGTAGAACTCCCCGCCCTTGATTTTCGGGTGGGAGCTCTGCTCGTAGAGGTGTTTGGCGAGGTTCACCGACTGCTCGTGGAGTGTTTCGGGGTCGTCGAAGATCCTTGACGCCGCGCCATAGACCACGTTGAACTCAATGCCGCTGTCGTGGTAGAGTTCGAAGAGTTCTTCGGAGGAGAAGGGGGAGAGGAAATAGTCGGTGAGCAGTTCGCGCACGCTGTCGGACAGCTGAAGGCCTTCCTGCGCCAGGACGAGTCCTTCCGCCGCTCCGGAATTCCCCACAAGGTGGAGGGATATGTTTTCTATAGTGCTCATAATCAAAAGATTGATGTAGCCCCATGATGGTTGGGGCCGGGGTGCAAAGGTAGGAAAAATATCGGACAAAAAAACTCGTTCTGCCAAGAAGATACGGTGGTAAACTCATTTAATCCTTCACCCGTCCCTGTACCGGCAAGCGACGTATTCGTCGCGCCGCCATCCAGCCACCCGCACGAATCTCAGCTGGATTGTTGCGAGGCCAACTCGCAGGCAAGGGCATTCAGCGCGATGCACTCTTCGCGCGAAATCCGCTTGGCGAAGGGGGCTTCAGAGATGGCTTCTGTCATGAAAAGCATTTTCCCTCGGCTGCAGGCGTCGAGGAAGCCTCCTGAGGGCTTGTAGTAGTTTGAAAAGCCGTCCGGAACGAGCTGGATTACCGGCAGCCCTTCGCGCAAGGCGGCCTCCAGTACCATCTTTTCCCATGGGCTGATAAAAGGGCCGATCAACACTGCACCTTGTCTCGCAGAAACGATACAATGGTTCATGTAGTTCCGCCGTTCGGTCTCTGACCATTTGCTTCTGACATGAACAGTGCAAAGAGGTGAATCCAGCAAATGCAGATTGCCCACGGTGGAGAACGTATGCCCTCCAAATCTGACATTCCGAAGCACGGCAAACCAATCGGAGTGTTGCCGTTTCATCATCAATCGGCGGGGGTTGTCCCACACATAGTTGATCATGTTCTGCAACTGTCCGGCGTGGCGCAGAATCCTGTCGTGGTAACCTTTCTCCCATAGCGGTTTTAAAGGCTTTTCGTCGGAAGGCGTGAGTAGTAGGGCGTTGTAGGCTTTCGTACAGCCCACCATAAACCCTCTCACCACATCTCCTACAGAAATGTCCATTTCCTCTCTTACAAAGATGACCCCGTGGAAGTGGTCGGGCATAAGTTGAGCAGCAATCAGCGAAATGTTGCGCTGGCACTTTTCGCCCGTTTGCTTACTTTTCTTCGCCGCAAATTGCTTTTGCAATGCGGGAATGTTTTTCCAACACTGCAAAACCTTTTCTCCAAGCGGGGTGGGGCGGATGAATGCGGCTTCAGGATAGTCGCCCTCCAGCGTGCCCAATATCGGAACACGCCCTTCTGTACATAACGTAATCATGTAGATGCACCGCCCGTGGTAGTCGTTTTGAAGGCAGCGGCGGTGTGCCTTCGGCAGAGGTCTTTTGTCTTTAGGTTTCATAAGTTTTTCTTTTGTTCCAAGGTGCAAAAGTAGCAATTTTTTGCTTCGGGGTGGCGCGGCGGGAACTTTTCATCCAAATGGTGTGTTTGGCGCGACGAATACGTCGCTTGCTTCGACAGGGAGCTGAAACTACCGACCGCCAATTGCTAACTACTAACTCCTAACTGCCTGCTGCATCTTCCCCAGCCAATGATACGCCGCCTTGAAGGTCGGGATGTTGTGGATGCTGCAAACCAGCTTGTGGTTGGCCTCCTTGAGCTGGACGACGGGATGGTTCGTCTGCATGAAGAGCAGGAACTTGCCGAATTCGTCGGATTGGAAGTAGGGGGAATGCGAGTTGCCAGTGAAGTAGCCGTGGAAGACCTTTTTCTTGAGGACGATCTTCTCGAAGTGAAGGTCGGCGGCGAGCATGCGTAACGGGATAGTCTGCATCAGTTCCTCGGTTTCGCGTGGCATCGGACCGAAGATGTCGGTGATTTTCTTGCGGAATTCCTCCAACTTGCTCTCCTCCTTGATGGATTCCAGCTCCTTGTAGAGGTTCATGCGCTCGGTGACGTTGGAGATGTACGTGGAGGGGAACAACGCCTCGATGTCGGTTTCCAAAGAGCACTCGCGGCGCAACAACGCGCTGTTGTCGGCCATCTGCAGGTCGCCAAGACCCTCGTCGCCGGCGTCTTTCATCTCCTGGATGGCCTCGTTGAGGATCTTCTGGTACATGTCGTAGCCCATCTCGTTGATGAAGCCGCTCTGGTCCGCGCCGAGGATGTCGCCGGCACCGCGGATGTCCAAATCCCTGAGGGCAATGTGGATGCCGCTGCCGCTTGCGCGCCTGGTCGTTGAGGGTGTCCCACGGCTTGATGAAGAGGTAGCAGTAGGCTTTCTGGTTGTTGCGACCCACACGCCCGCGCAGCTGGTGCAACACGTTGAGGGCGAAGTTCTGCGCATCATTGATGATCATGGTGTTGGCATTCACGATGTCCAAACCGGACTCCACAATGGTGGTGGAAACCAGCACATCGTACTCGCCGTTGATGAACTGCGTCATGATCTTTTCGAGCTGATCGCCCTCCATCTGACCGTGTCCGATGGCTACTCGCGCCTTCGGAACTAATCGTTGAATTAAACCTGCTAATTCTTTGATGTTCTGAATCTTATTATGAATCACAAATACCTGTCCACCACGATTCAACTCGAACTGGATGGCATCGCGCATGATGTCCTCGTCGAAGACGTGTACTTGCGTGTCGATGGGCTGACGGTTGGGTGGAGGAGTCGTGATGACGGAGATGTCGCGGGCACCGATGAGCGAGAACTGCAGTGTGCGCGGGATGGGCGTCGCAGACATGGTGAGGGTGTCAATGGTGGTGCGCATCTCGCGGATCTTCTCTTTCGCCGCCACTCCGAACTTTTGCTCTTCGTCGATAATCAACAACCCCAAATCTTTGAAAACCACGTCTTTGCTCAAGATGCGGTGCGTACCGATGAGGATATCGACTTTGCCTTCCTTCACTCGTTTCAGCGTCTCCTTAATCTCTTTCGTGCTCTTGAACCGGTTGATATACGCGATGTTACACGGCATATTGGCCAATCTCTCACTAAAAGTATAGTAGTGCTGCATGGAGAGCACGGTGGTGGGCACCAAAACAGCCACCTGTTTGCTGTCGCACACGGCCTTGAACGCCGCTCGAATGGCGATTTCGGTCTTGCCGAACCCTACGTCACCACAGATAAGGCGGTCCATCGGATGGTCGCTCTCCATGTCGGCCTTCACTTCCGCCAATGTCTTGATCTGGTCGGGGGTGTCTTCGTAGATGAAGGACGACTCCAGGGTGCTTTGCAGGAAGTTGTCGGGCGAATAGGCGAACCCCTTCTTGGCCTTGCGCTCAGAGTAGAGCTTGATCAGGTCGATGGCTAACTCCTTGACCCTCTTCTTGGTACGCTCTTTCAGCTTTTCCCAGCTGCCGGAACTGAGGCGGTGGATGGTCGGCGGAGTGCCCTCCTTGCCCACGTATTTGCTGATCTTGTGCAACGCGTGGATGCTCAAGAAGAGCGTGTCGCCGTCCTTGTAGCTGATTTTGATGACCTCCTGCGTGCTGTCGCCCATCTGCATCTTCTGCAGACCTTCATAGACGCCGATGCCGTGGTCGATGTGGGTGACGTAATCTCCGGGTTGCAAGTCGTATATCTCCCTGAGTGTCAGTGCTTCGCTCTTTTTGTAGCGGTCGCGGAGCACCATGCGTTGGAACTTGTTCCAGAACTGGTGGTCAGTGTAGAGTGCGATTTTGTGGTCCGCGTCGGTGAATCCTTCGTGCAGCACCTCGCGCAACGGCGTGTAGAGCTGTTCGATCTTGAACGCAGCGTCGTTCTGCCGGTTGTACTTGTCGAGGATGTCGATCATCACCTTGTAGAGGCGGTCGAGCTGCGACTGCGTCTCCGACAAGAAGTAGTTTTGGATGCCATGTTCCAGATTCTCAATCCATTCCAACAGCAGGTAGTCGAAACTCTTGTCGAAGTCGTGTTGCGGCTGCATGTTGAAATCGAGGGTCAGGGTGGGGGAGTCAACCTCTTGGGTGTTGACATATACCCGTTGGAAATTCGCCACTTCCTTCAAGTAGGTTTTCTTGTTGATGATGGGAATCTCGTCTTCGGCAAAGTATTCATTATCAGCAATATCCTGATAGGCAGTATGGATGGTGGAGGCGATGTTGGCGGCGTGCATCTGCCAAATGACGCAGGTCTCGGGCAATACAGAGAAGAGCGGCACGCGGTTGCCGGAAGCCTCCGACTGCACGATGGGTGTCATGATATAGACCTGCTCCAACTCCTTGACAGACAGCTGCGTTTCCGGGTTGAAGAAGCGGATGGACTCAATGCAGTCGCCCTCAAATTCAACACGGATAGGGTATTCCTCGGAGTAAGAGAAGATGTCGAAGATGTTGCCGCGCCACGCGAACTGTCCGGGTTCATAAACGAAATCCTCGGGCAGGTACTCCAATTCGTAGAGTTTGTTGAGGAAGTCGTCGGTGAGGATCTCCTCGCCGCGCTTCACGGAGAAAGATTTTCGGTCTATAAACTCTTGGGTGACAACGGTTTCTGCCACGCCTTCGGGGTAGGAGACGAGAATCAGCGGTTGATGGTCGGGTTGCGAGAGCTTGTGGAGGATTTCGGCGCGGAGCTTTACATTGGAAGAGTCGGTCTCGCTCCAGCGGCTGTTGCGCTTGTAGGATGACGGCAGGTAGAGTACTCGCTTGTCCTGCAGAGAGTTACTGCGGTCGTTGAGCAGCATCTCCATGTCGCTGTAGAAGAAGGCGGCCTCCTCGCTGTCGCGGAAGAGAAAGAGCTGGGTATTGGTGAGGTTTTC
Organism: uncultured Bacteroidales bacterium; assembly: GCA_900316305.1. GTDB lineage: Bacteria > Bacteroidota > Bacteroidia > Bacteroidales > WCHB1-69 > F23-D06. The sequence continues at coordinate 33,790 of ONCM01000013.1, read as the reverse complement.
GGATATCTGCGCCGCGATGAAGGCCTGTGCGGAGCCTTTCACGCCCTGAATGGCATAAACCGAACCGGAGACATTCGTCTTCAATGCGTTGGCAAGTGCCTCAGATTCAGACCGGTAATATTTCTTTTTAAGTTCGTTTAGGGTCATAATCGAAAAAGTCGGCAAAAGTACGAAAATTAGTTTCATGTTTCATGTTTCATGTTTCAAGTGAGATTTCGAAATTGCTACTTGAAACCTGAAACCTGAAACTTAAAATCGTATTTCTCAAGGATACAACACAAGCGTAAAAATTGTATTTTTGCACTCTAAATTCACCGATTATGAGCAGAGGATTTGTCAAAGAGGGCGACCAAGAAGAGGTCCCGATGCTGACGCCGAGGGCGTTTCTGCCTGCCGGGGTGGAGAATTTCGTCACCACCGCCGGACTGGAGGAACTGAGGGCCGAGCGCGAGGATATTCTCCGTGAACGCAAACAGTACGAGGGGGTTGATAACAACGACGCCCGCGTCAACAACAACTACCTAACAGGCAAACTCCGTCTGCTGGAGGAGCGCATCCATTCCGCCCGCGTGCTCGACTACGACCCACAACGGCAAAATGATGTCGCATTTGGTGCGACTATCAAGTTCAAGAATCTGAAAAACAACCAGATAGCGCAATACCAGATTGTCGGGGTTGATGAAGCCAACATCATGAAGGGCAAAATCTCGTTCCTTTCGCCGCTCAGCAAAGTGTTGATGAACAAGAAGGTAGGGGAAACGGTCTCCTTCAACACCCCGCAGGGCGAGATGCAGATGGAAATCCTTTCAATTTCGTAATAAGAGTTTGTTATTCCCCCTTCCCGTTTCTATCCACATTGTCAGGGCCGATTCCGCGGCTCGGCAGGTCTTGGTCGTAGGGATTGGGGAAGAAGAAGTTGGGCTGGCTGGCAGAGGGCTGTTCACAGTTGCTGTCCGGAACGCCACTGTAATTCACGCGGATGTTTTGCGCCTGCAAAGCCAGACATGCCACGATTGCAATGGCGGATACAATAATTCTTCTCATCGTTTTTCCAATTTTGGGCGGCAAAAGTACACAATTTTCGGGACGGTGTTTTTATCCACAAAATTTGTATTTTTGCGTTTGCTTTTATAGATCATTTGTAAGGTTCCCATGCGCGAAATCAACATCTTCATAGAACCCCATGCCGAACTGCCCGACGAGCGGACGCTGGTCGAGATTCTGGTCGAGCAACTCAATGCGACGATGGCGCCGATGGGGTTGCAAATCGGCAGGGTGGAATGGGATTTGGAGGACGACAAAACCGAATGTAGAGACGTGGTGCACCGCGTCTCTACAGAGGATCCTATTCGTTTCCATCTCTCCGGCGACGAGGAGACCCGCGCAGTGCAGTTCGTGCTGCAACTGCAGACCGCACTGAACGGTCTCTATGACGGCATGGTCGCAGTGAGATACAACGAACTGACGGTTCTCGGGGTGCCGATGCTACCGCTGAGGAATATCCCTTACGTGCGCAACAATCCCCAATACAGCAAAATAATGGAGAAGGTGCAGCAGGCTGCGGGAAAAGACTACGGCTTGTCGATGCTGCTGGACAAATTCCTCAGGAGCGAAGGAGAGGATTCGGAGGAGAAAACGAAAGAGTCGTATCGGGAGAGCGCTGTGCGGTGGGAAATGAAACCGCTGACGAGACTGGCATCCAAACTGACGGATGCGGCCCTGCTGGTTGTCCGCAAGTCGCGACCCTCGGCCGGCCCTCGTTGGAAACGGGCCGAAGAACTCTTTTGGCAGGGGGACTATCAGGAGGCGCTGAAGGTTCTCGAACTGCCGAAAATCAAGACGGAATTGCGGAAGGCGGTCCGCGAGGGCGACCTCACCACCGGAGAGAACCGGATCATGGAGGCCCTGCTGCGGCTGCAACTGCTGCAGGTGGACAGACCCGACCGCTTGATGTCGGTAATAAAGTCTTTGGACCAGGAAATCGAATCCATCTATAGAACTTGCGTCACGTGCGGCAGTAAGTGTTTCTCCAAGAAGGACTTCGCGGCTCTGCTGCTCGACTATGCCAGTTTTCTGGACGAGACTATGATGGAAAGCCGGAACCTCCTCAATTACGAACGGGCGCTGCCGCTTTGTAGGGAGCTGGCGGAAGAGGACCCCGAAAACGGCCTCCCGGAACTGGCATTAGCACTGAGCAACTATGCCCTCCAGCTGGAGCTTTCGTTAGGGTTCGGGGATCTGTATAACTGCACGCCGGACCTTGAGAAACTATGGATGGAGGTGCTGGACATCTACCGTCGTCTGGCCGTGGATAACCCCGATGCGGCGCTGCCCTTGTGGGCGGACGCCTCTTATCGTTACGGTATGCTGCTCTTCCGGATGTGTTATTCCAACCGCGCAAAGCAGGCTTTTTCGGAGGCGATGGGAATCTATCAGCAGTTTGCCAAACGTATGCCGTTGTATTACAGGCCCTTGATGGCGGAGCGGAAAAGATCCATGAAGTATACGGATTGCTTTTGCGGCTATTATGTTATGGATGAAGAAATCACCGAGGAGGTACGGATCATCAAGTCGCGGGCCGAGCGTGACGTTCCAGAGGCCCAATACCAGTTGGGAGAGCGCTATTTCAAAGGGGATGGAATTTGCAAAGACTATGAGGAGGCCCGGAAATGGTACTTGAGGGCGGCGGAGAACGGTTACGCGAAGGCGCAGCAGGTGCTGGGTCACTGCTATTGGAACTCGACGCTCGGGAAGCGCAATCCCGACGAAGCCCTCCGCTGGTATCATGCGGCTGCCGCCCAGGGCGATGTGCAGGCCCAGATGGATTTGGCCAAGATCTGCATGAGTCGCAATGATCAGCAAGGATACGACGAGGCTTTCTACTGGCTCCACGAGGCTGTTGAGAACGCCGAAGACGGGGAACCCTACTTTCTGCTGGGACAATTTTATGAGAATTCTCCCGGCGAATATAAAAGTTACGAGAAGGCCGCCTACTGGTATCGGAAAGGGGACGATGATTTCGGCAACTTAAAATGCCTCTTCCAGTTGGGGAAACTCTACCATTACGGCAAAGGTGTTCCGAAAGACTACGACGAGGCTCTGCGTTGCTATGTGGAGGTCCGCACCTGGGGATACATCAGCTATCGGGAGGTCCAGAATCAGATCGACCTCCTCATGAAGGATTGGAAAGAAACCCCGTAGAGACGTTTCATGAAACGTCTCTACAACCCCGCCTCAAACGTCTCACATCCCTTGTCAGCCGTTCCGATTTTTTTTGTACTTTTGCCGCCAATTTAAATTTGAAAAATGGATAAGAATACAGTTATCGGTCTGCTGCTGATTTTCGCCCTGTTTCTGGGCTTCAGCTTCTACCAGACCAACCAAGTGAAGAAGCAACGGGCTGCGCAAGAGGCGCAAATGGAGGAAGAACTGCAAAAGGAGGCCGAAGAGGCTGCCAAAACCCTCTCTCTTGATAACCAAACAGATACGCTTACGGATAGCACAACCCCGGCGGTGACCTCCCTCACACCCGCACAACGGTTCTCCAATGCGCAGGTGGACGAGAATGGCGACTATACCGTAGAGACCGCCAAAGCTTACTACCTTTTCAGCAAGAAGGGCGGATACCTCAAGCAGATCCAACTGAAGGATGTCTATCGCTACACCCCTAAAGATGCTGAAAAGCAGCCGCTCATCATCTATGACGGCGGATCCAACTGCATGGCGATGAAGCTGATGCTTCGTGACCAGTCGGAAATCTCCACCGCCGACTGCTACTTTGTGGCCGACGTGGACGAACTGGTAGTGGACGCCCAGCATAACAAGCTCTCCCTCAGACTCTATCCTAACACCAAGTCCGACTCCGCTCAATGTCAGGTGCTAGATCAGAAATCCTACATCGAATATCTCTACACCTTCTCCAATGACGACTATAAGTTTGATTATGAAATCAATGTCGTCAATATGGAGCCTTATCTCTACCCGAATCGCCGTAATTTCACCATTCTGTGGAATGCAAAACCCAAGAATGTGGAGAAAAACTACGACTATGAGAAGAACATCACCTCTATATATTATATGGATAATAGCGACGAAGTGGATAACCTCGACGAGCGCAAGCCCGACAAGAAGGAGTTCACCTCACCGCTGAAGTGGGTCTCCTTCAAACAACAGTTTTTCACTACCTGTCTGGTAACCAAGGACAAACCCTTCACCTCCGGTACACTAGAGGTGAAAGTTCCGGAAAAATCAGAGAAGGTGGTTCTGAAGGATTGTTCCGCCGAACTGGATTTCGAATTGGCGGATCTCAACAAGGGCCATTTCGATATGTATATGTTTGTCGGCCCGAACCAGTACCGCTTGCTCAAGGAATACGACACGAAGCTGGAACGTCAGGTGCCGCTGGGATGGGGATTCTTCCTGTTGCATTGGATCAACCGTTTCATCATCATTCCAGTGTTCAACTGGTTAGAGGCTTACGGTTTGAGTTACGGACTTATCATCCTGATACTCACCATCTTCATCAAGATTATTGTGCTGCCGGTCAGTTACAAAACTTATATGTCGTCAGCCAAGATGCGGGCGTTGAAACCCGAAATCGAGGCCATCAACGAGAAATATCCGAAGGATGAGGATATGATGAAGAAACAGCAGGCCACGATGTCGCTCTACCGTAGTGCGGGCGTGAAGCCTGCGGGTGGCTGTCTGCCGATGCTGCTGCAGATGCCCATCCTAATCGCCATGTACCGCTTCTTCCCGTCGGCTTACGAGCTGCGCCAACAGCCGTTCCTTTGGGCTGAGGACCTCTCCACGTATGACTCTATCTGGGACTTCGGTCACAATGTGCCGCTGCTCGGTGATCACCTTAGCTTGTTCACCATCTTGATGACGATTGCCACCGTTGTCTATACTTGGCTGAACCAGAAGCTGATGGCGCCCACGCAGGGCAACAAGGACCAGCAGCGCATGATGAACATCATGATGTATATGATGCCGATCATGTTCCTCTTCATGTTCAACAACTTCGCATCCGCCCTCACGTACTACTACCTGCTCTTCAACCTGCTCACTTTCTTGCAGATGTGGATTTTCCGCATGGCCATCGATGAAGACAAGCTGCGTGCCGAAATGCAGGAGAATATGAAGAAGCCGGTCAAGAAGTCTAAATGGCAGCTCAAGATGGAAGAGTTGCAAAAGCAACAGCAACAGATGCTTAAGCAGCAACAATCGCAAAAAAGAAAATAAATTTTTGGAAAAATAATTGACGTTAGCAAAATTTCAGTACTTTTGCAGTCTCATTAGAATAAATATTAAGTATCAGTCATTATGGAAAATCAAGACAAAAACGAAGTGCTTTCTCGCGCGGTAAAAGCTGGAAAAAGAACCTATTTCTTTGATGTGAAGAAAAGCCGTAACGAGGAGATGTATCTGACGATTACTGAAAGCAAACGCAAATTCAATGCGGACAACGGCAACTTCTTCTATGAAAAGCACAAGATTTTTCTCTACAAGGAGGACTTTGAGAAATTCAAGAACGCATTGTCCGGTGTCATTGATTTCATCGAGAACGGCACAGTGCCTGAGGAGGATGACTTCTTTGAGCATGACAACTTTGAGAAGAACGAAGACATGGATCTGGGAATTACGTTCGACGACATAGATCTTTCATTATAATGGGGAAGATAGTAGCGATAGTGAATCAGAAGGGTGGAGTAGGGAAGACGACCACCGCGGTGAACCTTGCGGCGTCGCTGGCCCTGCTCGACTTCCGTGTGCTGCTCGTGGATGCCGACCCGCAGGGCAATGCCTCCAGCGGTGTGGGTGTCTATCCCGACGACAGCACCATCAGCATTTACGATTGTATTGTGAACGGCAAGATGGCTTCCGAGGCCGTGGTCGAGACCAAGACCCCAAATCTCTTCCTGATGCCCGCCACCATACACCTTGTCGGCGCCGAAATCGAGATGATTTCCTACGACCGCCGCGAATATCGCATGAGGGACGCTCTCACCGACGTCAAGAACGACTACGACTTCATCTTCATCGACTGTGCGCCGTCGCTCGGACTGGTGACCCTCAATGCCCTCGTGGCCGCCGATTCAGTCATCATCCCCGTGCAGTGCGAATATTTCGCCCTCGAAGGGTTGGGCAAACTGCTCAATACCATACGCATCGTGCAGTCCAACATGAACCCGAATCTCTCCATCGAAGGCATCCTCATGACCATGTACACCAACCGTTTCAAGTCGGCCAACGCTGTCTATGAAGACGTCCGGTTCCATTGTCGCGATATCGTCTTCGACACGGTCATCACCCGCACCGTACGCCTCAGCGAAGCCCCCAGTTACGGAGTGCCCATCGCCGTCTATGACATAAAGTCCGTGGGCCACGTCAACTACATGAACCTCGCCAAGGAGTTCTTGCTGAAAAACGGCTACACAGTTTAGTTAGCAGTTAGGAGTTAGTAGTTAGCAGTTAAACGAAACAACTCCGGTCGAAGGACTATTCCCCTTCTTTTAGAAGGGGTGCCCGAAGGGCGGGGTAGTAAAATCAAAATATTATGCCAAAGAATGACAAACCATTAGGACGCGGATTGGGTGCGATGCTAGGAAATATCGAGATTCCCGTCCATAAAGAGGCCGCACAAGTGGTGAGCGGCAATACCAATATTCATGTGGATTCCATTGAGGCCAACCCCTACCAACCCCGCACCAAGTTTGATGAGGAATCGTTGAATGAGTTGGCGCAATCCATTAAAACATACGGACTTATCCAACCGGTGACGGTGCGTCCGATAGGCAACGGCAAGTACCAGCTCATCTCTGGTGAACGTCGTCTGCGGGCTGCACAGATGGCCGGTCTGACCGAAATCCCCGCGTTCGTACGCACGGTCGATGACGCCCTCTCCATCCAGATGGCGTTGGTCGAGAATATCCAGCGTGCCGATCTGAACGCTCTCGAAATCGCCCTCAGTTACCAGATGCTGATGGACGAGTGCCATTTTACTCAGGAGGAGCTCGGCGGAAAGGTCGGCAAGACCAATGCCACCATTTCCAACTATTTGCGTCTGCTCAAGCTCTCCACCCCTGTGCAGGTAGCTGTCCGCGACAACCAAATCTCCATGGGACACGCCCGTGCCTTGGTCGTTGTGGAAGACGAAGAACTGCAGGCCAAGCTTGCCAAGCAAATTGTGGACGAGCAACTCTCCGTGCGCGATACCGAAGCGCTGGTGAAGAAGACCCTCGAAGGTGCGCGCAACAAGAAATCCAAGGTGAAAATCACCCTTTCCGATGAAGTCCGCACCGCACAAAAGGCCATTTCCAAGAAACTGAACGCCAAAGTGAACATCAAAAAGGATATTACCGGCAAGGGTAGCATCCAGATCGCCTTCTCCTCTGACGAAGAACTGAAAAAGCTGTTGGATTTGCTGCAATAAATTCGTACAATTGACGTTCTTACAACTTATTTTGTGCGTATGAAAAATATGAAACAGATTCTTGCAATAGTTATCATGCTCTGTATGAGTCTGTTCGCATATTCCCAAGACATTACCTCCCCTAACACCTCCCATGTAAAAACCCACGATTCGCTGCGGGTCGCCAAACACAGTCCCACAGCAGCCATTCTCTATTCCATCATTCCCGGAGGGGGACAGATCTATAACCGGAAATACTGGAAAGTGCCGATCATCTACACAATGTTGGGGGCTTCCAGCTATTTTCTCACGATGTATGCCTCCGACATGATGCTCTACCGTCGCGAATTCATCAATCGTAGGGATGGTAATATTGATCAGCTAGTACCTGGACTGGCCGAATATCCGGATGAGAATATTCTGGCCATGAAGCAGGAAGCGCAGCGGAATATGGAAATTTGCATCGCTGCCACCGCTATCATCTACACCCTCAACTTCATTGACGCCATGGTGGATGCCCATCTCTACTACTTCGACGTTTCTGACGATCTGGCCATCCGTTGGAGTCCGTCCGTGTTCTCCAACCCGATCAATACGAAACCGTCGTATGGGGTGAGTTTGGTACTGTCTTTTAAATGAAGAATGAAGAATGTAGAATGAAGAATGTAGAATGTAGAATGATGAATTATGAATAAACGAAATATATAGTCATAATGAAAGTTGCAATATTAGGATACGGAAAGATGGGGCATATTGTGGAACAGGTGCTCCGCGAACGGAATCACGAGGTGGTGGCCATCATTGACAATTTGGATGATTGGCAGAACCGCATCGAGGATTTCCGGAAGGCGGAGGTGGCCATCGACTTTTCCGAACCGTCGGTGGCGGTGGCGAATATGTTCCGCGCTTTCGAGGCCCATGTCCCAATGGTGGTCGGTACTACAGGTTGGTACGATCGGATGGAGGAGGTCCGTCAGGCTTGTGCGGCACATCAAGGCCGGCTGGTCTATGGTGCCAACTTCAGCATCGGGGTCAACATCTTCTTCAAGGTCAATCAGCTGCTAGCCAAGCTGATGAATACGCAAAACCGTTATAGTGTGGAGATGGAGGAAACCCACCACATCCACAAGAAGGACGCGCCCAGTGGCACTGCCATCCATCTGGCCAACGACATTATACATGAGGTGGATGCCCTGCAGCAATGGCAGTTGACTCCTTGCGACCACACCCGCGTGGTGCTGCCCGTCACCGCCGTCCGCGAAGGCGAGGTGCCCGGTACCCACAAGATTGTGTGGAATTCGCCCGAGGATACTATCGAAATCACTCATATCGCCCACGGCCGCGAAGGCTTCGCCCGCGGCGCCGTCTATGCCGCCGAATGGATTGTAAACCAATCGGCAGGCGTTTACCCATTTGAAGAAACGATAAATGATGAATGTAGGGGCGAATAATCATTCGCCCCTACATTCCCCCATTCAATAACCTCCTAACCTTCTATACCCTAAACCTTAACCTTCAAAACCCTAAACCTTAAACCTTAAACAATAAACTTCAATAACCAATAACCCATAACCAATAACCATTATTAAAAATGTTCATCTCGAAAACCGCTTTAATCGTAATATTAATCGTCTCCTTCATCGGCTGGCAGGCCGGAATGTGGGGCATTTTCAAGAAAGCCGGACTTGAGCCGTGGAAGTCGCTGATCCCGTTCTACAACATCTGGTTGTGGATCAAGGTCGTCATCGGCAAGAAATGGTGGTGGATGGTGCTGTTCCTAATCCCGTATCTCGGCATTTTCATGTTCTATTACATGATTTGGGAGACTATCCGGCAATTCAACAAATACAGCTATCTGCCGCTGATTCTCGGCACGATGTTCTTCCCCTTCTACCTGCCTTATTTGGGCTTTTCACCGAAGGAACAGTACATTACACCCGAAAATCTGGAACGCCCGAAAAAGACGTCCGCCCGCTCGTGGGGCGATGCACTGATCTTCGCGGTGGCCGCCGCCTATATCATCCGCGCTTGCTGGTTCGAACTCTACACCATCCCGACCTCTTCTATGGAGAGCTCGCTGATGATCGGTGATTTCTTGTCCGTTAGTAAGATAGCTTACGGGGTACGCGCTCCGCAGACGCCGGTGGCCATTCCGTTCATTCACAATAAACTGCCCGGCACGCAAGCTGCCAAGTCCTACTCCGAAATCATCAAGCTGCCGTACATGCGTTCCAAGGCCCTCAATCCCGTGAAGCGCAACGATGTGGTGGTCTTCAACTACCCCGATGGCGACACGGTGGTGGTGGAACGTCAGGCTGAGAGCTATTACGCCATCGTGCGCGAGTTTGAGGCGATGTTCAACCCCAACGCCAGTATGGCAGAGCGGAACAACCTCTTCCGCCGCTATTCGCCGGAGTACATCCAGCAGATGCGCATGAAATACCCCGGAGCCTATACGCCCGGAAAGGGTAGGGAAGTGGTCTGGAGTGAGTATAAGGTGATTGCTCGTCCCGTTGATAAACGCGAAAACTACGTAAAACGCTGTATCGGCACCCCTGGCGACAAACTGCAAATCATTGACCGTCAAGTCTATATCAATGGAGAAAAGGCCACGAATCCCGACCGCATCCAGTTTGCCTGCCTGATTTCCCATCCTGCCGGACTGCAACTCTCTAAAAAAGAACGTAAGAACCTGAATCTCAACGAGGAAGATCTGCAACAGGTCGATCTGAATCGCTATGTGGCCATGCTGAACAGCGAGCAGCGGCAGGCGATTGAGAAGAAGGGCTTCGAGGTGCAGATTTTGAGCGAAGAGAACGGTGTCTATAGTCCCGATATCTTCCCGCATGACAGCAACTACAAATGGAACAAGGACTTCTTCGGTCCGCTCACCATCCCGCAAAAGGGCATGACGGTGCAGATTTCGCCCGAAAATATCGCCCTGTACGAGAAGATCATCCACAACTACGAAGGTCACGAACTGCAGGTGAAAGACGGCAAGGTCTTGATTGACGGACAAATCGCCACCAGCTATACCTTCGCAATGGACTACTACTTCATGATGGGCGACAACCGCCACAACTCCGCCGACTCCCGTTTCTGGGGTTTTGTGCCTGAGGACCATATTGTAGGCAAAGCCTCCATCGTCTGGCTCTCCATCGACAAGTTCAAGACTTGGAGCGACAAGGGCAAGGTGCGGTGGAAACGGATGTTCCGGAAGATTCGGCTGTAAGCGATGAAGGACGATGAATGATCGATGAAAACCGATGAATAGGCGATGAAACGATCACTCCATTGGATATTGGCAGTTGTTTTCGCGGGCTGTCAGTTGCTGGCTGATGCGCAGAACGACAGCATACCGTTCCTCTATCGCGGACATTTATACGTGCAAGCCACCATCAACGACACGGTTGATTTGGATATCGTATTTGACACTGGCGCTGCGGATATTTTCGGGGTGGACAGCGTGTGGTTGAACAATGGTCAATGGATTCCTCAACACGTTGGAAATGCCCAAGTGGGAGGCGGTGCCGGTGCCACCATTGTTCCACTTATTTTGGATCGCACGAAGGTGAAAATCGGGAGCGTTGAAGAACAATATCCCTACGTGCCCGTTTTCAAACTGCGGGATGTGGTGGATTGTCACATTGACGGCATTTGGGGCATCAAAAACATCGCTGAATGTCCGCTTGAGATCAATTTCGAGAACGGTTATCTGAAATGGCACCGGTCAGGATTGCCCAATACGGATGGATACAAGCGGTTGCCAATCCAATACGAAGACGATCGGATCAAGATTTGGGTGGGAACACTGGTCGGTGGAACGGAGATCAAAGGCTGGTATCTGATGGACACAGGAAGCGGCACGTCAGTCGATTTCACCGCGCAGACCACCCAGGATTTCAGACTGGACACCGTCAGCGGAAAAAGACACCTGCTGGACGTGAATCAGTTGGGACTCGGCGACCGAAAACAGGAAGTCGTTGTGAATATGATGTCTGAGTGGATTGGACTTGGAACTGGTTTTGAAAACGACACCATCTTCGGGGAATCCATCAGCTACATTCCAGAAGGTACCGGGGCGTTCAGCGACAGATCCTATCTTGGGGTTATCGGTAACGCCATCTGGTCGAAATACAACCTGATCATCGATGCGAAACGCAACGTGCTCTACCTTCGCCGTTTCGAGCCCGATTCAGCACCCCAACCCACCTTTGACTACAGTTTCCGCAACCGCACGGACATCGGTGCCGGCTGGCTTGTCTCTGCGCTTTACCGTGATGGAGACGCCGCCAATGCCGGAATGGCCTTGGGCGACACCATCAAAGCCGTCAACGGCCGCCCGGTAGCAGACTATTCCTGGGAGGAAGAATACAACCTTTTCGATGCACCCAGAATGGTTCTGGACATCCTAGGCGCCAACGGTGAGGAAAAGCGGATAGAGTTGGAGGCGAAGAAGATGTGGTGAGAATATTCATGACATTTGAGATTTGACGATCTTCGGGGAAACGTATCGGTGAGGGGTATTTGTAGAGACGCGCTGCGTATGTCAGCGCGGACGACACAACCAGTTCAAAACAACCAGCACCCGCGTTCCCAAGCCTTACCCAAGTCCTACCCAAGCCAAAAGGGTTTGGGTGGGTTTGGCTACTACTTGGGTAGTACTTGGGTGTAGGACTGTTTTCATATCAAAATTATTATTACAAAAATTATGCTATACATTACACGGTCAAAATGACAGGCATAATATGTCAACAATAAAAAGAAATCGACGACGATACCCGCATCGGGCTGATGGACAGCACCGTGCCGGTGGGGACGGTAACAAAAAAGCCGCCACAATGTGACGGCTATACAGTCTCGTGGGAACTACTAGATTCGAACTAGTGACCCTCTGCTTGTAAGGCAGATGCTCTAAACCAACTGAGCTAAGCTCCCTGTCAAAATGACGGTGCAAAAATACACTTTTTTCCGTTACTTGCTGCAAGGATGGCGGATTTTTTTATCTCTTTGGAAACAAGAGGCTTAGAAGATAGCACCCAGGGAAATGCCGATGTATTGCGGGTTCCTTCCCGCCTTGTCGTAGAAGAAATCCTGCAACGCAATGCGATAATCCACCCCTACGGTGATGAAGGCGAAGCGCCAGTCGAAGCCGGTGGTGAAAAAGGCCCAATGGTTCTCGATGTTCTTCTTGCTGTATCCGATCGTGTTTTCGGTAACCTTCAACAACGGCTGGTAGATGACGCCCACCATCGGCATGAACGAGATGTTCTTGTTAATCTGTACATCGCCGACAGCCTTGAAGGGGATCACGAGATAGCGCGTCTCCACGATGTCGGACAACTCCTGACCACTAGTATAATCTATGGTGTTATAGCGGCATCTGAAATATTGGTACCCGATACCGATTTCGCCGTAAACGTACTTCCCCGCACGGAAAAAGCCACCAAAATGGACCGTCTTCTGATTCTCAAGGTAGTCCACATCGGAATATTCACGAACCAGCGGGAATTGGGTGGAGAGCCTGAACCCAAGCTGATACCACTTCTGAGCGTTATTCCGTTGAGCGCTGAGCGTCCACACAGACAACCCCAACATCATTAAGAAAATCAGTTTTTTCATCGTATTATTCATCGTTTTTCATCGCTTTTTTCATCGATCATTCTCGTTTTTCATCGCTTCCTCGCTCTCTAATTTCTTTCCCAGCTCCGTCTCTTTCGTGTTGAACTGGTTCATCGTCATCGACATTCCCACCGTGACGAACGACTTCACCGCACTCACAGCCCTTTTAATGCAGGGCTCCACCAATTTCAGTTCCTCGCTGGAGAAACGTCCCAGCACGTAATCCACCTGATAACCTTGGGCGTAGTTTTTGCCGATACCGCAACGCATGCGCGGAATGTCTGTGGTGTCCAACGTCTCAATAATGTTGCCGATGCCGTTGTGGGTGCCCGCGCCGCCCTTGGGCTTCATCTTGAAGATGCCCAACGGGAGGTCGATGTCATCGTAGATGACCAGACAGTGATCGACAGCGACGTTCTCTTCCGCAAGCCAGTATTTTACGGCCTTGCCACTGAGGTTCATGTAGGTGGTGGGCATGATGATCACGAGTTCCCGACCCTTGAAGGAGGCGCGGGCCACGTAAGCCAGCCTGTCGCTCTTGAAGGTGGTCTTGAATTCGTTGGCCACCGCATTGGCCACCTCAAAACCGTAGTTGTGGCGCGTGCCGGCATACTGCTGCTCGGCGTTACCCAACCCCACAATCAGGTATTTCTTCTCATTCTCCATCCGCTTCCTCGCTTTCTTCCTCGGACATATTGACGAAAAATGAAAAATGCAGCTTCCCGTAACGACGGTGGTCATAAAACTTCGGATGCTCCGAAAAGTCGTGCTTTCCAGAATGTTCCATCACCAACCAACCGTCAGGAAGCAACAAGTTGTGTTCGAACACATTATCGATAATCTTCTCGATATCTGGCAAGTCGTATGGCGGATCGGCGAAGATAATGTTGAACTGCTGTCGGCACGAAGCGGTGTAGGCGAAGGCATCCTGCCGGATCACCGTCACCTGATCGTTATAATGCAGCGTGTCAATCGTCTTTTGTATGAATTTGGTACACAGCAAGTTCTCATCAACAGCCACCACCGACAACGCTCCTCTGGAGGCGAATTCGTAGGTGATGTTGCCGGTACCGGAAAAGAGGTCCAGCACCCGCACATTGTCCAGGTAGAAATAGTTGTTCAGGATGTTGAACAGACTCTCCTTGCCCATGTCCATGGTGGGACGCACCGGCAGATTGGTCGGGGCAACGATATGACGGCCGCGGTTTTTTCCACTGATAATTCGCATAATTACAGGATACTGGTTTTCATCTGATACGCTTTCAGCAACTGCAGCAGCTTCTTGTTCTCGTCTGTGAAGAAATGCAGGTAAACGTCCGGCTGATGCAGATTGAACTGTTTGATGACATCACATATAAAATATAAGGTGTCGGCAGGCTCCACCAGGTTGAAACGATTCAGAAAGAGCGGCTCTTTCTTGTTTACCGCCAGTATGTCGGTGAATTTGTCGTTCAAGGCGACAAAAAGGGCGGTTTCGGAGTCCTGCTCGCAGAGGAAACGGTAGAAGAGGGTAGGCTCGGCAACGGTCGTCCGGGAGAACGGCAGCCGGGAGAGCGTGTCCTTGTCGTTCTGGGTCATGAAATAGACCGCCTGATAGTGCCCCATTTTGTCCGAAAAGGTCTGACCCAGTCGGGAGGTATCGAACTGCAAGTTGAGATACTCTTTCTCCTTTTCGGGCTGATAGAGCTCGTCGGGCACGAGCATGGGAATATGGTGCGCCGAGATGACGGTGACCTGCTCGTTGCCAGCAAAGAACTGCGGCGCCTCCACGGAAAGAAGAGCGTCGGAAGAGTGGGGGTACTCCTTGGCGGTCAGCCGGTCTCCCTCACGCTTAAAAAGCGAAAATCCATCCGGCGCAATGCGAATGGATTTTCCATAATATTCACGAAATAATGTGTTCATAACAGGGGATTACTCCCAGCTGCCGGCAGTGCTGGCCTCGGTCAACGAGCCCATGTAGATGCCTTCGTACTGGGAACGGTATTGTTTTTCATTCGCAAGGTCGTTGTAGAAAATCTTGTTCCAGAGACGGGTCAGAGGACCAGCGCCTTCAGGAGTGATGGACTTCTCCATGTTGTAGAGCAGATCGTCCAAACCCACTTCGATACGATAGACCGGGATGGTGTAGGTCTTGCTGGAAAGGGAGTCGGTCTGAATCTCGTACTTTTTCTCCTTGTTGGAGAAAGGAATGTACTGGAAGTTCTTGAAGCTCTCTTTCGGAATCTTGTGGTCGATGTCCAGAATCTTCTCGATAGCAGGCACTTCGACGATTTCCTTGTGGATCAGGCCCAACTTGAAAGCCTGTGCTTCGCTCATGGTGTCCGGGAAATCACCGACGTTCTTCTCGATCTGCACGGTGCCGTTGTTGACAAAATCAACCAGCTTGTCGATGTCGTCAGCATAGACCTTGTGGACGTTCTTGTACACGGCCTGGGCGCTGCGGATGGCGAGCAGATTCTGCACGTTGGCTTCCTTGCGGAATTCATAGACTGTTTTGAATTTTTCGGGACGCATGATGCTGCGTGCGGCAAAAATGGCCAAAATCACCACCACAATTGCCAGAAAGATAGCGACTAATCTTCTAATTTTCATAACGTTATATAACTTATTTGTTTATTTCTTCGATTCCAATTTAATGCGCAAAAGTAGTAAAAAAATGACTACGATACTATTTTATATGAAAATAATTTTCAATACAACAATGTGGATTAAAACAAGATGCGGTGGATGCCAGCCTCATAATGGTTGGTTACAAGCGTTTTAATCTTCTGATAATCAGACGGATTTTCCACAAAATCCACATTCTCGGTGTCCAGCAGCAGAATGGGAATCTGCTGGTTTTCGCGGAAGTAAGTAAGGTATTTTTCCTGGATGTCGGAGAGATATTCCTTGGTGATGTCTTTCTCGAAATCACGGTTGCGCTTGGCGATCTGCTTGAGCAACCGGTCGGGATTAGTATAGAGGTAAAGGATCAGGTCAGGTTTGGGCAGGAAACCCGAAATGGTGTCGAACACCTTCTTGAAAAGGGCAAATTCGTCCTGCGAAAGGTTGTTTTTGGAGAAAAGCAGACACTTGTCAATAAAATAGTCGCCCAGCACGAAGTCGGTGAAGAGGTCGCGGGCGGTGAGCAGGTTGCGGAGCTGCTGGTAGCGATCCATGAGGAAGGTCATCTCCACTGGGAACGCATAATGGACGGGATCCTTGTAGAATTTCTCCAGAAAGGGGTTGTCAGCGAAACGTTCGAGGACCAGCTCGGCGTTGTAGTCGCGGGCCAGCATGGTGGATAGGGTGGTCTTGCCCGCGCCGATAGTTCCTTCCACAACGACATAGTTATAAGGTATCTTCATAGTTAATGGTTAATAGTTTATAGTTTATAGTTTATAGTTTATGGTTTATGGTTAATAACCGATGTCGATCCCTAGTTCGCGCAAAGGTACCATCACGAACTCGCGTTCCGCGATGTGCGGATGCGGCAGCGTGAGACGGTCGTTTTGCAGTTTCATGCGGTCATAGTCCAGAATGTCCAGATCGATGGTACGGGCGTGATAGACGGGTTTTCCATCCACCACGGTGCTCTTCTGCGTGCGCCCCAGACGGCGTTCGATAGATTGCAGGGTATCCAACAGTTCCATTGGGGAGAGCTCGGTCTCCACCACGATCACTTGGTTCAGGAAAGGGTCGGACTCGAAGCCCCAGGCCGGGGTCTCGATGACGGTGGAGCGACGCACAATAGCTCCCACTTCCCATCCGATCAGACAGTTGGCCATCTGCAGATAGAATTGGCGGTTCCCCAGGTTGCTGCCCAGTCCGATGACGGCGCTATGCGGCATAAAATTCCTTACGACAGGTTAGTTGTTGATAAAAAGCAACGGCTGCGCCGCGATTCCGGCGATAACACTGAGCGATTGGGAATAATTGAGGATATTGTTGATGATTTTCCGCGAAGGTTTCTCCTTTTTGACCGCTTTTTTAATGACAGGTGTAAAATTTTTATCCATCGGCAATTGATTGATGATACATTATTCAAAAACGCCAATCTTAACGGAAAATCGTTAATTATATTGTATCTGTTTGTTTTTTTCGATGGATTTTTTCTACAAAAGCATCTAAAATGCTTGTTTTCAAGCGCTTGTATTCAACATTAGCCTTTAGCCATTGGCTGTTGGCCCAAAATCGTCATTACGAAGCCAAAAGCTAACAGCCAAAAGCTAATAGCCAATAGCTATTTTTTAAAAATGAAATACACCGCCAAGATCAGAAAACAGAATCCGATGAAATGGTTGACGGTGAAGGTCTGATCCTTGAAGAAGATCAACATGAAGATGGTGAAGATGGTCAACGAGAGGAACTCCTGGATGACCTTGAGCTGCCAGAGGTTGAACGGACCGCCGTTGTCAATGAAGCCAATACGGTTGGCCGGCACCATGAAGCAGTACTCGATCAGCGCGATACCCCAGCTGAAGAGAATCACCATCGGGAGCGACAGTTTGCTGAACCAGGCTGTACTTTGCAGTTTAAGATGACTGTACCACGCGAATGTCATGAACACATTCGAACATATCAGCAGCAAAAATGTATATACACCTTTCATATCTATAATACTATTCTATAACTGGTTAAGGGTAGGGTAGTTCCCCTCCGAAAACGGCGGCAAAAATACGTTTTTATCGCGTCGAGAATTCAATATTTGAGCAAATATTTGAAAGAAATGTAGAATGTAGAATGAAAAATGTAGAATTATGAATATGAAAGAGGTCGAAATATACACGGCAGAAGTCGGGTGTGTTACAATTGTAATCACAAAAGAATGATGCAATGATAATGCATTTCACAAACACAACAACCGAAATTAGAACGCCTATAAAATATGATTTACATAAATACAACCATTGTCAATGTTGTTACATTTGTATAATGACAGATTTATAAAGATGCACAAATGTAAATCAATAGAGACATGGGTCACCGTTGCGTAAGCACATTTATAAACAATCGGGATTGGACTCTGCTTGGTATGTTGTTCTGTACTGTGGATAAATATAATTAATTTACTATATAAACAACATATTAACGTTAAATAATTTATATTGTTTATTTTTATCATTAAGTTAAATAAGATATCGCCTATATCAACATTATCTTGTTTATTATAATTTTAATCTATAATATATTGATAAAAATATAATTACATATATTATCTATAATACTAGTTTAAATACTTTTCAACAAAATTAAACAGGGGGATTTTTCGTGTTGATAACAACATTTTCGGATATGTTTGTAACTTGTGGAGAATCTATTCGTATATTCATCCACTTTATATGATAGAATTTGTATTTTTGCAAATTCGTTTAAGTGACGTTTGTTTATGTTTTTGAATTTATAAATGTATTAGATATGATTGATAGGATCAAACAAGTGATTGAATATTCACAACTGTCATCTGCGGCTTTTGCAGACAACATTGGTATCAGCCGTTCGGGGTTGACCCATTTGTTAACCGGAAGAAACCAGCCTAGTCTGGATGTGGCCCGGAAGATTTTGGCAAAATATCCGGAGCTCTCCACCGAGTGGCTGATTATGGGTATGGGCGATATGATGCGGAACGAGGAATTGGAACCGATCAAGAACGTTACAGAAAACGCTCCGGAGGTCGCTCAAGAATATCCCGCTGAGAATTCAAAATCCATGATGCAAACCGATCTGTTCGGCGAATATGAAAATTTGCCAGAACCCGGTGACGATGTCCTGGAAGAAGATGTGGACGAGTCTGTTGAAGAGCCTGCGACTGATGTTGTGGAAGAACCGGAGGTGGTGGTACCCGTCAAGCAGCCCGAATTGGCTGCCCCTGCGCCCGCGCCTGCTATACCCGTACGCAAGCAGGCAGCTCCCGCACGCAAGTCAGCGGAACCCAAACAGGTCGCTGCGCCAGTCCGACGTGACCGCCGCACAACTACGACTCCTCAGGAAAAAAAGTTGGAGAAGATCATCTTCTTTTACGATGACCATTCATTCGAAATCTATAATGCTTAGCGAATTGCCCACCCTCAACTGCTAACTACTAACGGCTAATTATCTCAGTTCCCAGTCCGCTAGCTTCATGTCGTCGGCCTCCAAGATGGCAAGGTAGTTGAGATAGCGCGACATTGCAATCTCGCCGTTTTCCACCGCTTCCTGCACCAGGCAGCCCGGCTCGTGGGTGTGACTGCAGTCGTCGAACTTGCAGCGGTTGTTGAACGCCCTAATTTCCGGAAAATAGTCGCGGATTTCCTCTTTCGTGTATTGTATCAGTCCAAACTCCTTGATGCCGGGAGTATCGACCATGTAACCGCCCGCCAGCGGGAACATCTCCGCAAAAGTGGTGGTGTGTTTTCCCTTGTTATGTACCTTCGAGATGTCGCCGGTGCGCAGATTCAGCGTCGGGTCTATCGCGCTGATTATTGCGGACTTGCCCGTGCCCGAATGCCCGCTGAAGAGGCAGACGTTACCGCTGATTTTCTCCCGTAACTCGTCGATGCCCATGCCTGTCACTACGGAGGTGTGCATCACTTGGTAACCGATGTGGTGGTAGAGTTCCGAGAGTTCCTCCACCACGTCGAGTTCGGCCTCATTGTAGAGGTCCATCTTGTTGAAAACTAAGCATACGGGGATGCGGAATCCCTCGGCAGCAACCAGGAAGCGGTCGATGAAACCGAGGGATGTTCGCGGTTCTTTCAAGGTGATCACCAAGAACGCAAGGTCGATATTGGCGGCAATCAGGTGGCGGATTTTCGAGAGGTTGGTGGATTTTCGCTCGATGTAGTTCTTGCGCGGGGTGATTTGGTTGATGACCCCGGTACCGTCTTTCTCGATGTCGTACTCCACACGGTCGCCCACGATGACGGGGTTGGTGTTCTTGATGCCGTGGATGCGGAATTGACCGCGCAACCGGCAGTCCAACCGCTCGCCCGTGGTCTCGTTAAGTACTGAGTACCAACTTCCTGTGGATTTCGTTACTAAACCTTGCATTTCTCTTATACTTTAGCTATTAGCTATTGGCTTTTGGCTTTTGGCTAATAGGCTGCAAAAGTACAATTTTTTAGTTTTCCTGTTCCCGTATCGCCGCCTCATACATCTCAATGAGTCGTTTCGCAACCACGGTGTTGATGTCGTAGTTGTTCATCGACTCGGCGTATTTGAAGCCCATCTCCCAACGCTCCTGCGGGTGGTCGAACCAGTAGTCGATGCGCTCGGCGAGGACTTTGGCGTTTTTCGCGGGGAATTTGCTGCGGTCGTCCAAGGCGTATGCGGCGGTGCCGGAGTGGCGGGCAGTAGCGATCACGGGCACAACGGCCTGTTGCAATGCTTCTGTAATGCTCATGCCTTCCACCTCAATGTAGGCGCAATGGACGGCCAAATCGGCATTGGCAGCCAGTTCGCGCAGCTGATCGCGGTTGTAGTAGCCAATGGTCGGCTTATAGCCCACCACACCGTCTTCATAGAGCTTCTCGGCCATGCGCGTGTATTCCTTCAGCTTGGGACCGCGTCCTGCAATATGCAACCGGATGCGTTTCGCGTACTTGCTGAGACGAATCGCCTTGTACAAAGTCGGTTGGTCCTTCTCCACAGCGGTGCGACCGATGTAAATCAGGTCGAGCGGACGATTCTCGTCGAAGTAGTTCTCTGGCGGCGTGAGCGGACGAATGCACTTATCGGGAATCACACCGTTGGAGAGCGTGAAACAGTGCGCTTTGACGCGATGGCGAACCAGTCGTTCCCGGACATTCTCCGTAGGACATTGTATATATTTGTAATGACGATAGAATGTGCGACACCAATGGCGCAAAATCAGTTGGCACGTCAGGAAACCGGCACGGAATCCCAAGGCGTTGAATATGATGTTTTCCGGATGGACGTGATAGGTGCCCACAAGCGGTTTTCCTAATTTCAATGCCCATTTCATGGCAGCACGATGGAGGAAGAAGGTCTCCTCCATGTGAATGACATCCGCCCAGCGGACCGCCTCCTCAATCTGAGGTCCCTTCCATTTGGCAAAATGGTAGCCAAAGGAGGAGAGCATCGGCTGTACCAACGGAAAATCGAAGTTTTCCATCTCATAATCCGCGTGTGGACCGTTGGGGTCTTCCAGATTTTTGCCCGAAAGCACCCGCACTTCCTGTCCAGCCTCGCGCAGCGCCTTCACGGTTCGTCTGGCCGATTCGTCAAGGCCATTTCCTTCACAGAAAAAGTTGTTTACTACAAATAGAATTTTCATTGTATAGGTTTAATGATTATTTGGTTTTGTTTTTATCAATCGCCGCTTCGAACATCTCGACGAGGCCTTTCACGCTATGGGCAATGTCATATTGCTCCATCGATTCGGCGTACTTGAACCCCATCTCCCAACGCTCTTTCGGATGATCAAGCCAGTAATCAATACGCTTTGCGAGCGCTTTAGGATCTTTTGTCGGGAATTTGCTGCGATCATCCAAGGCGAATTGCGATGTGCCGGAACAATGTCCAACGGCAATCACCGGTACCACTGCCTGCTGCATGGCCTCCATGATGCTCAAACCTTCCACTTCGATGATGGCGCAATGCACGGCCAAATCGGCTTTGGCGGCAATTTGGCGTAGCTGATCTCGGTTATAGAACCCGAAAATGGGATCGTATTTGAGCACTCCCTCTTTCATGAGCTTTGACGATAAACGCTTGTATTGCTTCTCTTTGGGGCCGCCACCCGCGAAGTGCAATTGAATTCGATGAGCGTATTTGCTATAGCGCATGGCTTCAAGCAGTGTGGGCTGGTCCTTTTCTCCAGAAAAACGGCCGATGTAAATCACCTCTAAAGGACGATTTTCGTCATAATATCCCTCTGGTGGTGTTGCAGGACGAATACATTTGTCGGGAATCAATCCGTTGGAAAGCGTTATGCAATGAGCTTTGACATGAAAACTATTCAATCGTTCCCGGACGTTTTCAGTAGGGCATTGCACATACAGGCAATTGTCGAGGAAAACGCGAGACCAATATCGCAAGAGCCTATTGTTTGGAAACGACCAATTGCCCAATCCGAGCGAGTAGAAAATGTTTTCGGGGTGCAAGTGATAGGTTGCTGTGAGCGGTTTTCCAAGTTTCTTTGCCCAATTCATGGCGGCATGTTCGATGAAGAACGGCTCTTCAATATGCACGACATCCGCCCAACGAACGGCTTCTTCAATGACCGATCCTCTCCATTTGGCGAAAGAATAACCTTGCGCTTTGATAATAGGCTGGAATAATGGGAAAATGAATTCCTTCTGTCTAAACTCTGGTTGCGGACCATTGGGGTCGTTCACATTTTCGCACGAAAGGACACGCACGTCTTGTCCTGCATCGCGAAGTGCCTGAACGGTTCGCCGTGCGGAAGCGTCAAGACCGTTACCTTGACAGAAAATGTTGTTTACTACAAATAGAATCTTCATATAATCACTATTTCAAAAACACGGCGGCAAAATTAACATTTTTTAGTAAATGTAAATTATTGATAATCAGATGTGATTAAATGTTGATTATTGGTTTTTGGCAAAAAAAAGGAAGGCTGTCGACTTTTTGAGGCAACAACCTATAGGCAATAGGGTTTAAGGTTTAAGGTTTAAGGTTTAGGGTTTAAGGTTTAAGAGGTTAGGGGTTTGGGGAATAGGGAAGCAGTCATTAATCAGTGAGGAAGCACCTCCTCAAACATCTTGATAAGCGCTTGTACGCTTGCGGAGATGTCGTATTTTTTCATTGATTCCACGTATTTCCTGCCCATTTCCCAGCGCTCTTTGGGGTGGGAGAGCCAGTAGTCGATGCGCTGGGCTAACGCTTTTGGATTTCTTCCGGGAAAAGTGCTGCGGTCGTCAAGGGCGAACTGGGCGGTGGCGCTGTATTTGGCGGTGGCGATCACGGGTACGGTTCCCTGCTGCAGGGCCTCCATCACACTGAGACCCTCCACTTCGGTGGTGGCGCAGTGTACGCACAAGTCGGCATCCGCCATCAGCTGACAGAGCTCCTGATGCGAATAGAACCCGAATTCGGGCATGTAGGTGAGCACGCCTTCGTCCACGAGCTTTTTTCCACGACGTTTCAGGGCTTTTTCGGTCGGACCCTGTCCCGCAAATTGCAGCTGTATGCGCTTGGCGAATTGGCTGTATTTCATGGCTTTGAAGAGGGTGGGCTGGTCTTTCTCGTCGGAGAGGCGTCCGATGCAGATCACCTTCAGCGGGCGGTTCTCGTCGAAATAGTCCGCCGGCGGTGTTTCCGGACGCAAACATTCGTCGGGAATCACTCCGTTGGAAATCACCCGCATCGGCACGTTGACGCGGTAACGGAGCAGCCGCTCCTTCACGTTTTCCGTCGGGCATTGGATCATATCGCAACGGTTATAGACCGCGAACCGATAGGTCAGTAGCATGCAGCGGTTCGGAAGATGCCAGCGACCCATTTTCATGGTACTGAACACGTTTTCGGGATGGTAGTGGTAGGTGGCGGTCACCGGTTTGCCCAACCGTTTCGCGATATTCAAAGTCTTGAACTGCAAGGTGAAAGCCTCCTCCAAATGCACCAGATCCGCCCAGCGGACGGCCTCTTCGATGAGCTTCGGGTCTTTCTTGGCCATTGAGATGCCTTGCGGGGTGAGCAGCGGCTGCACAAAGGGCATGGTGAACTTTTCCAGCACGTAGTCGGGCTGCGGACCCTCGGGGTCGGGATTAGCAGCGGAGAGCACACGCACCTCCTGTCCGGCCTCCCGAAGCGCCTTCACGGTGCGCCGTGCCGATCCGGAAAGGCCGTTTCCCTTGATATAAAAGTTGTTGATAACAAATAATATCTTCATACGCTCATAGTTTCGAATCGTTCCCATTCCCTGTTATAAACCGCCCGACAAACGATTGCGCAAAAGTAACAATTATTCCACTCGGCTATTGTTAAAACCACATCATATTTGATTCAATACTTTTGTATTTTTGTCCCAGAGAAAATATATGTCACCATGGTAGAATTCACCGTCACGATTCTTGGCTGCGGAAGCGCGAAGCCGACTCTCCGACACCCGGCCGGTGATGCAGTATGCCGAGCTACTTCAGGGCGTGAACCTGCTCTACCATGACGCCACTTACTGCGAAGGGGACGAAGATTTGGCTTACAAGTACGACCATTCCACCGCAAGCCAGGCGGCCGAGTTCGCCAAAGCATGCAATGCCGACAAGCTGCTGCTGGGACATTTTTCGTCGCGATACAAAACGGAGGATTGCTTCCTGGAGTGCGCCACCCGCTATTTTCCTGACGTCACGTTGGCCGACGAAGGGGTGACGGTGAAAATTCTTACCACTCCCACCACTCTTCCCGAGGGTGCGTGAGGTAGCGCAAACACTTCAACAGTACATCGACATTGGAAAAATTGTGGCGAAGTAGCATACCTTGCGGCATGGCGTCGCCGAGGAATCTCATAAAGGAAATATTTGTACACGGCAAGATGTATTCGCCGACACGCGCTTCCACCGGCAGCATGTAGGGGTGCTCGCCCCCAATACTGCACGAACCGTCATGTCCGCGAACATACAGCTTGTCGCCGTTGCTGTTCACAATCTTGGCCTCGAAATAACATGTCGTGGTGCAGCCGTCGTGGAAACCGCTGGTCAGAATATAGTGTAAGAGCGAATCGCTAAGGGTGGCAACGGAATCCTTCAGATGCAGGATGTCCTGCTTCGAGGCATATCTAAAGATATAGTCATCGTTTCTTTCGTAATAGCTTTTCACCGTGTCGTAATCGGCCTGCGTGAACGCGAACATCCCTTGGGTGATGGCGGTGTCGTAGTGCAGGTTGAGATCGCGCAGCAGAGAATCCAACGTTTCCGCGCGAAAAGCGAGGTTCACCGACATGATGGAGTCACGCAAACGAAGGTTTTGCGCTACAAAAAGATCGTTTTTGCGGTTATAGTTGATGACATCCCCCCAATGATGAAAACACCCCTGAGTGTAGGGGGAGAGGACGACTTGAACAACGGGATATTGGAGGAATTGTTCTAACGGCCGCTCAATATGGACTGGCCTTAACTGCGACTCGTTTTCACTTACGGCATACAGCTTCTTTCCGTCGCTTACGGCAACTTGCTGTTGACCAGGATGTTGTTGATCACTGTAAGGATACATAAACTTTATGAGGAACGGCGTAGTGGTCACCCGGTGCCATTGCTTCCTGACTGGATCATAATGCAGGATGTCCTTCTCATTCCATCCCCAAGGGTAGGCTTCCGCATGATCGTCTTCCTCGTCCTCATCCAGATCCTCGTCCTCAAATTGTAAGTACCAATTGTCCTCGATGGTTGCCCGCTCCCAGGGGGCAGCAATCGGGTGGTCGTCGCTGAAAAAGCCCATGCGGATGCAACTGTCGCCAGTGAAGAGGCAGAAGTAGGTGTCCGTATCCGTCGTGATATAGCCATACAGCTTCCCATTGCAGAGACGGAGTCCTCTCGGAACTACTCCCATGGTATGAAAAACCGTGTCAAAGTGTTGTAAATCAGTAGTCTTTAAGATGTCACCGGCTTCCGTTGTGACCAGCAACACCTCGTTTTCCATATCTTTCGTCTGCACGGTAAAACCGCCAGGAAAGCGCTCCCATTGGATTTTCTGGCGTGATGTGTAAAACCATTCGTCACCTTGGTGAACCATCAGCCAATCCTTGAAAATCCCTGTGACCATGCATTTTGTATACCATGAATCCATCCTGGTGCGCGGAGTGTTCGCCTTGAGCAGATGCTGGCTGTAGGGGGTGGGGAGGGTTCGGTAGGTGGTCCAATTGTCTTCGGTATAGAAAATGGCGTTGTCATAACAACCCGCGATGCCCGTACGCAGGTCTTTGTTCATGGAAATTGAGGAAAGAGTTTTTGGGAAATTATTGATTTTCAAAAAACTAAGTCCTTTGTCGGCGGAATAGAAGAGGGAGTCGCCCGCAATCCACACCTCGCCCGACGGAGCGCAAAATGAAGTATTGATAACACACTTGTTGGCAGCGAAAACCCTCGGCTCCCACGTTTTGCCTTTGTCATCGGAATACCAATATACGTTACGGATTTGTTTGTGCTTGAAAGGGTTATGAATTTCCCCGAAGATCAATACGGTGTTGCTGTCGGGGCAGACGATGCGTGACATCTCCCCGCCGCCGTCATAGTTTTCACTGTCAGGATCCCCTTTGCCGATGGTTTTCACACCATGCCAAAGGGAATGGATGTCTTTGGCGTGATACAAACGTCCTTGGTGTTCATTCGCACACCATAGTCCGCCGTCGGGCGACACCGTCACGCCCCAAAACCAAGGAGAGACGCGTTCGTTGAAATCCTTTTCCTTTTGTGCAAAAGCCGACAACGCGCTGACAATCAGCAGCAGGGCGATAAAAGGTGTTTTGCCGGATAGGGCATTATGCTTTCTCCTAAAAGGGTTCTCCTTGTTGTCCATATTGTCGTTTATTACAAGCTGTTTGTCTTAAAACTATTTTTCCCTTCTTTTAAAGAAGGCGCAAAAATAGCAATTATTATGAATTAATTTCCCAGGATGGCCGCAATAAACATTTCCACGAGGTGTTTCGCGCTGTTGGCGATGTCATCCTGCTCCATCGAATCGGAATATTTGACGTTTTCGGGAAAGTGCTTGAAGAGCGACCGGCAAACACGCGCGCACGTTGTTGACAAGGGAACGACTGGATTCCCGGAAACAAAAAACGGGCGGAGATTCTCCGCCCGTAATCCTCAAAAACAGGATAACTATCGGATAACCACCTGTTTGGTGGTTTTTGTGCCATTGCCGGTCACGGTCACGACGTATGTGCCGGGCGCCATTCCGTCGGTGGGAATCACCACATGGCTGTCGCCATAGAAGCCGTCGAACACCTTTTGACCCGACATGTTGTGGATCTCCACGCGCTCGATTGCCTCGGAGTTCACCTGCAGATAGTCGGCAGCCGGGTTTGGATAGACACTCACCTCTATCTGGTTGTGCTCGTTGACGGAAACGGTTGTTATCGTGAGGGTGACGGGTATCACTACCGCACTGTTGTCCGGGTCGTTGGAGTAGCAATGGAGTTTGGCGGTGTGGGTTTCGCCGAGGCTCATGCCGTTGGTGTTCACGGTAATGTTGTCCGTAACGGTGCCGCCGGGGGCGATGGTGCCGTCGGGTTGATCCACGTTGATCCACGGGGCGATGGGCGTTCCGTCGATCTTACCGCCAATCATCAAATTGTAGTCATAGCCGGTGAAGTGGTTCTGCCAACCATTGCCGTTATTGGCCCAACAGCTATATTCGTTAGCCGTATAACCGTCCAAGTAGATGTGGCCGGCTATTCCTGTTTCCACGTATGCTATTCCGAACCAAAGGTCGCTTCCGTCGATCAAGTAGGGCGTTGTGAGCTGTATATGGTTCCAACCGTCCACGGGAGTGAAGGTCTGTTCATAAACCACCTCGCCAGGCCCCTTCTGGACGAGCATGTCGGTCATGGCGTAGACACGTATTTTGGGGTTGGCGACACTGCTGGAAAAGTAAACATCTATCTCGTTGAGTGTTTTTCCGATATGCGACTGCAATGCGGAGGATGGGATGCCAATTGCGAGATTTATGGAATTACCATCGAAGGAGTTGATGGCTTGATAGGGAGTTTGAGCTTGGTAATAATGCAAGTCGGTCACTCCCGTTGAAGTGGGGTTCGGGTTCGGGATGTCGTAAGTCGGAACAACTCTGAAATTAATGGCACCCTCACCGGGATTGCCCATGATAATCGGTTCTGTGGCCGTGGAATTGGAAGCCACACCCAGCAACATGCTTTCCGGGGAGACTTCAAAGGCGCCAAATTGCGCGGCGGAGACCTCGGTCACCACAAAATCATCCACATAGAAGATCTTTCTCTCAACGGTTCCCGCACATAGATTCACAGCATCCAACCGATTGTCCCCAGTGGTGGTACTGAGCGTATAGTGAAATGGCCAGCTGTGAATGAGGTTGTTGTTAATGGTAAGGGAGGCTTGGTCGTTGTTCAAGTCTAGATCCATCTGGACAGGAATCCATGTGTTGTAGGAATAGTTGAAGTTGTGCTGACTGTTGCCCACGAGGAGATAACCCGTACTGTCGTTGTCGAAATAACATTCCAAAGCCCATTGGCCGCGCAGGATGTGCTGGACGTTAAAATAGGCACCCGGACCTGAAGGGTTATGAGTCCCAGAGGGGATGTATAGTTTGAATTCGATGATATAGTGTCCGCTGGTGTAGCTGTTGAAAGGATAGACTTGGTCTATATCCTCCTCAATGTACAGAGAATTGGGCGCGGAATAAGCCTGAGCGTTGGAAATAACGCCATCGTCACTTCCACCAGGCGCATTGGTCCATGTTGTCCAAGCTGAATTAACTTGGGCAAGGTGGCTGCCAGCCGTGTAAGAATCAAAGTTGTCGCTAAAGACAACGGTTTGCGCTGTCAAAAAGGATGTTACAGCAAACATCAGCGCGAAAAAAAGTACATGTTTTTTCATAAGCATCTTGATTTTAATTTAATACTATAAAGTTCTTTCTATTTTTCATTCTCGTTTTTTTTCACCTGTTTTTGCGATTGCTTAAGCCAAGATATTCAGATGAAAAATATAGTGACAAAAATACAAATTTTTACGGACACGAATGTTGACAAAATGTCACGTTGTAGAAACAAAAAAATATTCGCCCCCGCGATATAACGCCAACCCTTTCACCGTTAGCAGGTATTTCTGTCGCGGGTGACGTGTGGAATCATCTGTCTGTATGCCATCCGGAACTTGTAGGGTACTTGTAGGGTGCTTGTGGGGTGTTATACTTGCCCTGTAGTTGTCCTAAGAACTTCATGGTTCATATTTGATCAGACCGAAATTGGTGGCAATCCATAGGATTTTGCCCTCGAGGTCGATGTCGGAGATCACATTTTTGAACATCCCTTCCCTGAAGAAAACCGCAGAAATGTCAACCCCGTCCTTTTTCACCAATCCGTTGTTTGAGGCCATCCAGTAGTTTTTGCCGTCGTATTCAATGTCGCGGATCATGTGGTCGGGAATCCGAGAGTTGGACTTGTTGTAATGGGTCCACACTTTGAGGTTGCTGCTCAGCACAGTGAGTCCACCGCCGCCGAAACCGCCGCCATAACCGATCATCAAAGCGCCGTCGGGACGGAACTTCAGACCGCGGATGGTGCCCAATTGCAGTTCGGAATTCTTCTCCGTGTATTTTTTCCATTTCCCGTTTGAATAAATGAGCAACTGCGTACTGCACGATGGTGCCGTCTTCCCGAACATCCATGCAGAGAATATTATCGTAGGGGATTTTCATCGTGGACCAAGTCCCGTCTTTGTATATTACCACTTTGTTAGCAAGGGCGAACCATATTGCTCCGTCGGAGGCTTCGCGGATGTCTCGCACATCAATGCTTTCGACTCCCAAGCTGGCAGCTGTGAAAACCGTCCAATTTTCACCATCAAACTTGACGATTCCCTCCTCCGGGCGTGAATATTCTGCCCAAAGGTTCCCTTTTGAATCCACGAACAGCGTCGTCACGCAATCGCCTTTGATGGCGGAGTTCTCCTTGTTGAAAACGGTGAACGTGTCGCCGTCGAATTTGACCAACCCGTATTTGAGAGTACCCAACCATTTGTTGCCGTCATGATCCACTACCACGGCCCAAAGGTCATTGTCAATCAGTCCGGAATTGGAGGTGTCGTAAATCTTCACGTTCTGACCGATACACAACGCACTCGATATCACGCATAAACAAATCGACATCAGGTTTTTCAGGTATTTTATCATATTTTTTCGTTTTTGAATTTGGGGGCAAAGATACGATTATTCGTCCAAAATAATGTTCTCGTATAGGCTACCGTCGAAATGGTATATGTCGGTCCGTTTTGTTTGAGTCGAAAGGTCTTTGCATTTTACCACGACAGAATCATGGTCTTCAAATACAGATAAAGTGAGGTCTTCCACATCATAGTAATAGTCAAGGAAGCAAACAGGACGTTCCAAGAGGCCCTCTTTATGATAGAGGGACATCGTATAAAACGAACAGTCAAAATAGCCTCGAATGGCATACTGTTTGTTGTTTTGGGCTTTGACGTACCAGTCGGGTAGCACGCCTAATTTGACATAACCTACAACATAAAAAAGGAATAACCAGCCTATCGTAGCAAAACTATATGCAAACCATGAAGCCATTTTGACACCCCAATGACACTGGCGGATAAGGATTGCCAGCCAAAAGCCGCACGAAATCCAAGAAAAAAGCATCGCTGCAGCAAACAGCCAGCCGTCAGCTTGTCCAATTAGGAACGTCCCTTTAGGAAGCAACAAGCGCACCATAACGAAAACCACCCACAAAAAGACAGAGACAATCAATAGTATTTTCGCTGTTTTGTGTTCGGAAAAACTTTCTGATATTGCTTTTTTCATAATATAGGGGACTTCTGGTTGGTCACTATTTACATCGTTTTCGCAGATGATGCGAAGTCCATTAAACATTATCTGAAGAAAACGACGCTGCAAAAACAACAACATTGTCTGTTATTATGATGCAAAAAACTCGAAAGGTTGCAGTTTGTTGAAAGAAAAAGTTTTAGTTGTTTTGTGTTCGATTGTTTTACAGCATCATAGGTAAACGACAAACAACTTGCTCCTGAGTTAGTAGCGTGCATCCTGCACGCCTGTCCCGCGTCGCTTCCGCTACCCCACACTGCGCTCCACTGCGTTACGCTTGTATGGGGTTATTGAGCTTTCGTGCCTCCGGCACGCGAAAGTTTATCTGATACTTCCCGTTACAACTGCTAACTACTAACTTCTAACTACTAACTTCTTAAGTTCTTCCCGGTTCATCCACGCCAGCACTCCCAAATACCCGATCAAAATCACCGTGTTCACCGCCAACCGTACCCAAACCTTTTCGATGCCGAAAAGCTTATTGACACCGAGGCTCAGGCCATAGACGGCCACCGCGAAGAAGAGGTAGAAGAGGATGCGCTTGAGGTCGTAATCGACATGGTAGTACTTCTGACCGAGGAGGTAGGAGACGACCATCATGGAGAAGTAGCAGGCGAAGGTGGTCCAGGCTGCACCCATATAGTCGAAACGCGGGATCAGCAACCAGTTGAGAACCAGGGTGATGACCGCTCCGAAGATAGCGATGTAGGCTCCGAACTTGGTCTGGCTGGTGAGCTTGTACCAGATTGAAAGATTGTAGAAGATACCGAGGAAGAGGTTGGCCATCAGCAAGATAGGCACGATGGGCAGACCCACGCGGTAGCCCGGTCCAACGAAATATTGCACGAGGTCGATGTAGAGCATGATGCCCACGAAGATGATCGAGCAGACCAGCACAAAGGCGGTCATCACTTCGGCGTAGGTCTCTTTCGCGTCCTTGTCCTTCGCTTTGCGGAAGAAGAAGGGCTCCGCAGCGTATTTGAAAGCCTGGATGAAGATGGTCATCATGATGGAGATCTTGTAGCAAGCGCTGTAGATGCCCACGGAGGCTTGCGGGTCGGGGACGAGCGACAGCCGCTTGAGCAGCACACGGTCCATCGTTTCGTTCACGATGCCGGCCAGACCGAAAATCAGCAACGGGAAGGCGTAGCGGAACATCTTCTTCCACAGCTGCCAGTCGAAGACGAACTTCTGCTTGAAGATACCCGGGAAGAGCATCAGCAGGGTGACCACGCTGGCCACAAGGTTGGCGATAAAGATGTAGCCGACCCCGATTTCAGGGTTGTAAATCGCGTTGACGAAGGCGGAATCGGGGTTCTTGGTGAGCAGCCACGGACAGAGCAGCAGGAAGAAAAGGTTGAGCAGCACGTTGACGAGGATGTTGGTGATTTTCACCGCCGCAAAGGTCATCGCCCGGTTCTGAAACCGCAGGTGTGCGAAGAAGATGGAGGTGAGCGCATCCACGCCGATAATCACGGAGAACCAGCGCACATATTCGGGATGGTTGGGGTATTGCAGCCAGTCGGCGATGGGCTGCGAGTAGATTCCGCATAGCACGATGAAGAGGGTGGAGGTGACGAACAGCGACCCCACCACGGTGCTATAGACGCGGTCTTTGATGCTGTCGTCCTGCGAAAACTTGAAGAAGGCGGTCTCCATGCCGTAGGTGAGGATCACGATGAAGAGGCTGGTCCAAGCGTAGAGCTCGCCCACCACGCCGTAATCCGACGCGTTTTGGAAGATGTAGGTATGGAGCGGCACCAGCAGGTAGTTGAGGAGGCGCGCCAGTACGGTGCTCCCGCCGTATATGACCGTCTGTCCGGCCAGTTTCTTGACTTCGTTGTTAGCCATTGGTTTGCGGTTTTGTTGTTTTTTCCCCACACTGCGCTGCGCTTGTGTGGGGTTAATTGCGCTTCGCGCGTGTTGCCTCTCCGAGGCAGTGCGTCATCGCATCATCCGCACGAAAAACGGGCAAAAATATAAAAATTCCGAATGCTGCAACGGCGTCCGGAAATCCGTAATCATCATAAGATTGTTCATTATTTATGGCAGCCACAATCCGAGCATCACAAAGCAACCCTGTGATATGGAGATTCCGTTTTGGCGGTGTCCCACTGGGGCATCTTGAACAGGATGGATTTCAACTCCTTCTTGATTTCCTGTCCGATGGAATCTTTAGGCAAACCGTAAATCTTCACATCATCCACAAATCCATTGTCGTTGGTGGTATATTCCAGCCAAACGGCATTGTGGACATTTTCCACAATTTTGGCCCGTAATGCCGAATCCTGCAGCTGGTTATTGAACCATTGCTGCGGAGTGTCGTACTCAGGCGGAAACCCCTCATCGCTGAACCAGGGTTCTTCTTCAAGCAACCCCAATAAAGGCGAGTATCCGGGATCCCATGGCGGAGGCGCAGGTATCTCCGCTACCGTGTCCGCCGGCACCGTGTCGGTGACGGTCAGCGTGGTGTCCGGCTCGGAGGGGAGTTCGGGTTCGCCTTGGAGCGCATTTTTCGGCCCACAGGCGGGGAACAGCATTACCGACGACAGCGCAATACCCGCAACGGTAACTGCTTTTCCAAGGGTTCTGCGTTTATGGAGCTCCTTTTCGATGTAACGCATCTCCGCCTCGCAGAAGGGACACGTACCGGAACACTCGCCTTTGAACGTACACTCGCGTTGCTCCAGCGGGATGCCGTTCTCCGTGGCAATTCGTTTCCGTATCTCTTTCAAATACGCGCATTTGTTCTTGCCGGGATTCATTTGGGGGGATTTTGAATGATGCGGCGAAGATACGATTTTTTACGATGAAAATTGATCGATGAAATTAATCGATGAATATTATCGATGAATATTATCGATGAAAAACGATGAATGGAATACGGTACAATATACCATTCATCGTCTTTCATCGTTCATTCATCGTCTTTCATCGTTCATTCATCGTCTTTCATCGTCTTTCATCGTCTTTCATCGTCTTTCATCGTCCAAAAGTCTCAAGTCCTAGTTCCGTTTCAGCAGATCAAACACCGTCTTCACGGGGTTGAACGTGGCCAACGGCACCTCCACGAACACGGTGATCCAGTCGGCCATCGCGCCGTTCCAGAGACCAGGCAACTCCATGGCTTTCAAGATCTTGCCGTTGTATGACTTGGAGGAAATGAAGCCCGTGTTGGGGTCAACATATTGCAGCAGGTCGAACTTCTCGCCCTTGTAGTTCTTGATGGCGCACACCATATCGACGGGGTTGAAGTGGGTGGCTTTCGCCATGATGGCCAGCTTTTCG